>CAYQLY010000001.1:0-61178 GCA_964418605.1 uncultured Cytophagales bacterium
AAGGGTTGAGCTGTTCGCTCATTAAAGTGGCACGCGAGCTGGGTTCAGAACGTCGTGAGACAGTTCGGTCACTATCTGTGGTGGGCGCTGGAAGCTTGAGAGGCCCTGACCTTAGTACGAGAGGACCGGGTCGGACCAACCTCTGGTATGGCTGTTGTTCCGCCAGGAGCATTGCAGCGTAGCCATGTTGGGTTGAGATAAGCGCTGAATGCATCTAAGCGCGAAACTCTCCTCAAGATGAGGCTTCCTTATAAGGATCGTCATAGACTATGACGTAGATAGGTCGCAGGTATAAAGATGGTAACATCATAGCTGAGCGATACTAAGTATCCGTAACTTTCTACAAACAAATAACTCTCCTACTCTTTTTCCATGTCTAAAGGTCTTAAGGCGTTTTTTTGACGGGGGTGCACCTCTTCCCTTTCCGAACAGAGAAGTTAAGCCCCGCTCAGCCGATGGTACTGCAATCATATGCGGTAGAGTAGGTCGACGCCTTTCCTTATTTTAATAATAAAAAAAGCCTTCAAAAGAAGGCTTTTTTTATTATGCATTATAGTGTTTTTTTCAAGAGCTAATAAACTATTTACTATCAAACGGCTAATGGGAATATAAGATTGATTAAATCTCATTGAGTCAATAAGCCCCCTCTTTTTTTTGTAAAGGATAACATTTTATCTATCTTAAAAAAGGATTAACAGTCTACGAACTCTAATAGTAATGGTAAATCTATCGCTTTTATTCTGGCTGCTGCTTCTTTATAATCTTTTGTTTTCCAATCGTAATTAGTAAAAGAATCCTCTAAAGCTCTTATTTATAAAGTAGGTATTTAAAATATAACATTTTGCTTTTATCATAGAGGCTTGTTCATTGGATAGATTCTACATAAAAATAGGTTTGTTTTATCAAGTATATCCCTGTTTTCTGGTAATGGCCAAAATAAAAAATTCCAACGTAAATAGGTTGGAATTTTTTATTGATCGCTTATTTAGTTTGCAGGAGGCCTTCCTGTGTTATATTTATTTTTGAAGAAATCATCGTATTCATCTGCATAGTTGCCTACACGGTGGAACATATTTAATGCTTCTTTTCCGTCTAAGCCTTCTAACTCACGGATCATCTTAATATAAATCCATGGTTCATAAACAGTAAAGGCAACACCATACAATTGATGGTTTGTTTCCAGTAGTTCTTTAAACAAAGCCTCTTTGTTGGATCCTGGAATTTCCATGATAGGTGCTACAATTTGAAAATAGCCACCTAATGTATTAGGCTCATCTGATTTCCAAACATCTATCCATACAGGGGCAGAACCTTTTTGAAGATTCCACTGGCCTTTTTCCTCTCCTCTACATACAGAGGGGTCTACGCCTAATGATTTAATACACTCTTCAACGAGGTTGTAGTAATATTCTATTTTCTCCATAAAAATGATAGTTAAAAGCAAATAAACTAAAAAATAATTAATTATCCTAATTTAAAAAACCTTAAAATAATCCTTTTTATTATTTTTGATTAATTTGGCGTGGAATGAAAAAAATTGGTCTTTTTGAAGCCTTTGGGGTAGAATTGGAGTACATGATTGTAGACAAGGAATCGCTTCGTGTTCTTCCAATTACCGACAAGATACTAGAAACGTTGGCAGGGACTATTACGGACGAGGCATTTAATGGAAAAATAAGTTGGTCCAATGAATTAGCTCTCCATGTTATTGAGCTGAAAACAACTTCGCCTGTTCCAGATTTGGCGGGTCTTGACAATCATTTTTTAGAGAACATACATCAAATTAATCAAATAGCTGCATCATGGGGTGGTATGCTCATGCCTACGGCTATGCATCCATTCATGAATCCAGAGAAAGAGATGAAGCTATGGCCACACGGCTACAATGAAGTATATGCTAAATATGATGAGATATTTGAATGCAAAGGGCATGGATGGTCTAATTTGCAAAGTGTTCATCTTAACTTGCCTTTTCGTAATGATGATGAGTTTGCAAAGCTTCACGCGGCTATTCGTGTTATACTCCCCCTTCTTCCAGCATTAGCAGCAAGTTCTCCAATTCAAGAAGGGAAGTTGACAGGCTTTCAAGATACAAGGCTGGAAGTCTATCGATTCAATCAGAAGAGAGTCCCTGAAATTGTAGGGGATATTATACCAGAGCCTGTTTTTTCTCAAGCAGAATATGAAGAAAAAATTCTTCAAAAAATTTATAGAGCTGTTGCATCTTTTGATCCTGAAGGAATTTTACAAGAGGAATGGCTTAATTCCAGGGGTGCTATTGCTCGTTTTCATAGGTATGCTATTGAAATCCGAGTGCTTGATATTCAGGAGTGTCCATTAGCAGATATTTCTATTTTATATGTGATAGTCAGTGTACTTAAGTTATTAATAAATGAAAGATGGGTTTCTTTTGACCATATTCGTTCTTTGAGTACACAACATCTTTCATTATTACTTTTGAAGATTATTCGAGAAGGAGAATATGCTATAGTTGAAGATGAGTCCCTGCTTAAGGCCTTTGGTTTATCAGCTTCTTGCAGTGCTCGCACCATTTGGAATCACCTCTTGAATGAGGCGGAAGATATACCAATGGTATATAGAAATACGTTAACATCTATTCTTCATAATGGCACATTATCTACGCGCTTAAAAAAAATGATGTCGAGTGATGTTCAACTATCTACAATTCAGTCTGCATATCGAAAATGTTCTGATTGTTTGCAAAATAATCAGCTTTTGACCATATAGATTATAAGATTTGCAATAGTAGAACATTTGTTTCTTAATTGACGTATAAGTCTTTTTGACATGTATTAAACAGAGTTTACAATAGTTAATAGTAATTTTTAGGAGAGAAATGAGGAAAAAGAGTGGTACTAAAAAGAAGAATATACTTATTGTGACCTGTGAACATGGAGGTAATCAAGTTCCACAGGAATATCAAAATTTATTTAGAGGCCATGAAATTTCGCTTCATTCTCATCGTGGTATGGATTTTGGTGCGTTGGATCTTGCACAAGCATTAAAAAAGAGATATCGGGTGCCTGCTATTACATCACAGTATACACGCTTGTTGGTAGAGCTTAATCGTTCTATTAATCATCCTGATTTATTTTCAGAAATTGTTTCTTATCTTCCTGAAGATGAAAGGCAAGCTATTTTAAAAAAATATTATTATCCCTATCGTAAGAAGGTAGAAACTACTATCTTGAAGAATGTGTCGTCTAAACATACGGTTTTACACCTTTCTATTCATAGTTTTACGCCTATTTGGGAAGGTATAATGCGTAGCTGTGATATTGGGTTTTTATATGATCCTCAGCGTGATGGAGAGAGGGAGTTTTGTAAAAATTGGAAGGAAAACATCAGAAAAATTGATCCTAATTTGAGATTAAGGTATAACTATCCGTATAGGGGTGTTTCAGATGGGTTAACAACATACCTTCGAAAGAAATTCTCCAGCCAAGAATACATCGGAATAGAGTTAGAGGTTAATCAGCATCTTCTTACTTCTGAACGAAAAAAAGAAGTCATACAAATTATAGTGGATTCTTTAAGTGAGTTTTCAATCTATCTTTTTTGATATTCTAGAAATGTTTTTCTAAAATAGCTATAGAATTATCAAAAAGGTAAACTATGGCTTTAATATCAGATAAAGAATCTGCCCAAGAATTGGCTTCCATCTATCAGTTGCTTCGTCGCGAGTTAGGTAAAAAAATAGTAGGGCAGGAAGCTATTATTCAGCAGTTATTGATTACTATTTTTTGCCAAGGTCATTGTTTGCTTATTGGGGTTCCTGGATTAGCAAAAACACTTCTTGTACAGACATTGGCATCTGTTTTAGATCTCTCATTTAGCCGTATTCAATTTACCCCTGATCTTATGCCTTCAGATATATTGGGCTATGAGACATTAGACCAGCAGCGTTCGATACAATTTATAAAAGGACCCATTTTTGCGCATTTGATTTTAGCTGATGAGATTAATCGTACTCCACCAAAAACCCAATCCGCTTTGCTTGAAGCGATGCAAGAACGAGCTGTAACGGTAGGCGGTAAACATTATACACTGCCTAATCCCTTTTTTGTATTGGCCACTCAAAACCCCATTGAACAAGAAGGAACATATCCTCTTCCTGAAGCCCAATTGGATCGATTTATGTCTAATTTGGTGTTAACTTATCCTTCTTTTGAGGAAGAAGTATTCATTGTAAGAAATACAACTGCTCCTCAAAATATAGTTATTAATAAGGTAATAAACAGCACCCAACTTGTTGATTTTCAAAATCTTATTAAGAGGGTACCTGTATCAGATAATGTGCTCCAATATGCTGTTCAAACGGTAAGTAAGACACGTCCTGGAACGGCCTATGCCCCTTCTCAAGTTAACCAGTATATTCAATGGGGTGCAGGGCCTAGAGCTTCTCAGTTTCTTATTTTAGGAGCTAAATGCCATGCTTTGCTGATGGGTAAGTATGCACCAGACATTGAAGATGTTCAGGCCGTCGCTGTTCCGGTACTAAGGCATCGTCTTATTTGTAATTTTAAAGCTGAAGCAGAAGGTGTAACTGTTGAAAAACTCATTCAAAAGCTACTTTAATCCTGAAAAAAAATAGACGGTTTATGAAAAAAAACTTGTGATAAAAAAAATCTTCTCGTAATTTTATCCCATGCCTTCTTTCGATATAGTTAATCAGGTTGATCATCAAACGCTGGACAATGCAATAAATTCGGCTAAAAGGGAAATTTTAAATAGATTTGATTTTAGAGATTCTAAGAGTGTAATAGATTTAGATAAAAAAAAATTAACGATTCATATTGTTACAGAAAATGAGTTAAGAATAAAAGCGATTAGCGATGCCATTATTTCTCGAATGGTCAAGAATGGACTTGATCCTAAATGTTTAGACTTTGGCAAGGAAGAATATGCTTCAGGAGATATGGTAAAAAAAGATATTCAGGTGAAAGAGGGAATTGAAAAAGAAATAGCTAAAAAAGTTGTAAAATTGGTTAAAGATTTAAATTTGAAGGTTCAATCTTCAATTATGGATGACCAAGTGCGTGTAACAGGAAAGAAAATAGATGAATTACAAACTGTAATTGGATTTTTGAAAAAACAGAATGTGGGCATTCCGCTCCAATTTATTAATATGAAAAGTTAACGTTTATGGCTAAGAAAAAAACAACATCAAAAAAAGGGAAAAGTACCGCCAAGTCAAAAAGTGCTAAGAGTGCTAAGAAGAAAAAGGGTACAAAAAAAGCTACTAAAAAGATAGCTAAGAAAAAAGGTGCTCCTTCTAAAAAGAAAAAAAGCAGTGTAAAAAAAGTTGCCCCTAAAAAAGCAAAAAAAGCAGCAAAAAAGAAGGCTACACCAGCTAAGAAAAAAGAAGTTTTTGCAAAAGAAAAACCATTGGCAACAACTCTTCTTTCCACCACTACTACGACTGCCTCAATAGCATCTACTGCCGCGCATGATGATGATATGGATATGGATGAGGAAAATGAGATTGAAAAAGAGTTTAAAGATAATGAGCAGATGGATGATGAGTTTGTGGATGAAAGCGAAGATTATAGTGACGGAGAAGAAGGGGATGATTATAATAGTGATGAAGAAGAGGAAGATGATGAATCAAGCTATTAGTCGATGACATTAGCTATTCATCAAATCGCTCCTGATTTTACACTTCCCTCCACAAGTGGAGATATGTTTTCTTTAGAAGAGGATGCAAAAGGTAAATCCTGTATCCTCTTTTTTTATCCTAAAGATTTTACGCGTGGATGTACTCAAGAAGTATGTAAGTTTAGAAATGCGTATTCTTTTTTTAAAGGCTTAAATATGGATATATGGGGAATTAGCCGTGATACTATTATTAGTCATCTTAAATTTAAAGAAAAACATTGCTTACCTTTTGATCTTTTATCAGATAAAGATGGCCGTGTCTGTAAAATGTACGGTGCGCTTATGCCCATCTTAAGATGGCCTAAGCGAGTTACTTATTTGCTAGATAATAAACATATTATTAAGGGTGTTTATCAAGATCTTTTTCACGCCCATAGGCATATTGATCATATGGTTAATGTGCTGGATGTAACTTGATCTATTTTTTTATATAAAATAGCTGTAAATTTGCCTATCTTATTTTTTTTCTAAATTTTAAACCAACGTGTCATGTTGTTAGATTTTGAAAAGCCCATTTCTGAACTTGAAGCTAAGTTAATTGATATGAAACAATTAGCTCAGGATAATAATGTTAATTTTGATCAGGCTATTGAAGAGCTCGAAAAAAGAATACTTGACTTGAAAAAAGAAACCTATAAAAATTTAACGCGTTGGCAACGGGTGCAACTTTCTCGTCATGCAGAAAGGCCTTATGCACTTGATTATATTTATGAAATCTGTGAAAATTTTGTAGAACTTCATGGCGATCGAAATGTCAAAGATGATAAAGCAATGATTGGTGGTTTGGGCCAAATAGATGGTCAAACTTTTATGGTTATTGGCCAACAAAAGGGTAGAAATACGAAAGAGCGTCAATTTAGAAATTTTGGGATGGCTAATCCAGAAGGCTATCGCAAAGCTTTGCGTCTTATGAAAATGGCTGAAAAGTTTAATAAGCCTATCGTGACTTTTATTGATACACCTGGTGCTTATCCTGGATTGGAAGCTGAAGAACGAGGGCAGGGTGAGGCAATAGCTAAAAATATTCAAGAAATGTTTTTACTTAAGGTTCCTGTTATTTGTATTATTATTGGAGAAGGTGCATCTGGAGGTGCATTGGGTATTGGTATTGGTGACCGGGTATATATGCTTGAAAACACATGGTATTCTGTTATTTCGCCTGAATCTTGCTCCTCTATTTTGTGGAGAAGTTGGAACTATAAAGAGCAGGCAGCTGAAGCTTTGAAGCTTTCAGCGGAGGATATGAAACAGTTTAAACTCGTAGATGGGATTATTACGGAGCCATTAGGTGGGGCTCATACTAATCCTACCGTGATGGCGCATGACATTAAAAAAGCTATTTTAAGTGCATTTAAAGAACTGAATGTTATCTCTGTCGAGCAACGAGTTGCTCAGCGTATCGAAAAATTCTGTTCCATGGGAGAATATGTAGAATTGTAAATATAAAAAGCCCGCTATCATTTTGAAATTACATACAATTAATACTGGATTCTTTAAGCTTGACGGGGGGGCTATGTTTGGAGTTGTTCCTAAGTCAATTTGGAATAAATTAGTTCCGTCTGATGAGTTTAATTTATGCACATGGGCTATGCGTTGCTTGTTAATTGAAAATGGCAAGCGACTTATACTAGTTGATACGGGGATTGGTAATAAACAAGATTCTAAATTTTTCAGCCATTATTATTTGCATGGAGAAGATACGCTTGAAAAATCTATCCAAAAAGCTGGATTCTCTTTAGATGATATAACGGATGTTGTATTGACGCATTTGCATTTTGATCATTGTGGAGGAGCAGTTTCTTACTCACACGATCGTAGTAAATTACAGTTAACATTTAAAAATGCAGTATATTGGAGTAATTCAGAGCATTGGAAATGGGCAGTAGAACCTAATCCAAGAGAAAAAGTTTCTTTTCTTAAAGAAAATATTTTGCCTATCCAGGAAAGTGGTCATCTGAAATTTGTGACAAACCCTTTGCATGATTTAGGTATTGAGATTATTGTAGTGAATGGTCATACTGAAAAACAAATGCTTCCTGTCGTTTATTATAAGGGTCAGAAGTTGATTTTTGCTGCTGATTTAATTCCATCTATAGCTCATATACCAATCCCCTATGTTATGGGGTATGATGTGAGGCCGCTTTTGACATTGGAAGAAAAACAATTGATCCTCACTAACGCGGTTCAAGAAAACAGTATCCTGTTTTTTGAACATGATGCTGTTCATGAGTGTTGCACGCTTCAATTTTCAGAGAAAGGTATTCGAGTAAAAGAATCTTTTAAATTGAGTGAAATATAATATGACTCAAAACAGAATACTGTATTTTTTATTTTTTTATATACTAATAGGTTTTTCAGCTTTTGGTCAATTTGTTAATAAGCAAGCTGTTCCTAAAAAGGTTAGAATTTTATTTTTATTAGATGCGTCGGGAAGTATGCTTGGCAAATGGGATGGTCAAGTAAAGATGTTAGGTGCTAAGAAGATATTATCTGAGCTTGTGGATTCACTTAAAGTGCTGAATGATGTAGAACTTGGCCTTCGTATTTATGGTCACCAATTTGACAAAAAGTATGAAAATTGTTTAGACAGCAAGCTCGAGGTTCCTTTTCAGCCTTTTAATCATGACTTAATCAAAAAAAAACTAGAAGTCATTACCCCAAAGGGAACAACACCTATTGCTTATTCATTAGAGCAGGCGGCTTATGATTTTTCAACTGAGAAAAATGTTCGCAATATTATTATATTGATTACAGATGGCATTGAGTCGTGTAAAGGTGATCCTTGTGCTGTTTCTATTGCTTTGCAAAAAAAGAAAATATTTTTACGCCCCTTTATTATTGGCGTAGGAACAGATAAAAATTTTGCTGATGCATTTGGATGTATGGGGCAGTATTATGATGCAGCAAATACGTATTCCTTTCGTTCCGTTCTTAAAACTATTATTAAGCAGAGTCTACGAAAAACAACAGTTACAGTTAATCTATTAGATAGCTTTAGCCAGCCTACTGAAACAAATGTGAACATGACTTTTATAAACTCGGCTACTCAAGAGCCTGTTTATGATTTTGTTCATTATATAGATAAGAAAGGAATGCCTGATACACTTGAAATAGATCCTGTGTTAACTTATGATTTAGTAATTAATACAGTTCCTGCTGTCATTAAAAAAAATGTAATTATAAAAGGAGGGGAACATAATACAATTACTGTAAAAACACCACAAGGGTCACTTAACGTATTGCAGCAATATACATTAGAGTATAGAATTCCGCCCGTAGTTCTTATTCGCCAGAATGGGAAACAAGAAACATTGTGTGTTCAAAGAATTGGATCCGTAGAAAAATATTTAATAGGGAAGTATGATTTAGAAATACTTACTATGCCAAGGCTTAATTTTTCAGCAATAGAAATTGGTCAGAGTAAAACAACTACGATTAACATCCCCGCTCCAGGTCTTTTAACACTATCTGATCGCTATACAGGATATGGGAGTGTTTATAAAATAAAAACAGATGGTACACAAGAATGGATATATAATTTTGATAAATCGCCTATTTCTGTAGCGATGCAGCCAGGGAGTTATAAGTTGGTTTTTAAAGCTGCACAGGCTACCTCCAGTAAATATACAGATGTTCAATATTTTAGTATTAAATCAGGTGAGAGTACAAATATAAAGTTGTTTAAGTAGAAGCTTTAGAAATGATTTTAAGAAATGTAGAGATTTTTGATACAAGTGAAAAAAAGACAAAAACTGTTTCTATTTATATTAAAGGTCAAGTTATTGCTAGGATTACTGATTCTGTTTTTTACGACCAGCAAACCTCTATTGATTTAGGGGCAGCCATAGCTATTCCTGGATTAATTAACTCTCATGATCATTTGGAATTTAATTTATTTCCTCTATTAAAAAGTAGAGTTTATTCTAATTATATAGAGTGGGCCAAAAGTCTTGAAGAAGAATTTTTAGATAAAATACGTATTGTTCAGCAAATACCTTCATCAGTTCGTGTCCAATATGGAATATATAAAAACTTGATTAATGGGGTAACTAGTGTTGTTCATCATGGCAATTTATATCCAGAATTTGAAAATAGCCTCATTGATGTTGTTTCTTCTAGTTTTAAAACTATACATTCGCTTCGTTTTCATAACAAATGGCATTTAGATCTTTGGCAATCTTATTTTAACTGTAAGCCAGTGGTAATTCATCTGGGCGAGGGGGTTGATGTTATTGCTCGCAAAGAAATCAGTACTTATATAAAGTATAATTTTTTTAAAAAACGAACAATAGCTGTGCATGGTATTGGTATGGATGCAGAACAAGTAAAAAAAATGCAAGCGCTTGTTTGGTGTCCTGTCTCAAATTATGAGTTGTATAATAAAACTGCTTGTATTGAGGTATTAAAACATAATACCTCTATTTTATTTGGAACGGATTCAACTTTAACAGCCACATGGAATATATGGGAGCATTTGAGGTTTGCTCGGAAACAGAAAATGCTATCTGATACTGAGCTCTATGATTCTTTTACTAGTTTACCTGCCCGGGTATGGAACCTAAGGAATACTGGGGAGATTAAAGAGTCTAAATTAGCTAATTTGGTTATACTTAGAAGTCATTTGAAAGATAGCTTTTGGGATAATCTTTATGCTAGTAATCCTCATGATATTTTATTGGTTTTAAGAAGAGGTCAAATTCTTCTTTTTGATGAGGATTTAGTGTCACAAGTATCTATGCTTGCAATAGATAAGTTCTCAATAATTCAGGTAGGGGGTAGAAAAAAATATATACTTGGAAATATTACTGATATATTAAATACGATTCGTTTTTATTGTAAAGACTCGACATTATTTTCAGATTTATGGTGAGATTTTTTATTACAAGAGATTATTTTGGTACATTGCTAATGGCTTTATATGCTAAAATGACCTATCAAGAAGGGTATAATGATGTATTAATTATCCAGGAAATGGCTCAGCAGAAAAAGACTGATTATTTGATTGGATTGATAAAAAAAACAAAAGAATTTCATAGGTGGTCTTCTATTGAAGAATATTATTCGAAGAAAAAAAATATATATGTAATAAAAAATCGAATAAAAAAAGTAATGATTTTTTTGAGGATTTTTAATTTTTATTTAAGAATGAAAAAAGATCGAAAGATTAAATTAATAAATGGCTTAAATTTTGATCAATATAATACAAGTCAAGTGGAAATAAACACACTTATTCATGGGTTAGTTTGCATTACTCTTCTTGAAAAATATAAGCATGCAAAGCTTAACTACTTTGAAATGGGAATAGGCCATTATTTGAATTTTTATAACAAGAATCCTAAATTATTTAATTTTTATAGTCTATTTTTTGAACAGTATCAATCTTTTTTAAATAGAGCTTCTATTAATAGTGATTTTGTTAAAGGTTATTTTGAATTAATCCAGTTTGAAAATTTGAGTAGGTTTATGCTTGGCAATAATATGGAATTCTTAGGTCAATTGAATCCAGAGAGAGAGGGGGCTAAGTCATGTATTCTTATATTACTTCAAAACTTAGAGGTATTTAATGCTCCTAATGCTATTTGGGATCGTTTTATTGATGAATGTTTAAGAAAAGTTGATAACCCTCAGAGATTCCATTTTATAATTAAACCTCATTATATGCAATCATATAAGACAGTACAATACTTCAAAAAAGTACTTCAAAAGAATAATGTTTCTTATACCATATGGAATGATAAACATATTATGCAATTGAATATAGAAACTTTTTTTTGGGCGATTAAAGATAAGGTAAAATATGTTTTTAGTTTGTTTTCTACAAGTATTTTTACTTTATCTTATATGTATAAAAATAGCAATATTAATTTTTTCTATTCCTATGATTTTATAGCAGATTATTTAGTAAAGGCGCCTGTGGATATTCGTGAAAGATATATGTCGTTTGAAAGTATAATCAAAGAATGTTTAGCAAAAAACTGTGAAACATTATAGTTTTCATGAATTCTTATAATGATTTTAATAAAAAAAAGCGATTGTTTATAGTTAGAAATCATTACGGTGCTGTACTGATGGCTATTTATGCGAAAAAAACGTTTAAACCAATTTATGAGGATGTACTTTATATACTAGATGCATCTTATGATAGAAATATATCGACAACGGTCCAGGCAATTAAGTCTACATCACAATTTTATACTTGGAGCTATATTTATGATTTTAATACAGAATCTAATAAGTCTTTTTTATATTTTTTTAAAAATGGCCTAAGAAAAGTAAGAATGCTTAGGTTAATATATAAATATTTGAAAAAAAGAATAATGACTTATAAAGTGAATAAGCATGGTCCTATTGAGGTAAATATTACTACAGACTCTGGTATTTATCGTGATATTATTGCAAGATATCCATCTATTAAGGTTAATTATTTTGAATTAGGAATTGGTGACTATTCATTAATTATTACAAATAATCTTAGCGAGCGTTTTTATGCTTATTCATTATTTGCCAAGTCCTATAAAAATTTTCTTAAAGAGAGAAATAAAAAAGAAAAATTCGTAAATGATTATTTTGATAGGGATTTTTTTCAAAAAATATGTAAAAAAACACTTTCTGTAAAAGCTAAGTTTATACTAGATGATAAAACTTGTAATCATGATAGACCTATTGTGTTTTTTTTAATGCAGGATTTGTCGAGGGCTGACTTTGATAATGAATCCTGGCATTCATTTTTTGATAAATGCATTGAAAAAATACAAAATCCATATGCTTTTCATTTTGTAGTTAAACCTCATTTGCTACAACGACATGAAACATTGGAATATGTTAGGAGTTATTTTCAAAATAAAAATTTGAGTTTTTCCATATTAGATGATTTAGATATTATGCAAATTAATATAGAGGTTTTTTATTTTTATATACAAGATAGAGTAAATTATGTTTTTGGTATCTATTCGACAAGTATATTTCATTTGTCTGTTATATACCCTAATCCTCATACAAAATATTTTTATTCATATAAGTTTTTATTGCCATATCTTGATAGAGTAGATAATTTTTTAAAAACATCATATATGAATACAAGAGATATTGTTATGAATTGTCTTTCTGGAAATTGTGAAGAAATTGTAGTTGATCAATAGTTTTTATTTTTTTATGATAGGTGATACTTGTAATCAATTCAACTTATCATAATTTTCAACCGTCTCTTTCATAATAGGTACAGAGTATTTTATTGATAAACCAATCTTTTTTTGGAGCAATTTTTCTAAAACCTCAATCATATTTTCTTTTGAATGGCATATATGGGTTTGTGATGATGGAGGAGGATATCCAACATTAAAACATACAATGTTTAAATGATATGCTGCGGCTTCCATGAATGCATAACATTGACCTTCATGCACAGAGGTATGTAAAAATATTTTTGATTGGTGTACATACTTTAATACTTCCATCCTATTCTCAATTAATCCTGTGAGAGTTATATTGCTTTGCAGGTTGAAATCTTTAATCATTTGATTTAGAGTATTGTATTCTACACCACCACCAATTAACATCACTTTAAGGTTGGGATAGTGTTTTACTAAGGTATTAATAATCTCAATAAAGGTTTTGTAATTTTTTACTGGAATTAGACTCCCAACCCCAATAATGTCAATGGATCTTTCCATATCAGGATTATAAGGTGGAAAATAATTCTGGTCAAAGTTTAGCCCAAATGGAATAATCTGAAATGCTTTAATTTTTGATGATTCAAATAATACATTGGCATTGAACTGAGAACAACAAATTATTTTGATTTTTAAGTATTTTAACAATAAATTTAAATTTTTTCTTTTTGTATCTTGTCCTTGTGCAGTAGCTAGTAGTTTTACTTTATATAGCTTTGACAAGATATAAGCCATTAGCGTGGTCTGCCCTAGCCAAAAACTATATATAGCAGTAACAGGTTTTTTTTTATTTATTTTTCTGAAGTTCAGAATAACTTTAGTCCATACTAAAAGTCGAGCTATTTTTTTATTTTTCCCACCAATAGCATAAACATTTATTCCTCTCCAAACGTAGTCTCTTTTTTTAAATGGGTAATCAAATGCTATAACAGATATATGTGGTGTTATATGTTCTTTTAAACTGAGTGTAAATAATTGAAGCGATGGAATACAGTTTAGGTCTTCTTCAGATGATGCGAAGCCTGGAGTAAGTATTATAATATGTTTTTCTGTCATATTTTTATATATTAGTATTAAATTAATGGAAGTAATGTAATTACACTAATTGTTATGGCAATAAATCATTATAAGTCTTTATGAGTTTTGAAGCAATAGCATCGAAACTAAGATTCGTATTGAAAAAATCAACTGCTTTTTTTGACTCGTTTTCCCATTTTTTTTCCATAACTTGTAAGGCTGTTCTGTAAAAATCGTTGCTGTTGCCTGTTTCCCATACACCACCAATTGTGCCATTATTTGTCATTATATAGAATGATGGTATATTACTTACAATGGGTACTACACCACATGCTAGTGATTCTATAAGCGCATATCCACAGCTTTCATAATGACTTCCTAATACAAAGTAGTCAGAGCTGGAGTAATAGTGAATGAGTTTATTATAGTTTATGGGGCCAAGTAAGAAAACATTTGTTTCTAGGTTATGTTCTTTAATTTTGTTTTTTACTATTTCTAATAATGGTGCTTCTTTATAAATCATATAAATGGTAGCATATGGGTGTTTTTTTTTTATAAGATTAAAACCATCTAAAATCGTCATAGGATCTTTATTATTATCTAAATTACCTATCCATAAAAATACAGGTTTGCCTTCCATTTTTGTAATTAGTTTAGATGAATAAGTATTTTGACGTGTAAAATAAGCTGATCCTTCCATTACATAGGATATATTTTTTTTCTTAGATATAGTTTTTAATTCTAGCCAATGGTTTTCAATGCCTTTTGCTGAAAAAAGAAAGCAATTTACATTCTTTAAGCATATTTTTTGTATAATTTGTAACAGGCCTTTTTTGGGTTTTTCGGCATGATGCTGAACTACAATTTTTGTTTTTTTGTGTAGGAAGAGACGTAAAATAAATATTTGTGTAAAAAAAATCAAGCCATGAACATGAACTATGTCTGCATTTAGGCCTCTTGCTATTCGTGATATTTTTAAAGTGAGATGCCAGGGACGAGGCATTCCTTTAAAGCGGTCTTTTATAAAAATATAATTAACCCCATTTAGTTTTATTTTTTTATTTTCTTGAAATCGATGAATAAATGTTACATGAGTGCCTTTTTTTGCTAAAGCCTCAGCGCAACCAACAGTAGTTAAATACTTTTCGAGTAGTTCATCGCTGTTTTTTAAAAAATCATCGTAATAGTGATTAATTATAACAAGGTTCATTTTTTTGATTATAATATATTAATTTTTTCTAAAATTCCATTATTAATTTCGTATGTATTATGGCATACTTTTAAAGTGCTTGCACGATGGGTTATAATAATAATAGTTTTCCCTTCCTTATTAAGGTTTGATAATGTTTTAATAATTTCCTCTTCTGTTTTTAAATCTAAAGCAGATGTGCTTTCATCTAGAACTAAAATATCAGCGTCTCTATATAATGCTCGTGCAATAGCTATGCGTTGAATTTGTCCACCTGATAATTTTGCTCCTCGTTCTCCTATATTTGCTTTTACACCATGAGGTAAAGATTCAATTAAGCCAAGTAGTTCACAGCTAGAAATACAAGTTGAAATTTTTTTATAATCTATTTCTTCTTCACCAAGAGCTATATTTTCAGCAATGGTTGCATTGAGTAAAACAGGATTTTGTGATACATAGCCAATATGTTTTCTCCAGGATAGTGTATGATAATCTGTTAAGTGCATATCATCTATATATAGCTGGCCAGAATCTTCTTTTAAAAAGCGAAGAAGTAGTTTTAGTAATGTTGTTTTTCCTGATCCTGATCTCCCTACTAATCCTATAATTTCGCCTTTTTTTATTTCCAAATTAATGTTTTGCAAAGTTGGCTTAGTAGCATGAGGATAAGAAAAACAAATGTTGCTGAACTTAATATGTTTATGGAAAGAAATGAAGTTGTTTAAATTGGTAGAACTTTCAACTATGGTATTTTTTTGTATATATTCCATCGTATACGCGTAGGTTTTTATATTGGTTAGATTATTAATAATTTTATTTATAGAAGGGATCAGTCGATAGGTGGCTGCTGCAAACAAACTAATTAAACTTATTGTTTGCTCAGCATTTTTTTTCATAACTATAGAATAAATAAATATGGTTATTAAAGCAAAAATAGCAGTTAATTCTAATGTTTTTTCTGAGGCTATTCTAATTAAATAAAGTATAATATATTTTTTGTGTAACTTTTTTTTGAAGTATATAAATTTTTTTATGAAAAAATTTTCTTTTTGATAGATTTTAATATCGATATAGCCCTGTACTCCTTGACTTAAATATTTAAAAGATTGAATTGGTGTATTTTTTATATCTTCCTTGATTTTATTTATAGATCCATTTTTAATTAGATAGAAAATGATGAGTATTGGTCCAAGGATAAATCCTAAAAGTAAAAGCAGACTTGCATTGTAGATCATAAGCCCAATAGTAATTCCTAATAAAATAACAAAGTCACCTATAAGATTAATTGATGCCAGTAAGATACTTGATGCAAATAAAGTAGGTGTATTTTGTATGTTTGTTGTTATTTCAGAAAAGCTACTGTTTGAAAAGCTAAGATAGGGTATATTATAGAATGACTTAAAATTATCTTCAGCTATATTACTTTCTACTCTATAAGTAAACCGGATAATATATCTGCTTATTAAAGCATTTATAATATTCTTTAGCATAAAAAGAATGATTAATCCAATAGCAAAGAAAATCAAAAATGAATTTTGACTTGTAAAGTTAAGTATCTTAAAAAGATAATTTAAGTAGAAATTTGAGTTAATGATTTCTGGATTGGTTATTAATATAATGAGCGGAATGATTGATCCTAAGCTGATCACATCAAGTATAGAATTGATTAAAATAAGTACTATGGCTATGATAGCTTCCTTACGTTGTCCAGAATTTAAACATTCGTAGACTTGAGTAATTAATAATTTTCTTTTTTTATTCTTATCCATGGGAAAGGTGTATCTGGGCTGAGTATTTTTTTAAATTTATTTTTTAAAGTGTGAGGGTTGTATAAAATGTCTTTTGAAAATTTATCTAATTTTCCTTTATCATGATGATAATACTGGCTTGACATTTCTGGATATCCTAATTTGGTATAATAGCTTAATGTTCTTTTTTTTGCATCTTCAATTTCGTGCTCTTTATAAAAGGGGCTATCTATAAAATGAATTTCACCTTTTTTATTAAGCAATGAAAAAAGCCTGTTGATGAGTTTGTCTAAATCTTCAAAGTATTGAACGGTGCTGTTTAAAACAATAATATCAAATCTGGATTCAGTAAAAATAGTTTCAAAAATATCGCCATAAAAAAAAGAAAGATTGTTTTTTTTAAATAATCTTGATGCCTGTTCTAATTCAAATAAATTGATGTCAAGGCCGAATATTATGTTTGTAGATTCTATATCTGCTAGTCTCGAACAAAACCATCCATTGCCACATCCTATTTCAAGTAGTTTTATATTTTTCTTTTTTTTTAGATAGTTTTTAAATCTGTTGTATGATTTGATGCGCAGAGCCCATTCTTTGTAGTAAGGATTTGTTTGTGCTACATAAGGTAGATTTTTTATTTCTTCTTCACTATAAAGTCTTTTTTCTTTTTTTCTAACCTCTATGTAGCTGGTCTCGAATAGTGTATTGATAGGTGAAAGTAGTTTTAAATTTGAGTTGACTGGTTCCATTTTTTTTAATTCAAAGATATATGATTATTTTTCTAGTTGCATAGCTAATTGATAGACCATTGATTTTGTTTTACAAAAAATACTTCGTATAAGTTTTTTTTGTAATTTGCTTCTATAGTAATTAACATCATTAATTACATATGCTATAGCATATGTGTAATATCTTCTTGAATATGTTCTTTTAAAGTCAATGTCGCGATCAGTTGATTTATCCCATTCTAAGTTAGTGAGTTGTTTAGACTCTATTTCTTGATAGAGCTCCGTTCCTCTGATGGGATAAGCTACAGTGATTGTAAAATGATCAGGATTGGACTCTTTCAAATGTTGTATAGTTTCCTCAATGTCTTTTTTGGTCTCCCCAGGATAGCCAAGCATGATAAATGTGCCAGCTTCTATTTCATTTTTTTTAACTAAACGAATCATTTCTCGAACTTGATGTACATCTACTCGTCGGTCCATAAGATCTATGACTCGTTGTGACCCGCTTTCGGCGCCAATCCAAACTCGAAAGCATCCGGACTCTTTCATCTGTTGTATGACCTCTTCATTCATTCGATCAGCACGGGTGATGCATTCATAAGGTATTTTTATATTTCTTTTTTTTAGCTCTTCGTTAAATTCATTCAGCCATTTATGGCTGATGGTAAATACATCATCTACAAACCAGAGTGAATCTGGGTTGTATGTTTTTTTGATATAAACCATTTCATCTACAACATTTTTAGCAGAGCGTCGGCGATAGCTTAGGCCATACACCGCTCGGCTACACCATTTGCAGGTATAGGGGCATCCTCTCATGGTGCTGATCGAAATCGCATTTTTTCTATGAAATTTTTTCCAAGTTTCTAAATAAGAAAATAGATCAATTCCTTCTCTGTTAGGGAATGGAAGGTCATCTATGTTTTTTAACTTAGATCGTTCTGCAGTATATATTATTTGGTCTTTTTGTTTGAAAGCAATTCCATGAATTGTGGTAAAATCTGGTTTATCTTTATTTAATTCATTGATAAGCTCTAAGGTTGTTTGTTCGCCTTCTCCAATCACTATAAAATCCGATCCGGCTTTTAAGAAATTTTCCGCACTATACTTAACTTCAGGACCTCCTAGTATAATTTTTATTTCAGATAAATCAGAATGATTTCTAATGAATTGGATGATTTCCAGCACATTTAACTTAGTCATCAGATTAGTGTAAATGGCTAGGTATGCTGGTTTAGAATTTAAGATGTGTTCTTTTAGCTTTTCTTTTGAGGAGAATGTTGTATCATATAATTCATGAGAGATGTCGTGTTGATTTAAAAAAGCAGAAATATAAAGTATACCCAATGGGGGATAAGGCCGCATGATTGTTGCCTCTTTTGGGTCATCATGTAGAAAATAACCATGTGTGAGTAGGGTTGTTTTTTTCATTTTCGACGGAACGAGATAAGTAAGTGATCAGAAAAATTACTTAAGAAGGGTAGCTGGTTTAATATTTTTTCTATGGAGTAAAAAATAAGAAAAAATATTTTTTTGATTTCTTTTTTTGTATAACACCATGTTTGTATTTTTAAATCTCCTAATATTGTCAGTATACCATCTTTTTGTACATAAGATGATATTGCTTTTGATATATTATGATCAAATTCTGCTGGTTTCATTATCCAGATGTTAGCATTAGTTTTTTTAATTGGATGCGATATGCCAAAGATGTAAGAATATAATAGGGGATAGCTATAATATACCGAAGTTCTTTTATAGTTAACCTAAGTGGGGTTCTAAATATTTTTTTGATATTTTGATAGCCTAGCTTTCGTCTATGTATTTTGTGAATATAGCGATGGAGTTTTTTGTAGAATGCAGGAGGATATGTATTCTTGAACATAAGATCTAGATCATCAGAATCGGTCCAGTTTGTTTTTGTTTTTAAGTCTTCTTTAACTTTCTCATAAAATTTAGTTCCAGGAAGTGGATAAGATACAGAAACACCCATATCATCAGGTAGAAGATCTTTAACCATTTTAATGGTTAGATCTATATCTTCTTTTGTTTCACCTAAATAACCAAATTGTAAGAAGAAAGCTACATGTATTCCTTTTTCTTTGAGGAGTTTAGTTGCTTTATATATTTCTTCTATTTTAGTTCCTTTATCCATAGCATCTAATATAGCTTGTGATCCTGATTCTGCTCCTACCCAGGCAGTCTCTAGTCCTGAGCTTGCTAGCGCCTCTAGATTATCAGATTCTAACAGAAGATCGACACGTGATTGGATTTTATATTTAAAGTTTAGCTTTTTTTCTTTAACCAGCTGATTGAATTCTTGTGCCCATCCTGGTTTTAGTCCAAATATATCATCACACATCCAAAAATAAGTTGGTTGATAATTTTTTATAACATATTCTATTTCTTTGATGACGTGCTCTGGAGACCGTGAATTATAGCGGTTGCCATAAATAGGCTTAGCGCACCAATTGCATTTATAAGGGCACCCTCTTGTGGTAGCTATATTTAACGAAAAATAGCCATGGTGTTTTAGCCATGTTTTTTTATAAATATCCATGTCTACTAAATCCCATGCTGGCAATGGAAATTCATCTAGATTTTTTATAACTGTTCTTTTTGACGTTAGGGTTATTTTTTCATTTGTTTTAAATGCCAAACCTTGTATCGAATCAAAATTTGTATGTTTATTTTCAAGTGCGAATATAAGCTCTTTTAATGCTATTTCGCCTTCTCCAATGATAACAAAATCAGCGTGGTGTTTCAGGTATTTTTCATAATGATCGGCCGCATCAGAGCTAGATACGATTACTTTACACCCATGCATTTTAGCATACTCAGCCATTTTGAATGCTGCTTCACGCATGTTGGTTAAACACATTTTTGTTAAATAGTTAAACCCATCGTCATAAATTACAACGTACTCAGGCTTTTCTTTTTTTAATATAGGAATAATTTCCTCTGCAGAGTTAGCAAAGTTTGTATCATGAAGTGCAACATTAAATCCGTTTTCACGCATCACAGCTGCTGCTAAGATTGTTGCTAAAGGTGGATAGGGTTGTTTTGCCTTCCATTGTTTAGGGTCAAATTTTAAAAAGTAAGAATGGGTGAATAGAATAGTAGATTTATGGGTATTGTTAAGAGGTGACATGAGATTGGCTATTTTTTTATTGTATAAGTTTATTACTCTTAAATGAAAGCTGCCTTTTGGATGAGGCTTAACGACATGCTTATCATAATAAATAAAAGGATCTTTTTGATGTTCTATAGAATGGTCTGCGCTTTTTTTGTATTTTTTACTCCATCTCCAATAATATGTAGACCCTGTATAAAACAAATATTCTAAAACATCTCCTATTATAGTGTCAAATATCCACTCTTGTATTTTCTTAAAGAAAAACCTTTTTTCAACCACTCTTTCATTACTGTGTGGTGTGGTATTAGGTATGTAATTTTTTATCCATTGGTTTGAATCTAGAAAGGCTTGGTATAATGCATAATTATAGGTTGGAATTAATGTAGCTATTTCTGTTGCTATATATACATTATTTTCTGGGATGGTCAGTGCTTCTGTATCTATGAAATAGTTGAGGCAGACTGCTTCTTTTTTATTAACTAATTTATGTATCCTTAAAAAAAATAATGCTAAAAATGTTTTACAAAGCCATAAGCGTCCTTTTTTTGCAATTATAAATAGATCAATATCAGAATACTCATCCATATAGTTTTTAGATAATGATCCTGATATAAGAATTGCTCTTACAAAAGGAAAGCGGGCAATGCGTTTTGAGATGTGGTGTATTTTTTTTGAATAGTCATTAGCTAACTTATTCCCTTTTTCTCGTCTTCCAATTATGGAGTCATCTCCGAGGTAATAAAACTGTTTTTGATGCTTTATTTTCCCTTCAATTATAAGACGCTCTATAATTGGCTTAAGCTCTTCTATACTTGTTTGATGATCTGCAAATTGCCAGATTTCCTCTATTGTAACTGGATGCTTGAAAATATCAAAGTAGTTTAATACTTTTAATACGGATAGTTCTAGTTTTTTTAGTGTGTTTAGCTTTTCCAAATGTTTGAAATTTAATAATCTTGAAAACTAATATAAATTCTTTATTTAAGAAAGTTTTTGTTTATTGGTGAATAGTTCAAATAATACTTTTTCTACAGGGAACTTAAAATATTTTTTTTCACATCTTTGACGAGCTATCCATCGGATTGGTTTTAGTATTTGAAATTTATTCTTGTAGCCTGCTTTTAGATAGAACTTATACCGTTCAAAGAAGGTGTATTTTTTCTTGTTTACCCAAGGACCACTAGAGCCAACATAATCAAAGTGTTCCCACTCCTCTGTAGTTTTCGGTAGTCTATAACTATTACTCGTTACAATATCTTCCGTAATTTTAGATCCTGGATAGGGTTTAAAGTAGAATATAGGGGTGTTGAATTTATGATACATTTTATTTAATATATGTATCATATTTATACTGGACTCCACGCTCTCATCTGTTTCATTAGGAAACCCAACGATAAATGGAAAAATAACAGCTATTCCATGCTCTTTACATCTTTCTGCGCAAAGGTACACTTGCTCAATTTTAATGTCTTTCATCAGCCAATCCATCATAGATTGAGATCCAGACTCTACGCCTATTAGCAAACGCCTTAATCCGGATTTTACACATGTCTTAAAATCTTCGTCACTCATACGATTACCCTGATCAGCACGCATCGTGGCAGCCCAACTTGATTTAAGTTTTTTTTCTATGAATAAATTAGCCATTTCTACTATTCGTTCAGGGTAGGTGAAAAAGGTTTCATCTTGGAAGTTGATATCTGTAAATTTAAATTTATCATACCAGTGAGCTAATTCAGTTGCTACACGTTTTGGTGAGATTGCAGACCATTTTCTTTTAAATACAAATGGATCAGCACAGAATGTGCATCGAAAATAGCATCCAACAGATGAGATATAGTCGAATTGACGATTTTTCTTTAGTTTAAAATAGCTTTCTACATCTATTAAATTATAATCTACCATTGGTAAGCTATCCATAGCGGTCATTTCTCTCGCCTCATTTTTTATGATGTTCCCATTGGTGCTATTTCTAAAATAAATACCTTTAATCTCGCTTAATTTTTTTTTATTTTCTATGGCTTCAATTAGTTCTGCAAATGTAATCTCTCCTTGTCCTTGTACTGTGATATCTACAGATGAACAATCTTTCAGTATTTGTTCTGGGAATAAGGAAGGGTGCCATCCACCCCAGATGGTTACAACATGAGGAAATTTACTTTTTACATAACCTGTTATTTCTTTAGCGTCCTTAATAGGGCTTCCTGTTAGTACAGTTACGCCAAGACAAATGATTTCTTTACCATATGCAGCAATGATATTTTTTACGTCTTTTTCTATTCTTCCATCAATTATTTTTACATTGTATTTTTCTTTATTAACCATGGATCCTATGGCTAGTAAAGCCAATGGCATGTCATAAAAAACACTTTTTGGGTTATATAATAAAATAGTTTTCTTTTCTGACATATAAAATAATTTTTTTTAAATATTTTTTTACAAAAAAATACTTCATCTAAAGTGGTATGCTATTAAAACTGAAACTTAGCTTATTTAAATATACTTATATTTTCTTAATATAGTAAAAATATACAATTGCTCATACTGCTATAAAATAGGTTCATGGTATTTAAAACACACGCCTCTATTAACATCGACGAAGTAAGCCCCAAAGAATTTATTGTTATTAAAGGAGCAAGGGTGAATAACTTAAAAAATTTAAACGTGGCTATCCCACGTAATAAATTAATAGTTATCACAGGGCTTTCTGGATCTGGTAAATCGTCATTGGCATTTGATACGTTATTTGCAGAAGGCCAGCGTATGTATGTGGAAAGTTTAAATTCATATGCTAGGCAGTTTTTGAGTCGTATGGAAAAACCAGCAGTTGACTACATTAAAGGGATTTCACCTGCTATTGCCATCGAACAAAAGGTCAATACAAAAAATCCGCGATCTACAGTTGGTACTACAACTGAAATTTATGATTATCTTAAACTTCTTTTTGCACGTATAGGCAAGACCTATTCTCCTGTTTCTGGTCAGGTTGTAAAAAAAGATTCTGTTTCTGATGTGGTAGACTATATTCTTTCTTTTCAAGAAGGGCTAGCTGTTCTTATTAGTTTTCCACTTTCTGTTGAAAATAGAACAATTCAAAATGAATTAGCACTTCTTCTTCAAAAAGGATTTACACGAGTGCTTATAAAACATGAGTTGAAATTTATTGAGGATGTTATTCAAGATAAAGCCTATCTAAAAAAAGTAAAACCTATTGATTGTCAGGTCTTGGTTGATCGGTTGACTTTAAATAAAGCTGAGGAAACGTTATTTAGATTAGGTGATTCTGTTCAGACGGCTTTTTATGAAGGGAAAGGTGTTTGTCAAGTGCATGTAGGTGATGAAAAAATGGTTGCTTTCTCTAATGCGTTTGAATTGGATGGCATATTGTTTGAAGAGCCAACTGTTAATTTTTTTAGCTTTAATAATTCATACGGAGCATGTAAGCGGTGTGAGGGCTTTGGGCATGTGCTAGGTATTGATCCAGATTTAGTCATACCTGATAAAAATTTATCAGTATATGAAGACGCTATTGCGCCTTGGCGAACTGAAGCTATGAGCAAGTGGGTTGAACCATTGATCGCTAATGCTATGAAATTTGATTTTCCGATTCATCGCCCTTATTATGAACTTTCTGATGAACAAAAAAAAATACTTTGGACAGGAAATTCATATTTCGATGGATTAGATTCGTTTTTTCAGTATATCGAATCTAAGGTTCATAAGATCCAGTACCGTGTTCTTCTATCTCGTTACCGTGGGCGAACAGTTTGTCCGGATTGTTTGGGTACACGCCTGCGGAAAGATGTGTCGTATGTTAAAATCAATAACCGTTCTATTATTGATTTAGTTTTATTATCTATTGAGGACTTGGTTATTTTTTTTAATCAACTGCAACTTACAGCGTATGAGCATTCTGTTGCGGAGCGATTGGTTACAGAAGTTAAGAACCGATTAGGATATTTGCAAAAAGTAGGATTAACTTATTTAACACTTAATCGGTTAACATCTACACTTTCAGGAGGCGAGTATCAGCGTATTAAACTAGCGACATCATTGGGAAGTTCACTGGTGGGCTCGATGTATATTTTAGATGAGCCGAGTATTGGTCTTCATCCTCGTGATACACATCAGTTAATAGAGGTTTTGCAATCGTTGAAAAAGATGGGCAATACCGTAATTGTTGTGGAACATGAAGAGGAGATTATGCGTGCAGCAGATCAACTTATTGATATTGGCCCTGCTGCAGGATCTCATGGTGGTGAACTGGTATTTCAAGGGACGGTGGATGAGTTAAAGCATGCATCATCTCATTCTCATACAGCTAACTATATTATTCATCACGACCGTATTCCTATTCCTGCAGTACGACGAAAGGCAGTAGACTATATTGAAATCATAGGTGCTCGTGAGCATAATCTTAAAAATCTAAATGTTAAAATACCTTTGGGGTTATTTACGGTTATTACTGGTGTAAGTGGTTCTGGCAAGTCTACTTTAGTAAGACAAGTATTATATCCTGCGCTTACGAAGCTACAAGGAATACCTGGTGAAGAGACAGGTAAATATGATCGTTTAGAAGGAAGTATAGAAAAGATTACTCAGGTAGAATTAGTCGATCAGCACCCTATTGGAAAATCATCACGCTCCAATCCGGTTACATATATTAAAGCGTATGACGCCATTCGTCAGTTATTTAGTGAACAACCCTTAGCTAAAAACAGAGGCTACCAGCCTGCTCATTTTTCATTTAATGTGGAAGGCGGCCGTTGTGATGCTTGTCAGGGTGAGGGCGTTATTCAAATTGAGATGCAGTTTATGGCAGATGTTTATTTAACATGTGAAACGTGCGAAGGAAAACGGTTTAAAAAAGAAATTCTTGATATCACGTATCATGATAAGCATATTGCAGATGTTTTAGATATGACGATAGAGGATAGCTTGTCTTTTTTTAAAGATAAACAGACACTTGTTTCAAAATTACAGCCTCTTCAAGAAGTAGGATTAGGGTATATTCGTTTAGGTCAATCTTCTAGCACCTTAAGTGGGGGTGAAGCACAACGTGTGAAGTTGGCTTCATTCTTAGGTAAAGGCAATGATAAAGACGACAGTCACATATTTTTTATCTTTGATGAACCTACTACAGGATTACATTTCCATGATATTCATCAACTTCTTCGAGCGATGCAAGCATTAGTTGAGAGAGGCCATTCTGTACTTGTTATTGAGCATAATACACAAGTAATCAAATGTGCTGATTGGATTATTGATTTAGGTCCTGATGGAGGGAATAAAGGGGGGATGATTACATTTGAAGGTGTGCCGGAAAAACTTATTCAACTGAAAAATAATCATACAGCCATGTATTTGAAAAAATGTTTTTAGGGTATTTTGTTTTTAGTGTTAGGCTTTATGTTTAAGGAAAAATACGTGTCATCTGTCGACTTGATTTAGGGTCATGCTATTTAAGTTTTACATCTTGCTGACTATTTTTTCTATTATTCTGTTGATCCTTTTTTTGTTGTCATACTGCCTTCTTTTTTTATCTTGTTGGCTGCAATGAAACATCTAGAAAAAAATAAATCATCAATTTTCTTAATTATCTTATCTTATTTTATTCTATAATAAAAAACAATTATTCTTTTTAAACCATTGACTTTTATTTGTAATCTATTGTACCTCTACACAGATTTTTAACATATGGAATTTAAAAAATAGAATCTTGTGCAAAAATAAATACCAGTATCGCTTGGTTTTTTTTGATTCGGATGCTATATTTACATTCAGTTTGAAAAAACGGATTTAGTTGATATTATAATAATAATTTGGTGAAGATCGATACATTTAAAATCTTAATATGTTTTATATGTTGCACTTTTAATTTACTTGCGCAAAGTAAAAAAGCAGAAGATTATGGATTTAGACATCTGCAATTGTGTTATCAAACTGATAGTGTCTCTATTTTAATTAAATCAAAAGAAGGAGAAGAAAATAAACCAAAACCCTTATTTCTGTTTTGTCAAGGAAGTTTACCTCAGCCTCTTATCAAATATGATGAGCAGGGCGTCTATGGTGTCTTTCCTTTCAATCCGGATAGTTTAATAATGGATTATCATCTGGTTATAGTGAGTAAGCCTTTTATCCCTTTGATTGCAGAACGAAAATCATTACGGGGTGATTTTTCATACGTTGATGCCGCAGGAAAATTTCCAATAAAATATAGTGAAAGAAATTGGCTTGATTATTATGTAAATCGAAATAAAGAAGTTATTGAATTTTTACAAAAACAGAAATGGGTTTTAAAAAATAGATTAGTTGTAGCTGGTCATTCAGAAGGAAGTACAATTGCAGCTAAACTTGCGTTGGCCTGCTCAAGGGTAACGCATCTTATTTATTCAGGAGGAAATCCATGTGGACGAATCGTATCTATGATTGAAGAAGGCAGGTCTGTAGAGACAGAACAAGCACCATACGGAGAAGAGTTTTTTAAATATTGGGCAGATGTGGTGGATCATCCAGCCGATATGAATGGTACAGATGGAGACACCTATAAGGCCACGTATTCATTTTCTTATCCCCCCAAAGACTATCTGGAAAAATTGACCATTCCTGTGTTGATTTGCTATGGCGCGAAAGATCGAAGTGCTCCTTTCAATGATTATTTTAGGGCGGATATGATAAGGAAAAAAAAATCCAATTTTAATTTTAAAACCTATATAGGCACAGAACATAATTATTTTCCACTACTAGCAAGTGGGCAAATAGATTATGAGCGGTGTAATTGGGATAATGTAGCCATCGATTGGTACAGATGGTTGAGATAATAACATAAATAAAGGCCATTATATCAGTTGGCATTAAATAATGATAGGACAATAGCTTCATGTCCGATGTTGAAAAAACAAAGAAAAGAATTGCTATTGATTCATCTAAAGTAGATGTATTAGCAAGAACGTTAGAAACTAGCGAGAATGAAAAATTAAATTTCTATAAATCCATATTGGGTGGTATAGAAATAAAAGTAAAGCCTACGTACGCCGATACGACGTATGTAAGACATTAGTAGTAGTCTTTTTGATGCCTGCTCAATAAATATATGAGCAGGCATTCTTTTAAAATAACCGTATGCCTATAAATACTTTTGTTGTCAAGGTTGCTAGCAGATGCAACCTTAATTGCTCTTATTGCTATATGTATAATATGGGTGATAATACCTATATGAAGCAACCTAAGTTTATGAGTATAGATACGGTGATTCATTTTGCTCAAAAACTGAAAAGATATTGCAATGCTAATGACTTGAAATGTGTTTATATTTCTTTTCATGGTGGAGAGCCTCTCTTAGCGAGCAAGCAATTTTATAAAGATGCTGTTTACTCTATTAGTAGTATTATGGATGGTGTTGATGTAATTTATGTTATGCAAACGAATGGAACATTGCTAGATGAAGAATGGTGTCAGCTTTTGAATCAATTAAATATTCAAGCTGGTATAAGTATCGATGGACCAAAAGAAAAACATGACATTTTTAGGGTTTATCATGATAATAAAGGATCATTTGATGAAGTTGTAAAAGGTATTAATCTGAGGAATACGTATGGCATTGGGGGGGTTATTTCTGTTATTAACATAGCTATTTCCCCAGAAGAATTTTATGCATTTTATAAATCTTTAAATAGCCCTCTTATTAATATTTTATTGCCTGATGGACACTTTGAAAATTTTCCACCAAGATTCGAGTTTTTTTATAATCCATTTGTTACGCCCTATGGAGACTGGTTGATTGAACTATATAGTTATTGGCGTAATGATAGGGATGAAAATAAACCTGTTATTTCTTTTTTTGAAAATATAGTAGGTATGATTCTTGGATTAGATAAAGGAGATGAATTAATAGGTAAAAGAAAAAATGGCGCTATCTGTATAGAAACGGATGGTTCTATAGAAGTAGTTGATCCGCTTAGAATTTGTGGTGAGGGGTTTACTAGAAATAATCTAAATGTAGATTCAAACGAAATAAGTGATATTCTCTCTTTGCCATTATTTGATTTGTTTTATAATAGTCATACAATACTTTGTAATAAATGTGATGCATGCTCAGTAAAAGATATATGTGGTGGTGGATATTTAGCACACAGGTATTCAAAGCATAATGGATTCGACAATCCGAGTATTTACTGTAAAGATTTAATGAAACTTATAACTTATATTCAGAATAGTATTATTAGTGATTTACCAACAGATGTTATAAGTGAGCTGGAAATAGATAGACTAACCTATCATGAAGCACTTACGTCAATTGAAGAAAATAAAATTTTGAATAATTTAAGCAAGGATTTTTTGGCCTCATTTAAGAAGTAAAATGACGCCATAGAAGCAGAGCGGTTGAAAAATAGAGTTTCTTTTGTTAAAGATTTAATGAAACTAGATTCTGAAGTGCTTGGTCCTAATGCCAATGAGCGGATTGAAAAGGGATCCATGTAAGTCTATACCGAAGCTAAAGAGATGGAAAAGATATATAATATCTCATCGCTTTATCGGAAAAAAGAGCTGAAAGACATCAGATATATTGTTCGTAATGCAAAGTGACTTTTCAAGACTAGTCGCTTAATTTAATTATTCTCATGTAACGAAACCCTGGAAACTTTTGATGGTTTCGTGGTTTATTATGATCTTACTTTTCTTAATTCCTTAAGGGCTTGCCCGTGGTAAGAATACTTTGAATCCGTTCTAATGTTTTCTTTTCTCCGGTAAGTGATACAAATGCCTCACGTTCTAGATCTAAGAGATAGTTCTCAGATACATATTGTGGATAGGATAAATCTCCTCCACACATGACATAAGCAAGCTTATCGGCCACTTTAACATCGTGCTCAGAGATGTATTTGCCCATACGCATGCCATAGATAGCTGCTTTGAATAAAGCTAAGCCCGATTTGCCTTGTACTTTTATGGCAGATCGGTAAGGGGGTTGTGTATAGCCTGCTTCAGCCAGTTCAATAGCCTTCTTTTTAGCATCAGCAATGAGTCGGTCACGATTGAATGTAATGGAATTATTTTTTCGAAGAATGCGCATATCGATTGCTTCATGAGCTGAAGTAGCCACTTTAGCCATCGCTATAGTCATAAAGGCATTTTGTAGTGCATTTATTTCTGTATCACCTTCTTCGTATAAATCAGAAATGCGCAATACCATTTCTTTTGTTCCTCCGCCAGCTGGAATAAGACCAACGCCAGTTTCTACTAATCCAATATAAGTTTCTGCATGAGCCTGAATATAATCTGCATGAAGTGATAATTCACATCCGCCACCAAGAGTTAACCCACTGGTTGCAGTGATAACCGGTATAGATGAATAACGTGCACGTAATATTGTTTTTTGAAATTGACGTACCATTAATTCAATTTCATCGAACTCTTGCTCAGCGGCATGCATCAACAGCATGGCTAGGTTAGCACCTGCTGAAAAGTTTGCTGCTTCGTTTCCAATCACTAATCCTCTAAAATCTTTTTCTGCTCTATCTATAGCTTTATGAATACCTTCAACTACTTCAGTGCCCATAGTATTCATTTTGGTGTGAAATTCCAGATTAAGAATACCATCGCCGATATCAAGAAGAGTACTTCCGGTGTTTCCCCATACTGTTTTTGTTTGACGTAGTGTATCTAATAAAATAAATCCTTCGGTGCCTGGAATAGGTTGATACGACTTTGAGGAGATGTTATAAAACTGACGGACTCCATTTTCTGATTTATAAAATGACGTACATCCTTTTGCTAACATATCATATACCCATGTGGCTGGTTTGTATCCCATTTCTTCCATTTTTTTGATGGTCTTTTCTACGTCAATGAGATCCCATGTTTCGAATGGGCCCACTTCCCATCCAAATCCTGTTTTGAGAGCTTCGTCAATTTGATGAAGCTCATCAGATATTTCCGGAATGCGATGAGAAATGTATTGAAATAGGCCAAAAAACGTATGTCTGTAAAATTCTGCCGCATTATCTGTTCCAGCAAGTAAGATCTTAAAACGATCTTTGACATATTCCACACTTTTAGTTGTTTCAAGTGTTGCAAATTTTGATTTCTTTTGTGGCTTGTATTGAAAGTCTGTTAAATCGAGAGTGAGAATGACTGTTTCTCCTTTTTCGCCTTTTGTTTTTTTATAAAATCCTTGACCTGTTTTATCACCTACCCATTGGTTGGTTGCCATTTTTGTGATAAACTCAGGGAGCTTGAATAAATTTCTAGATTCATCATTTGGCAATCCATCGTATAAGTTAGTTGCTACTTTGATGAGAAGATCTAATCCAATCACATCAGATGTGCGGAAGGTAGCTGACTTTGGTCGGCCGATTATAGGTCCTGTAAGTTTATCTACTTCATCAACGGTCAGTTTAAGTTTGATCATGGTGTCTATGACTTTCATCATAGAGTAAATGCCTACTCTATTAGCAATAAATGCAGGAGTGTCTTTGCATAGTACCGTTGTTTTACCTAAAAATAAATCACCGTAATGCATAAGAAATGCAATCACTTCAGCGCTTGTTTTTGGTGTAGGTATGATTTCCAGTAAACGTAAGTAGCGTGGAGGATTAAAAAAATGTGTTCCACAGAAATGAGCTTGAAAATCTTCACTTCGTCCTTGGATCATGAGATGAATAGGAATACCTGATGTATTTGAAGTAATCAATGTGCCAGGCTTTCGGTATTTTTCAACCTGCTCAAATACGGATTGTTTAATGGTTAGATTTTCTACGACTGCTTCAATGATCCAATCACATTCAGCGATTTTATTCATATCGTCTATGAAATTGCCGACTTGTATTCGACTAGCAAATGAAGAGTTATAAAGTGCAGCAGGAGCTGATTTAAGTGTACTTTGTAGTGCTTGTGTTACAATTTTATTTTTAATAGAAGGATGTTCTAGTGTTAATCCTTTTGCTTTTTCCTCCGGCGTAAGTTCTTTAGGTGCGATATCTAATAAAAGGGTTTGTATGCCTATATTGGCAAAATGACAAGCAATGCGGGAGCCCATAATGCCTGATCCTAAAACAGCTACTTTTTTAATGCTTCTTTTCATGAGTATGGATGTGTTTAATCCAGAAGTAAATTTAGGTTTTTATCTAGAAATAAAGTAATTCGTTTGAGATTATATCTTTGGCTAGTATATAAGGCTTTATCTTAATATGTTTTGTTATTTTTGTCTTTTTTATTTTTATATGATAAAGAAAGTAATAGTGGTTCTGATCGCAGGTGTAGCAATAATAAGCTGTCGTCGATCTACATCTGAAGAAACATCAACAACACATGGCATGTATTTATCTTACATGGATACAACCGTCAATCCTGCTGATGATTTTTTTAATTATGTGAATGGAACATGGCTTGCTCAAGCTGAGATTCCCGCTTCTCAGGGTAGTTGGGGTGCTTTTAGAGAGTTAAGAGATCAAAGTTTACACCATCAAAAAAATATCATAGAAGAGCTGTTGAAAAAGAATAATCCGTCAGGTTCTTTAGAACAAAAACTTGCAGACCTTTATGCACTTGCTATGGATTCTGTTCGAAATAATAAAGAAGGGGTATCAATGATTCAGTTAGAGTTGGACAAGATTAGTCAAGCTAAAACAGTAAAAGACATGTTAGGAGTAGTGGCCTATTTACATCGTATCGGGTGTGATGTATTTTGGAGTTTGGATGTAGCTCAGGATTTGAAACGATCTGATCATATGGCAGTTTATATTAGCCAGGGTGGTATAGGTATGCCTGATCCGGATTACTATTTAAATAAAGATAGCGCTTCTCTGAAAATTCAACACGCTTATCGGGAGTATATTAAAAATATGCTTCATTTTTTCATGTCTGATTCCATTAATATTCGACAACATGTTGAAATCATTTATACTATAGAAAAGCGATTGGCTAAAATGTCAATGAATGCTGAAAAGCAGCTTGACTATAAAGCGCAGTATAATAAAATGACTCTTCACCAGCTAGCAATTCTAACACCTTTGATAGATTGGAATAGTTATTTTAAGAAAGTCGGTATAGATTCATTGAAGGAGGTGATTGTAGCCCAACCTTTGTTTATGAAAGAGGTTAATAAGGAGCTTGCTACTTTAAAGCTAGAAGATTTAAAAATTTACATTACTTGGCAGGTTATTCATTCGTATGCTCTTTTTATTAATGATGGAACCATGCGTGAAAATTTTCTTTTTTATAAGAAAACATTAAATGGCGTAAAAGAAATGCAACCTCGTTGGAAGATAGCTCTCGCGAGGGTTAATGATTTTATGGGCAATGGTCTTGGTCAGCTTTATGTTAAAAACTATTTTTCAGAAAAAACCAAGAAAAAAATAAATGAAATGGTTGATGATTTAGCTTCTGCTTTTGAAGAACAGATCCAACAACTCGATTGGATGAGCGATTCCACTAAGCAGCAAGCTTTAATTAAGCTCAGAGCGATGGGGCGTAAACTGGGCTATCCAGATAAATGGGAAGATTATTCTTTACTCCATATTGACAAACATGATTCTTATGTTAAAACCATTTCTCATATTCACTTGTTTTGGTTTGATAAAAATATAGCTAAGCTTTACCAGCCTGTTGATAAAACCAGTTGGGATAATGTAAGCCCCCAGACGGTAAATGCGTTTTATAGCCCTAATCTCAATGAGATTGTATTCCCTGCTGGAATCATTCAGCCTCCTTTTTTTAGCATGGAAGCAGATGAAGCGGTAAACTATGGAGCGATGGTTGCTTCTAACATTGGCCATGAAATGGTTCATGCCTTTGATGATAGAGGCTCTCAATTTGATGCACAAGGCAATATGCGTAATTGGTGGTCAAAAGAAGATCGTAAAAAATTTCATGAGAAAACACAAAAATTGGTTGATCAGTATAATCAATTTGTAGCCATCGATACATTTCATGTCAATGGGAAATTGACATTGGGAGAAAATATTGCTGATTTGGGTGGTTTGGTCATTGGCTATAAGGCTTTTCTGCGTGCATTGAAAAATGGAAAAATTAATACTGCTACAATAGCTGGATTCACACCCGAACAACGGTTTTTTATCGGGTATGCTCAGTCGTATAAAGGAAAAGAAAGACCTGAGTTTCTTCGCTTCGGTTTAATGACTGATGTTCACTCACCCGATGAAGCGCGTGTGAATATTCCTCTTTCTAATATGCCGGAATTTTATAAAGCTTTTCATGTGAAGCCTGGCAATAAAATGTATCGAGATGATAAAGACAAGGTAAAGATTTGGTAATCTATCTCATAATTAGGGGTGCTAAAAAGTCATTTTTAAAGAATAGTTTTTTATTTTTGTACCTTCTATTTTTAACTAATTTCAACTACAACAACTATGAGAAAAGTATATTTGATGCTAGGGTTTGGTATTGCAACACTAACTTTATGTTGCACCTCACATCATGAACATGCCAATAAAAATTGGGGATTTGATATTTCTGGTATAGATACTACTATAAGGCCTACAGATGATTTTTTTCAGTATGTCAATGGAGAAAAATTAAAACGTACGGTTATTCCGGCGAGTGAAACATCGTATGGTGTTTTTTCAGAAATAAATAAAAAAAATCAAGATAAATTACATCTCTTATTAGATGAAATAGCTAGTAAACCTCAGCCAGAACATACGAATGCTCAAAAGATAGCCGATTATTATGTAACGGCTATGGACTCAGTAAAGTTGAATAAAGAAGGCTTTCAGCCTTTGAAAGAAGAGCTGGAAAAAATTTCTTCTATTAAAAATTCAAAAGACCTCGTTCGTGCTGTAGCTCATTTACATCACATTGGAGCCGATCCATGTTGGGATGCTACTGTGTATTTTGATCAAAAAAATACTAATCGCATGGTATTATATCTTTCACAAAGTGGCTTAGGTATGTTTATGCCAAATGTTTCTGATCGTGATTATTATACCCGAACAGATGAAAGGTCTAAAAAAATACAACAAGCCTATCGCGATTTCATCGCACATACATTTCAGTTGTTAGGTGATGATCAAAAAAGTGCAGAAAAAGCGGCTCTTTTAATTTATGATCTTGAAGTCAAAATGGCTAAAGCATCCATGACTCGATTGGAGTTGCGTAACCAGCAAGCACAATATAATAAAATGAGTTTTAATCAATTAGCCAGTAAAGCGCCTGCTATTGATTGGGGTATTTATTTTCAAGAAATAGGGGTCAAAGATTACGCGAAGCAAGATATTATTGTAAGTCAGCCCTTATTTATAAAAATGATGAATGAATTATGGGTAAGAACCTCATTGGATTATTGGAAGCTTTATTTGAGGTGGAATTTGGTAAAATCATATGCTTCTAATATGAGTGATGATTTTGTTAAGGAGAAATTTAAATACTACGGAGAAACATTATCAGGTTTAAAACAACTAATGCCTCGATGGAAAAGATGTTTAACTCAAATTAATGATCAGATGGGTGAAGCTTTAGGAGAGGTATATGTAAAAAAGTACTTCCAAGAAGAAGCTAAACAAAAGATCAATCTCATGGTTGATAATTTGACTGCTGTTTTCGAAGAGCGATTGAATAACTTGGAATGGATGAGTGATTTGACTAAACAACAAGCGATTAGTAAATTAAAAGCCATTACTCGAAAGTTAGCTTATCCGGATAAGTGGGAGGATTATTCTGCACTTGTAATTAAGCGTGACTCTTATGTTCAAAATAAAATGCGTATTGAAAAATTTAATTTTGAAAAAACAATGAGTAAGCTAGGCAAGCCAGCTGATAAAACCATTTGGCAGATGCCTCCGCAGATGGTGAATGCCTATTATGAACCTTTAATGAATGAAATTGTATTCCCAGCTGGTATTCTTCAATCCCCGTTATTTGATCCTCAAGCTGATGATGCTGTGAATTATGGAGCTATTGGTGGTGTGATTGGTCATGAAATTGTACACGCTTTTGATGATGAGGGCAGTCAATATGATAAAGAAGGGAATTTGAAAAATTGGTGGACTCAGGAAGATAGAACAAAGTTTGAAGAACGCACAAAAGTACTTGTCGACCATTATAATCAATTTGTGGCGATTGATACGTTTCATGTTAATGGCAAATTAACATTGGGAGAAAATATTGCTGATTTAGGTGGTTTGACTGTTGCTTATTATGCTTTTAAAAAGTCACAGAAAAACAAAACATCTGAAAAAATAGATGGATTTACACCTGAGCAGCGTTTCTTTTTAGGGTGGGCTCAAGGATGGTGTGCTAAGTATAGAGATGAGTTTCTGAAATTAGCATTGTCAGATGTGCATGCTCCTGGTAAAGCACGTGTCAATGTCTTACTATCAAATATGCCTGAGTTTTATGATGCTTTTGGTGTCAAGCCGGGTGATAAAATGTATCGGGATGAAAAAAATCGTGCCAAGATTTGGTAAATAATCAGTCATTTATAACATAAAAATCCTCTCATAGATAGAGAGGATTTTTTTATTTTTATAATCTATAAAAACAATAATCTGAAACGATATGAGAATAGTTAATGTAATAGCAAGTATAAGTTTGATTAGTATAGTAATCAGTTGTCGGAATCAACAAGAAGATGTGCGAGGGGTGGTATTAACACATATGGATACTACTGTAAAACCAACGGATGATTTTTTTAATTATGCCAATGGTGGTTGGTTGAAGACAGCTCAAATTCCTCCTACAGAAGATGGATGGGGGACCTTAGATGAGTTAGGTTTAAAAAATCTTGAGAATCAACATCTGATCTTGCAAGAAATCGTGGCTAAAACAAATCAGCCTAACTCTATAGAGCAAAAAGTAGCTGATTTGTATCGATTGGGTATGGATTCAGTTAAGCTCAATCAGGAGGGGATAAAACCATTGCAACCGGTATTACAACGTATAGCTTCTATTCAAGATGTAAAAACATTGATAGCTGTTGTAGCCTACTTACATCGCATAGGATGTAATCCATTATGGGGATCTGCTGTAGGTCAGGATATTAAAAACAGTAATCAGTATACATTCTATATAGCACAAAGTGGGTTAGGAATGCCTGATCGTGATTATTATACAAAAACAGATTCAGCTTCTCAAAAAATTCAACAAGCCTATCAGAACCATCTTCAAAAAATGCTCCTATTTTTAGGAGATGATACTCTCAAAGCGAAGAAAAATGCAGAATATATCTACGCTATTGAAAAAAAATTGGCCGCTGCCTCCATGACGCGAGTAGAACGACGTAATCAAGAAGCATTGTATAATAAAATGACTATTCAACAACTTTCAATAGCAGCGCCTGTAGTTGATTGGGATAAGTACTTATCTATTGTCGGTGTTCCTCAAGTTAAGGAAGTTATTGTGATGCAACCGCTTTTTATTAAAGAAGCCAACCGATTACTTCAATCTGTGCCTATTGAACAATGGAAAGTGTATTTGCGTTGGACAGTTATAAATGCAGCCTCATATATGCTTAGTGATGAAATCATGCAACAAGATTTTGAATTTTATGATAAAGCCCTAGCAGGTAAAAAAGAAATGCCGGCTCGTTGGAGACGATGTTTAAGAGTTATAAATGAAAATATAGGAGAGGGTTTAGGTCAGCTGTATGTACAACGGTATTTTAATGTTGAAGCTAAGCAAAAGATCAATGAACTGGTTGATAATATTACTGCTGCGTTTGAAGAGCGAATAAAACAATTGGACTGGATGAGTGATTCAACTAAAGTACAGGCACTAGCAAAGTTAAAAACCATAGGTCGAAAGCTCGGCTATCCGGATAAATGGCAGGATTATTCCACACTTGTGGTTAAGACTGATTCTTATATAGAAAATGTATGGCGTGCTAATGAATTCGAGCATCAGAAAAATGTAGAAAAATGGGGTAAGCCTATTGATAAAGAAGAATGGCATGCGTTGCCACAAATAGTAAACGCTCACTATAGCCAATTATTAAATGAAATTGTATTTCCGGCTGGTATTCTTCAGCCTCCGTGCTTTGATCCTCAAGCAGATGATGCATCAAATTATGGTGCTATTGGAATGATAATTGGCCATGAATTAACCCATGGATTTGATGATAAAGGATCTAAATTTGATCTTCATGGTAATATGCGAAATTGGTGGGGGCAAGACGATCGTAAAAAATTTGATGAGAAAACACAAATTTTAGTTGATCAGTATAACCAGTTTGTAGCTATTGATACATTACATGTTAATGGGAAGCAAACATTAGGCGAAAACATTGCTGATTTCGGTGGTATAACTATTGCCTACCATGCATTTAAGCGTACATTAAAAAATAAAAAAGAAACGGAAAAGATACAAGGCTTTACACCAGAGCAACGTTTTTTTCTAAGTTATGCTCAGGTATGGTGCCAGAAAAACACAGAAGAGCTTATTAAGCTTTTATTGACCGTTGATGTGCATTCTCCTGTAAAAGCACGTATCAATATACCTTTATCCAATATGCCTGAGTTTTATGATGCTTTTGGTGTCAAGCCGGGCGACAAAATGTATCGAGATGAAAAAAATCGTGCTAAGATTTGGTAATATTTTAATAGTATGAAATTGCTTTAACAATCCTCTTCTTGAAGAGGATTGTTTATTTTTGTACTCCATATGGATTTACATACGCTGGCCTATTGCACAAGTTTGATATCTTATTCTCGTCGAAAAACGATAGATGTGCCTATTGGAGATATACCTCTTGGAAGCAACTATCCCATTCGGATACAATCCATGACTACGGTAGATACGATGGATACTAAAGGCTCAGTAGCTCAGGCTATTCGTATGATTGAGGCAGGCTGTGAGTATGTTCGTATTACAGCACCAAGTTTAAAAGAAGCTGAAAATTTAGCTGCTATTAAAAAAGAGCTTCGCCGTCAAGGGTATAATACACCTTTAGTTGCTGATATTCACTTCACCCCCAATGCAGCAGAGTTAGCTGCACGGATCGTTGAAAAAGTTCGTATCAATCCTGGTAATTATGCTGATAAAAAAAGATTCGAAACCATTGATTATACAGAATCTTCTTATCAAGAAGAGCTTGAGCGCATTCGAACTAAGTTTATTCCATTGGTTAAAATATGTAAGGAGTATGGTACAGCCATGCGTATCGGAACAAATCATGGCTCGCTGTCCGATCGTATTTTAAGTCGCTATGGCGATACCCCTTTGGGTATGGTTGAATCGGCTTTAGAATTTTTACGCATCTGCAATGAGTTGAATTATCATCAGATTGTTCTTTCCATGAAAGCCAGTAATACCCAAGTTATGGTACAAGCCTATCGTTTGCTTGTTCATAAATTACAGGAAGAGAAATTCCATCCTTATCCATTACACTTGGGTGTAACAGAAGCAGGCGAGGCTGAAGATGGAAGAATAAAATCTGCCGTAGGTATTGGTACATTGCTTGAAGATGGATTGGGTGATACGATTCGTGTGTCACTTACAGAAGAACCGGAATATGAAATACCGGTAGCTAAACAATTAGCTCTTCGCTATGATGATCGCTTGAACGCCTCTTCTACTCAACTCGTTGATTTCTCTACCATTAATTCTTTTGAATATACCCGCCGCAAAACGCATGAGGTTTTTAATATAGGAGGTAATAACGTGCCACGTGTGGTAGTAGATTTAAGTAAAATTGATTTACTTGAAATGAAAGATTTTAAGAGCATAGGCTACTTTTATTTACCCGAATTAGATAAATGGGCTATGAATGACACAGGTGCTGATTATGCTTATTTTGGAGATAAACCTATTCCATTCATGCTTCCAAATGGATTAAAAGCTATACAAGATTGGAATGTTTGGATAAAAAATGAAAACCAAGATCATGTGTTCCCTTTGATAGAATTAGGTATTTATAATGAACAACAAAATAAATTTTCTTTACATACTAAACTTAATTTTTTAAAAATACAACCTTCGGATATAGAAAAAAATAAAACGCAGATTAGGGAGATACTGAAAGCAAATTCTTCTATTGTAGTTTGGTTAGAGACAACCAGCTTGCATGCTATGGCTGACTTGAGACAGGCTTTTTTTTATTTTATTAAATATGCTATAGAGTGTCCAGTTGTCATTGTACGATCCTATCCAGTGCTATCTGAGGATCAACTGTTGTTATACTCTTCTACAGATGTAGGTGGATTATTAATCGATGGATTGGGAGATGGTGTATTGATGTCTACTCAGCTTGCTCCCACACAGTCCAAAGAAAATTTACTTTATGTAATTAAAATGTACAATCAGCTTTCATTTGGGATATTACAAGCAGCGCGTACGCGCATGTCAAAGACAGAATATATCTCTTGTCCTTCATGTGGTCGAACGCTTTTTGATCTTCAAGAAACAACAGCTAAAATTCGTAAGCGCACAGATCATCTCAAAGGAATAAAAATTGGTATTATGGGATGTATTGTCAATGGCCCTGGTGAAATGGCTGATGCAGATTATGGTTATGTTGGTGTAGGTAAAGGAAAAATCGCATTATACCGTGGGAAAGATGTCGTTAAGAAATTTGTTCCTGCTGAATATGCTGTTGATGAGTTGATTCAACTGATTAAAGATGACAACCGGTGGATAGAGCCTATTGAGAATATAAATTAAACCAAACGCATTTTAATTCTAAGCTATTATAAACGCTGTTTAGTTTTTACAGTGTTTTTTTATGTTTATATCGAATGTATTTATATCTTTCATTATCGTATCCCCTTATAAAAAAGTAAACCCCCGTTCAAAGATCGGGGGTTTAGCTACTCAGAGATTTAGTTCAGTTTGTTTACTTAAAAAAGCGTAAAAACCTTACACCAAAGATACTAAAAAAAGTGATATGTTATACAAGTTTTGTATAACTTTTTTTTAATTTATTTTTTATTTTTTTTCTAAGTACCTCATTTTCAAATACTTATATTTTTTATTAAAAAACAATAATCTCGTTTTTCTATACATAGTGAAGTATTTAAATAATTATATAATATATTTAAAAAATACTATTTTTTAAATTTTAATGTTAAGATTTGTGTAGGATGAATGGGGTCATTCGAAAAAACAGCAATAGAGTAGGGTATTTTTGAAGAATGTAAGGGGTGGTAATGATAAGTGACCTGAAGAGTTGTTTCTTGTCCTATCCCAAGCATAGATTTTTTTAGACTTGTTTTTAGGCAGGTACAAGATGTTTTTACATTTTTAAAGTGTAATGTTTTTTTTCCTTTATTCTTGATTGGAAATGAAATGTTTAAAATAGAATCATGTGGTAGCGATGCAGTATACTCCGTATATAAAAAAGAGGCTCTGGGAATAGAAGAAAGTTCTTTTTTAGTGACTGACTCTGGAAGATCTTCAATAAAGGCACTTGTAACTAAAACTATTTTTTTAGTTGCTGTGTCGTTGGTTAATAAAGTAATGGAATCTCTAACCCAACCATAGTCATTTCTTTTTTTAGCATCATAAAGTAACTTAATGCTATATTTTTGGTTTGGTGTAATGATAAGAGATGATGATGGAAAAACAAGTTGTATATAGGCGGGAAGTTTCAGCTGTGTGATTTTTATGATATTTTTACTTTCATTGAATAAATCAAATCGTTTGCTTGTTGGTTCATGTGTGAAAATATGATTTAATGCAATCTCTGTCGTTTTTAATCTTAATGCTCCTATTTTTTCTGGGAATAAGGCTTCAATAGAAGGTGCACTTCGCTGTACAATACCCTTGAGTGTTAAAATGACATAGCTTTTTGGATTAGTATTAAATGTGACGGTTAATGTTTTTTCAATTATTCCCGGTCGGTTAAAAGGATTAAACTCTGCTTTCACAAATCCTTTTTTTCGCGGCGCAATGGATTCTTTTGTCCATTCAGATAAGGTGCATCCACAAGAAGGCTCTACATGTGTTATAGTAATTGGTTTTTTACTTGTATTTTCAAAATGAAAAGTATAGGATACTACACCTCCCTTCTCAGAAATAGTTCCGAAATCATGTGTTGTTTTTTCAAACTCTACGGGTGATTGTGCAAAACTGGTAAAGCAACCACTAAGTAAGATTATTATTGAAAAAAATTTTTTCTTTAAGTAATGCATTGTGTTGTATATTCGTGTAAAAATATTGAATTTACAGCTTCAATCAAATAGTATGGCACGTATATTAACGGGTATTCAAAGTACAGGTCGTCCTCATTTAGGTAACATCATGGGGGCTATTTTACCGGCTATTCAGCTTTCAAAAAATTCTGCTAATGAGTCATTGTTTTTTATAGCAGATCTTCATTCCTTAACTACTATTAAAAATGCACAAGAACGTATTGATTATACACGTGCTGTGGCAGCTGCTTGGCTAGCTTGTGGATTTGATGCGGAACGGCATATATTCTATCGGCAATCACATGTGCCGGAAGTGTGTGAGTTAATGTGGTATTTGAATTGTTTTACGCCATATCCAATGTTGGCAAATGCACATTCGTTTAAAGATAAATCGGATAGGTTGGCAGATGTCAATGCTGGTCTTTTTACATATCCTGTGTTGATGGCGGCTGATATTTTATTGTATGATGCACACTGTGTGCCTGTTGGGAAAGATCAATTGCAACATTTGGAAATTACACGGGATATGGCAAAGAGTTTTAATCATATGTACGGCGATACGTTTATTGTTCCTGAAGCGAAGGTAGAGGAGCAAACTATGAGTGTTCCTGGCATTGATGGACAAAAGATGAGTAAATCGTATAAAAATACAATTGATATTTTTCTTCCTGAAAAAGAATTGAAAAAGGCAGTGATGTCTATTGTGACAGATACAAAAACAGTGGAAGAACCAAAAGATCCGGATTCGTCAGTTATATATATGCTATATGCGTTGTTAGCAGATCATAAGCTGACTTTGGATATGAAAGATCATTTTATAAAAGGTGGCTATGGTTATGGTCATGCTAAGACAGCATTGTTTGAATTAATTATGGATCGTTTTTCTGATGAACGAAAGGCATTTGATTTATATATGGCTCACCCGAAAGAGTTAGATGAGAAATTACAACAAGGAGAAAAAAAAGCGAGGTTTATTGCGCAGGAAGTTTTGCATCGCGTACGACATAAGTTAGGATTTTAAAAAAATCTTTATTAATTATTTTTTTTTAGTTTATGCATACTACTAGAAAAAATTATATTCTTCAAAAAAAAATAACAGCTGTTGTAGCGGTTTTATTTTTACTCAAAGTGGCTGCGTGGTATATGACGCACTCTGTATCTATTTTGACAGATGCATTAGAATATACTATTAATGTAGTGAGTAGCATCATGGGGCTTTATAGCCTGTATTTATCTTCTTTACCCAAAGATCATAATCATCCGTATGGTCATGGTAAGGTGGAGTTCATTTCAGCCGCGATTGAAGGCACGTTGATGATTGTATCTAGTTTCTTGATCATCTATGAAGCTATTTATAATCTTAGGCATCCTCATGTGCTTTTGAAGCTGGATTATGGAATTTATTTGATTGCATTTACATCTATTCTTAACTATGGTATTGGATATTATGCGATTAAAAGAGGCAGGCAAACTAACTCTCTTGCGTTGATAGCAACTGGCAAACATATGCAGTCAGATACTTATGCTACAGCAGGTATTGTAGTTGGCCTTGTTTTGATCTTTTTTACAAACTATGTTTGGATTGATAGTGTTATGGCATTCATTTTTGCGCTGATTGTTATTTTCGTTGGATATAAAATTGTTCGTCAATCTATTGCAGGAATTATGGATGAAGCTGACCATTATTTATTAGATAAAATAGTAGCATTATTTCAATCCTCGCGACGAGAAAGTTGGATTGACTTGCATAATCTTCGTATCATCAAGTATGGTAGTACATTGCATTTGGATTGCCATTTAACTGTTCCTTGGTATTTTAATGTGCATGAAGCTCATCAGGAGATAGATGAGCTAGTTAGACTAGTAAAAGAAAATTTTGGAGAAAGTATTGAGCTTTTTGTGCATACAGATGGGTGCCTTGATTTTTCTTGTCAAATTTGTTCAAATTCTAATTGTAAAGTTCGGCAGTTTGATTTTGTTAAACGGATTGATTGGACTGTTCAAAATATTTCTACAGATAATAAGCATCGGTTAGATTGATTGTAATAATTAAAAAATATGAAATCATATAGTAAAGATCTTCAATTGTTTTTTTACCGTTTTGTTTTAGCTTTGGGATTTTATCAATTAGCGCGATTAGTTTTTTTAGTTTTTAATTCGAGTGTCTTTTTAAAAGTTGGATTTTGGTCTATTCTTTCCTCGTTTTGGTATGGACTTATTTTTGATATTCCTACGTTTGTATACTTCAATGGTCTTTTTTTATTTTTTTCAGTTCTTCCATTTATATCTAAGCAACATCGTTATTATCAAGGGTTTCTTGCCTTTTTATTTTATATAGGTAACGCAGTTGTTTTGCTTTTAAATTTGATTGATACTGGTTATTTCCCATTTGCATCTAAACGCAGCGGTGTTGAGCTTTTTGTTAAGCAATCGGAGGGAGGTGATAATATGATTATGCGCTATCTTATTGATTTTTGGTATTTATTTTTATTATGGGCTGTGTTGGTTTTTGGCATGATTTGGCTTTACCGTAAGAAAAAAGAGATTCATTTTTTTATTTACATTAAAAATAAATTTACTTCTTCTTTGTTCCAAGCTGTTGTATTTCTTCTTTTAGCTAGTTTAAGTGTATTAGGTGCTCGAGGTGGGTTTTATTTGCGTCCACTTCGAAGTGTGGATGCGACGCGTTTTGTGGACCCGGTTTTAGTGCCCTTGGCATTGAATACACCTTTCCAAATTATTTCGACAGTTGAGAGTCCGGCAGTTCGATCATTCAATTGGATGAATAAAAAAGAGGCTCTTTACTGGATTAATCCTATTAAAAAATATAACACTGTAAAAGAACAAAAAAAAAATGTAGTCATTCTTATTTTAGAAAGTTTTGGACGTGAGTACGTGGGTTTTTATAATCATGGGAAGGGGTATACGCCATTTTTAGATTCGTTATCTCAACATAGCTTAGTCTTTACACGTGCTTATGCGAATGGGAAAACGTCGATGGATGGTATACCTGCAATTTTATCTTCTATTTGTTTTATTGATGAGGTTTCATTTATTACATCGCCTTATCAAACGAATACTATTACGAGCATAGGAAAAGAACTTAGAAAAAATGGTTATGCTACGGCATTTTATCATGGTGGTCAAAATGGTACGATGGGATTTAACAGCTTTATTCGGTTGGCTGGATTTGAACATTATTATGGACTAGATGAATACCCTATGGTTGAAGATTATGATGGATTTTGGGGAATTCCGGATCAGAAGTATTTACACTATGTAGGCGATCAACTTCAACAAACTAAACAACCTTTTTGTGTTAGTGTATTTACACTTTCCTCACATCACCCTTATATAGTGCCGGCGCCGTATGAACGTGATTTCCCAAAAGGGACATTGCCTATTCATCAAACTATTGGATACACAGACTTTTCACTTAAGCAATTTTTTAACCATATTAAAACAATGGATTGGTATTCAAATACATTGTTTGTTATTACTTCTGATCATTCTGCAGAAAATGCAACTCCTTATTATTCATCGCTCACAGGTAAGTATCTCATTCCACTGCTTATAGTTGATCCATCTCATGAATTAAAAGGTACTTGTTCTAAGGTTACACAACAGTTAGATATTATGCCATCGCTTTTGCAGTATTTAGGATATGATAAACCATTTTTTAGTTTTGGGAATAGTGTATTTGATGAGCAGAATAAAGGATGGGCTTTTCAATTTGAAAATGGATCGTATCAATTTATTCAGTGGCCGTATAGCTTGTTATTTAATGGGGAAAAACAGGTTGGATTATATCAATTAGATCAGGATAGTTTACTGGTTCATAATCTTGTTAATCGTAACTCCTCTTTTTCAGTTGATTCATGTGAGCTAAAGTTAAAATCTTTTTTACAGCAATATACAGACGCTTTACATCAGAATAAGATGGAAGTTGGAAATTAAATCGATGCGGGCTCTACCAAAATTACTTTCTCTTTTTCTACAACTACAGCTCCTGGTGGATAGCCTTTTGGTTTGCGTACATATTTTTTGAGTGTGTACATGACAGGGCATAGCGTATCGGTTTTTCGTTTTGAATAATAAGCAGCTAGCTGTGCGGCTTTTTCTATGACTTGTGGTGGGATTTTTTTTCCGGATTGGTATTTAATTACCACGTGTGATCCGCTCACATCTTTAGCATGAAGCCATAGGTCTTCTTTGAATGTATAGTGTAAAGTGAGTTGGTCATTGCAGGATGCGTTTTTGCCTATCCAAATAAGAAAACCTTCGTAATTTACTTCTTTATAGGGCTTTTGTTTCTGTTCTTCTTTTTTTTCTGTTTGAATATGCTCCTTGATGAGATAGTGTTTGAGATCTTTGGTAGTTTCTATTTGAGATATGGCTTCGATGTGACGTCGATAATTTGCAATAGTATTTTTTTTTGTTTCTATATTTTTTTTCAAAAAATCTAATTCTATTTTTCTGTTTTTTGCTTTTTTATAATATGCTTCTGCATTTTTCTGTGCAGATAACTTTTTATTAAGTTTTATAGAGATAAGTGTATCGGTGTAAAAATTATGTAGTTGCACAGATTCAGCGTGCTCAGGTATAGTGGAAAGATTAGCCATTATAATGTGGCCTATTTCCTCATATGGTGTTTGTTCAGAGAGAATTCGGAGTTGTTCTTCTGTTTTTTGAATGTAATTTGTGTTTTTCTTAATGTATTTTTCTAATTCATGTAGGATATTTTTTTTCTCTTGATTTAAAAAAAATAGTTTCGTGTAGAGCTGGAAAAAATAAGTAATAGCTTCAATAGAATCAGTAAAAGTTTTTATAATGGCATCGTTTTTAAAAAGGCTAAAGCCAATCATATTATTTAGTTGTGTAATGTAGAATAAAGGATGATTTAAATAGGACAATGTGTCATTAAGCAATATCCGTTTTTCGTTGGTTGGTTTTTTTTGCCACTCATTTTTATATAAGTAATCCCTAATGTGTTTGTCTATTAAAGGATGTGTTGCTATATGTTGCTCAGGATCAGTTTGGTCAAGATGAGATATATCTCGGTTAAGATCAGTTAACTTTAAATCGTAGTCACCAAGCATCTTTTTATGAAATAAATCTACTGGCAGAGTATCTTCAAACAAAATACTATTGGAATGTCGTCCAAATAATTTAAAAGCAAGTGTAAGTGATGAATCAAATTCAATGAGAAAACAACGTTCGTTGGCGCATTGAATTATGTTTTTTATCTTTTTGCCAATTAATGGTGTAAATAAATCAATGCTATTTTTTTTGGCTCTTAAAAATTCGTTTGGAAAAGATAAGCAAGAGAAAGAAGGTGATAAGATAGCTTGGATAATAAAATGGTTGTCATTATGTATAAAGTCAAATATAATCTCATCTTTATTTTGAGAAAAGCAAGCCTCTAATGTATGTTCTCTTAATTTTTGTTGAAGAGAGGTGCTGAGTTGTCTTAAAAAAAAGAAACTATTATGCACGGTTATAAATAGAGTTTTAATCCGTCGTAAGCTAATTGTATGCCGGCTGGAAGCTCAGTATTGATCTCTTGATGAGTGCCTAGTTTGTGCCCCATATGAATGAAATAGGTTTGTGGCGCATTGATTTTTTTTGCTACAGCTATAGCTTCATCTAATGAAAAATGGGAGAGATGGTATTCTTTTTGAAGTGCATTGAGTACAACAATTTCACTTCCTTTTATTTTTTCAATTTCTTTATCATCAATGAAGTTGGCATCTGTGATGTATGTAAAATTACTAATGCGAAATCCAAGTACAGGTAGCTTATAGTGTAAAACCTGAATAGGTGTAACTTTTGTTTTTTTAATATAAAAAGATTTAGAAGTAATGGGATTTATTTTTATTTGAGGTATGCCTGGATAAGGTGTTTCTTGAAATATATATGAAAATTCTTTTTTCAGTTGATCAATCACATAGTCAGTGGCATAAATGGGAATATCTTCATTTTGCAAATAATTAAATGGACGGATGTCATCCAAGCCTGCTACATGGTCTTTGTGTTGATGAGTAAATAAGATAGCATCTAATCTGTTTATCTTTTCTCGAATCATTTGCTGTCTGAAGTCCGGACCAGAATCAATGACTAGACTTAGTCCCTCTACTTCAATATGTATAGAGCTGCGCAGACGTTTATTTCTATAATCAAGTGAAGAACATACATTGCACGTGCATCCAATAACAGGAATGCCTTGAGAAGTGCCCGTTCCTAAAAAAGTGATAATCAAACTAATATGATTTATGAATAGCTTTTAATATCAGAATAGAGCTCTTGGCTTTTTGTACTAAACTTTGTGTCGTCTAATGCTGTTGCTTTCACTATTTCAACGAGTGAGTTAATACGGCCTTCCAATGGAAAGTATTTATTGATAATAGCAATTTTTGTATCTTTCAATACACAATAGCCTGATTTAAAATTGCCTTTTTCGTAGCGCAAGATATAATCTGATTCAGCAAATAGCTCCTCCAATAAGTTGAGAAAGTGTTTAGTGTATTTTATTTCCATGTTTTAAGACGTATATTTCTTAATAGCATCTACCAATAAATCAAAATTGATTGGCTTTGATATAAAATCAGTAAAGCCTAATTTTTTAAATTCATCCAGTCTTAAATTATTTGGATTCCCTGTGATAGCAATAACGGGGATCATAGCCTTTTTTGTATTTTTCATGGCTCGTATTTTTTCAAGACATTTAATGCCATCCATAACAGGCATACCTATATCCATGAGTATTACATCAAAATCTTCTTTTTCAAATTTTTGGAGTATTTCTTCTCCATTTTTTGCAGAAAATATTTGATAGTTCTGAAATTCCAATACGCGTTTAGTAAGTATTTGAATGGATGAACTATCTTCGCCAATTAATATTCTTTTACTCATAGATTGAGAGTTGGTCAATGATTCTTTCATACACAGTAGAAAATTCCTCAAAGTTATGAGTTAATATCTTAAAAAAAACATCTACCTCTGTGTTTTTTTCTATTTTGAGCATATTTTCTATTTTTTTTGCATTTTTTGCCATTTTTTCTATTCCAAGTGTACCTGCAGTCCCTTTGAGGGTGTGCATGGTGCTTTTTAAGAATACATAATCTTTATTTCGAATAGCGATTTCACAGTGTTCGAGTTTTGATTTTGTTTCTTTATAAAAGTCATCGAATACTTTTCGCAGAGTATGTTTGTCGATATATTTAATAAGCTCTTGTAGTATGTGGGGATTAATAATATCTGTATAATCTGTTTTGCCTTTATCTTTATCTTGATCGTGAAATTCTATAACGTTATTTTTTTCTTGTGTATACCATCTTTTAATTTTAGTAATTAATGTGTGGATGCGTACAGGTTTAGCAATATAATCGTCCATGCCTGCATCTAAAAATTTTTCTCTATCTTCTTGCATAGCATAAGCTGTCATAGCAATGATAGGGGTTTTGCTATTTAAGGTTGATTTTCGAATTTCTATACTTGTTTGTATCCCATCTAATTCTGGCATTTGAATATCCATTAATATAATATCATATGTTTGTTTAGATGTTTTTGCAATGGCTTCTTTGCCGCTTACAGCTAAATCTGTTATACAGCCTATTTTTTTTAATATCTCAGAAGCAACCTGTTGATTAATGATATTGTCATCTACTAATAAAATAAGTGGATGGGATTTGTCAAATGTATCATCTGATTGCCTTTCGACTAGTGAATGATCTATTTCTTTGTCACCTTGAGTTGTTTGGAATGTAAACCAAAAAGTACTTCCCATACCTGGGGTTGAGAATACACCAATATCACCATTCATTAACTTACATAGTTCTTTTGAGATAGCTAAGCCTAACCCTGTTCCGCCTTGTGATTTAGTTGTTGAAATATCTACTTGACTGAATTGATTGAAAAGAAGCTGCTGATTTTCTTTGGTGATTCCTATGCCTGAATCCTTTATGGTAATTTTTAATATGTCCGGATGGGTATTAACGTTATCTATACTGATATAAATAGCACCTTTGTCTGTAAACTTGATGGCGTTAGAGGTGAGGTTGGAGAGTATTTGTAATAACCTTGTTTCATCTGCTATAATATAATCAGATACATTTTTACCAAAATGAAGGTAAAGGTTAATATTTTTTGCATAAGCTTGTTGAAGAAATAATGTATGTAGTTTTTGGAGCAGTGATCTAATAGGAATATTATTTTTTCTTAAAGTCATTTTCCCTGCTTCAATTTTTGATAAATCTAATATATCATTGAGAATAGTTAAAAGTGTCTCGGACGATTTTTTTATAGTTTGAACATAGTTGTTTTGCTCAGGCGTTAAATTTGTTCGTTCTAGTACATCAAGCATCCCGATAATACCATTCATTGGTGTACGAATTTCATGACTCATGTTAGCTAGAAATAGCTCTTTGAATGCTAATGATTTTTCAGCTGTTTCTTTTGCTTTTAGAAGTTCTTTATTTGCTTTTTTGATTTCTGTAATATCTCGTGCTACACCTTCAATAGCTTCTGGTTCGCCACTTTTAGTATATAGAATGCGAATGTTGCAAATGAAATCTACAATTTTACCAGTCTTATCAATAATTGATGCTTCGAAATTTCGTATGATTCCTTTTTCAAGTAATTCATTAACAACCTCTTTGGTATCTTTTGTGTAGAGATAATAATCTGCAATATTTTTATCATATACATCTTTTAGTGTATAACCCATTAACCCAGTTACCGATCGGCTAATGGATTTTATCTTTCCATCCAGGTCGCATTTAAAATAAATATCCTCAAAGTATTCATAAATGGTTATGAATTGCTCTTCATCCCGTTTCTTGAAATAGTTAATAAAAGATTTACTCAAGATATAGTTGTATTTAAGTGCCTTTAATCAAATTTACAAATTATTTTTTGAGTTATTTGTCATACTAAGATAATTAACTATGACTAATCACGATGATCGACTATTGGTAATCATTATGGGGCCAACAGCTGTTGGTAAGACAGCCTTGGCCATTGATTTAGCTGCGTATTTTGAGACAGATATTATATCAGCTGACTCTAGGCAGTTTTATGTTGAAATGAACATAGGTACTGCCAAACCAACTTCTTCTCAGCTTCAACAAGTTAAACATCATTTTATTAACTCACTGCATGTGTCACAGGATTATAGTGTAGGAAAATATGAAGAAGAGGCCATCCTTCTTATTGATAAACTATTTCAACAAAAAAAAATACTTATTGTAGTAGGCGGGTCTGGTTTATATATTAATGCCCTATGTGATGGAATAGATACTATGCCTTCGGTGTCAGCTAAAACTAAGGCTTATGTGAGTCAGCTTTATCAAGATAAAGGTATGGTTGAGCTGTTATCACTTTTAAAAAAATATGATCCTTTATACTATGATCAAGTTGATCATAACAATACACAACGCGTGACGCGTGCCGTTGAGGTCTGTTTAGAAACACAAAGGTCTTTTTCGTCATTCAGAAAAGGTGTTAAAACGCAGCGTTCGTTTCAACTATTGAAAATAGGTTTACAAACATCACGAGAACAACTCTATCAGTCTATCAATCAACGGGTCGATGATATGGTTCAACAAGGATTAGTTGATGAGGTTAAATCGCTGCTTCCATATAAAGATGCAAATGCGTTACAAACAGTTGGCTATACAGAATTTTTTTCTTTTTTAGATGGAGCATATTCATTGGAAGAAGCTATTGCATTGATCAAAAAAAATACTCGACGTTATGCTAAAAGACAATTAACCTGGTTTCGGAAAGATCCTGCTATTCATTGGTTTGATGTAACTCAGGTATCCAATGAATCTATTCGGTCTCATATTATTTCTTTCTTAAAATAAATATCGCTTTCATTTATTATTCTACTTTTACAGTAAATTCCAGCTCAATATCCGTTTCGCCCGGTGCGACTGTGCCGTCTTTTATTCCCGGTTGGTGTTTAAGTATAACATGAACAATGCCTTTCCCTATTTGCTGGGTTTGCCACTGAGTGACTAGTCCAACAGGTAGATTATTTTCATCTGTATCGCCATAGGTAATAGTGATGTTTACATCATGGTTGTGAAAAGCGAATAAGTGATCATTTGCTTTTTCTTTTATTCCCTTTGTTATATCTTCAACTGGGTTTTTGGTTTCATTTTGTAAACTAACGTGGCATTGGTAGGATGTATAGGGTGATAGTTTGATATCATCAAATTGAATGGGTGGATTTCCACCAGGCCCATCACTATCCTTAAATAAAGCGGTATAGGTTACTATATTCGTTTTTAAGTCTGTGAAGGTAAGTTTTAAAGTTGTGATTACCTCTTGCTCGGTTTCATTCGGTGGTGAAGATACAGTATTATTATCCTTTTTACAGCCTCCGATTAGAATGGCTAAGCCAATACTATATAATGTGGTTTTTTTATGTAATGAAATCATCATAGTTGGCTCTTATAAATGCAACAATGTTGCAATTATAGATAAAAGTGTATATATTTTGGTAATGTTTTTATATTAAATAAAAGACGAATTATATTCAAAATCCTTTGTAAAATCGTATTTTTGCAGACTTTAAATTCAATTTTTTATACTATGAACTATAAAATAAGTATTTTACTAGCTGCTCTTGTATGGGTAGCTTGTACTAAGAAACAAGAACAAGGATCTCAAAATCAACCAGATGATTTTTCAAATTTTGAATATATGAATGAAAGTTTTGCAGATATACAGATATTGCGCTATAACGTGCCTGGATTTACAGCGCTTTCTGCTCAGCAAAAAGAATTATTATATTATTTATATCAAGCAGCTCTTTGTGGTAATGATATCACATGGGATCAAAACTATAAGTATAATCTAACTGTTCGTAAAACATTGCAAGCTATTTTAATGGCTTCTTCAATCGATACAACAACTAAACAATATCACGCATTTATGGTGTATGCTAAAAATGTCTTCTTTAGTAAAGGTATTCATCATCATTATAGTAGTAATAAGTTGATACCTGAGTTTTCTGCTACTTACTTGGGTGAACTTATTAAGAAAGCAGATCAGACATTGCTTCCGTTAAAGGATAAAGAAACGGTAGAGCAGTTTATTGTACGTATTACACCTGTGATTTGCGATCCTAAAGTAGCTCCTAAAAAAGTAAATTTAGACTCTAAACAAGATTTGGTTTTATCGTCAGCTGTTAATTTTTATAATGGTGTGACTCAAAAAGAAGTAGAAGATTTTTATAAAAAGATAATTCATTCTTTTGATTCTACACCGGTAAGTTTTGGTCTAAACTCTCAATTGGTGAAACTGAATGGTAAAGTTCAAGAGAAAACATGGAAAATAGGAGGAATGTATAGTTCTGCCATCGAAAAGATAGTCTATTGGTTAGAGAAAGCAATTCCTGTTGCTGAAACAGAAGCACAGAAAAAAGCATTACAACTTCTTGTTGAGTTTTATAAAACAGGTGATCTTGAAAAATTCGATGAATACAGTATAGCATGGGTTCAGGATACAGCGAGTGTAGTTGATGTAGTTAATGGATTTATTGAAGTGTATAATGATCCATTGGGTTATCGTGGCACATTTGAAAGTATGGTCAGTATTCGAGATGAAGAGATAACTAAGCGTATTAAATCAATTGGTAATCAGGCACAGTGGTTTGAAGATAATAGCTCATTATTTCCTGAGCATAAGAAAAAAAATGTTAAAGGAATTACAGCCAAAGTAATCAATGTTGTGGTTGAGTCTGGCGATGCGGCACCTTCTACTCCTATTGGAGTTAATTTGCCAAATAGCAATTGGATTCGCCAAAGGCATGGTTCTAAATCGGTGACTTTGGGTAATATAGTACACTCCAATAATGAAGAAAAAAAATCAAATGGAGAATTGGAAGAATTTTGGTTTGGTGAAGAAATTATTAATCGGGCTAAAAAATATAGAGCATTAAGTGAAGCACTTCAAGTAGATATGCACGAGGTTATTGGTCATGCGAGTGGTCAGCTTAATCCCGGTGTGGCAGATTTTAGTGTTACATTAAAAAACTATGCTAATACATTAGAAGAGGCACGTGCGGATTTAGTAGCTCTATATTATGCTATTGATCAAAAGTTAGTAGATATTGGTGTGATGCCAAGCATAGAAGTGGGTATGGCTCAATATGATTACTATATTACTAATGCATTGTTAAAACAAATGTCCCGTATTCCAGCCCATGAGAATCAATTAGAGGAAGCTCATATGCGCAATCGCCAATTGATAGCATTATGGGCGTATGAAAAAGGTAAATCAGATAGTGTGATTGTAAAAAAAGTCATCGAAGGCAAAACCTATTTTCATGTTTTAGATTATACTAAGCTGCGCACTCTTTTTGGTCAGCTATTGAAAGAAATTCAACGTATTAAATCCGAAGGTGATTATAAAGCCGGACGTCATTTAGTAGAGACGTATGGTGTTAAGTTGGATCCTCAATTGCATAAAGAGGTACTAGAACGGTATAGTAAATTAAATTTAGCGCCGTATAAAGGATTTATTCAGCCTGTATTAACTCCAGTTATGGAGGATGGTAAAATTAAAGATGTCCAAATTAGTTATCCAGATCATTTTTTAAAACAAATGCTTGATTATAGCAGCCAATATAGTTTCTTACCAATAGAGAATTAGACTAAATTAATAGTTTAGGTAAGTTATTGAGCACATTTAAGTTTTATCTTAAATGTGCTTTTTTATTTAATACTATATTTGTATTAAAATAATAAATCATGAAAACACTTGATCAGTATTCATTTTCTGGTAAAAAGGCATTGGTTCGTGTCGATTTTAATGTTCCTTTAAATGAGAAGTATGAGATTACCGATTTGACGAGAATGAAAGCTTCTGTTCGTACGATTGAGAAAATTTTAAACGATGGAGGAAGTGTTATTTTATTATCTCATTTAGGAAGACCCAAAGATGGCTCTTCTGATAAATACTCTTTGAAACACGTGTTGCCTTTTCTTCAAAAGACATTTAAAAATACTGTTTATTTTGTTAATGATTGCATAGGGCAAGAAGTACAGACTAAAGCAAGTCAGCTCAAAAAAGGAGAAATTTTACTATTAGAAAATCTCCGTTTTTATAAAGAAGAAGAAAAAGGAGATGTGGAATTTGCTAAAAAATTGGCTAGTTTGGGAGATGTATATGTGAATGATGCATTTGGTACAGCACATCGTGCGCATGCCTCAACAGCTGTAATTGCTCAATTTTTTAAAGATAAAATAAGTGGTTATGTGATGCAAGCTGAAATTGAAAATGCACAAAAGGTTTTAGATCATCCGGATCATCCCTATGTAGCTATTATAGGAGGTGCTAAAATATCTGACAAGATTCTTGTGATTGAGCGATTATTAGATAAAGTAGATCATTTGCTGATAGGTGGTGGGATGTCTTATACTTTTGTTAAGGCATTAGGAGGTCAAATTGGGAATTCATTACTTGAGTCGGATAAGTTGGGATTGGCTATTGAATTAATAAACAAAGCAAAAGATAAAGGTGTTAACTTGCTATTGCCAGTTGATTCTGTCATAGCTGATCGATTTTCTAATGAAGCTAACCGTCAAGTAGTTTTAAGTCGTATGATACCTGACGGTTGGATGGGACTTGATATTGGTCCGGAAAGTATTTTAGAATTTTCAAAAATTATTAAAAAAGCTAAAACTATTTTGTGGAATGGTCCGATGGGGGTATTTGAGATGAGTCATTTTGTATCAGGTACACGTTCCATAGCTGAGATCATTGCTCATACGACGCAGCAATTTGGGGCTTATTCATTGATTGGAGGAGGAGATTCAGCAGCAGCTGTTAATCAATTTGGGTTTGGTGATCAGGTGTCTTATATTTCTACTGGAGGTGGTGCATTGTTAGAATATATGGAAGGTAAAATATTGCCTGGCATAGAGGCGCTTGGATAAGATAAGTTAGTTTTTTTAACTTTTTAAAGCCATAGATGCAAGTTCTTTTCCCACTTGACTTCCGAGAGCTACGCCCATTCCACTCATACGTACACCGCAATAAACATGAGGGCTAATTTTTTGTAAAATGTATTTTTTTTCATTTCCCATACCCATAATACCACTCCAACGCATGTCAATTTCTACAGGTTGACTTGGTAAAATAACATCATGTAAGAGTTGTTCTAGCTTTGTTTGAATAACGGGTGTTAATCCAAAATTATACGTCTCCTCCGTTTTGAAATCTAGATTTCGGCCTCCGCCTAAAAGCACACGATTGCCTACATTTCTGAAATAATAAAATCCTTCATCAATATGAAAGGTGCCTTTCCAAGGTAGTTTTTTTATAGGTTGAGTAATGAGGACTTGAGCTCGTGCTGGCACAACGGGTAGGTGAGGGATGAGCTGTTTGGCAAAGCCATTGGTTGTAATGAGTAAATTTTTTGTACGTAATTCAATGTGAGATGTGTGTAAGTTTACGCCTGAACTTGTTTCTGAGAATTCAAGAACATTTATCCCATTTAAAATGACTACACCTAGACGCAATACCTTATCTAAAAGCGCCTGCATCATTTTGCCGGTGTCGATCTGTGCTTCTTTTTTACAATGAACTAATCCGATCGTTTGATTAAAGTTATATTTTTTTATAAGAGATTGTTTGATTGTATAAGTAGTAGAATCATTTAATGTTGATTTGATTAGTTTATTGATAGAGTGTAATTGGCTTCGGCATTCGTCCCATAGCGATTCTTGAGTTTTTAAAAACAACTCATGTCCACCATGGTTTTCATAACCTATATTTTTTTTACCTAAATTTTTAATTAATAATTGAAGTCCATCCCATCGTTTTTTTACTAGACCAACAACCTCTTCTTCGGAATTTTTTTTTAGATCACTGGCTATTTCTGATAAACTGCCAAAGCAAGCAAAGCCCGCATTTTTAGTACTTGCTCCTGATGGCAATATGCCTCGTTCGATAATAACGACGTGGGATTTTGGTTTTTTTGTTTTTAAATAGAGAGCTGTACTTAAGCCTACAATGCCACTTCCAATAATAATGAAATCAGCCTCTCGTAAAAATGTATTTTTTTCCCAGTATGAAATGGTATGCATGTTTGTTACTCTGTTGATAATTTAAAAAAATAATAGGAGTAAATATATTTGAATATATTTGAATATACGAAACTAGTCAAATGGTATTTTATCAAAGCAATAAATTTATTTTTTTATTGATTTTAACGATTTTAAGTTTTTATGCGTGTAAAAGTATTAAGCCTCAAAAACCTACGGAATCCTACATTGATACGACATACCATAAGCAACTTTCGTGGGTAAATATTCCTATTCGTATCCCATTAGCAGAAATAGAAAAACAATTGAATACACAAGTTAAGGGACTCTTATATACGGATAGTATTTTGGATGACGATAACATAGAGCTCAAGGTTTGGAAAAAAGATAAAATTAGTATCTCTACGAATGGAGATAATAATTTTTATTTTACTATCCCTTTAAAAGTTTGGGCGATGACTGGATTTGAAGCAGAAAGTTTTGGTATCGATTTATCTCAGTATAAACAGTTCTTTTTTGAAATTAATTTGAAATTTAAATCGGCTATTCAGATTACAAAAGATTGGAGAGTTGCCGCAGTGACTACACCGGATGGCTATGATTGGATCACCAAACCTAAAGTGATGATTGGGCCTTTTGAAGTGCCTATTACACCAGTGCTTAACTATTTGTTGAAAACACAACTGCCAGAGTTAGCTCAAGAGTTAGATCAACAGATTCAACACCAGTTGACTATTAAAACATATGTAGATCAAGTGTGGACTATTATTCAGCAACCCTTTGAACTTTCTAAAACATATACAACTTGGCTTCAGATCACACCTGATGCGATTATGATGACACCTATACAAGCAGATGCACGTCATATTGTTTCATTTATTGGTGTGAAAGGGTATGTTGAATCGGTAGTTGGACAGAAACCCGTTGAGAGGCCTATACAGAAACTACCTAATCTTGAACTTGTTAATGCTGTTCAAGATTACTTTCAAATAGCAATGATTGGGGAGATTTCTCATGCCTACAGTAAAAAATTATTAGAAGAAAATTTCATTGATAAGAGTTATTCATTTAAAGATGGAAAATACAACATCACTATTAAAGCCATTGATCTCTATGGAAGTAATAATCTTTTGGTTCTTAAACTATCCATTATAGGAAGTGCCAGGGGTGATATTTATTTGAAAGGCAAACCTTATTTTGATGAGCAAACATCAACGATACGAATAAGTCAACTTGACTATGATATTAAAACTAGAAATGCTCTACTCAAAGCAGCTGATTGGTTGAATCATGGCAACTTTATTAAAAGTGTTCAAAAAAATTTAGTATTTGATGTCAGTAAAGAGCTTGAAGATATTAAACGGGCTATTCGTGAGAGCTTAAATTCAAATCGCATAGAAAAAAATATTTTACTTAATGGGAGCTTAGACCGTCTTACCCCAGGAGATGTTTTTATTACACCTCAATCTATTAAAGCGATTGTCTTTGCGGAGGGTAAGTTACAACTTACCATTGACGGATTTTAATTTCAAAAACTAGTTTTATAACATAAGAAAATAGATGAAAAGTAGCTTTTGAAAGCAGAGTAAACCACATGTTTTCAATTGTTACAAACTTTGTTTAGAAAAGTCATTTTCATGTATAGTTTTTTTGACTTTTTTTTTGCTCTATCTTCATTTCCTGCATTCTGATGGGGGGTATTTCGTTTATTATGGTATATATTTTAGTTTAAATAGACTTATTTTTATATGAGGCTATGTAGAGTAAATGACCATGAAAATGAATTCCAAGTCTAAAAATTTATAATATAAAAATTTTATAATAAAATATGTATTTTAATACTAATAAACTTATTATAATAAATTATTAGTATTTATAAAATTATAATTTTAATTTTAAATAATTTTTTACACTACTGAAAAATAAAGTTTGTATTAAAAAATGGTAAATTCTTGGATTATTTTAATGATCTATCTTTTTCTTTCCTTAACTTTAATGTAACGAAAGCTTAGTATGACGTTAATTGCATACACCAAAATCTAAGTTATTTCGTCATTAGTTTTTAAGTGGTTTTCTCATGTAGACACAACGCGGATCTTTCCGCGTTATGTTTTTTTAAAACAGTTTAGGAAACGATCAAGAAGCAGCTCTTGCTTAAATTCTTTTTCAGCTAATAAACGTGCGTTTCTAGAATAGGCATCTAAATGTAAGGGATCTTGTATAAAAGGAAGTAGTTTTTCAAAAAGTTGTTCATAAGCTGGGGCATAAATACCACATTTATATTTTTCACACAAGTCCTTAATCCATCCTTCAATGGTGATGATTGTTAATTTTCCAGCAGCTAGTCCATCAAAAAACTTATTAGGACTGTTGGTTTCTAGAATGGGTATTTTTAAAAATGAAACCAAGTTAGCATGTGCTACAGCATAAATTTCACGTATAGTTTCTTTATTGACATGCTCCACAAATTGGATATTAGTTAATTGCCGTTCTTGTGTGCGTTGTTTTGCCCATTCGTGATGTGCTCCTTTACCAGCAATTAAAAAATAAAATTGATTTGGATGATATTCATTGGCATAGGTTGCTGCATTTATAATATAGTTGACATCATTGCTTATCCCTAATGAGCCTGTATAGCTGATTACAAATTGATTAGTAATCTTAAATTTTTTTAGGAGTTGATCAGATGGTGGTGTAGGATAAAAAAAAGTAGTGTCTGCAAAATTGGGTATTAAAATAACTTCTTTTTCAGGAGTTTTATTTAGAATACCTGCTTTCATACCTGGTGATGCAGCAATGATTCGTGTTGCGCCTTGATAACTTTTCTTCTCTATCCAATACAGTATTTTTTTTAACCATCTGTTTTTAATAAATCCCATTTGGATGGGTGCCTCAGGCCAGAGATCCATTACTTCAAATAAATAGGGTATTTTTTTTACCTTTTTTAAAAATAAAGCAATAAGTCCTACAGTTAGTGGGGAAGATGATGCATAGCAATGGGTACAGTTTTTAATATAAAGTGCTTTCCAACACGCCAGAAATAAAAATTTACAGAATGCATAAGATCGTCTCCAAAATCCTAATCGATTATCGTAATAAACAGGTAGATAATGCACTTCTATTCCATGGATAATTGCTTTTTTATAGAATCGCTGATTATGAGCGGTGAATACGATTACCTCATGTCCAGCCTTTTGTAAAGCTAAAGCCATATGGTAAGAGCGTATAGCGCCTCCTTCTTCAGGTGTCACGAAATAGTGATGAATAAATAAAACCTTCATGCTGCAGATTAGGAGCGAAAGTTATGGAATATTTTCAAATTTGTGAAAAGATGATTGGATGAGTATACTCTTATTTATAATAATTGCTGTTTTTGTTATTGGTTATATAAGTGTTCTTATTTATTTTTTGTGGATATGGATAGATATGCCCAGGGTTGATTCTTTTCTTAAAATGAATCCTGGTCGATATGCATCCAGTACTAGCAGGTATGTATCTATTATTATTCCTGTACGTAATGAAGAAAAAAATATTGCGTTGCTCTTAAAAGATTTAGCGCATCAATCATTCCCTAAAGATAGGATGGAGATTCTCATTATAAATGATAGTTCCACAGATCAAACGGTAGATATTGTTAATCAGTTTATAAATCAGAATTCAGATTTGTCTATCAAGATCATTGACCTTGTTGTAGAAGGGACAATTATGTCGTATAAGAAAAAAGCTATAGAATTAGGTATAGCTCACGCGAAGGGAGAAATCATTGTTACAACAGATGGAGATTGCCGTGTCAATCATCATTGGATTCAATCTATTTGTAGTTTTATGCGAGATAAAAATGCTTTTTTTGTGAGTGGTCCTGTTCAGTATATTGTACAAAAGAATTTGGTTTATTATTTGCAACAAATTGAATTAGCAGCATTGATTTTAGTCGGTGCCGTATGCATGAAGAAAAAAATACCAAGTATGTGTAATGGTGCCAATATGGCTTATTTAAAAAGTATTTTTAAAGATGTGGAAGGGTATAAACATGTTGATCAAACACCATCTGGGGATGATGAATTTCTAATGCACAAGATTTTAAAAAAATATCCTGATCATGTTTTTTTTCTAAAAGATACTCAAGCTATCGTTTCAACCTATCCTCATTATTCTTTTCAACCTTTTATTCATCAACGTAAAAGGTGGGCAGGGAAATGGCGGCTGTATCAAGATGTTCGAACAAAATGGATAGGAATTGCTACATTCACCATTAATCTACTTTTTGTTATGAGTGTTGTATTTTATATAGGTCACTATCTTTCGCTTATACAAATTGGGTGTTTATGGGGCTCTAAGTTATTGATTGAAAATAGAGTGAGCCATTATGC
>CAYQLY010000001.1:61188-338490 GCA_964418605.1 uncultured Cytophagales bacterium
TGTGTATAAGAGACAGCCATTATGCGCTGCGGTTTTTTAGTAAAAGGAATAATTTTTTTGTAACAGCTCTTTTTTCATTGCTTTACCCATTTTATATTATTGTCTTAGGTGTTTTAATTAACTTTGGGACGTTTGATTGGAAAGGTAGAACAGTATCTACATAAGTTAAATGACAGAGTTAGAATTTGATGTTTTAGATGAATTATATTTTATTATCAGTTTTGATGACTTAAATAAAATTCTGGGCATAGATGAATCAGTATTGAAAAATATACTTTTTGAATTTATTAAAAACGAATGGGTGAGGTGTTTTTTAAATGATGAAGAAATAATGAGTTATAATGAAAATGATTTGCCGTACAATATCCATAAATATTGCTATCTTGCTAGCAAAAAAGGGTTAATAATACATAATCAACGTACTGAATAAATATGAAAGAGCGATTATCTTATCATCGACTTATTCTAAAGCGTCTTTTTCATAATCGGATTGCAACTGTAAGCTTAGCTATTATTGGTATATTTTGTTTGACATCCTTATTGGGATATTTAATTATGCCTGATTCAACACCTGATGCCAATGATGGTATTATTCAGTTGCGTAAGAAACTTCCAGGTTTTAAAGTGACCTTGATTAAAATTCGTAAAAGTATTCATTCAGATACAAAGTCTTTTTTTCAGAAGATGGTATATGGTCAGGAAAGTGATTATGTCTATATTCCTGTAGAGTCATATCGTATTGAAGGACTATTTATTTATGCTAAGCTTTTTGAAGAGTCTAATATTGAAAAAAAATTGTCATTAGTAGGTACGGTAAGGCACCTATATACTGGTCGGCTATCACAATTTAGGACAGGAGATACAGAAAATTATACAGTAACGGGGAATGAAAAAATTATGTATGTTGATGTCAATCAAAAAGTTCAATATACCACCCGATCGCAGTTGGTTAAAGAATTTGAAAATAAATACGTTGAGCGAAAAAAATATTTACTCGGAACAGATTTAGCAGGTAGGGACTTATTAAGTCGAATCATACTGGGCGCGCGCATATCAGTAAGCATTGGATTAGTAGCTGTGACTATTTCTATGGTAGTAGGTGTATTTCTTGGTTCTCTTGCTGGATTTTTAGGTGGATGGGTTGATAAGTTAGTGTTATGGATGATTTCTGTCTTTTGGTCAATTCCAAGTACCATGTTAGTCATAGCCATTAGCCTGGCTTTACAAAGCAGAGGAGTTTGGGTCGCTTTTGTAGCCGTTGGACTTACAACGTGGGTAGACATTGCACGTATGGTGCGTGGTGAAATTTTGAGTATTAAAGAAAAGCCTTATATTGATGCTGCTAGGGTTTTTGGAATCTCTAATCGGCGAATAGTTGTCAAGCATATCTTACCTAATATCATGAGCTCATTAGTAGTTGTTGCGGCATCCAGTTTTGCTTCAGCAATATTGATAGAAGCGGGTTTAAGCTTTTTGGGATTGAGTGTGCAACCCCCCACACCTTCTTGGGGTATGATGATTCATGAAGGATTTCGGTCGATTACCGGCAAGGATAGCTGGCATTTAATTCTTTTTCCTAGTTTAGCGGTGAGTTTACTTGTATTATGTTTTAATTTACTTGGTAGTGGCTTAAGAGATGCCTATGATCCCAGAACAGTTCTCCTCCGAAATACTAAATAGTCTTAAGCTCAAAGAGATAGAGGTTAATACTCTATTTGAGATTACACAGGCTATTAATAATAATTTTCCTGAGGAAAGTCTTTATAAAATATTCAAGTTTACACTAAGTGCAAACATGAATATTAAAAAGATCGCACTTTTTGTATTTGATGATGAGTGGGTATGTAAGGCGAATTATGGAACGGTGCATGATTTTACAACTATTGTATTAGATGATGTATTCTTAAAGTTTAGGTCACTTACGCTTATTAAAGACGAATATCCGGATAGCCCATTTTCAGAGTTTGATGTGTTAATGCCTGTTTATCATAAAGAGAAGATTTTAGCTAATCTTTTTTTAGGTGGATTAGTGACTACAAAGAGTGGGACTCAATTATCTACTAATTTTCTTCAAGCGCTTACTAATATTATCATTGTTGCTATTGAGAATAAAAAACTTGCACGTCAACAGCTTCGACAAGAAGCTATGCGAAGAGATATGGAGATTGCACAACAACTGCAATCATCGATGCTTCCTAAAGTTCTGCCTTATACCAGTCGACTACAATTAGCTGCTGATTATCTTCCTCATGATTCTCTTGGCGGCGATTATTATGATTTTATTCCTGTTAATGATGACCTGTTTTTAATTTGTATAGGTGATGTTTCTGGAAAAGGTGTTCCAGCTGCTTTGCTCATGTCTAATATTCAAGCTTCTTTACGAATATTAATACGTCAAACGACAGATATTCAAAAAATAATTCGTGAAATTAATTTATCCATTATTCAAAATTCTAATCGTGAAAAGTTTATTACTTTTTTTGTGGCATTATATGATCAAAAAAATCAGACGTTGCATTATATTAACGCAGGGCATAACCCCCCTCTTTTAATTAATAACAGTCAAGATGTACAATTTTTGGATAATGGAACTACTATTCTAGGTTCATTTGATCCTTTGCCGTTTTTAAAAGAAGGTACCATCCCTGGATTAGCTGATTTTTTAATTTTTGCTTATACAGATGGCCTTATTGAAACATTGAATGAGCATGAAGAAGAGTTTGGTGTAGAACGTGTGAGAGATTTTATTGTCGCTCATCAGCATATGACAGATCTTAGAAAAATTCACGAACAGCTTTTGAATGAGCTTACCGTTTTTAGGGGTCAAGTCAAACTGCCTGATGATATTACGATATTGAGTTGCAGGTATAGAGGAAACGCTTAAGAAAATGGTTTATTCTCATAAGACAAGTTGGTTGATTAGATTATTTTTTCCTCATCATCTAGTATGGGATTTTAAAAATAGGCACCACGACGATAAAGTCATTTACTTGACATTTGATGATGGTCCTATCCCATCAGTAACAGAATTTGTATTGGATGAATTAGCTAAATATCAGGCACGCGCTACTTTTTTTTGTGTAGGGGATAATTTACGAAAGTACCCAGCTATAGGACAAGCTATTTTAAAAAATAACCATGCGATAGGTAATCACACGTATCACCATCTTAATGGATGGAAAACATCAGTTGATGATTATATAGGAGATGTTATTAAATGTCAAAAAATAATAGAAGATACGTGTAGCGTATCCACTACTTTATTTAGACCTCCGTATGGGCTACTTAAGTCGTCTCAAACAAGAAAGCTTCTTTCTGCGTATCATATCATCATGTGGGATGTGCTAAGTGGAGATTTTGATTTAAAGTTATCTTCTAAGCGATGCTATCAAAAAACAATCAAGTATACTCGCCCAGGCTCTATTGTTGTCTTTCATGATAATATTAAAGCAACATCTTGTTTATATTATACATTGCCTCGTTTTTTAAAGTACTTTCATGAACTTGGTTATATATTTGAAAAAATAGATATTTAAGGCGATGTCTGAAGATCTAATATATAAAAAAGAAGAACAGGAGCTTGTCACGCAGGTTAATAAAGGCAGTGTCAAGGCTTTTGAGATGATCTTTAAGACATATTATGTAGAGCTTTCCAGATTTGCTGTCAAATATGTAGGTAGTACAGAGCAAGCAGAAGAAATAGTACAAGAGCTTTTTTTAACCATTTGGGAAAATAGAGAAAAACTATCTATTACATCCTCATTAAAATCTTATTTGTACACCTCTATTAAAAATAGATCTCTTAATTATCTTAAGTCGGCTGCTGTTAAGTATATCCAGCGCCAAGAAGAGGTAAGTGTTCATAACCATCCGGTTTCCTTGGATGTAGAAGAATATATCAACTATAATGAACTACAGCATACCATTCAAAAAGCTGTAGAAAAGCTTCCAGAAAAATGCAGAATTATATTTACTCTAAGTCGGCAGGCTGGTCTTTCGTATCAGGAGATTGCAAATGAGTTAAACTTATCTATTAAAACGGTTGAGGCACAGATGGGTATTGCTCTTAAGCGTATTCGTGGTGACCTTTCTGAAAGAAACTGAAATTATCTTTAACTTTGATGATCGGGGTGTAGCGCAGCCTGGTAGCGTACTTGCATGGGGTGCAAGGGGTCGTGGGTTCAAATCCCGCCACTCCGACTTTTTTTAGGAATTGTTGTGTTAGATTGAATACTTTATCTCTGCAGTTTTAATAAAAAAATAGGCTTCGTTTTATGGAAGCCTATTTTTGTTCTTACATTTTTGTATGCCATTATATGCATACGTCTGCGTAGCACGTCCATGTACATCCAAAGGTTTCAGTCCATTCTTTTTTAGGTTGCTGCCCGCCTTTTGCTAATTTTGCAATACTTTGTTTGTTGAGATTGAGCTTTTTGTTTGTTGTTTTCATAATAATTTAGTTAGTTATTAATTTGAATATGCAAATATACAGCTAAATCTGGAAAATTTCAATAAAAATATTATTATTTTTATTTTTTTTTATACTTTTTTAATATATTTGTAATAATGAAAAATATATTAATTAATTGATTGTCAATAATTTATTAGTTTAAAAATAAGATTAAAAACTTCATTTTTTATTTTTTTATACCTATTTAAAAAATAGGATAGTAATACCTACAATCTCGGAAAATGCAAGACCTATTCCTCTTAAACTAAGGAGTTAAATTTTAGTTAGCTTTGTGAAATCAACAAAACATATGAATAGTAAAATTACACTCAAGCAGAAAATGCGTTATGCCTTTGACAACACCATGGCAAAAGGTACCACAGCATTGATTACCTGGCTAGGTATTATTTCGCTCATTATTATTGTGGTATCGGCCATTGTGGTTATTGTTTTCAATATTGTACCACATGAGGCTGAAGGCGCTAACTTTTTTGAAGCGATATGGATGAGTCTCATGCATACGCTTGACTCAGGTACTGTGGGTGGCGATTCTGGTTGGCCTTTTCGTGCTGTGATGTTGATCGTGACGTTGGGTGGAATTTTTGTAGTCAGTATTTTAATCGGTATTCTTTCTTCCGGTATTGAAAGTAAATTGGATGAATTACGTAAAGGCAGGTCTTTTGTTTTGGAAAAAGAACATACTGTTATTTTAGGCTGGTCGTCTAAAATTTTTACAATTATCTCCGAATTAATTATCGCAAATGAAAATAAACGCCGTGCACGTATTGTGATTTTGGCTGATAAAAATAAAGTGGAAATGGAAGATGAAATTCGGAGTAAGATAGAAGATACCCGAACAACTAAAATTATTTGTAGAAGTGGGAGTCCTAATGATATGAGTGATTTACATATTGTTAACCCATATCAAGCTAAATCAATTATTGTATTAGGTACAGAAGATGAGCATTCAGATTCTCAAGTCATTAAAACTATTTTAGCAGTGACTAATAATCCGAAACGCCGTGCTACGCCTTACCACATCATTGCCGAAGTGCGAGATTATAAGAACTGGGAAGTTGCTAAGATGGTTGGTAAAGATGAGGTAGAGCTTATTCTGTCTGATGAGTTAATTTCACGTATCATGGTGCAAACTTGTCGACAATCAGGATTAAGTGTTGTACTTACGGAGCTGATGGATTTTGATGGAGCGGAGATTTATTTTAACGAAGAGAGAACATTAATAGGAAAAACATTTGCAGATTCTTTAGCAGTGTATGAGGATTCAGCAGTTATAGGTATGCAGTTTGCTAATGGCACAGTAAAGATTAACCCGCCTATGGATACAGTGATTCAAGAAGGTGATAAAGTGATTGCTATCTCTGAAGATGATGATACATTAGTTGTATCTAGTCAGTCTAATCCAGACATACAAACGCATCTTATTCGCTCGCCAGAATCTGTCTCTACTCAACCAGAGCGTACACTGATATTAGGTTGGAATAATAGAGCGCCTTTTATAATTAAAGAGCTGAATAATTACGTAGCTCCACAGTCTGTTTTAAAAATAGTTGCAGATGTCGATCGTGCAGAGGAAGCCATTCGACTTTCTTCTTCTCAGTTAACTCATCTTAAGGTTGATTTTCAACAAGCCAATTTTACAGATAGAAAAATATTGGAAAGCCTGGATGTTACATCGTATGATCGTGTTATCCTGCTATGTTATGAAAACGATATGGGAGTACAAGAAGCAGATGCACATACTTTAATCGCTTTACTTCATTTACGTGATATATCCCAAAAGCAAGGTAAGCCATTGACAATTATCAGTGAAATGCTCGATGTACGTAATCGAGAGTTAGCAGAAGTTACCAAGGCAGATGATTTTATTGTGAGCAATAACTTACTTAGTTTATTGATTAGTCAGATTTCAGAAAACAAATCACTGATGCGTGTATTTGAAGATTTATTTAATGCAGAAGGTTCTGAGATCTATTTGCGTCCTGTTTCAGAATATATTGATCCTCGTGAGCCAGTTCATTTTTATACTGTTTTAGAATCTGCTCGCCAAAAAAACCAAGTGGCAATAGGTTATCGTATAGCAGCTAAATCATCCTCATCAGCTGAGGCGTATGGAGTGGTTGTTAATCCAATAAAGTCAGAAAAAATCTCCTTTACAGAAAAAGACAAAATTATTGTATTATCAGATAATTAGCCTTATTTTCTTTTCTACCTAATAAAAAAGGCAAGAATGCACATTTTTAGCTTTTTGCCTTTTTTATTAACTTTTTTAAGTATTTTTTTGTACTTTTGTATGTAATATTACAAAAAAATATTTAAATAGTTCAATATAGGGGTATATAGATATTGAACATGTCATTGACTAAACTATCTGTTTGTAATGTATAATGAAATCATATAAACCACTATTTATTAACATAATAATAGCCGTTTTTGCTTTAAGCATCTCTGTGGGTTATAGCCAGGAAACAAGCGTAAAAGGGAAAGTAACAGATGCTGAAAATGGAGAACCTATTCCTTTTGTGAGCGTTGGATTTAAAGGAACAACAATCGGAACTACGACTGATTTTGAGGGGTATTTTCATATCAAGACGAATCAATTGGTAGATTCTATCATTGTATCTTATGTCGGGTATAAATCAAAGTCTAAGTTGGTAACTAAAGGTATTGATCAGGTTATTAACTTTCAATTATTATCTTCTTCCTATAACCTTTCAGAAGTAGTGGTCTCATCAGGAGAAAATCCGGCCTATGCTATTATTCGACAAGCTATTCAACGAAAAAAAAATCACAATTGGAAAAAATTAAATGCCTATGCGTATGAAAGCTATACTAAGGTAGAGATCGATGTAGATAATATATCTGAATATTTTAAGAAGAGAAAGTTTATGAAAAAAATTTCTCAAGTAGTTGACAGTGTAGAGCGTATAGCTGGAGAAGATGGGAAACCTGTACTTCCTATTTTTGTTTCAGAGGCTATATCGATGTGTTATTTTAGAACAGCTCCTGATTTGCGTAAAGAAAAAGTCATAAAAACACAGGTAACAGGAGTGGGGGTGCAAGACGAAAGCTTTGTCTCGCAACTCATTGGTACATCTTTTAAAGAATATAATTTTTATCAAAATTGGTTGACTATTTTAGGAAAGGATTTTATTTCACCTTTAGCGGAGGGATGGAAAATGTCTTATGAGTACTATTTAGAAGATAGCATGTATGTTGGAGAGGATTGGTGTTATCAAATAGAGGTTCAGCCAAAGCACTCATCTGATCTAGCTTTTGTAGGTACGATATGGATTACAAAAAATGATTTTGCTCTGAAGCAGGTTGATCTTGGAATTACACCTAATGCTAATATTAACTATATTGAAAAAATACGTGTTCATCAAGAGCTAGCATCTTTATCCGGTGAAGCATGGTTTCCTATTAAGACACGTGTATTAATTGATATAGCAGAGTTGACAAATAAGTCTGCTGGTATGTTAGCTAAATTTTATGTATCGAATAAAGATTTTGTAGTTAATCAACCTCATCCGGTATCATTTTATAATCCCCCTGTTGAAGTAAAAGAAGATGCAAATTTGGAAGAGCAAGGTTATTGGTCATCGCACCGTCATGACTCTCTTACATCTACCGAAAAACATGTTTATACAATGATCGATTCTCTTAAAAAAGTTCCAATTGTAAAAACCTATATTGATATTGTGGATTTGGCTGTCAATGGATACAAGAAATTAGGAGGATTAGATGTAGGGCCTTATTTATTTATGTATGCTCATAATCGATTAGAAGGGCATCGTTTTCGTTTAGGGTTTAGGACAAATACATCATTTAGTAAAAAGTGGATTTTTAAAGGTTACGCGGCGTATGGCATGCGAGATAGAGAATGGAAGTATTCAGCTGAATCAGATTATATTATATCTCGCCTTCCGTGGACAATTATTGGCGTTAAATACCGTCATGATTTAGAGCAGGTTGGTTTATTGACTGAAGATATTGAAAATAATAATTTGTTTTTAGCTTTCTCTAAATGGGGGCCAATTGATCGGCGTCTTCCATTTTTTCTTACGGAGGGAGAATTTTTTTTTCAGACAGATATTGCGAAAGGCTTGACTCAAAAAATTTCTCTTCGACAACGTTATTTTAATCCGTTATATGATTTTTCATATTATAAAAAATTGGATGTTGATACTGTCATTGGTAGCAACTTCGGTACATCAGAGGTGCGTTGTGAGATGCAGTATTCCAAAGATCAGGTATTTATTCAAAAAGGCAATGTTAGAAAAAAATTAGGGACTTCCAAATCCCCAGTGTTTACATTGCAGTATACATGGGGAATAAAAAATTCATGGGGTGGGGACTTTGATTATCATAAATTTTTATTTTCTATTAATCATACAATAAATCTTGGTCATTTAGGAAGATCATCTTATGTATGGACGATGGGGTATATACCATCTCGTTTGCCATACCAGTTGTTATATGTTCCTCTAGGCAATCAAACTATTTTTTATAATAGCTCATCTTTTAATTTGATGAGGTATTTTGAATTTGTAACAGATGCATATGTTGCTTTTCATTATGTTCATCGTTTTGAAGGATTGTTATTTAATAGGCTTCCATTAGTTAAAAAATGGAAGTGGCGTTTAGTGGCTACAGCTGATGCCGTATATGGTACATTGCAAGACCAAAATCAGTCAATTATTCCTGATAAAGTTGACAATAGAAATGAGTTTACTACACTTAAAACATTTTCTACAAGTATTCCTTATGTTGAAGTGGGATATGGTATAGAGAATATTTTTAAATTTTTACGTGTGAGTGCTGTCCATCGATTAACTTATTTGGATTCTCCTCATGCTAAAAAGTTTGGTGTTATGGTTTCTGCTCAATTTAGATTGTAGGTTTTTATGATAACAAGAATAGTTTATATATCTATATTATTTTTTTTAGTTGGATGTAGCTCTCAAACAGATCAAAAATCCGCATCTGCTATTCCTATTATTAATGAAGATTTTTATAAAAATAATATTCGTATTCTTTCTGGAGAGATTAAATCTAATTCAAGTTCTGAGTTGTTAATCCAGCGTGCACAGCTGTATGTGTCTATTCATAATAGTGAGTTAGCGCTTCAGGATTTACTAGCTGCTATTCAACAAGATTCATCAAATGCAGTTTGTTGGGAAAAATTAACAGAAGTTTATCTACTTAAAAAAGACACTGTAGAGGCACTAGAAGCGGCATTACATGCTCAGCAGTTTGGAAGCAATGATGATAACTTGTATAAATTAACATCTACTATTTATTTGGCTCAGCATAATTTAAAAATAGGGTTACAGTATACTAACCATGCTATCGAATTAAATCCTACGAGTTATGCACTTTATATGAATAGAGGTCAAATGTATTTACTATTACAGGATACCTTGCAGGCAGCTGCAGATTTTGATCTTGCTTTTCAATTAGCGGATGATGATAGGTATGTTTGTCTTCAAATTGTATCTATGTATGAGAGATGTGCTAAGTATAAAGAGGCCATGATTGTTTTGCGAAAAACAATGCAAAAATATTCAAAAGATCCAACTATTTTTTATGAGATGGCCCAATGTTATACGTATTTAAATAAAAAAGATAGCGCTTGGGTAGCATTGAATGCATGTGTGAAAGCAGATCCTTTATTTTTGCCTGCGCTAAGTCAACTTGGACGATTGTATTTTGATCAAAAAGAATATTCGGGCGCTATTGAGTATTGGAAGCGTGCTTGGCATATAGATAGTTTGTATGATATAGAAAATTTTCATTTGTGGGCACTAGCCTATGAAAAAGAAAATAAATTAGATCAAGCTATTTTGATTTTAAAAAAAATAAGGATGATAGATTCCACATGTCATCAGATAGAGGTATCTTTGAGTAGATTAAAAACAAAGTATAGAGAGTATAATCGGGCTAACTTAGTTCGTGTGGATACGTTAAAACATATAGGGAGTATAAATAGGTTTTGATTATGAGAGTATATCGCTTTTTTCATGTGTTGTCTTTTTTCTCTTTAGGATTAGTTATCATTTTTTCGTTAGTAGCCTTGTTTAGGTATAGCTTACCTTATAATTACAACGGTGTATATGTAGACGAATGGGGTAGGGCAATGTATGATCAACAATCTGCCGATATTTTTGCAGGCGTGGCTGTTTGTTTTTTTGTAGTGTTTGTTATCAATGGATTCTTGTATAGGAGGTATAAAGCATGATAGCTAATTTTTTTAATTAATTTATTTAAATTTTTCCATTGCATTAGCCGGATTCTGATTTTGTTCTTAATTTTGAGAAGAAAAATCAATTCTGTTAAGCTCGATGAATAAAGATGAGATAGTAATTACCCTCCCGGACGGTACTACAAAACAATTTAAAAAAGGAATTTCCAGCTTAGATATTGCTAAAACGATTAGCGAAGGACTAGCTCGTAATGTATTAGCAGCATTAGTTAATAATGAGATCTGGGATGCTACTCGTCTGATTGAAACAGATGCTACGTTGCGATTATTAACTTGGAATGATGTAGAAGGGAAGTTCGCATTCTGGCATTCATCCGCTCATTTGTTAGCAGAAGCATTGGAAGCATTGTATCCTGGTATTCAATTTGGGATTGGTCCACCGATTGAAAATGGATTTTATTATGATGTTGATTTTGGAGCTCAATCTTTTTCTTCCGATGATTTGCTAAAAGTAGAAGCTAAGATGCTCGAACTAGCTAAAAAAGAGAGTGAGTTTATTCGAAAATCTGTTAGCAAAAAAGAAGCTGTTGATTATTTTCAGAAAAAAGGCGATGAGTATAAGCTTGACTTGTTAAAAGATCTCCAAGACGGAACTATTACATTTTATCAACAAGGAAATTTTGTTGATTTGTGTAGAGGCCCGCATATTCCTAATACCTCTTTTATCAAAGCAGTTAAATTAACCAATGTCGCTGGAGCGTATTGGAGAGGAGATGAGAAAAATAAACAACTCACTCGTATTTATGGAATTACTTTTCCTAAGCAAAAAGAATTAACTGATTATCTTGCTTTAGTAGAAGAAGCAAAAAAAAGAGATCATCGAAAGCTGGGAAAAGAATTAGAATTGTTCATGTTCTCTGAAAAAGTAGGCATGGGTTTGCCGATGTGGTTACCAAAGGGAACCTCGCTTCGTGAACGGTTGGCTCAGTTTTTAACTAAGGCACAAATTAAATCAGGATATGAGCAAGTCATCACACCACACATTGGCCATAAAAATTTATATGTAACTTCCGGTCACTATGAAAAATATGGTAAGGATAGTTTTCAACCTATAAAAACGCCACAAGAAGGAGAGGAGTTTTTCTTAAAACCGATGAACTGCCCACATCATTGTGAGATGTATAAATTTAAACCACGTTCGTATAAAGATTTACCTGTACGCTTTGCGGAGTTTGGAACGGTATATCGGTATGAACAAAGTGGAGAGTTGCATGGTTTAACTAGGGTTCGTGGATTTACACAAGATGATGCACATTTGTTTTGTCGACCTGATCAAATAAAGGAAGAATTCAAAAAAGTAATTGAATTAGTTTTATATGTTTTTAAATCATTGGGATTTGAAAATTACACTGCTCAAGTTTCGTTACGTGATCCAGAAAATAAATCAAAATATATTGGAAGCGATGAAACTTGGAAATTAGCTGAATCTTCAATTATAGAAGCAGCAGAAGAAATGGGCTTGCCAACTGTAGTTGAGTTAGGAGAAGCAGCTTTTTATGGACCGAAGTTAGATTTTATGGTTAAAGATGCCTTGGGAAGAAAATGGCAATTGGGGACCATACAAGTAGATTATAATTTGCCAGAGCGCTTTGAATTAGAATATACAGGCAGCGATAATCAAAAACATAGACCGGTAATGATTCATCGTGCTCCATTTGGATCGATGGAACGATTTATTGCTGTATTATTGGAGCATTGCGCTGGAAATTTTCCATTATGGTTAGCGCCTGAGCAAGTAACAATTCTTCCAATCTCTGAACGGTTTAATGAACATAGTCAGAACTTAGTGAATGAATTAAAATTATATGATATACGTGGAATTTTAGATGATCGCGATGAAAAAATAGGAAAGAAAATTCGCGATGCGGAAATGGAAAAGATACCATTTATGTTAATCATTGGTGAAAAAGAACAATCTGAAAATAAAGTAGCTGTTCGAAGACATGGAAAAGGAGATTTAGGCTCCTTTTCTATAGCTGATTTTATTACGATGTTTCAAAAAGAAGTAAACATCATCCAATCGTAAAATTATTTCAACGAAGTTAAAAACTTCAAGGTGTCAATTCCATCTGCATAATCATCTAATGCGGGGAATTGACTTTTTCCAAATGGAACACTTTTAGGATACCATACATTTTGAGATACGATGCATTGAATTTCATTTTCATGTTGTTTTATTTTTTGATGTAAATCTGTATCTGATTGATAATATTCAAAAAACAAAACACTAATAGGAGAAGAAAGTTGTATATCTTCTTTTAGTAAAAAGAAGCCACTATCCCAATGTTTAATTTGATTGATTAAATAAATAGATTTACGATAGTCATAATTGTTAATATATTTATGGTGTTTGATAATGTTTGAATAGTTTTCTAAGTTTTTTATTAAATGAGTTATATTATATGATTCTGGTATAAATAATTTAGATACATTTCTGCAACCCAATCCGAAATAATAAAAAATATCTTTTCCTAGTTCATGAATATCTTCTTTCGATTCATTGCCATTTAAGATAGCGCATGAGTTTCTATTCTTACGTATGATGTGTGGAATGGTAGAAAAATAATAGTCAAAATAGCGTGCGGTATTGTTACTTCCTGTAGCAATAATGGCATCTTTATTTTTTAATTGGTCCGGAAAAAAAATAAATTCTTTAAACGTAGGCTCAATCTCTAAAAGATAGGCTGTTATTTTTTTTAATAACAAAGGATCTTCGGAGCTTAGTTTACAATGTGCTTTATGTCCTGTGATTAATACGGATAAAAAATCATGAAACCCAACTAAAGGAATATTTCCAGCCATGATAATCCCTATATTTTTTGTGGCCTGTAGTGATTTGATTGGGTACGACTGAATCCAGGTGCGAAGAGAGGATTCATGTAAATAATGAGCTATGCCTTCTAAAGCGAGTTTTACACTATCAGCAGTAAACCAGCCATTGTATTGCCCAGCTTCTTTGGCCAATTCCTCTCGTTCAGAATAGGGGAGTTTTTGGAGTTTTTCCCCTAGTTTAATGAAGGCATTAAGCCGATTTTCAATTTGTAGTTCCATTTAAAATTTCAAATTTATTCATTTGAATCGACACTTATTGTTTGTATTTTTGTTTCTTAATTAGACGGAACAGCTATGGCTATTATTATAACGGATGAATGTATCAATTGTGGGGCATGTGAGCCTGAGTGCCCTAATACGGCTATTTATGAAGGTGGTGTTGAGTGGACTTGGTCTGGGGGTACAGATTTGCTTCAAGTGGAGCTGGAAAATGGCGTGGTGATTGATGGAAAAGCTCCTCAAACACCTGTATCGAATGAGTTGTATTATATCGTTCCTGATAAATGTACGGAATGTGTAGGGTTTCATGAAGAGCCTCAATGTGCGGCTGTCTGTCCTGTGGATTGCTGTGTCGATGATCCGGATCGAAGGGAAACGAAAGAAGAATTGATGGCTAAAAAAGATTGGTTGCACCGTTCGGCGTAAAATATAAATCTTTAATATTTTAATTTATAAGCTTTTTATAGGCGTAGTTTATAACTACACTTAAATATTATACAAATCAGCGTAGTTACAAACTACGCTGAGAGAAGGATTTTTTATTTATTATGTTATTCTGAAGATACAAATTAAGGTGGATTATAATTAAAAATCTCCAAACTTCTTCTTCATTGCTTTCTCTTCTTGTTTAATTCGAATGAAAAGAGGAATAAAATAAATAGGTAAGCCAATGATTAAAGTATACCAGGCGTGGCATATAAGAGAGATTGCGATTAGTTCTGGTATTACATTTAAAAAATAATTAGGATGTCGAAAATATTTAAACAAAAATGTTTTATTTAATATATGATTGGGAGCAATGATTAGTTTGACAGTCCATATTTCTTTTAATTGAATAATAATGATCCATAAAATTAACATCGAAAAGACAAATAATCCTAATCCTATCATTGAAATAAAATTAAATTCCACTTTCTTATAAATGACTTCTGTTAAACAAGCAAAATAATATATGACATGAGCAAGGGTAAGGATTAATGAGTTTATTTTTCCGTATTCAATAGTTCCTACTTTCGATTTTAATTTTTTTTCGTTGGAAATAGATTTAAATAGACTAATCAATCTGATTAGCACAGCACTAATAAATAAAATTATAATGGTGGTCATTCTTAATCTACTAAGACTATAATTTTATATAAAAAAGTAAAAAAAAGCAAGTCTGTTTGAGCTTGCTTTTTAAGAACCTTAGCAGAGATTTTTTTTATTGTCCCTGTGCGAGCGAAAATCCCTTTTTCTCTCCGTATTGCATGAGTAGTTCTAAGCTGCATAGCCGAGTAAATTGAGATCCTACTTTTTCACTAATACTTAAAATATCTTGTTGAGTTAAATGTATTCCTTCTTTTTTCTCCAATCGGCAGCGGTATTGGTTGACTAATTCAGTAAATATGGATCCCTCAGGCCAGACTTGTGTACCTCTATTGGTGATTGTGGTAAGTGTTACTCTTGAATCTAATTTTTTTAGGATAAGATCAGCTAATTCATTAGGTTGTAAATTGCTTTCAAAAAACAAATCAACACCCATGATTTTTTCTTCACCTGCTTTTGGAGATTCCATTACTTTATTCTTTTTTAATAGTGTAGGAGGCATAAAGCAATCCTCACTTGTTGAGAGTGCAGCTGGTTGTTTAGGTTGTTTTCCTAAATTCTTAATAATAGCTTGAGCAAACTCAGTAGTACTTGATGCTTTCGTTGATTTATCTCCAAAATCTCCTGTATGAATACCTTGTTCTAATGTATACAGAAGTGCATTTTCAATTTGATGTGCTTCTTTGTGTAAACACAAATATTTTAATAGCATGATTCCGCTTAATAAAAGCGAAGTTGGATTCGCTATATTTTTTCCTGCAATATCAGGAGCGGTGCCGTGCACAGCTTCAAAAATGGAAATATGATCTCCAATGTTTGCCGAAGGCGCAAACCCTAATCCACCTACTAGACCCGCACAAAGATCAGAAATAATATCGCCTTGTAAATTGGTTAATGTGATCACATCAAAATCATGAGGCTTAATTACCAACTTCATGGCTAAGTCATCTACAATGATGTCGTTGGCTTGGATCATCGGATATTCTTTTGCTACTTCATAGAAACATTCTAGAAAAAGTCCATCTGTGAGTTTCATGATGTTGGCTTTGTGTGCGCAGGTTATTTTTTTTCTTCCTTCACGCTTAGCCATTTCGAAGGCATAACGGTGTACTTGAAGTGATCCTGGTCTGGTGATGAATCGTCGGCATAAAGCGACATCGTTTGTTAATAAGTGTTCAATTCCTCCATAGGTATCTTCAATATTTTCTCGGACAATAATTAAGTTAATTGGGATTCCTGCTTTGGAAAAAACGGTATCTACTCCATGTAACGATTGAAATACTCTTTTATTAGCGTATGTATTCCATACCTTTCGTGCGGTTACATTGATACTTTTCATGCCTTTGCCTTTAGGTGTTTCCATTGGGCCTTTAAACAGTATTCCTGTTTTTTCTATGATTTGTTTAGCTTCGGGTGTCATCCCAGTAGAGTAGCCTTTTTCAAAGACTATTTTCCCCATCTCAACGGGTAAGTAGTCTAGTGGAACATGAGCTGATTTAAATATACTTAAAACGGCTTCCATGATTTCCGGCCCTATGCCGTCCCCGTGAGCTATAGCAATTTTCATATATGATATGTTAGTGGTGCAAATATACTTTCAAATAAGTAAAGTCGACAAGTTTTCAAAATGAATCGAAATCACCTACAGGTTTAGATTGTTTTTCTTGCTCACGTTTTATCATTTTCCCTAGTCGATAAGAAAAACTAAGCATAATAATTTGCGATTCTCTTTTTCTATATACAGATGATTGAAATGTATCTACTTGATTGATGTTTACGCCAAAGAAACGGGTGTTAAAGACATCACTGATGTTGAGTGAAATTGTTCCTTTATTTTTTAGAATATCTTTTCGCAGTCCTGCATTTAGAAAGTATACATGCTGTAATGTGCCTTGTGGTGTAGCTGATGGCGCATTGTAAGCTCCACTTAATTGGAGTTGAGCGATACGAGGTATAGCGATGGAAGAGGAAATTTGGTAAGTGAATGTTGTATTTTCATTGTCATAGAGTTGGTTTTGTATGAAGCCTTGTACTTTGGTATGAAACACATTCAATGTTTGAGTGATGTCCCATCCTTTGATTACAGGTATTTTCACAATCCATTCGCTACCCCAATTATTACGGGCATCAAAATTCTCAAATGTAACATAAGCTACATTTTTTTCATCGATGGTTATTTTTCGTTGAATAACATCTTGAATATTACGCCAATAGATGCTTGCCGATAAATACGTATTTGCCCAGTTTTTTGAATAATTAATCTCAGTGATGTTGATACGCTCAGGATTGAGTGCTGGATTGCCTGAACGAATATTCTGTGGGTCAGATGTGTTTTTGGTTGGATTAAGTTCATTAGACTTTGGGCGGTTAATTCGACGTGTATAGCTTAGTGAAATCGTTTGTTTGTTAGTAAGCTTATAGCTGATAGATGTCGTTGGGAAAAAATTAATATAATCTCTATCAAAGTTGACAGGGGTATCTTTTAATTCTGCTTTAATATATGTATACTCCGAACGTATACCTGCTTGATAATTTAATTTTCGATAAGCATGAGTTAACATGACATAGCCTGCGTATACATATTCATTGTATGAGGCACCATTGCTGTTAGTTATGTCTTTTATCCATTGTTCTGTATTTTTATCAAATTTTTGTGTTGTAAATTCATTGTTCAATAATTGTATGGTTGTTTTATAGCCACCTTCAAGTTTACCTATTCTATCGAGTAGATTGGTGTAATCAAGCTGCCCTGTCAATAAAATAACAGTTCCTTTTTCTATTATTTCCTGTAATGAGGGGTTGGCTGGCATAGGAGAGCCGTCTGCATTAAAATTATTGATTGTATTGTTGTAGTCATTTGAAAAATTAAGCTTGTATGCATTGAGTGATGTGGATAAAGTATGAGTAGGCTTATCGAATGTTTTTATATAGCTTAAATCCAATTGATAGTTTTTGGTTATTTGTTCGATGTGATGGTCTCTGTTGAAATAATTAAGTAACTGATTATTTTGATCTAAAAATTTAGTTTCAGACGGTTCTGTTTTTTTTAAAACTAGTGGTGTGTAGTTAACAAAAATACTGAGCTTATTATTTTTTTGATTCGTATAATCAAATCCCGTCTGTATCATGTGATTTTTTTCATTTTCCAGTCCTTTATATTTTTGATTTAAATGTATTAAGCTGCTTTTATTTTCTTGATCAATAGCTATGTTATAAACATAATCATTCCACTTAATGCTATAGTTGGTATATAGGTTAATATTTTTCTTTTGATAGTTCATGTTTATAGTGCTGTTATATTTATTCCGACTCCCAACGCCAACTGTAATTGCACTATTAATTCCTTCTAGTTTGTTTTTTTTTGTCACGATATTGATAATGCCAGACATGCCCTCTGCATCATATTTGCTGGAAGGAGAGGTGATGACTTCTACTTTTTCAATCATGTTAGCCGGGATTTGGTCGAGAGATAAAGTCGTTAGTTTCCCATTGACATAGATAAGTACATTGCCTCCTCCTCGAATACTTATTTCATTGTCTTGATTAACACTAATTGACGGAATATTTTGAATAACATCAATCGCGCTTCCCCCTTTTCCTAATTCATTTTTTTCCATGTTAAATACTTTTTTTTCAACTGTATTTTCAAAAGCAGGTTTTTCTCCTTCGACCACAATCTCATTCAATAGTTTATCATCAGATGCCAGGTTTATTGTTCCATAGTTTTTTTGTTTTTGTTCTTTGGTTATGATTAATGATTCGCTGATGGCTTGACGATACCCGATATAGCTTATTTTAACATAATAGTTGCCCGCCGGAATAGACTCAATGGTAAAGTTCCCTTTTTCATCGGTTGTTCCGCCTGTTACGATGGTAGAGTCTGTTTGGCGATGAATAACGATCGTAGCCAACTCAATTGGTGTTTTAGTTTTGCGATCAACTACTTGTCCATAAATTTTGCCGACAGATTTTTCTTCTTTGATTTGATTTTGTGCTTGACTGAACCAGGTAATAAAGGAAGAGATGATGATGAGTGTGTATTTTTTCATTAATAAATCGTATTGTTGTTTTTCTAATTTATATATAATTTAAATGTGATACAAACAATTATTATTATTAAAGAATAAAACCACCAAGCCTATAGCCAACTTGGTGGCTTTATATTCTTTTATTTTTTGAGAAGATGTTTGTTTAGAAATTTTTCCATAGCTCCGTAGAACTCAAAATTATTCTCTTCATTATAAAAACCATGCCCTTCATTTTCTTTTACAATATATTCCACATCAATACCTCTTTTTCTAAGAGCATCAACCATTTGATCAGATTCTGCCTTATTGACACGTGGATCTTTGGCTCCTTGGGCTATTAATAAAGGAACTTTGATTTTATCTACGTTGAGCAAAGGGGATGTTTTTATAAATTGTTCTTTATCTTTTTCGGGATTCCCAACCATTTCATATACCATGTCTAACAGAGGTTTCCAATAGGGAGGAAAACTTTTCAAAAAAGTAAATATACTGGAAGGGCCTACATAGTCAATGCCGCAGGCATATAAATTTGGTGTAAAGGTAACACCAGCAAGTGTGGCATAACCTCCATAGCTTGCTCCATAGATAGCGACTCGCTTTGGATCAGCTATTCCTTCGTTGATGAGCCATTGCACTCCATCGGTAATATCATCTTGCATTTTTAATCCCCATTGTTTGCAAGAAGCTTCCAAGAATTTTCTTCCATAGCCGGTAGATCCTCTGAAGTTCATCTGTAAAACAGCATAGCCTCGATTAGCTAAAAATTGTACTTCAGGATTATATTGCCATTCATCTCTATACCAAGGTCCTCCATGTGGATTGATAACCACCGGTAAATTTTTTGCTTTTTTACCTTTTGGTAAGGTTAAATACCCATGAATGGTCAGTCCATCTCGAGAGGTGTAAGAGATGGGTTTCATATCGCATAGCTTCTTTTCATCAAGCCAAGGACGGCTGTTAGCTAGTAGTTTTGATGTATTATTCTCTTTATCATAGAGATAATAAGTACCTGGTGATTTATCATTAGAGATTAGGATAATAAGTGTGTTTTCTTTTTTATCGTTGGCTACAATACTAACTTCATAGGTAGGAAATTTTTTTTCTAGATTTTTGAATAGTGTCTCATCTTCTTTATTTATAAAATGACGTTGCTTTTTCCAAGTGGTAAATGTAATATGATTCAGTCTTTGTTTTTCTTCTGAATAACCTACGCTTTTAATATCTACTTCAGGATGCTCAAAAATGACTTCTATTTCTTTTCCTTTTTCGAGATCAAATTTTACCAGTGCACTCTTGTCTCGACCAAGATTAGAGGAGGCATAAAGAAATTGATTATCAAAGCTAAAAAGTAAAGGTGTTACAGATTCTTTGAAAGAGTTAGTTAATATAATTTTAAATGAATCTGTTTCTTCCTTTCTGTAAAGCATACTTTGGTTTACACCATCCGTAGTAATAGCTAATCGTACTTTTCCATTATGATCGGTGAACCATGTTTGAATATTTCCAGGATTTTGAGCTACTAGCTTGATTTCTCCTGTTGCAACATTCAATCGGTATACATCAAATATTTTTTTATTGGTTTTATTCATTCGAATTAAAAGATCTGTCTCACTTTTTTCTAGAAAGTTAATGGGTAGTGCTTGAACACTATCATAAGGGGTAATATCTTTTTCATTTTTTCCTTCTTTGTCTACTGAAAAAGCATGGTAATTTTCATCACCTCCAAAATCTCGAAAATACACTAAATGATCATTCCCTTTCCAGGCATAGCCGGCGATGTCACGATCTTTAACATGTGTAATCTGAATAGGTGTGCCTCCATTTGCTTTTTGCACGAAAATATTCATCCTGTTTTCATATGGAGCTAAGAAAGAAATATACTTTCCATCCGGTGAAATTGAAAAAGATTCTTTTTCAGGGTTTCTAAAAAAATCGCGTAAGGGGATTTGATTTGTTTGGGCTGTACTCATATAAGTTAATAAGCTCAGCAAGCTGATTTGTACTAAACGAATTGTGTTTTTCATATATATTTTGGTTTATTGCTATCATTATTTTATTTCATCTAAAATACCATATACATCACATTCCACTGCTACGTTTGCGCTCTTCTTCATTGCCTGATTTTTTTTCTTTGTATTTTACCTTTTCATTGCCAAATCGGTATTGAATGGTAAGACGAATTTGTCTTGAGTCTCTATAGATATTCATTTCTTGTTGGATGTTGTTGGTTAGGGCAAAGCTACGGATTTTGTTTGTTTTGAATATATCATCTCCATGGATAGCTAATTGTAAACGATTTTCTAAAAATAAGAAACGAATGCCTGTATTCAGTTGATAAATTGAATTAAGTCGATATATATTGTCTATACCAGGAAATAAATACCAGAAATTTATTTCGGCTATAATGGTTTTTTTCTTATTGCATATTATTTGACTGTTAGAGCTCACATAGCTTCTCCATCCTTCTAATGGTTCTATTCCTTGTAATGTTGGTTTTATTTGGGTGTAATAAATGTCGACGTAATTAGTATTTTCCAACCAGTGCCATGGGCGAAGCGAGAGGTTGGCATACCAACCGTAGGAATATTCTGTGAAAGCGTTTAAAAATTTAAAAACTTGAGTGGTAGATCCTGGTTCTATCCATGAAACTTGACTGCGCTCATTTTGTATGTGACTCATATAAAGAGATGTGTTGAATAAGCTTTTATAGGTGTAGCCCCACTCGATATTATCTGTAAAAGAAGGTTGCAAAAAAGGATTCCCTTCTCCATACGAATATAAGCTAAGATAAAACCGAGATGGATTGAGTTGCGAATAATACGGACGACTAATTCGTCTGCCATAACTCCATGAGAATATATGATTGTCTGTCAACTGGTAGGTCGCATAAAATGTTGGAAATAGTTTTTTGTAGTTATTAGGAGTAGTTTGATTGAGTGTTCTTGAAAAACCTTTGGTTTGTGTATATTCACCCCGTAGGCCCATTTTCCAATCCCACTTTCTCCAAGTTTTGCTTACACTAATATAAAGAGCCTGTATGTGTTCATCATAAGTGAAAGCATTTGACAGATCGGGATCAGGTTGATATAGGGTATTGACTAATTTGTGAAAATCAACCTTGCTTTGATTTTGGATAAAGCTTAATTTTCCTCCGCAAGAAAGAGCACCCCATGAATAAGGCAGATTGAAATCTGGGCTTAATGTAAAAATACGGATCTGGCTAGAGCTGGTCGAAGAATAGCCTTGTTTTGAATTGGGTAGTTCCTGGCCTAAGCTTCCATAACTTAATGTGTTAAAATATTGTGTGTTTGGTGAATTGAGTAAGTAGCTATCGCCATTAAGCGTAAAGGTTTTTCCTGTACTATCTAATTTCTGTTCAAGATAAATGGTTATCAGATGTGTAGTATTGGAAGAGTTATTATTACTATTTGTTATCATGGTGGAATCAATTAGTTGAGTACCATTATTTAAAATAGATAGATGGCTGGTTACAGGATTGGCTCCATTTGACCAATTTCCTTGATAAACTCCAGACAACAAAGTTTTCGATGTAAGTCGATAGTCTATACTAGTTTGTATGCTTGTATTTTTTCTATATTTTTTTATTATACCACTATTTTTCCATGCTTGATGAGGATAGTTAATTGATGTATTTACTCTTTCTTGAGTTGAGCCGTCAGATGAGTTGAGATTAATAGAAGTGGATAATTTTCCTTTATTATAAGTCAGGTTTCCGCTACCTGAAACTGTGGGATAGGTGGCTTGTGTATAACCTGACCGAAGAATAGTTTGGTATCCCTTTTTTCTATTTTTTTTTCGTACAATATTAATTAATCCGCTATTTCCTTCAGCATCATACTTGGCTGGTGGATTGGTGATAACTTCAATTCTGGCAATTTCATCGGCTGGCATAGATCTTAGAAAATTAATTAGTTCTTCACCAGAGAGTTTAATTAACTTATCATCAATCAGTACATTTACGGTTGACTTGCCTATTAATTTAATTTGATTATCATCTATTCGTACACCCGGTGTTTTGTTTAAAGCCTCCGACACGTTACTGCCAATGTTGCTTATACTGTTTTCAACATTAAAAATCAGTCGATCGGCTTTACGCTCAATCAGTGCTTTTTGATCTGTAACTACAACTTCATTTAGCTCATTGATCGAACTTATTAGGTCGACATTGATAGTCGTATCGCCATTAAGTATAAAAGGTATTTTTTTTGTTTCACAGGTTACATACGAAAAAATAAGTTTATACTTTCCAACATGTAATGGACCTAAGATGTAGTTTCCTATACTATCTGAGAAAGTAGATCTTATAGGTATTGAATCTTTTTGCAATACAACGGTAGTGAACTCTAGGGGATGGTTTTGTTTGTCAACGACCTTTCCCTTTATGGTGTATTGTCCGTAGACTATTTTTCCACTAGTCAAGAGACAAGTTACCAATCCGATTTGTACTAGATGAATGTTGTATTTCATAGGGTATGTTTGGTATGATAGTTAATGTTGTGTGTTATCACCATTGTTTTATTTTATATTATTCATCGAAAAGCTCTAGTTCATCTTCAGTAAAAACCCATGTATTATCACCTGGCTCATCTAGATCGTAGTCTGTCTTATCAATCAATCGAGCTGAATGAGAATCCCAAGATGAGTCTAGGTAGAACCGTTGATGATAAGGTATATAAATAGTTAGGCTTAATCGTTGTGCACGAAAATAAATTCCTGAGTCTATTTTTATATTAGTGTTTAGAGTTAAAATGGAGTCCTTGAAAATAATAGGATAGCGTATTACTTCTGCATTTTTTATTGCTTCGTCTGAACTTGATCCTCTGGCAGAATAAGTTTGAACGACTTTAAGCTGTTTGCCTTCGTAACCGACAATATTGATTTTTAACCCTTTATAAACGTGTTTGTTTTTCCCCTCGTTTAGTATGAAATGTAAACATTTATTATTTTTTATATCAAATGCAGATTCTTTAGTTATTTTTTCCTCATATCTAATTTTTTTGAGCTGTGGTACAGCAGAGATTACAAATCCACCTATACTAATAAGCCATAGCCCCATTAAAATCCACAAAAAACGCAAACTTGCTAGACGTCGTTTGATCATACTAATACCTGCTATAAACAAACCTAGAAAAGGAGCAAACAATAGAATAAATGAGAAAATAAGAACAGGTAGTGTTAAAAGATCCTGAGCAAATGGAACAGATACATCATTAATCGTGACCTCCCCTGAAACTAGTCCGAAAAGAGCTGACCATCCGATGACAAGCCCCACCATCGTCGTTAGCCCAATTATAATCAGCAGTGTGCCAATGAAGATTCTAGTCAGTTGGCCAATTGGACGAAGAATTTTACCTAGTATTCTGAAAGGGAATAGAAGAACTTGAGCTAAATTACTTTCATTTTTTTTCTCTGTATCGTTTTTAATGTTATCAGCAATATTGGAAAGGGTAATAGGCTCACCTTGCATTTGCATTTTTTCAGTAACTGTTTTTGCTTCAGGTGTAATGACCCATAGTATGATATAAAAAATAATACCTCCACCTCCTAAAAAAATAGATAATACAAATAAAATACGTACAAGCGCTATATCCAACTGAAAGTAGTCGGCAAGTCCGCTGGCTACGCCACCGATAGTTTTTGCTTCAGCATTTCGGAATAGCTTTTTTTTATTTGAATGATCTTCCAATTGTTCGCTTTCTGGAATAGCTATCCATAGAATAATGTAAGTCAGTAAGGATATTCCCCCCAAACTTATAGATAGTGAAAAGTGAGGATTAATATTAATAATTTTAATTAAGCTTGACCCTATAAATAAAACAGCCCAAGCTATTCGGATAATGAGTGGGTCTATGTTTAGATAATTAGCTAATCCACTAGCTACTCCTGCTATAATTTTCTTTTTTTTATCTCGGTATAATCGTTTTTTAACACGTTTATTTTCTTTTGCTGTATCCGTTTTTTGATAGGTTTCTTCTGATTTTTTAAAATCAAGTGTAGTCCCCATTATTTTTATAAGGTGATCGATATCGTCAGAGGTCACTACAGCTGTTGGAGAAGGTAACTTAGCTGAAAGGATTTCGGCTATTCTATTTTCAATATCTTCTATGATTTCATGATGATCGTCATAACTTGAAAAGTAGTGATGAATGCTAGTTAAATAGGCTTTCAATTTCTCATATCCATCTTCTTCAATGTGGAAGAGGATCCTGTTAATGGAAATACTGATTGTTTTTTTCATACGGTATTTAATTTTTTTTAGTGTTGTTATTTTTTGTGTATTATTTTTTCTGTTGATTCTACTATCTCTTTCCACGTTTTTTCTAATTCCTGTAGAAATTGCTTACCATTGGTTGTTAAGGTATAGTACTTGCGTGGGGGGCCTGAAGCAGACTCGATCCATTTATAGTCCAAGAGTTCCATTTTTCGTAACCTGCTGAGCAGGGGATATAACGTTCCCTCCACGACTACCATTTTAGCGCGCATTAATTCGTCGAGTAGGTCAGAGGCATATATTTCTCCTCTTGAAATAATGTGAAGCACACAAAATTCCAGAATCCCTTTTCGCATTTGTATGTGTGCATTTTCAATATCCATTGACTTGATTTAATAATTAGTTATACAAATATATAACATACTATCTTGTATTGCAAGGTAATATGTTATAAAAAAATAAAAAATATTATTTTTGCTTAAATTTGTACTATTATTTATTAGATAGTTACTATTTTGAAAAATTGTATTTTTTTAATTGTGGTATGTGTTGGAATAAGCCATAAAATGCATGCTCAAGTATCTGCTCCAAAATACAGCAATGAATTTTTGAATTTGGGGGTAGGTGCAAAGGCATTAGGCATGTCGGGTGCTCAAGTTGCTTCCGTACAAGATGTCACAGCGGGCTATTGGAATCCAGCCGGTCTACTGAAGATAAAGGAAAAGTATGATATTGGTTTTATGCATGCAGAGTATTTTGCTGGTATTGCTAAATATGATTACTTGGGGTTTGCTACACCAATTGATTCCATGAGTCATCTAGGTCTCACACTGATTCGGTTTGGTATAGATGATATTCCGGATACACGTTTTTTGTACGATGCAGGAGGTGCTATTAATTTTTCAAACATTCGTTTTTTTTCAGCTGTTGATTATGCGTTTATTATATCCTATACTCGAAAAAGCAAATTGGTAAAAGGATTAAGTATAGGAGGTAATTTTAAAATCATTCGTCGTGTTGTAGGTGAGTTTGCACATGCTTGGGGTATTGGATTTGATATAGCAGCGCAATATCATCTTAATAAATGGAATATGGGGGCGATACTGAGAGATGCTACAACAACATTTAATGCATGGACGATTAATACGGATTTATTAAAAATAGTTTATCAGCAAACAGGTAATGCTATTTCAAAAAATTCTAAGGAGGTTACCTTACCACGTTTATTTATAGGAGTGAGTAGAGAGTTTACGATTAAGAATAAATTAACTGTTATGCCTGCTTTTGATTTTACGGTTAGCTTTGATGGAAAAAGAAATGTGTTGTTAAAAACACCTATTGTTTCATTTGATCCTGTGATGGGTGTTCAGGTGGGGTATGCACATATGATTTTTTTAAGAGCGGGTATTCGGAATATTCAAGAGGTGAAACGATTTGATGGTACAACGTATCGAACCGTTCAACCTGATTTTGGTTTGGGTATAGCTGTATATAAATTTACATTGGATTATGCATTAACTAATATAGGAAGTCAAGGCGAAGGATTATTTTCACATATTTTTTCTCTTCGTGTTGCTTTTACAAAATAAAAAAGTTGAATAATATGCATGTGTTATATAACATATATTTAAAAAATAAGTTTTTATATATGAAGAAAGTGTTTGTTGTTATAGCAGTTTTGTTTTTTTTAAAAACTAGAGAAGAGTCGAATGTTTATGCTCAAGTTGGTAATGAATGGATTGTTTATACCCAGCCTTATGTAAAAATAAAAGTAGCTGAAGATAAAATATATCGTCTGACTTATCAAAATCTTTCAGATGCCGGATTCCCTGTGGCAGGTGATCCTCGAAGGTTTCAATTATTTTATCGTGGTGTGCAGCAAGCTATTTTAGTGCAAGGTGAAGGCGATGGTGTATTTGATAACACAGATTATATTGAGTTTTATGGACAAAAGAATAATGGGTACTTAGACCAGTATTTATATGTAACACCTACTGATCAGCCTAATCCTTATTATAATATCTATTCAGATTCTACTGCTCTTTTTTTAACTATAGGTGCATCGAACGGAAAAAGAATGAGTTCGTTTTCTCAACCCAATATGGGGCTTCCTGCAGAGCCTTATCATTTGGAAGAAAAACTACTTGTTTTAAGTAATGAGTATTCTGAAGGACAGAGGTATCCTTATGGAAGTTTAGAAGGTAGGGCGTCTTTAAGTAGTTTTGATAAAGCAGAAGGATGGACGGGCGTTACTGTCAGTAAAGGAGCACAGTTGACATATACCATTACTGGAGTTGATAATATTGTTTCTACAGGACCTAAGCCATCTATTGACGCCATGGTTGTTGGTCGAAATAACAGGCTCCATAAGGTTAATATAGCTGTAGGGCCTGCTACGTTACGATCTATTAGAGATGTTAATTTTGACTATTTTGATAAGTTTTTAGTATCTGAACTCTTAGAGTTTGCAGATATTACAGGTACAGGTGAGTTCAAAGTACGACTTACAGTTAATGGCGATCCTTTTGATCCTGGTCCTGATGCTGCATCTGTTTCCTATATTAAATTTCTTTTCCCTCAACTTACAGATATGTCAGGAGTCTCTTCTAAGATTTTTCAATTGGAAGCTCGACCTGGGGGAAAGTCTTATATTGAAATTACGAATGCGCCTGTTGTTTCTGCTATTTATGATATTACAGATGTTAATAATGTAAGTGTTGTAGGATTTACACAAGTAGGTACTCAAGTTAATTGTGTTGTATCTAATACAATCTCAAGGAGAAAATTATTAGTTACATCCAATCCACCATTGCTTCCAAACATTGAACGAGTCAATTTCCGAAAGATAGATCCTGCTAAGCATAATTATTTAATTATCACACATAAATCTTTGACAGGTCCTGCCGGAGGTTTTTCAAATGCATCTCGAGCTTATGCCGATTACCGAGCTTCTGTAGGAGGTGGGAAGTATGATACGTTGTTGATTGATATTGATCAAGTATATAATCAGTTTGCCTATGGTGAATTAGCACCTATTGCATTAAGAAGATTTGCTTCATTTATGTTGAAGACAGGTAAGCCAGAGTATTTATTTATTATTGGTAAGGCACGTCGTGTCATGGATAATTACAATCGAACTAATGCAGGTGGTGTAGCTGATCTGATTCCTCTGGGTGGTTGGCCTGGGTCAGATATTGTGTATACGTCTGGGTTGGGTACGGCAGTGTATGAACCTGCTATAGCCACAGGTCGACTATTAGCGCGAACACCTCAAGATATTATTAACTATTTAAATAAAGTTAAAGAATATGAATCAGCACCACAGAATGATTTAGCAAAAAAAGAAATATTACAATTAAGCGGTGGTTTTTTACAAGGCGAGATTGATACATTTAAATCATATATTCAAGGATTTAAAGCGATAGCTGAAGGAAAATATTTGGGGGCGCATGTTACTAATTTGAGTAAAAGTATCAATGCAGGTGTACAGCTTATTAATGTGTCTGAGTATGTGAATAAAGGATTAGTGCTATTGACTTTTCTTGGTCATGCTGCTCCGCGTGTCACGGATATTGAAATCGGTTTTGCATCAGATCCTTTTAATAATTATGTGAATAAGGGAAAATATTTTATGATGTTAGTGAATGGGTGTAATACAGCTAATGTATTTAATCCTACTGTTTCTTTGTCAGAAGATTGGACCTTGGTTCCTGATAAAGGAGCTATTTTGTTTTTAGCGAATAGCAGTGAAGCTGGTTATTCTAATATATTACGAAACTATTCCGATGTTTTTTATAAAGTTGCTTTTGCTGATTCTGTTTATTTAAATCAATCTGTTGGAAAAATTCAACAAGAAGTTATTCGTCGGTTTACTACTGATTATGGTGATGATGAATTTTACATAGGATCTACACAGCAAATGTTTTTGCAAGGAGATCCCGCTATTCGACTATTCCCTTCAACTAAGCCAGACTATCAAATTGCCAATGATCAGCTGTTTATTAAATCATATGGCAACTTGCCACTTAATGCGTTATCGGATTCATTTAGCATAGCTTGTATTGTAAAAAACTTTGGAAGAGTTAAAAGTAATCTGCTTCCTATTCGTGTAAGACGTACATTGTCAACTGGTAAGGTTTTACAATATGATACTGTCGTTAATTCGACATATTATAAAGATACTATTTATGTTAGAATTAAGTCTAAAGATGCAACTACGTTTGGATTGAATAAATTTGAAGTTGCTTTAGATCCTTATAATCTCATTGATGAAGTAGATGAAACAAATAATACAGCATTCCTAGACTTTTTCATGCCGCTTAACAAAGTAGCACCATTGTATCCTATTGAGTTTTCAATTGTTAATACGCTTTCTGTTGACTTAATTGCTCAGCCTACTAATGTCTTGGCAGATGATAAAGAGTATCTTTTTGAGATAGATACCTCTTATTTATTTAATAGTGCATGGAAGCAGAAGAAGATTTTTCTTAAAGACGGTGGACTTCCAAATTGGAAGGTTAATTTAATATCAAATAGCCCTGCTAATGATACTACTGCTTATTATTGGAGGATTAAGTTTAATGATGGTATCGATACGAAAGAGTCATGGGCGTATAGCACTTTTACCTATATAAAAAATGGTCCTGAAGGATGGACGCAAAGTATTTTTCCTCAGATGCTCAATGATGCAACAGTGAATCTGATTAAAAATGAAACGACACGGAAGTTTGAATTTTATAAGGAGCGCACAAAAGTTAAGGTAAAAACAGTTGGAGGGTATGTTGCAGATAGTAATAAATATACGGAGCTCTATTTAGATGATATTGCTTTTGTATATAACGCTCGTTGTTTTAATAATACCATGCTTGGTATAGCATTTGATCGGCTAACAGCTAAACCATACTCAGCTTTCACAGCAGAGAAAGGATATTCATTGTCTGGATATTATTGTGGAAGGCAACCTATAGTCGTGAATATGATGGTGAACCCTACTGTAGTATCTAAATATATTGATGAGGTTAAAGATGGCGATTATCTTATCTTATCTTCGACAGGCTCTGTTGCATTTGAAACCTGGCCCAATGATCTTAAACAAAAATTAAAAGATGTGGTAGGTGTTGATCTGGTTGAGTTTAATAAATTGAAAAATGGATATGGTTGTATTATTCTTGGACAAAAAAATTCCGGAAAACCAGCTACTTTAATTATCCCTAATCTAGCTTCTCCAATACCTGCTAAAGAACAGATATTAACATTAGATTATAATGTATTGAGTGAACCTAATAAGGGCTATATTTATTCATCTAAAATAGGTCCTGCTTTATCTTGGCAAACATTTTATAGATATATATTGCCTAAGCCTTTAATATCTAAAATAACATTTGATATCATAGGTATTGGATTAAATGATCAAGAAACTGTTTTATTTTCTAATGTTACAACAAATGTATTTGACTTAAGTTCTATTGATGCAAAGCAGTATCCCTATTTAAGGTTAAAAGCTACCGTTGATGATATAACTCCGCCACAACTTAGAAGTTGGCGTGTTCATTTTGGAGGTGTTCCAGAGGGCGTTGTTCTGTTGGATCCTAAGCAAGATAAACCGTTGAATGACTTTAAAATTAATATTCAAGAAGGAGAGTTGTCTAAAGTTTATTTTCAGTTTGTTAATATTTCTAAATCTGATTTTAAAGAACCCTTACAGGTTGAATTTAGTTTAACAAATCAGACCACTTTGCAGAAAGCTAAGCTTACAAAAGGATTAACTCCATTAGTGAAAGGAGATACATTGAAATTTTCATATGATTTTAATTCACTCAACAAAGTAGGACCGAATGATTTTCAAGTTTATGTTAATCCTAAGGTGCAGCCTGAGCAGTATTATTATAATAACATTTTAAATTTATCTTCTTTCTTTGTTGTAGCTAAGGATATCACTCATCCAGTATTGGATGTGGTTTTTGATGGGAACCATATTATGGATGGAGATATTGTTTCACCTCATGTGCTTGCTGGAATAAGTCTTAAAGATGAAAACAATTATTTATTGCGAAAAGATACGGCTGGTATTGATATTTTTATAAAAAAACCGTGTGAGGGTTGTCAATTTGAGCGGCTTTCATTTACCGATCCTGCTTTACGATGGATTCCTGCAGGAACCGATAATCGTTTCAAGATCGATTATCAGTTTCAAAATTTACCTAATGGTATTTATACATTCCGTGTTCAAGCCTCTGATGTGACTGGTAATCGTTCAGGTCTTCAACCGTATCAAATTAATTTTGAGGTGATTAATGAATCTCAGATTACTCATTTTTATCCTTATCCTAATCCATTCTCAACTAAAATGCGTTTTGTGTTTACTTTGACAGGAAGTGAAATCCCTGATGAAATAAAAATTCAGATCATGACTGTAACAGGTAAAATAGTAAGAGAGGTAACACAAGATGAGTTAGGTCCTATTAAAATTGGAAATAACTTATCTTCATTTGAATGGGATGGAAAAGATGAATATGGTGATCAATTAGCGAATGGAGTTTATTTGTATAAGGTTTTTGTCAAGAAGAATGGAGAATACCTTGAGACAAGAACTACGGCAGCAGATAAAGCCTTTCATAAAGGATTTGGAAAAATTTATCTTTTGAGATAAATCTATGAATTATTTAAAAAAGTGTTTTCATTTATATAGAAATGAATTTTTGCTTTTTATTTTTTGGTTAGTTAGTCAATTTATTCTATCAAATTATTATGGTATTAGGATTGCTAATGACTCGCGACGTTATATTGTTCTAGCTTCTCAGTTGGCAGTTGATGGTGATATTGTTTTTGGTAAACATTTTTGGTACATCGGGTATATTGGATTTTTAGCACTTTGTTTTAAAGCTGGATTTTTTTTCTCAACAATTATAACCTTACAGGTTGTCTTGAACGGTTTGTCATGTTTAGCATTAGGTGTAATTTCAAATACTCTTTTTAAAAATAAAAAAATAAGCTATGTAGTTGTTTTTTTTTATATGCTCTTTATTGAGTTGCATAGTTTTAGTTATTATATACTCACAGAATCATTTTATATAAGCATGCTTATATTTTCTTTTTTGATAATGATTCAAGGCTCTCGATTAATACATTATTTAATCATTGCGCCTTTCTTACTAATCACATCCCTTATTAGGCCATCTGGATGTATTCTTTTTACTTCTTTTTTTCTATTTCTTATGACATCTTATTGGCCATTGATTAAAAAAAATAAATATATATTTTATAGTTTAGTCTTTATTTTTTTTAGTGCTGGTCTTTTTTTACTTAATATAATACTTAAAAATTTTAATATAGTTAACGAGTATGCTAAAGGTGAAACTATTTTTAGATATTCTTCAGCTAAACTTTCGGTAAATGGGGTATGGATGCCATCGCCAACAGAAGACCCGTTAGTTCAGTTTGTGCAATTTGTTTTTTATAATCCGTTGTTTTTTTCTAAGTTGGTGTGTTTTAAATTATACTATTTTTTTATACATGTAAAACCTTATTATTCATTTTACCATAATGTATATATTTTATCTCTTTTGTGCATGGTCTATGTATTTGCTTTCTTTGGTTTCTTAAAATCTAAGATAAAGAAACAGGTGCTGTTTTTTATATATTTATTTATTGTTTTGCAAGCGGCTATGGTTGGACTTACAGTGGAAGATTGGGATGGACGTTTTCTGATGCCTTTATTCCCTTTTTTAAGCTTATTTGCTGGAACGGGATGTTTTTTATTTTTTGTTCGTTTTCGAAAAATAATTACAAAACGTATGAATCCCACACGTTGAGCATTTAGGTTTTCGAGCTAAACAGACATATCTTCCATGGAGAATAAGCCAGTGGTGAGCTTGTGGAATATATTTTTCAGGAATAAGTTTAACTAATTCAGTTTCTACGTGGAGTGGTGTTTGGGCCTTGATGCTTACTAGTCCAATTCGTTTAGAAACACGAAATACATGTGTATCTACTGCCATTTTAGGTTGATTGTAAATAACAGAGGCAATGACGTTTGCCGTTTTTCGACCTACTCCTGGGAGTTGTTGAAGATCTTCAACAGAGTCAGGTATTTTATTTTTAAACTTTTCGACCAACATAGTAGCCATACCTAATAGGTGTTTGGTTTTGTTATTGGGATAAGATATACTTTTGATATAAGGGTATAATTCTTCAAATGTACTTTGTGCTAGTTTTTTTGCAGTAGGAAATTTTTTAAACAATAAAGGTGTAATACTGTTTACTCTTTTATCCGTACACTGAGCACTTAATATAACGGCTATCAGTAATTCATATGGATTGGTATAATGAAGCTCGGTTTGTGCTTGGGGCTGATGCTCGATAAAGTACTGTATGAATAAATCTATTCTTTCTTTTTTAGTCATGTATGCATTTGGGAATACCTTGTTAATTTAGCATACTAATTTATGTGTTTTTTGTAAAATAATCTTTACGCACTGAGCTGTTGAAAATTTAATTTTTTCTTTTCCATGTATTTCCGGAGATTAATAAGCGCATACCGCATACGTCCTAATGCGGTATTAATACTAATGTCTTTATAAGTGGCGATTTCTTGGAAGCTCATTTCCATATAATGCCTCATCCATACAATTTCTTTTTGTTCACGAGGCAGTGTTCGAATAATTTTGCGAATCGTTTGACGAATTTCTTTTTTAATATGCCGAGATTCAATTGGTGGGTCTGCTAAAATAAGTTTATTGGATAGTCCAAATTCCTCATCACTTATGGTTGGGTATTTTTTTTCTCTTCTGAAATAATCAATAGCTAAGTTCCGTGCAATGCGGTTGATCCATGGAAGAAACTTTCCTTCATCCGTATACTTTCCTGTTTGGAGTATACTAATGGATTTGATAAACACATCTTGGAGAAGATCTTCAGCGACAGCCGAGTCTTTGACGATAAGATAAATAGTGTTATATACTTTAGATTTATACCTTTTGAAAAGCTCAGTAAATGCCTTTTCATCGCCATCTTGGTAAAGAGACACGAGCATCGTGTCCGTCATTTGGTGATTCATCATACGTTTCTAATTATGTATTAATAAGTAACGTAGATATGTTTCATAGGGTGAGAAATAGGGTTTTTAATTCCATCAAAAATAGAAATAAAAAATGTATTTGTCAAGGGCTACTTGCTAGGGAATGATGTAGTCGGATTTTCAAGATGAAATGCTGCCAGTTCCCGATTGGAATACATAGTTTGATAGAGGTCTATATCTTTAAGTAATGTAGTATCACGTTCCATATAAGATAGAAGTGTTTCTATGAAATCAATAAGCTCTTCTCTAATATAATAATAGGCCCATTGATTTATTTTTTTACTACTTACAAGACCTGCATTTTTTAAATAAATAAGGTGGCGTGATGTTTTGGTTTGTGTAAAATTAAGAATTTGACAAAGGTCAGATATACAGAGTTGTTTTTTTTTGTATAATAAATGTAAAATACGCACGCGTGCATCTTCACTGAGGCATTTAAATACTTGACAGGCGGAGGAGAGGCTTAGCTTTTTTAGTTTCATAAGTTACCAATTAGATTGATTAGGTCTGTTGTTTTTCTTTGTTTTTCGTTGTTGCTGTTGCAAATATTGGACTTCATTATTTTTCATTGCTTCTAGAACAGCATTTGCTTTTTCTTCACTTAGTTGAAGTTTTTTTAATTCCTGTCGTAATTTTTCTTTTTTTTGATTTGAAGCTTCTTTTTCTTCTTCTGTATTTTTTTCTTCTTTTTGTTTGTCTTTTTTTCCCTCTTCAGTTTGATTTTTATCTTTAGATGAATCTTGTTTTTTTTCTCCTTCTTTTTTTTGTTTCTCAGAATTATCAGATTCTTTTTTGTCTTTTTTTGAAGAAGAGGAATCTTGGTTTTTATCTTCTTCGTTTTTATTTTTTTTATCTGATTGATTGTTGTCTTTATTTTTTTGCTGATCGTTTTGTTTTTTTTCCAGTATTTTTTTGATTACCTCATAATTATATCTAGCCTGTTCATTAGCTGGATTTATTTTTAATGATTCTTTTGAATAAGCTAATGCTTTTTCTAAATCTTTGGCTTGGTAGGATAAAATTCCCAGTTGTTGTTGTGCAATAGATTTGAGCAGTGGATCAGCCGTAGTACTGGAATTTGTATAATGTTTTTTTGATTGAGTTGTATCTTTTAGTAAATAATAGCAGTGGCCTAGATTAAGCTCAGCTTGATTATTTTTCAATTTTAAAGAATCAAGAAGGGTGTGGATATAATTAGATGCGTTTTTATAATTTTTAGCGTTATAGCTTTTTTGTGCTTTTTTTTTCGTTTGATTAGTAAGATGTATCTTCCCGAGATGGAAGAATAGAAAGATAAACGATAAGTATAAAAAACTTTTCATAGGCGAATGACACTTGTTTTGAAAAGTATATCAAATGTAAATAAAAATACACCAATTACTAGAAAATAAAAATACGCATTTGAGCTTGTATCTACTTTTTTAATTTCTTTGATTTCACCTCGAAGTTGTTGCAATGTAGTTGTTAATTTATCGATTTCATTAATTTGGTCACTTGTCTCAAAATAACTTCCATTTGTTTTTTTGGACATTTCTTGTAGTGATTCAGCTTTTAGTTTGGTGATTACATCTTTGTTGGTATCATCTTTCATGAATCTGCCTGAAGACAACGGTATTCTTCCTCCTTGACGTGTTCCTATACCCCATGTAAAGAGATAGATGTTTTCTTTTTTTATTTTTTTTATAATCTCTTCGGAGTCTGTCCCAAAATCTTCTCCATCGCTGATGAGTAGAATGATTTTAGAATGATTATTTGAAGGAGATGTGTTTTCTGTGGTAAGTTTTTCAAGTGCTATTCGTAATGCAGGTGTAAAATCAGTTCCTCTGCTTGATACTAAATTGGTTTGCAACGTTTCGATAAAAAGTTGAACTGCACTTTGATCATAGGTAAGAGGGCATTGTACAAAAGCATCCGATGAAAATAAGATGAGGCCAATTCGATCACCTGCTAATTGTTTGATGAATTCTTTCAGTTGAAGTTTGACACGTTCTAGTCTGCTTGGCTGAATGTCTATAGCATTCATTGATTCTGAAATATCTATGGCTATAAAGATATCTTTGGCTATCACTTTTATTTCTTTTTTCTTTTCCATCCAAGATGGACCTAATAGAGCTATTATAAATAAGCTGAAGTAAGTGGTTCTTAGGGTCATCTTCAACACTAAGGGAATAGATCGAATAGATACTTTTTTTCGAAGAAAAAAATAATGCATTAAAAATAAAATAGAGAGCACCATAAACATTATGATAAAAATAATATGCTCTATATCTAGTTGATAGATCCAATTCATAGGATTGTAATAAATCAAATTTACATCTTAATCTTCATTTTCTAAAAAAAGAGTATATGCATTTTTTAGTTCTCTTAAGGCATGGTGGTCATTTATTTTGGTTGCTATAGCTATGCCCTTTGCATAAATGGCATTTGCTTTTTCCAGTTCATTTATAGTTGTATAAAAGTATGCAGCATGGTAGTAGGTTGGGATGTAGCTTTCATGTTCAGAAAGTAATTTTTCAAAATAGATGCATGCTTGTATCGATTTTATGTTCATATACTCTAATGCAATAGCATATAGTGTGAAAGGATCATGAGGTTCTTTTTCTAGGAAGCTCAGCAATTGCTCTAGTCGTGTAGTCATAGGGGCTTTTGTTTAAAAAAAATAAAATTTATGGCAAAATGAGCATATAAAAAGTAAATTAACAAAATAGAAACTTTGTTAGCAAGGTATTAGTTTAATCCTTAAATTCAGCCCAAATTTACTTAGTAATAATATGAAAATTTTAGTTTGTATTAGTCATGTTCCTGATACCACATCCAAAATTACATTTACAGATAACAATCAAAAATTAAATACATCTGGATTGCAATTTATTATTGGTCCATATGATGATTATGCATTGGCACGTGCTATTGAACTGAAAGAATCACTTCATGCATCTGTCACAGTAATTAATATAGGTGAAGCAGATACTGAACCAACTATTCGAAAGGCATTGGCCATTGGAGCAGATGATGCTGTTCGTGTGAATGCTTTTCCGATAGACAGTTTTTTTGTAGCGAAACAAATTGCACATATCGCACAACAAGAAAAATTTGACATTATTTTAACAGGTAGAGAATCTATCGATTTTAATGGTGGTCAGGTTCATGGGATGGTTGGTGAGTTGCTGGGTATACCGTCTGTTTCCCCAGTGATGAAGTTGGATATAGAAGGAGATAAAGCCATGCTAGTACGTGAAATAGAGGGTGGTAAAGAATATATAGAAGTAAAATTGCCTTTTGTTGCAGGTTGTCAAGAGCCTATAGCAGAGTGGAAAATTCCTTCTATGCGCGGCATTATGTCTGCTAAAACAAAAGTATTGAAAGTAGTAGAGCCTGTTTCGGTTGATCATACATCTCAGCTTGTGTCGTATGAGCTGCCTCCTGCTAAAGGAGCATGTAAACTTATAGCTGCTGATCAAGTTGAAGAATTAGTAAGGCTATTAAAAGAAGAGGCAAAAGTACTATAGCCTTTTATGTATTTCATAAATTAATATAATCTAAAAAAAATAAACATAACTTAAAAATGAGTGTAGTAATTTTTGTAGAACTAGATGGTCAGGTGATAAAGAAGTCATCACTTGAAGTTATATCTTATGGAGCTATGTTGGCAAAGACGCTGAATACATCCACCGTTGTTGTCGCTGTTGGTACGCTTGCCACAGGTGAAATTGAAAAAATGGGTAAGTATGGTGCTCAAAAAATTGCTCATGTGAGCTATGCCGGGAATGTGCAGCCTAGTATACAAGCTTATGTTGCTACACTGGCTCAAATTGCAGAAAAAGAATCAAGTAATGTAATTATAGCTGCTAAGTCATCATTGACAGATGCTGTGGCTTCTCGATTGGCTATAAAATGGCAAGCTGCATTGGCTTCTAATGTTGTGTCGCTGCCTGTTTTATCTAATGGGTTTCAGGTCAAGAGAAGCATTTATACTGGAAAAGCATTTGTTCAGGTGATACTTACGTCACCTAAAAAAATAATGACAATTAAAAATAATACACATCCATTAGTAGAGTTTAACTATACACCAAGTGTTGAAGTTATGCCTTTAAGTAACTCTGGTGTGGAGATGGTGACTATCACTAAAATGGAAAAAGCAACAGGTGATATTTTATTAACAGAAGCTGAAATCGTGGTGTCTGGAGGAAGGGGATTGAAGGGCCCTGAAAATTGGCATTTATTGGAATCATTAGCCAAAGTTCTTAAGGCTGCTACAGCTTGTTCAAAACCTGTTTCAGATTTACATTGGCGGCCGCATCATGAACATGTTGGTCAGACAGGAATTAAAGTTGCACCTAATCTATATATTGCTCTTGGGATATCTGGAGCTATTCAACATTTGGCAGGTGTAAATTCATCTAAAGTTATTGTCGTTATAAATAAAGATCCGGAAGCTCCTTTTTTTAAAGCAGCAGATTATGGTATTGTAGGTGATCTTTTTGAGGTTGTTCCTAAGCTCACAGCAGCTATTCAAAAGGTCATGAATTAAATTAGTTTTGCAATCTAGTGGAAAAAGTTAAACTTGATATATTAGGATTATCTTCTGGCCAAACTCAAGGTGCATCGTTTGCTTTAATATTGGGTGAAGAAAATGGCAATAGACGATTGCCTGTGATCATTGGCTCATTTGAAGCTCAAGCGATTGCTGTTGAGATGGAGAAAATAGCGGTCAATCGTCCTATGACGCATGATTTATTTAAATCTTTTGCAGATGCCTATAACTATACAGTTGAAGAAGTAATTATTTCTGAATTAAAAGAAGGTGTTTTTTATGCAAAAATTGTGTGCTTTGATGGGAAAAAAAGGGTAGAGATTGATGCACGACCTTCGGATGCTATAGCCATAGCGATTCGGTTTGATGCACCTATTTATACATATGAGTCTATTATGGCTGAAGCTAGTATTGTCTTTACAGAAACAGATGAGGAAACACCATCCTCTGATGCATCTACCACGCCTGAGTCGGATACAAGTAAGAAACCGGGACGACCTTCTAAGAAGACAAAATCGTCATCCAAATCATTAAAAGATGTTCCATCTGATAAGCTGGAAGAAATGCTTCAGGATGCTATACAAAAGGAAGATTATGAACAAGCGGCAAAAATCCGTGATGAGTTGAGTAAGCGAAATTGATTTATACATTTTTTATTCATCTTTGCTTGTAGGTATAAATGAAAAATGCTTTTCTTACAATCAAAAAAACGTTTCAACGATGGCATGTACATCAAGCCTTGATGTTAAGTGCAGCTTTGTCTTATTATACCATATTCTCACTGCCTGGATTATTATTTATTATTGTCTATATAGCGGGTTATTTTTTTGGAGAGGAGGCTGTAAAAGGGCAAGTATTTTATCAAGTCAAGTCTATTGTAGGAGAGGGTAGTGCCTTGCAGATCGAATCTGTTTTAAAGGCTATTCATATTCAACAACATTCCGTTTTTGCGACGGTGGTAGCTTCGGTAACTGTATTTTTTTCTGCTACAGCTGTATTTATTCAATTGAAAAAATCATTAAATCAAATTTGGGAGGTAGGGCAAAGGAAGAAAAAAGGAATTGCTCATGTTGTACTTAATCGGTTGATCACATTTGGACTTGTAGCTTCGTTAGGGTTTCTTTTATTGGTCTCATTGATTATATCTTCAATTGTTGCAGCTATTAAGGGATGGTTGGTGAAGTATGTTTCATGGGCTAGCTCTTTTATTTTAGATGGTATTAATGTATCGGTTGATATTTTTATTTCAGTTTTATTTTTTGCTTTTATCTTTAAATTATTGCCTGATGTGAAAGTGCGATGGAAAAAAGCGTGGTTAGGCGGATTGGTAACAGCCGTGTTATTTGTGTTAGGTAAATTTTTAATTGGGATATATCTTGGTACAGTTAATCCGGCTTCTCCATATGGAGCTGCTGGATCTATTATCCTTATTTTATTTTGGGTTTATTATTCGAGTGTAATCTTATTTTTTGGGGCTGCGTTTACAGCCGTTATTGATCAGCAAAGGGATAAGATATAGTTATCTATACTTAGATTTTCCTAATGTGAATACACGTGATATGTTGAAACCAAAATAGATATCGCCATTTCCCCAAGCACTTTTATTTTCAGCTATAAAATAATTTTCAGTCATACCTTGTGCATTGGTGATATGAAGCTGGAAAACATGCCCTCCTGTTTCAATATCAAACCCAATGGATAAGCAATTTCTGAAATTAGTAGCTGTATATCCAGGCATTAAATAAAAGTATTCAGCATTAAGAGAAATACGTTTGGTTAGCTTTTGTCTTCCACTTATACCTATAGCAAAAACATCATTTTGATCAGATTTTGTATCTACTAAGTTACGGTGAATTAATGTAGGAGAAATTTGTATAGAAAATCCGTCAGTAAACTTTCGAGCAATAAGTGCTTGTAAGGTATATACGATTCTATTAGTGAAGTCAATGGATGGATCACGTAAACTATAAGCCGTGCTGCTTGCTAGGAGTGTCATAGACAATGGTGTCTTTTTTGCTCCTGTTGATTGTCGAATAAGCTTAAATTTTAGAAAAGAATCGTATGTTTTCTTTAAGGTTGCTCTTCCTATACCAATGGTTAAACGATTTGTTATTCCATATTCCAGGCCTAACCGTATTGTAGCAGCGTCTAATCCAAATAAATTATAAGCCCCTGTATTTAATGCTCCAAATCTGTGAGATATAAGAAATTGTAATACATGCTTACCTTGTGTTTCAATCGAGTGCCCATTTACAACGCGAGCCCCTTTAAATGTAGCATAGGTATAGTCTATGGCTGAATTTGTAGCCATAGTTGAGTCCAGCATTTTAAGTATATCATCATCATTAATCGGATTGGTTTGAGCGTAACTGATGAAGCATATGCTTGTAAGAACTGTGCAAAATAGGATCTTTCTCATTATTATTTATTGGAATTTAAAATGACTTCTATATGTACATCTATTGTTTTAGCAATGTTATTTTCTACCATCTTTGGAATTTGAATAGCGTAGTCTTTTGGGGCTACTTGAAAGAGCGCATTAAGTTCAATAGCGCCATCTTTTTTATTGATTGTACCTTTGACTGTTATCTTTTTAGTTACATTATGGATGGTTAGATCACCTTCCACAATGGCGTCATATTTACCATCTTCTTCAAAGTGAATGTCTTTTAAATTCGTAATTACTCCTTTGAATGTAGACTTAGGATACTTATCAGATTCCATATAGTTTTCATTAAAGTGCTCTTGCATGAGCGCCTTTTCAAATTCAAATGATTTGATTAATAGGGCGAAAGCAATTTCTCCTTTTTCTGTATTTATAATGGCTGTTGTTTGTTTGTTGTGAGCTTCAATATTTTCTATCGGTGTGGAAGAAAAAAACCATACGTGTCCTGTTTTGGTAGAAAATAATTTTTGTGCATGGCTATTCAAAGCTAAAAAAACTGTACTTGTAATTGCTATTATTAAACTTAGCTTTTTCATATTTTTTGTGTTTAAAGATTTATTTTAATAATTAAAAACGAAAAATAATACTTAATTGTTAGGTGTGCCAGAGTCTATCCATGATTTAATTTGATCAATGGTACAGGTAGATAGTTTTGTTCCTCCTTTGGGCATGGGAGAGAATCCATTTTGGTGTGAAATGGCACCATAAAGTTTGCCATTTAATGCATATTGTTTGATATTAGCATAGCCATCTAAGTTGATTCCGCCACTTGGTGAATTACCTTGATGGCAAGAAATACAGTTGTCTTTAATAATAGGAAGAACAGTAGTAGCGTAAGATACATTAGTGGTATTGCATGTTCCTGATGTAGGATTTAATTCCTCACGGTTGTTATTTTTACAACTCCATACAAAAGTTGTTATATATAATACTAAAATCAGTTTTATTTTTTTCATTTCTTATCTTGGAATTGATTTTTTTTAATTATACCTTTATTTAATGTAACATCTAGCAACATGCCTACACATATACCCTTTACATGAATAGGCTCTCCTATACTAAGAGGTTCTTGATGATAGTACGTACTGTCTAAACTGATAACAACACCTCCTATATTATCTTCTTCTTTGAACTCGATTGTTACTTCTCCATCTAGATTGTGAGATACTGCTGATATCTTTCCATATATTTCGATGAGTTGATTGAGGTATTTTTTATCTCCTATCTTTTCATCTTTGGAATAGTCATTATATAAATCTATTGCTGCTATGGTGTAAGCAGGTTTCTCATTTATAATAGAGCGATGTGCCTTATTATAGACTGCAAAGTAAATATATAAGAAGGCAGAGGCGATACCAATACCTATAACGATTAATAAGTATTTTACTCGTCTATTCATACTTTTATTTTTGAAGTCTTTCAATCAATGCTTCAGTAATTCCTGAAAAAGCAAACCCTCCATCATGATATAAATTTTGCATAGTTACCATTCGTGTAAGGTCAGAGAATAAAGTAATGCAGTAGTTAGCACAATCTTCTCCTGAAGCATTTCCTAAAGGTGCCATCATATTAGCATAATCAAAGAATACATCAAATCCAGTTATGCCTGTTCCTGCAGTTGTTCTGGTTGGTGATTGTGAGATAGTGTTGACACGTACTTTTTTGGTTTTTCCTAAACGATGGCCATAACTTCTGGCAATAGATTCAAGCATAGCTTTGGCTTCTGCCATATCCGAATAGTCCGGAAATGTGCGTTGAGCAGCGATATAGGATAGCGCAAGTATGGAAGCTCCTTCAGTGAGTGCATCTAGCTTTTCAGCTGTTTGCATGACCTTGTGAAATGAAATGGCTGAAATATCGAGTGTTTTTATAAGCCAGTCATAGTTAAGATCACCGTATGTTTTACCTTTTCGTACATTTGGGCTCATGCCGATGGAGTGAAGAATAAAATCAATTTTTCCACCTAATGCTTCCATGGATTTTTTGAATAAATTTTCCAGATCTTCTACAGACGTAGCATCTGCTCCAATAACTTGTGCATTACATTTTTCAGCTAGCTCATTAATAGTCCCCATGCGTAGCGCAATAGGTGCATTTGTTAATGTGAATTGAGCACCTTCTTCTTTTGCACGCAAAGCAACTTTCCAAGCAATTGAGTTGGGATCAAGTGCGCCAAAGATGATTCCTTTTTTCCCTTTGAGTAAGTTATAAGCCATAGTAGTATAGATGTTAATAGTGTTTTTATGGTAGTAAAATTACTATAAAGATTTAAAAAACAAATAGATTGGTTTGTTTTTATTTTTTGACTTAATAAGAATAAGATGAAAGTGGTGTTGGAAGGCTTTCTAATGAATGAAAGGTATGAAAATAGGTTTTTCCTGACTGAATAGTGAATGTAAATTGATGTTGTTGTACTTGATCAATCTTATTGCTTTTTACTGTAAGTGTGATGGTATGGTTACCTTCTGGTAAGGAGAGTCTGCAATAGTATATGCCATGTGGGAGTGTTTGCCAGTGTCTTGTATCGGCTTGTTCAGTAAATGCATTTAAAATGCCTACAGCGGTTGCGGCATCTTTATTTTCTTTTCGAATAGCATACTCAGCTGCTTTTTTAATGGCAACGCGAAGCAGTGCTTTTCCAAATTCCCATGCCATACGTTCTTGCAGGCATTTAAAAGCAATTGCATTTACATCTTCTACAAGTTGTAATGGAATAGAAGATGATTGGTTGTCAATGGTGAGCGACCCATTGTTAAATACAGCTGGTCTTTCAATATATTGAGGAAAAGCAACACGTATGATGTTTAGTTTATTTAAACCTTTGCTCTCATAGTCGCTATCATTTACATAAAAAGGAAAAGATAATCCCATTTGCTCATTGCGAAATGTGAGCCATCCACCTTGTCCTCGTACGGCAATCATTTCAATTGAGTTCTCTGTCTTGATTGGGCAAAGTCCATTGTGCCATAAAAAAATGATTTCACCTGTTTTTTCTTTGCTAGGCATATCAGCCATGTTAAACAGTTCTTTATAGCGTTTGGCATCGTCATAAAATCCTGTTTGATAGGCTGTTCTTATAATATCTTTTTTTAACTGTTCAGGTACATCTGATCCAAATAAATGAGCATAGTCGTTTTGATAAATATCAAGCGCATTACGATAGGCGATGAATGCATTGTTAGCATCATGGTTAGCTTCATAGATAATTCCCATGAGTAAGTGGACAAAAGCATCTCGTTTGTATTTTTTTTCTGATGTGTATTTATCACTTAAAGCACTAAGCTTAATATTCATGCGTTTGCATTCTACAAGTGCCTCTTCATTTTGATTCATTTTTAAGTAATTAAGCGCTTTGTAATAATGAATGTAAATGACTTCAAAATCTTCGCCTTTATATTCTACAAACTTTGGATTAGTAAGATAGGCTAATCCTTCGTTGAGTGGATTTTTATAATAATCATCGATCGTAATATAAGCTTGTTCAAACTGGCGATTACTTTCTTCATAGTTTCCAAGCATGGATTCGACCACACCTCGATTCATGTAATAGATTAATCGATTTTTGCCGCGGTCTCCTTTTTTATCTTTGAGAAGAATATCTTGCGCTTCTTTTAATTGTCCTGATTCAAAACGTTGATTGAAATAGAAATAGCGTTGGTAGTATGTCATGCATGAGCTTACAATCAGCGCTATTCCTATAATATAGAATATGGTTTTTTTCATGAATTCGATGTGTAGAAAAAAACAAATTAGTTGGTGATGTATTTTTTAATTTTCTTTTCACCAATCCATACAATTTCATTGGTTTCCATGTTTGTTAATTCGAGGTTAACTTGGTAGTAGACCACTTTGCGTTTGCCTTCTGCATCAACAATGGAGTTGATATTCCCAAATACCATGAAGTCAGCTCCAAGTTCTTTACCCCATTTTTTTTGTGTTTCGATAGCAGCAAATTCTTGTTGGTCGGCACGTTCTTCACGAACTTTTTCTCGGAATACGCTATTTTGCACTACTCGGATAAGTCCTGATTGGATAAATTCTTTTTCCATGTCTTTAATGAATGTTTCCGATTCAATGTGTTCATGGCTTTTATTGGTAATAATCCCCACAATGATGATCGGGTTTTTCCCTGTTTTGTTTACAAATGATGAACGCCAATTTTTTCCTAAGGCATCTTTAGTCATTTCTTCAGCTACAAGGCGAGAGTCGGTATCGTTCCAGCGCCCGCTGAGGTCAGTTTGTTGATCTGGATTAATGCGTGTCACAGTTTTTCTGGCACATCCTGCCCACGTTATACTTACGAGGATTGCAAGACTGATGATTTGATTGCGTTTCATGGGTATTGCTATTAGAGGTTAAATTTTTGAGTTTTAAAAATAGGTAATAAAATGATGATTTGCTATGTTGTAGACAATCAAATTTATTCATAACCCCTAAGAGCATTATATAAGTTGTTAAATAAATACCTTATTTAGCTGCAATATATAAGGGCTAATGTATAGATTTGTATATTCTAAAAAATATATTACTATGAAATACTTTACATGTATAACAATGATATTGTTTTTTACAATAGGTTTAGTACAGGCTCAATTGACTGATTCAATGCTCAAAAGTACTAAAATCAAATTCAAAGAGATTCGAAAAAATCTGACTACTTATGATACTGTTAGGGTGGATGAGTCAACAGATGGCGGAGAAGGTATAGCGTATTATGATAAGGGTGAATTAAAATTAATTCAGATGGTTTGGTTTGGCGAAACAGGTAAAACACAAATGGAGTGTTATTTTGATGCTGGAAAATTATTTTTTGTCTTTGAACAGGTTTTTAGTTACAACAGACCAATTTATTGGGATAAAAAAACAGCGAAAGAGCATAATGATGATGAGTTTTTTGACTTAAGTAAGTCTACGATTAAAGAGAATCGCTATTATTTTAATAATGATAAATTAGGTCTTTGGTTGGATAATGATAAGGCTAAAGTGGATTTGTCTTTGGAAGAAAATTCCACCGTTGGTAGGGATTTGGTAGCAAATTGCTATCAAATAAAAGATAAATTAAAAAAATAAGTATTCTTTTTATATTTTTTATTTCTTATTTGGAAAATATTTAATTTATTAATATATTTGCCTCTAACTTTAAATATAAAAAATATGAAAAATTTATTATTCAGCCTTTTAGTAGCATCTTTTTTCGTAGTTTCATGTAAGAAAAAATCTGAAGATACCCCATCGCCTACGTACACACAAGACAAGCTTAACGGTACCTGGGAGAATAGTGTGAAAGATAAAAATGGATGCACCAATCAACTCCTAATTACTGCTTCAAGTATGAGTGAAAAGTCTATCTGCACAGGCTCAACAGCTACAGTTCCTTATCAATCGTACGCATTTGATGGGAGAAAAATTACGGCTGTGGCTATGGGTATGAATGTAGAGTACGTTATTGAAGAGTTGTCAGATGTAAAATTAGTCGTGACTATGAATGCTTTAGGAACAAGTGAAAAATTAGAATACAAAAAGAAGTAATTAAGAGCATTTTCTAATTTTCTACTTTCCATCCGCCCTTAAAAAAAATCTTCCAAAGCTTTTCGAGGTGTTTTTTAGGGGCGGTTTTTTTTAAAAAATTTGAAGTTGAAAACGATTTTCAATAGAGGGAAGGAGTAGATTCATTTTTCTTTAGTATAACTTAAGATTTGTGTGGAGCTAGTTGCCTATAATTATTTTGATGAATAATACTTTCTCCATTTAATTTTTTATCTTCTTTTAGTTCTATTCTAAATCCGTCAATAGCTTCTAGTTGCTGTATTCCATCGATATGCATTTTGCGTTCTTTGAAAAAAGGCGTTGATTTTGCCTTTTCTTTTGCTTCTTCTATATTTTGAGCAACGATGTAAAAATTGATATGTGATTCAAATGCACCTTCGCATAGACTGGTGTCATAGTACCCACAATGAATAAGGAAAAGGTATGGTATCTGCATTGTTGTATTATTTTTTATATCACCTATTAAATATAGGTTATTTTTATATCAACTCCATCTGTTCATCAGATATATCTACATTATGGTATACTTTCTGTACATCGTCATCCTCTTCGAGTGCCTCAATAAGTTTCATGACTTTTTGAAATGAATCATTATTTAATTTGATTAGGCTATTTGGAATACGTTGGAGTTCTGCATTTTCAGGTTCGATGTTTAGATCTGTCAATTTTTTTTGAACCTTACCAAAATCCTCCATAGCACAAGTGACGGTTATGTATCCATCTGCCGTATCAATATCTTCAGCTCCAGCATCAATGAGTTCTAAAGAAAGTGTATCATCATTAATTTTAGAAGAAATAGGTATGGAAAAAATACCTTTTCGTGAAAATATAAACTGAAGAGAACCGTTAGTGCCCAAATTTCCCCCATGCTTACTAAATAACGATCGTACATTTGATACAGTTCGGTTGATATTATCAGTCATGCATTCTACAAATACAGCTACACCATGAGGGGCATAGCCTTCATAGGTGGGCTCTGTGTATGTGCTTCCATCTTCCCCACTGGCTTTTTTAATAGCTCGCTCAATGTTTTCTTTAGGCATATTGGCGCCTTTAGCATTTTGTATAGCTAACCGAAGGCGTGGATTGTTAATTGGTTCAGGTCCACCTTCCTTTACAGCGATGGTGATTTCTTTTACAATTTTTGTAAATATCTTCCCTTTTTTTGCATCAGCAGCTCCTTTTTTTCGTTTGATGGTAGACCACTTACTATGTCCTGACATAAATGTATTTTTTTAATAAAAACAAATTTACAGAATAAATTTTTTTCACATGTGAATTTACAGAATTCGGTTATTTTTGTGTCTCATGAAAGTAATTATAAAGAGTTTATTAGTAGGTTTTTTTGTACATGGCGTAAGTTTAGGCTATGCACAAGACTTTTCAGTTAAACCATTGTCTAGTCCCTTAGGCATGTCTACGTTTAAATATGAGAATACTTATATCAAAATTACCTACGGTAGGCCATCCAAGCGTAATCGGGTTATTTTTGGTGAGCTTGTTCCATATGAAAAAGTATGGCGAACAGGTGCGAATGAGGCTACAGAAATTACATTTACGCAGGATGTGCGTATAAGTGGCAATGTTGTCAAGCAGGGCACATATGCTTTATTTACGATTCCTCAAAAGAATCGGTGGACTATTATTTTAAATAGTGAACTTGGTCAGTGGGGTGCTTTTAAATATGATGATAAGAAAGATGTTCTTCGCTTTGATATACCGTCGTATGAACTTCCCAATAGTTACGAAACATTTACAATAGAACTTACAGCACAAGACCCACTAACAGGTAAACCCATCAGTGAGCGTAAAGGAAGTATAGCCATTGTATTTAAATGGGATAAAACAGTTGTTGTAGTTCCTGTAGAACTATTTTTATAAAACCAAATAAAAACGCTGGCTTATTTTATCATCTCTGTTTAACAGGTTTTTATTATTATATATAGTGATGAAAAGATATATTTTGTTTTTATTTTTTTACTGTATTTTATTTTCTTTATATGCACAGCATTCGAAAGATCAAGTTGTAGCACTATATCTTAAAGTTGGGAAGGATCTCATTCAACAGAAAAAATATGATTCAGCTGTTGTGGTCTTGCGTTCCGGGTTTATAAAAGATGTGGTTTTGCCTGATGAACTCCTTTATTATTATAGCTTAGCCTTGTTTCATTCAGGTGACGTACAGCAGAGTAAAAAAATGGTAGAAAAACTATTGACCTTTATACATCCATCGCATGAATTATACAATTCCTCTAAACTATTATTGAATCAAATAGACAATGAGATAGATCATCATCTAGTTATGTGTGATAAATGCAAAGGGATTGGTTACTTTTTAGTAGATTGTGCCGTTTGTCATCACACAGGAAAACTTCCTTGTACTGTGTGTGATGGTCAAGGGAAAGTATTGATAGGAGTGAGTAATGGAATGAAAGTAGGCGTTTGTACAATATGTATGGGGTCGGGTGTAGTATCTTGTGCAGTATGTGAGGGATTAGGTAAAAAAAAGGAAATATGTATAGTATGTAAAGGTAAAGGGAAGAAATAATTAAACTATTTTATGCTAGTTCACCACCCCTCATTTTTATTTGCTTTTTTTACATTACTAATTCCTATTCTTATTCATTTTCTTAATTTAAGAAAACCTAAACAAATTTATTTCACCAATGTTGCATTTTTAAAAAATATAGACCGTCAATCCAGCCGAAAAAGAAAACTAAAAGATTGGTGGCTGCTTGTAGTACGGTTGTTATTTTTATCTTTTTTAGTTCTAGCCTTTGCACAACCCTATATTCCTTCATCTGAATCAATCCATTCTAAACAAAGCCAAGTAGTTATATATATTGATAATTCCCCCAGCATGCAAGTAGAGTCGGATGGTGTGTCTGCGTTAACTAAGGCTGTTAATCAGGCACATCAATTAGTTAATTCATACCCATCAGATACGCGTTTTCAATTCATCACCAATGATTTTAAACGATTTCATGGAGAGCTTCTTAGTTTACAACAAGTGAAAGACTTATTGAGCCGAGTAGAGTTGTCAACGTATAGTCGAACATTAGAAGCTGTGAAAAATAAAATAGATTCTCGTCAAGATGAGTTGAAAACTCCTAAGTCTATTTATTTTTTTTCTGATTTTCAGAAAAATGGAGGTGATCTGAAAATAAATAAGAATGACTCGTTACCGTATACTTATCATTTAATTCCTGTTGATACAGATGCTAAGGCTAATATGTATGTTGATTCTGTTTGGATGGATTATCCCTTGATAGGTAAAAATCTTTCAAATAAAATACATGTTCAATTGCATAATAGTGGAGATGTAGAATTAAGTGCTATTCGTTTGACTTTTTTTTTAGAAGGAGTGCAGAGTGGCATGATGCAGATTGTCATATCCCCGCATGCACGCAAAACGGTTGCTTTTGATTATACATTTTCATCGTATGAAAGTGCTAAGGGAGAGATTCGTTTAGAGGGTGATCCTGTTACATTTGATAATCGGTTTTATTTTTCTATTAATCCTTTTCCTTCTGTTAAAATTCTTTTGATTAAAGATCAAAATACAGATCCTGATTATATAGCAACTGTTTTTCATAATGATACTTTTTTTGTTACGCGTTCTATATCATCTTCTTCAATAAGATATAATCTATATAAAGATTATGATTTGATTGTTTTGAATGAGTTAAAACAAATTTTTCCTTTAGCTCAACACGCATTTGATGCCTTTTTAGAAAAAGGAGGTACTTTATTGATTGTGCCACCTCAAAAAGATATGGATATAAAAAGCTACCAATCTTTTTTTAATACTTATGGTATTCGCTTTTATACAAATGTAGATCGTAAGCAGCGACTGATTCAATCCCCTGACTTTCAACATCCTTTTTTTAGAGATATTATTCAGGTAGAAAAAGAGCGTATGTCTATGCCATATGGAGTTAGTCAGTTTGAATGTTCAGCAGCAGGCCGTGCTGATTATCTTTTACAATTGGAAGATCGATCACCGTATCTCACGTATTTCTCTCTTCGTCAAGGTGGACGTCTATTTTTATTAGCATCTAGTTTACATCACCCGGATGTCTCTTTGCCTGCGCATGCTTTATTTGTGCCTGTGATGTATCGTATAGCTTTTTCTAGTGGAGCCTATGTCGATTATTTGTATGCTGAACTGAATCAAAAATATTTAGCTATCCCTATTGAAGAGCTTAATCAAACAGATGTATATAAACTAACTCAAGCTGACAGGGAGTGGATTCCTTCACAACATATATATGGACGTTTATTTCAATTGGATTTAAGTTCGTATGATCTAGAGCCTGGCTATTATAATTGGGTATACCGTCAGAAGGTATTACGTAAATTGGCATTTAATTATGATCGCTCTGAATCTGATTTTTCATTTTATACTTCTGATCAATTAAAAAAGTATACGGATCATAATTCAAACATCAGTATAGGCAATAATGAAACATCAGGGCCTGTAAGTTTGTGGAGGTATTGCCTATGGATTGCTTTATTTTTTCTTACCGTAGAGGTCGTTATATTGCGTTTTTATCAACTGTTTTTCAAGTCGTAAGTCATGGAGTTTCGTGAAACTTATTTTGAATTTGATGGTCAAACTGGATTTTATAGAGGTAAAGTTCGGGATGTGTATTATTTTAAAACGATGATAGTCGTTGTAGCGACTGATCGTATATCTGCTTTTGATGTTATTCTTCCTCGAACGATTCCATATAAAGGTCAGGTTCTTAATCAACTTGCTGCTCATCAACTTCATGATACCTCAGAAGTTGTACCAAGTTGGCTAGTAGATATGCCAGATCCAAATGTGAGTGTGGGATGGCGTTGTGATCCTTTTCCTGTAGAAATGGTTATTAGAGGATATTTAGCTGGCCATGCTTGGCGAGTGTATCAATCTGGTAAACGGACATTATGCGGCGTTCATCTACCTGATGGTCTTCGTGAAAACGATCCATTGCCACATCCGATCATTACACCCACAACAAAAGCTTTGAAAAATTATCATGATGAGGATATTTCTAAAGAAGAAATTATTCGACAAGGATTGGTAACTAAAAAAGAGTATGATGAATTAGAAAAGTATACTTATCAATTATTTGAGAAAGGATGTGCATCTGCTTTGAAACAGGGATTGCTATTGGTAGATACAAAATATGAATTTGGAAAACATGAGGATAAGATTTATGTTATGGATGAGATTCATACACCTGATTCTTCACGTTATTTTTATAAAGAAGGCTATACCTATAATCAAGATCATGGACTTCCACAGCGGCAACTTTCAAAAGAATTTCTTCGTCAGTGGTTGATAGATCATCACTTTCAAGGGCAACCTAACCAGACTATTCCTGTTATGACAGATGACATTGTTCAGCAAGTCTCAGATCGGTATATTGAATTGTTTGAATGTATGACTGGTGGTCCATTTGTAAAATTTTCGTATGAAACTATTTTTAATCGAATAAAAAATAATATCTTCGTAAGTCTTAAAAAGTGGATATGAAATACTGGATAGATAAACAAGACCAATATGTTGTTTTTCAGTTGCAAGAAGAACGTTTAGATACAGCTATAGCCCCATTGCTAAAATCCCAATTTGTGACGATGAATGCTGAGGGTGTTCGTAATTTTATTTTGGATTTGGGACATGTAGGTTACGCAGATTCTTCAGGGTTAAGCGCCTTACTTGTAGCTAATAGATTGTGTAAGGAATCAAAAGGCATTTTGGTGTTAACAAGGCTTCAGCCTGCTGTAGAAAAGTTGATACAGATTTCACAATTGCAAAACGTATTAAATATATTGCCTTCCGTAGAAGAAGGTATTGATGCTGTATTTATGCATGAAATTGAAGCTGGATTAGAAGATAATACAGATCGCTAATAATGACTTTTCAAATTAAAATACTGGGTACGAGCTCAGCTACACCTACTATAGATCGTAATCATAGCAGCCAACTTGTTAGTATTCAAAACCATTATTTTTTAGTCGACTGTGGTGAAGCTACACAGCTTCAGCTTTTAAAATATAAAGTCAAGATACTTAAAATTAATGCGATATTTATTAGTCATTTACATGGGGATCATTATTTAGGTTTGTTTGGGTTGCTTGCTACCATGCAGTTGCAAAGCAGAGATCAGCCTTTATGGATTTATGGCCCATCCGGTTTGGATGAATTAATAACACTTCATTTTAAATATTCTCAAATGACGCTTGGCTATGCTCTTTATTTTGTGGATACAGAGAAGGAAGAAACTATTTTATTTCAGGATGAAAAAGTAATTGTTGAGAAAATACCTCTTCAGCATCGTATTTCGTGTATGGGATTTATCTTTAAAGAACAGCCTAAAAAAAGATCTATCATAAAAGAGTATTTGCCAGAAGATGTTAAAATTCAGGACATACTTCGATTGAAAGATGGGTATGATATTTATAATCAGACAACCGGTGCACTTATTAAAAATGAATCAGTAACAAACCCTCCGAAAAAAAGTTATTCATACGCTTATTGTACGGATACACTATATGATGAACGTATAATAAGCCGTATTACTGGAGTAGATTTATTATACCATGAATCGACGTTTTTAGCTGATCAAGAGGCGCGTGCACGTGATACATTTCATTCGACTGCTCGTCAAGCTGCAACGATTGCATTGAAAGCAAACGTAAACAAACTTTTATTGGGTCATTTTTCTGCGCGGTATAAAGATTTAAAACCTTTCTTAGATGAAGCAAAAGCTGTTTTTCAGCGTACAGTATTAGCTGTTGAAGGTATGGATATTATTATTGAAGATGAGGTATAAATGAATTATTATGGAGTCGATACAACGAAAAAAAAATAATTTATTATTAATTCTCTCGAGTATATTTATTACAAATGCAGTAGTTGCTGAGCTTATTGGTGTAAAATTATTTTCTTTGGAAAAAACACTTGGATTTGCCCCTGTGCAGTGGAAGTTGTTCTCAGGTCATGTACTTGATTTTAATTTAACTGCAGGTGTGTTGATTTGGCCTGTTGTATTTATTACAACTGACATTATTAATGAGTATTTTGGGGTTAAGGGTGTAAGGCGAATTAGCATTATAACAACGTGTTTAATTCTATATGTTTTTTTAGTTGTTTCTATCGTTACATTTCTTCAGCCTGCTCCATTTTGGTTACAGATTAATAACGTCGATAGCCATGGGAATCCATTTGATATCCAATATGCATTTAATACTATTTTTAGACAAGGTTTAGGTATTATGCTTGGTTCGGTTGTGGCATTCTTAGTTGGGCAGTTTTTAGACATGTATATTTTTCATCAATTAAAAAAAGCAACAGGAAATAAAAAAATTTGGCTTCGCGCCACAGGTTCTACGCTGGTTTCTCAATTGCTGGATAGTTTTGTTGTGCTCGCTATTGCATTTTATTGGTTTGGTAATTGGTCATGGTCACAGCTTTTTTCTGTTGCTATTATTAATTACGTGTATAAGCTTTCTATTGCTATTCTATTAACACCACTGTTGTATGTTGCACATCTATTGATTGATCGGTATCTTGGCCATGATTCTGCTCTTCGGCTGACTAAAAGATCAATGGGTGAAAATTAATTGTAGTAGATTCCCGATTGTTTTATAGAGATAATATAATCTATTTATTGTATATAATAAATAAAGATATTAAAAAATAAATTTAAAATTGTATTTTTTTTAATAAAAATACATAAATTTGCATAATAACTAAACTAAAAAAACTATGAATAGAGCAATTATAATGTTAGTAGTACTAGCTGTAGGTATTAGTAGTTGTACGAAAGAACAACAAATTAAGCCAAAACTAACAGTTTCTAAAGAGGCAAAAGTACATGTTTCTTCAGAAGCAGCTTTTAGCAGGCTAGATTTTTCAGCTAAACATGTAGTCGGTCATAAGGGAAAATTTACAGCTGTGGCTTCTCTAAAACGAGGTGAAGTGATGTATAATCATATATGGGATTTTGGTGATGGTGAAGAGTCTCATGAGGCATCACCTGTACATGAATATGCCGATGCATCAAAGTCCTACACAGTTACTTTAACTGTCGATGTAAAAGATGCGGATGGGTATATGGGAACATTTACTAAGACAAAATCTATTTCCATTGCTGTTATACCTGAGCCATCTGATTTTGTATTTAGTGGAGCAAAAGATAGTGTGACTATGTTTTTTAGACCCACATCGTTTCCAAATCCTAACTACACATATACATGGAGTTTTGGAGATGGTAGTACGCAGCAGGGTTATTATAGCAACCATACGTATGGAATTACAAAAACGTTAGCAGCTATTCCTGGGTGTATAAGTACGGATTATGTTGTTAGTCTTACTGTAACCAGTGAAACGGGTAATAGTAAAACAATTTCAAAATCACTAAGTATGTGTTATAGTGATCCTTATCCTATTTCTATATTTTATGTGTATGTTGATGCGAAGAACCCATCTATTCAGCCAGTACATTTTCTTCGAACATTGACAGAGGGAAGCAGGGGTGATTACTACAGCTGGGATTTTGGAGATGGTTCTTTCAGCTCACTTATGGAGCCTCTACATGTATTTACATTTTCTCATGTAGTTGTGCCTTACACGTATACATATATACCTGCAGTAACGGTGACAAGTAGAACGGGTAAGGTATCACAGTGGTTAATGTTTATGTAAAATAAATCACTTGTAAAATTAAATATTAATAGAATGCAAGCTGTCTTTTTAAAAGATAGCTTGTTTTTTTAATAACCGTATGTATGAGAAATATAGTATATGATTGGTATCAATATGAGTGATACTTTCTTTTCCAGTTATCCAATATAATACCTGTCGATATAGCGACGTTTAATGACTCCGCCTGTCCACAGTGTGGAATAGTAATACGGTGTGTGATGAATGGGAAAATGGTTGATTCGATGCCGTTTGATTCGTTTCCCATGATTAAAAAACCGTGTGATGGGAAGTTAAAGGTATGAATAGATTCTCCTTCTAAGAATGTACCAATAACAGGTATAGATGGTGAAACTAGTTTGAAATAAGAGGTTAATTCAGTATAATACATCTGAACCCGTGTGAATGATCCCATGCTGGATGTAATCACTTTTGAATTATACATATCAACACAATCTGTAGAGCATACTATTTTTCTTATACCATACCAATCAGCTATGCGTATGATAGTGCCCATGTTTCCAGGATCGCGTAATTGATTTAGCACGATAACAAGTTCATTATCGAGGTATGTAGGCAAATTAGCTTTTATTTCAGCTATTACGAGTAGTGTCTGATTGCTTGAAAAACGCCCTAAGGTTTCTAGTTCTTTTTCAGTTACAAACTTGATCTGCGAGTGAGGAATCTTATTTTTTATATCATCATGTTGTGATAAAAAATCACGAGTAGTTACAACCCATTTTATTTTAAAATCAGATTTAAGCAACTCCTCACTTGTTTTCAAGCCTTCGGCGACAAATAGACCTTCGGCATCTCGGTATTTTTTAAATTGTAAAGATTTAATCAATTTTGATTCACTTTTAGAAAGCATACAAACGTGTGTTGGTTGCGTACTCAATATTACATTTTTTTTCTTGTTGTTATACTATTAACTACAGGCTGTGTTCGTAAAAAATTTTTAAATGATGGCGATTATTTACTAACTAAAGTTAGTATTAAAGGCAATCATCGTATAGCTGATGAATCTTTATATTCTTTTTTACGTCAAAAACCTAACCGAAAATTTATCTTATTCCCTATATATTTATGGGCTTTTATTGCGTCTGAGGGAACGTTTAATAAAGAGGGCATTCAGATCAAGATAGATGAAAAAGCAGCGTGGTATGATCAACAGATTGCTCAAGCAACGGATGATCATACGAAGCAAAAATATATTCTTAAGAAAGAAGCATCCCTTAAAAAGCTAAAGAGAAAATTTGAAAAAGGTCCTTTTTTTGCACGTATGCTTAAGCCTTTAGCAGAGCAGCCTGTTATCTATAACGAACGCTTGACACAACAAACAGCAGATCAATTAAAGATTTTTTTAGAAAGTAAAGGTTTTTTTAAAAGCTATGTATCTTATCAAACTTCTGTAAAAGGGAAAAAAGCTAGAGTGCTTTATAAGATAGTTGAAGATCAGCCTTATTATCTTAGTGTCATTAACTATAATGCGGATGGGGATACTGCTATTTTAAAATATGTTTATGCATCTATACAAGAATCACACTTAAAATTGGGTGATGTGTATGATGAGCAACATATTAATCAAGAACGAGAACGATTGGAAAAGCTCCTAAAGAATAATGGGTATTTTACATTTACAAAAGATTATATTGATTTTGAGGTGGATACAACCTTAGGTGTGATGAAATCAGATAGTCTCCACAGTTATTTAGGAAGAAAAAGAATAGGAATTGATGTCATTATTCATCGCTCATTGAATAATACATTTCATAAATCATATACAATAGACAGTCTACACTTTATGACGGATGTCGGATCTCCATTGGAAGAGTCTGGTCGCTATCAACGCGTATCCTCTTTATATAAAAATGTGGTTTATAAATATTTTCAAGATATATACTCTAAAAAAAATTTAAGCTATAAGCTTTTTATTCAACCAGGAACTCCATATAGTTTCGATAATGCATTGCGTACACAACGACAGTTGTTAAGCTTAGATATATTTCGATTCGCAAATATTGTATATGATACAGTTGGCGGTAAATTTTTGGCGCATGTTTATACGAGTCCTCTTAAAAAGATGACCTTGTCGGATGAGTGGGGTTTTAGTGTTAGTCAAGGACTTCCAGGCCCATTTGTTAATTTGTCGTATAAGGTTAGAAATATTTTTCATGGACTCGAAAATTTTGAGACTAATTTTCGATATGGATTTGAAGGTGTATCAGGTGTTTCTAATCAAGGCAATGTATACCGTAGCCAAGAGCTAAACACCAGCTTTTCTCTTCTTTTCCCTCGTATTGTATTTCCATTTGTCAAATCATTTAAGGCAACGTTAAATAAATATGACCCTAAAACTAATCTTCCGATTGGGTTTGCTTATGTGAATCGTCCGGAATATTCACGTTCTTCGATTCGTACTAATTTAAATTATTCATTCCAGTTGGATGAAAAACAATCCTTTCATATTTTGCCAGTTGATATTAATTTAATTTATACAGCTCGCTTATCCGGAGATTTTGATCTGTTTTTAGACCAGTTAAAAGCACAAGGCATTCGATTGGATCAATCCTTTCGGTCAGCTTTTGTTTCGAGTATTAATGGGTATTATTTATATACAACTTCTCATGCTGGATTGATAGGTTCTTCTCGATATCTTAAAGTGTTTATTGAATCGGGTGGTACGGTGTTTAATTTGTTAGGTAAAGCATTTTTAGTTGATAATCCAAAAATTTTCGGATTGGATTATTTTAGTTTTTTAAAATTTAATATTGACTATAGATATTATAACTATCCCACATCGAAAACATCTTGGGCGTATCGCGTCAATATTGGTTTAGCTCAACCTTATCTAAAAGATCCTGCTGTGCTTCCCTATGAAAAATATTTCTTTGTAGGAGGAAGCAATAGTCTTCGTGCTTGGCGCCCTCGACGTTTAGGTCCTGGCAGTTATGTATTTTTAGAAAATGGTGAAGTTTCCTATAAATTTGAACAGCCCGGAGAGGTTTTGTTAGAAACGAGTATGGAATATCGTTTTAAAGTTATTGGTGTTTTTCATGCTGCTCTTTTTGCAGATGCAGGAAATGTATGGACACTTAATTCAGGAAATGCAAAAAAAGGAGCTGATCTTGCTTTCGATCGTTTTTATAAAGAAATAGCTTTAGGGGCTGGTATTGGATTGAGGCTTGATTTTTCTTTTTTACTTTTGCGCTTAGATGCGGCTTTCAAAGTTCATGACCCTGCACAAAAAGAAGGTGAGCGATGGGTGATGGATCGATTATGGACGACCAATCTATTTCAGGAGAAAGAAGTGCTTATCTTAAATTTAGGAATCGGATATCCATTTTAATGGAGTTACACATTTTTGAAATTAAATAACGTACTTTGTATAAAATAATAAAAAATGAAAAATATACTATTTGTTTTTTTGACTCTGTTATCTCTTGCTACTTTTTCTTGCAGGACGAACCCTGGACCTATCACACAAATTGTGGCAAGTGATAGTTCATCGACAACAGGAGAGTTGACTATACGTGTAGTCGATGGAAACGTATCTGTTTCAAATGCAGTCGTTGATTTATTTTTTGCCTATTCAGATGTTAATACAGGTGTGTCACTTCTTCGAGGGTATTCGACATCAAGTGGCTATGTTAATTTTGGCTATTTAAATTATGGTAATTACTATGTTAAAGCTCAAAAAGATGCAAAAGTAAAAATTATGCCTGTGCAAGTCCAAGCTAGAAAACAATTAACATATAAAGTAGATTTAAATTAACTAATCAATAATATACTATGGAATACCGTCGATTAGGGAAATCAGGGTTACAGGTAAGCGCTCTTTCATTTGGATCATGGGTTACATTTGGTAATCAAGTGGATGAGCAAATAGCTGGACAATGTATGAAACTGGCCTATGAAGCTGGTGTCAATTTTTTTGATAATGCTGAAGTCTATGCAGCAGGTCAATCAGAATTGGTGATGGGAAAGATTTTGAAGAAAATGAAATGGCAGCGTGATACGTTTTTGGTTTCTAGTAAAGTATTTTGGGGAGGAGATTTACCCAATCAGAAAGGGTTAAGTCGAAAGCATATCATGGAGGCATGTCATGCTGCTTTGAAACGTCTTCAAGTTGATTATTTAGACATGTACTTCTGCCATCGCCCAGATATTAATACACCAATTGAAGAAACAACACGAGCGATGAGTGATCTCGTTACGCAGGGTAAGGTCCTCTATTGGGGAACTTCTGAGTGGAGTGCGCAAGAGATTATGGAAGCATATGCTGTCGCACGTGAACAGCATCTTGTTCCTCCTACAATGGAGCAACCTCAATATAATATGTTTAGTCGTGAACGTGTAGAAAAAGAATACTACCGATTATATCAATCTATTGGATTAGGTACGACGATATGGTCACCGTTAGCCTCAGGATTATTAACGGGTAAGTATAACCAAGGTAAAGCACCTAAAGGATCTCGAGCCACAGTCAAAGAATTAGAATGGTTGCGTGAAAAATTGATAGGAGAGGAGGCTAAACCTAAAATTGAAAAAGTAAAACAATTAACTCTTTTGGCTGGTGAGCTGGGTCTATCAACTGCTCGGTTAGCTATTGCATGGTGTTTGAAAAATGAGCGTGTAAGCACAGTGATTACAGGTGCTACAAAAATAGATCAGGTTAAAGAAAATATGAAAGCTGTAGAAGATATCAAAAAAATTACACCGGAAATAATGAAAAAAATTGAACTGATTTTGGATAACCAACCTGTGTTGCGATTTTTTTAGATAATAGGTATATTTAGTTAACTTAAAAACTAGAATATATGAAAAAGTTAACTAATCAAAAGCTTTCTTTAGGTAAGGAAACTTTAGCAATGTTTGCTATTGAAGAGTCTAATGTAAAGGGTGGAACGTCTGTTGGTCCAGTTGTTATTTTCACAATCATTCTATCTGCTGTGGACAGGTGTGATGATGGTTCAAATAGACGAGGAGGCTGTGCTCCGCATTAATTAAAGATTGTGAATAAAACTAAAAAGGCGTTTTAATTAAAACGCCTTTTTAGTTTTTCAGAGCCCCCTGCCGGAATCGAACCAGCGACCTACTGATTACAAGTCAAAAAGAACCCCTAATAATTACATTTTCTAATTCATATACATTTGTATATATATCTGTTTTTCAATGATTTAAGGTGTTTCCTTATTGATTCCAATGTAGTTTCTTATTGGTTTATTCTGATTTTGTATGTAAATTGTATGCAAAAAAAGAACCTCTGTGCTCACCACCGCTACTACTTTAATTATATTAGATACCCGTTACAAGAAAAAAACAAACCTTTTTTCAGTAAAGCTAAGAGTAACTTACCAGCGTGAACAACGCTATTTTACCACTAGAATTAGTCTATCTGAGGAAGACTGGAATAAAATGAATTCCTCTAGACCAGGAGAGCAATTAAGAACAACAAAGCTAAAACTCAATCTCCTTCAAGCCAAAGCTGAAGAGATTATTCAAAAGATGACTCATTTTTCTTTTGATCGTTTTGAAGAATTATTAAGTGGAAATCAATCTAAATTAAATACAGTATATAATGTGTTTGAAGAATATATTGCCAAACTTAGTCAAGATGATAGGGTAGGTACTGCTAGTTCTTTTAAAAATGCATTACAATCTTTAAAGAAGTTCAGAGAATCCTTACAGTTTAGCCAAATAGATGTTCAATTTTTAGAAGCCTACGAAAGCTGGATATTAAAACAAGGTAATACATTAACTACGGTTGGATTCTATCTTAGAAGCTTACGAGCTATCTTTAATTTTGCTATTGAAAAAGGAATTACTTCTCAGGAACTATATCCTTTTGGTAAAAGAAAATACCAGATTCCACAGGGAAGAAATATAAAGAAAGCGTTATCGATAGAAGAGCTGGAAAAGATTTTTAGTTACCCTGCAGAGGAAGGAAGCAATGAGGATAAGGCAAAAGACTTTTGGTTATTTTCTTACATGTGTAATGGAATGAACATGAAAGATGTATGTCGACTTAAATATCAAAATATAAAAGGAAATATCTTTACGTTTGTTCGGGCAAAAACAGAAAGGACAAGTAGATCTAATATACGCACCATTGAAGTAATGATTACTGATGATATAAAAAGAATCATATCTAAGTGGGGTAATAAAGATCAAAATCCAACTAATTATATTTTTCCCATTCTCTATGAAGGAATCTCTCCAGAAAAAGAAGTATCAACTATTCGACAGTTCATTAAGAATACTAATAAATGGATGAAAAGAATAGCTGAGAAATTAGGTATTGACAAAAATATAACCACTTATGTAGCTCGTCATTCCTTTAGTACATTCTTAAAACAAAAAGGAGCTTCCACGGAATTTATTCAAGAAAGCCTTGGTCATCAAGATAAACGTACAACTGAAAATTACTTAGGTAGTTTTGATGAGGATACTAAATTAAAGTATGCTAGGCTGCTTACGTCGTTTAAGAGAGATAAATAATTGATTTATAACTATATTTTTGTATAAATAATTGCATAATTTCATTTAAATAAAATAAATATTATTTTGTATAATTACAAGTATTTTTGCAAATCTAATCTTATTTCATTAGTTTTGCTTAAATATTTATTCCCATGATAAATTTACTTGAGAAACATGATGCAAACTCTATATTAGGGCCCCATCTACCAGTTATTGAAAAAATAATGATTGAATCTCTAGATAGTTTAAATGATTCTATGTTAGCTGCCAAAGTACCAATAAACAATAGAGGTAAATCTTCTTGGCTTCATAGTATTATTTCCTCTAAAATCGAACAATATTTTAAAGAAAATTGTGAAATTAAATTAATTCAAAGTTATGAGTCTATTCAATTAGTCTTTGAAAAAAAGTTAGTAGGTAGAGTGAAAAAACTAAATAAGAATAATTTATCTAGGAATGCACCTTCTATTCGGAACTCTAATATATTAACTCATCAATTATCTATTTTCCCAAATACTAATCTAACTTTTATAGATCTGGGATATCGTGTAAATGAAACATGGACAGCATATGATACGCTTATAGTGGTTTGTAGAATTAATACTTCTATAGTATGGGTTATACCATTTAAAACTCAAGAATTTATCATAACTACTGGTATTGAAAAAGAAAATGTTATTAAAATAAAAGATAATATATTAAAAATTAAAAAAGCACAATGAACAAAATAAACCACAAGATGTTACAGCTTGCTCGTGAATCTCGTAGTTTTACTCAAACGGAAGTTGCTAGTTTACTTAATATTCCTCAGGGTAATCTTAGTAGAATGGAAAGAGGCGAGATTAACATCAAAGAAGAATATCTTAACAAGATAAGTAATATACTTAATTATCCATTAGATTTTTTTTATCAGTTTAAACAAATCTATCCATCGGATACTCATTATAGAAAATCAGTAACGATAGATCAAAGGACTAAATTAAAAGCAGAGGCTTTAATGAATATATATAAATTTAATATAGATGAGATGTTAATATCTATAGATTTAGATAAAAATATACCTATATTAACTGAACAATATGATTCACCTCAAAAAATAGCAAAATATTTAAGAAGTTTTTGGAAAATTCCAAAAGGACCAATTGAAAATTTATGCAAACTAGCTGAAAGTAATGGTATAATTGTAATATACGTAGATTTTGAGACTGATAAGATAGAAGGTAGAACCATTATTTCTGATATTGGTAATCCTATTGTTTTTATTAATATAAATTCATCGGGTGATAGGCAAAGATTAACATTAGCTCATGAAATAGCACATGTTATTCTACACTTAAATACAATGCCTACTTTCACTAGAGATGAAGAATTGGAAGCATTTACATTTGCTCATGAATTTTTGATGCCATTATCAGAGTGTCAATATGATCTAAATGATCAATTATCATTAGCTAAATTATCTGATCTAAAAAGAACATGGAAGCTTTCAATGCAGTCAATATTAAATAGAGCTCAAAAAGAAAATTTAACTAATAAAAATAGGTGCAGGTATTTGTGGTCTCTAATCACTTCTAAAGGATGGAAAAAGAGAGAACCTATAGATATACCTAAAGAAACCCCAACTACTTTAGATAAAATGATAGAAGCTTTTATAAAAGATTTAAACTATACTAAAACAGACTTATCTAAAATGTTTAAATTAAATTTTGAAGAATTTGAAAAAAGATATTTTTCTCAAGTTAATAAGTTAAGAATTACATAATTATTATTCTTTCTAGATGTAATTCAAAATAATAAATAGTTAATATGTTGGAACATACACTTTTTAATTGCCAATCTACAACATCAAAGTTTGAAATTTGTTTTAATGAAATGCGGAATGAGATTAGTCTTAAAACCAATGATTATATATTAAATGTAGATGTAAATGAATGGAAGCAATATTTTATAGAAAAATATAATTTTATTCCATTGACTGTTTTTCCAAATGAAGTAATAGTAAATCATTTAGCAACAGAAAAAACTAAATCGAAAAATTTTGGTATAGAATATGAAACTGAGGTATATAGATTTGAATTAAAAATACCTTTTACAGGTTCGGCTTCATTATTTATGTTACGACCAACTATAAGTAAAATCACTCATAAGAAAGTAGATACACAAAAGAATCCAGGATCAGAAAGTGGTTTTGTTATATTTACTTTCACATTACATCAATTAAATGAAGAACAATTCAAATATGAAAAGCAAAGTTTAATAGATTTGGTGGTTCAAAACATTCCCTATATAAATGAAGATCTTGAAAAATTTAAACTAGATGTTATTAATTTGTTTGATTTAACTTATAATCTGAGAAAAGAAAAGATTTTATCAGAAAACTTATTCTTTGAAAGCCTTGATATTAATGTTGAACGTAATACTGATAAAATTTTCGAGGTTCCATTTATACAAAAAAGTGAAATTCTTTCTCCAGTTGTTAATGATCAAACAACTAAAAAGTATGTAAAAAATCCAACTTTAAATAATAAGATCTATGATAATATTTTAAATGTTATTAATATATTTTTTAAATCAGTAGAGAAAAAACCTTCTATATATAAAAGCAAAGATGAAGAGGGGCTTCGTGATTATATTCTACCAACATTAGAAACACGTTATTCTTTAATTGATAGTACAGTAACAGGAGAAACTTTTAATAAAGGTGGTAAAACTGATATTCTTATTAAATATAAAGATGGGACGAATTTATTTATTGCTGAATGTAAAATATGGAAAGGAGAAGCTGTATTATATGAAACCATAGGTCAACTTTTTAATAGATATCTTACTTGGAGAGATAGTAAGGTAGCTATTATATTCTTCGTATCAAATAAAGATTTTAGTAAAACTTTAATTACTATACAAGAAGCTGCTAAGAATCATTCTTATTTTCTGAAAGAAAACGGAATTAGAGATGAGAGCTCATTTTCCTACATATTTCATTTCCCAGAAGATAAAGAAAAGAAAATATTTTTAGAAATTATGGCTTTTCATTTTCCTAACTAGAAATATAAAATATGTTTCTTGAACAATATAGTAGGTTTTATTTTCCTCTATTATTAAGTTTCAAAAAGAAACAATTTGGTCCTTTAAGGGCACTATGAGAAATTTTCCAACAAAAAAACTTGCAAATTGCCTCTTTTAGGTTGTATATCGTGTTGCATTACAAAAACCAAAATCTATAATGATACTTGTTATCCAAATTTCAGCTCTCAAAGTTGGAATAGAAACCGAACCTAAAGATCCACCCCCTACTGGTCCGCTTAGATATTAATTTTTGAAAACAAAACTATTGATTATGAGGATATTATACATTGCCTATTTTTCTTTCATTGATAATACAGCAAAATTTAATGAACAGTTTCGGCATCAGATTCTATTTTGATTTTATAGCATTAATTTTCTTAATTATCTTATTTTAGTCTAAAATATAAAATAATTATTCTTTTAAACTATTGACTTGAATTTATTTCGATAGTACATTTACTACAGATTTGTAAAAAAATTGATTTAGTTGAGTTGTGAAAGATATAAAAAAATTAGAGACAACATTGGGCAAACAAAAACCATGGGATGTCTTGATGCTTCCAAAGAGTCACTACCACCTACGTTACCACCTTAACGATAAATGTAAATGATATCAAAATAAAATTAAAACGAAAAAAATCTTAACACTAGTATTGTATGAAAATAAAAAAGGTAAAAAAAGTTAAAGGAGGTCTCGATAAACCTTTAGAAACTCCACCACCTACAGCTCCACCGCCAGCGAATTTAACAATCAATGTAAATGACATTAAAGTAAAGCTGAAGTAAAAATTTCAAAAAAAATATAACTATTGATAAATGATATGAAAATAAGAAAAGTAAAAAAAATAAAAGGAGGTTTTGATAAACCTAGAGAAACACCACCACCTACAGCTCCACCACCAGCGAATTTAACAATCAATGTAAATGACATTAAAATAAAACTGAAATGAGAAAAATTTACCTATTATTCTTACTTGTAGCCATTGCTTCTTGCAAAAAAGATGCTATTTTAACAGAAACCGAGAGTAAAATAGCCATCAATCAAAAATCACCGAATGATATAAGTGATAATGGAGAAGTTAATTATTTATATAGTGAGTGTTTGAAATATCTTTATACAGATGCTGAAAAGGCAAAGTCTTATGCTGAAAAACAATTAGGCTTATCTAAAGACAAAAATAATATTGATGGACAGGCTTCTGCTTATAATGTACTAGGAATAATAGAAAACAATAAGAAAAATTATGTTGATGCATTAAACTATTATGCGCTGGCTTTACCTTTAGCTTCTAAAGCACCTAATCAACTTATATTGGTTGAAATTTATATAAATATAGCTTCAATTTATAAAGCTGTAAATTTAAAAGCTGACGCAAATTTATATTATAATAAAGCACTTGATTTAGCTCGCCAGATTGATAATCAAACTTACATTGCACTTATTCATTTTGGATTAGGATTAGCTAATCGTGATATAGATGATCTTAAATCTATAGATCATTATAAAATAGCTTTAAAGATCAGAGAGGAAATAGGGAGCAGTAAAGGGGTTGCGGAATGTTATAATGAATTAGCTAATATTTATTTTTCTCAAGGTCAATTTAGCCAAGCTAAGGAATACTATCTTAGATCGCTATCAATCCAGGAGAAGACAGAAGATTTAGCTTTATCTAAGAATTATTTTAATTTAGGTTTGTCTTATAAAAAATTGAATGATTATAGTACTAGTTTTAGCTATCATTTAAAATCATTGTCTCTAGCTGAAAAATTAAATAATCAGATCATAATAGAATATAATTATACACATCTTGGATTATTATATTTAAATCAAAAAAACTATACAAAAGCAATTGAAGAATTTACAAAATCTGAACTTCTAGCTGAAGAGCTTCATGATAATTCTTCTCTTATTGAAATCAGTAATTTACTTTTCACTGCCTATACAGCAGTAGGTAATACAACGAAAGCTGGATACTATAAAGATAAGAGTGAAGATGTAGAGCCTACTTATCTTCAAGAGCAAATTAAAGCTATTAAAGTTGAAAATGAAAAACGTCTAGAAGTACAACGATTTAATCAAAGTTCTCTTTCAATAAAGGGGTCTCCTGAAAAAATGTTATGGATGATAGGAGTTGTAGTTGCATTAATTATTAGTGGAGCAGGCATTACTTTGTTGGGAATAAAAAGAAAAGTGAAAATAGTAGAAAAACCCATGGTTAAACTTCGAAAACCGGAACTTGCAGATCTTAGTTGGTGGCATACAACTCAGTTTAAATGGATTAAAGAAGAGGTAGACAATACAAAGAAAATAATAGAAGGTTTAGAAATCATCATAAAAGAATCATCGGATAAGCCTACACGAGAAGTAGTACAACTAATTATTGAAGAGTTAAAGGAAAAGCTTAAAACTATTCAATATCTGGCTACATTCACAGATGATGTAAATCCCAAAGAGCCACCTACTGCTTCCAATGATTAGTTTTTATTTCATGTGTTGCGTATTCTAGTAATTCTAAAATGCAGGTAGAAATCGTTTCTTTTTTATCTTCATTGAGTATTTTCATCGCTTGATAACGAACTATTCTATGATGAAGCTCTTCGGGAATAACTAAACAAACAGATTTTCCATTTTGAGAATTTTTATCCTTTTTCATAAGCAAGTTTTAGACACTTTGTTTGAATGGTTAAAATTAGTAATTTAAAGTATATTTATAATCATATTTGGATAAATTATTAACAATTTAAATATATTTTATACATATGGAATTTGGAAAACGAATTAAACAAATGATTATGCACCTTGGGATGAGCCAGAATGAGTTTGGTAGAGAAATAGGCGTATCAGGAACGGTAGTATCTCATTGGGTAAATGAACGAAATGAACCTACGGTGGGCAAAGTGATAGAAATGCTAAACACTTTTCCAGACTTTTCTACAAATTGGTTAGTAAGAGGGATTGGACCTATGCTAGAAGCAGATCTAAAGAAAGAGCAAAATAAAGAGGTATATAATGATAGTATGAATGAGCGATTAAAATTAGTAGAAGAAAAAATCGAGCAGCTACTGAAAGAACGAGCTAGTAAAAAAGATAATTAATGCACAAAAAAGTGGATTAGTCTTATTAGAAGATCGATTGGCTTCAAGAGAAGGGAGAAAATAAATCTATGGAAGTCAAATTGGAACCAATCCTGAAACTAATGAATAGTTGAGAAGTGGCAAGAAAGTACAGTAACAAAATAATATAAAAAGTTTCTATTTGTATTATTTTGTTAAAAAATATACTTAAAAAGAAAAATAAATTATTTTTATTGCAATTAATTTTTATATATAAAGTAATTTTATATATATTTATCACATGAGATTTAGAAAACAAGAGACGATGCTTGCTATAATGCTAAGAAGATTTATCTTGTACACAATGTTCAACTATCTTTTTCTTTTTTCTATTTATAGCCAATCAAAAACCTATTCCATTCAAGGAAAAATAACTAACTCATCTAATATAAGTATAGCTTATTCGACTATTATTCTTAAAAAAGAACTAGATAGTACTATAGTTTCTGGATCTGTAACAGATAGTATAGGAGAATTTAAACTTGTTTCAATTCCACAAAATAAGTATTATGTTACGGTCTCCTCTATAGGATATCAATCTCAATCATTTCCTCTTTTTTTAAAGAAAGATACAATTAGCTTAAAGGTAACGGATGTGTTTCTAACACAACAAGAGTGTGTAATTCTAAATCAATATATTCTCAATTCTCAATATCATAATACAAGAGGACTAAGTCTATCTTTCTCTTACAATCTTGAGAAAGGCACGAAAATAAGTAAAAAGATCATACATGCCGGAAATGAAGAAGAAAAAAATAGAGTAAACTAAAAATATTACAATGGCCAACGTAATAGGAGATTGCTGAAAATCCTTAAAAGAGTAGGTGTAACTTTAAATTTTTAATAATATGTTAATACTAAAATCAAAACAGATTACAGAATTAAAAGAAAAGGCTGGCAAAGCCTTTTTACAGGCACATGTACTTAAAGGTGGTTTCGAGTTACCTAAGGAAATTCCGCCAGTTGTCGTACCGACAGCTCCATGTGATCGCGTTTAATTTTAATCCATAGCTGGTAATTTTATATTACCAGCTATATTAATCCTTAATAAAAATGATACGATATAAAATACTTATACTGATTTTAATAATCTTTCAATCTTCAAAAGATTTATGGGCTATAAATCCAGAGAAAAAATATGTTTATAGTCCTCGTCAATATGGAATTACAGAATATGATAGTGTATTTTTGGAAACCTCTGATCAATACAAAATTTTTACTTGTCTATTCAAACCTTCTAAAAATTGGAATAATAAGACAATAATAATTGCCTATGGAGATGCAGGTAATATGTCTTATTGTTATTACCATGTATACAGGTTTCTAAGGCTAGGGTATAAGGTAATTACATTTGATTATAGAGGTTTTGGCAAAAGTCAGGACTTTGTTATAGATAAAAAGATGCTTTTTTATACTGAATATATAAAAGATATGCAATCGGTTATTAATTATGCAAAACAAGATTCTACTAATCAAGAAATAGGAATAATTGCTTTTTCAATGGGAACAATCATTACAACTTATATAGTTAATGAAAATAAAATTGATTTTATAATAGGAGAAAACTATGTAACAGATGTGTCTAAAGTAATAGAAAGAATAAAATTGAATTATAATGAGGAGGTTTTTAAACCAAAAGAAGTAACATATAATAAATATGCAAAAATGATAAAGAACATAGATATGCCTTTGTTAATTTTTTCTGGTTCAAAAGATAAGATAACTATGATAGAAGATGTGAAGCTTCTATCTCAATATAATGAAAAATGTGATCAAATTATTTATGATAATGATCATGGTATGGCACTTTCTACTCTTTCAAATAGTTATTTTGATGAAATTGAAGGTTTTATAAAAAAAAATAACTTATGAAAAAATTTTTTGTAAAAAAATATATACCTGTATATCAAGAAGATGAAATTATATGTATTGGTTATGCAGGTCATGAAAATAAATACATAGAACTTGTTTATTCCGAAGAAATTATAAATTTATTAAATCAAGCGGTTAAAACAGGGATTAAAGTTGAAGAGTTATCATATAATTCATTATTTTCTAAATTGCATGAATATGATTTTTTAGAAGAATTAGATAATTATTTAGAAATCGATGAAATTAATAGAGATAAAATCTATTTCCAATATCTTAACAATTATAATTTTAATGAAAGTATTTTTTCAACAAATATTCTAATATTCGGTGCAGGGGCAGGTGGTTCAACTATATCATACATGCTTGCTCAAATGGGATTCAAAAATCTAATAGTTATAGATAATGATATTGTTACAAAAACGGATACAATAAAATCATATATTTTAAATAAATATGATATTGGAATGCCCAAAGTTGAAGCTATTTATAAACATATTAAAAATAATTTTGATATAGATATAAGATATGTAACAGAGAGTTTTATTGATTATGAGAGTTTAGATAAGATCATCCATTTATTTAAACCAGATTTCATTGTAAAAGCGTGTGACCCAGAACTAATTTTTAGAACTAATTTAAATGAAATTTGTTTTAAAAATAAAATTCCTTTTATTAATATGGCTTATGCATTTGAAAAATTAAGATTAGGCCCGCTTTATATACCAGGTTTTACAAATTGTGATGAGGGTTTTAATGAGTTACAGAAAAAAGCTTTTGGAAGCCATTATGATTTTCAAAAAGATAAAAAGCTTTTTACTGGTTTTTTAGCTCATCCTTCGATTTTATTTAATGTTAATATGTTAGCTTCTTTTATACTTAAAGAAATTGTAATGTACTTTACAGAACAGTATGAATATTGTTTTACAATTGGTCGTTTAGTAGAATTTAATCCATTGTCATTAGAATATCAATACTGGGATGTCAATTGTTCCGATACGTGTAAAATTTGTAAGCCCTTATTATAAAATATTAAATCTAATTTTATGTATAATAAATTTTTCTTAGTAAAGAAGGAGAAATGAAAAACTGTTTACTTCGTTCCAAGTCTTTTGGAAATATCAATAATCATTCTTTGGAAAATATTATATCAAAAGAAGATTTTCAGGATTTGTGGCATGCTTCAGTTGATAAGATACAAAATGTTTGTAATTCTGAATTGAGGTACAACAGTATAATAATTAGTGATATCTCTCTAAACAAGAAAATGGAATGTATAAAATAGTATATAAATAATATCTTCAGATGACAACTTATTTTTATGAAGAGTAATTATCAATCAGCTTATAATAAAAAGTATAAAGAAGAAACTGATTCTTTATTAAAAATATTTAAAAGATTTAAATCTGAAAATCCTGATTTTAAAAATCATATACGTATAGAAAAATTTTGTAATCAAATCATTAATAATAAAAATGATATGATAGAAGGAAATTTTTTTAAGAAAAGTATTATTGAAGAATTTACAAAAGTTAAGCTGCAATATAAAAATAATAAAATAGAAAACTTTGTAAAAAAATATTTATCAAAGCTACAAGCTGAGCATAAGCAATTATTTAATAAAAATAAAAGTATATATAGTTCTGATCCAGATTTTTTGAAAGTCTCTCCTGTAAAAATTATTTCATTTATAGCTAAATATGAAGCATGGGAAGACTTTAGACTAAAACTTTTAAAGCCTAATAAATCTATAGATAAAAAATTGGAATCTGATACTAAATCGAATAACAAAAGTAATTCTCTTTTTAAATTTACAAAAAGCCAACAAGCTTTAGCGATCTATCATATCTTAGTAGCGATGGGATATGATAGTAGTTATAGTGATAAAACATCTATAGCTAGATTAATTCATTTATTAGCAGCTATTGATATTCCTAGAACTATTTCTAATTCTCATATTTATAAAAAAGTTAAACTTTTATATTCATATAAAAAAACTACAAAAAGTAGTATAAACGATTTAAAAACTATACTTAATGTTTTTAAACCATTAGCTTCTGGCCAATCTGATATAATTGGTAAGATAATTAATAAAATTGAAAGTGAATTGAAAAGCTACAATAAAAATTAATACAAAATTTGGGTAGACCCACACCCAGGCCCAATCTTAAAAACGCTATGATATTTGCATAAATATTATTAATAAAGATGCAAATATTAAATACTAAGGAAGAACTTTCAGCTATTGTTGAAGCTTCCGTATTAAAATCTGTTGAAAGACTAAAAATTATTCAAACTCAAACTAATAGTAAGGAGATATTGAATTTAAAAGAAGCCGCTAAGTTTCTAAAAATTGCCAAGTCAACACTTTATGGTTATGTCAACCAAAATAAAATTTCTTCCTTTAAAATTAAAGGAGGAAAGAATCTGTATTTCATAAAATCAGATCTAGAAAACTGGCTTTTAGAGGGCAGGAGACCAACTAAGAAAGAACTGGCAGATAATATTCATACTCTTTTAAAAACAAAAGATAAGAGAAACAGTCATGGCTAAAATCCTTGATTCACATTATTCTTTATTTGATTTTTGGCTGGCTATCCTAGAGAAGGAGCTTGAAAGACTGGATAAGCTGGTTAAGTATAAAGAATCTCAGTTGCCTCGTTTATATAGTTTTTCTATTGATCAGCTTTCTAAGAGGCACCTTCATCAAATTCATCTTTTAGAGCGAGAAATCAATCTATTGAAAGGAATTATATTAACTATTAATTCCTTCAAAGATGAATGTATGAAACTAACAGCTAGCGTAGCTGATTTACTTATCAGCTTATCTTGCGAGAACGATTATTTGAAAAAAGAAAATAAACGCTTGCTGGAAGCTGTTGAAAGACTTAATTTCTTATATGAGCAAGAAGAAATTTTATTTACACTTTATCTTAAAAAACTTAAAATAAATTATAATAATGCAGAATAACACATCTATTTATGCAGAACTTACTTCTATTGACCTTACTAAGTTGTCTTCGGATCTTAGAAAGATAATAGAGATAAGTCAAAAAATTCAAGAGCTTAGCACTCAATCTATTGTCTTTTCTAAACCGATTATTGATTTAGTAAATACAGGGATTATTTTTCCTAATACTATTAATGTTATTCAAGGGAGAAAAGGAGTGCATAAAAGTAGACTTACCGAGCTGTTTTGTAGTTGTTTGTTAAACAGAGATCCCTCATTAGATTATTTAGGGTTTAAAGCAAACCCTTTGAGAACCTATTCAGTAATTCATATAGATACAGAACGAAATCAGAAAGATCAATACCCATATTGTATTCAGCAAATCAAACTAAAAGCAGGATTTGAAAAAGAAGAAACACCAATTAACTTTCGTTTTACTTCCCTTATTGATATAAATCGAGAGAATCGACTTTCAGCTGTTCGAGACTATATAAAGTTTTATAGAGAAGTTTTTGATACTCATATCATAATCATCCTAGATGTAGTTACAGATTGTATTAAAAATTTTAATGATCCACAGGAAAGCTTAGAATTAATAGATATGCTTAATCAAATGATTAACCAGCTTAATGTAACCTTTCTTTGTGTAATTCATGAAAATCCTAGTAGTACGGAGAAAGCACGAGGGCATTTAGGTACAGAAATTATTAATAAAGCCAGCCAAGTTATTCATGTTGGATTTGAAAGTAAAGATTTAATTGAGGTGCGATTTCTTCACTCACGGAATACTAAAAAGCCTGATACAATGTATTTGACATATTGCAATCAATCCAAAGGATTAGTAATGGCAGATTCAAAACAAATTGATGAAGCATTGAAAGAATTGAGAAGTAAAGCAAACCCTATAATGATAATTCAAAAGTTAGAAATTATTTTTAATGAAACTCAAAGTATCTCAAGTAAAGAACTTATCCCTCTGCTTTGTAAGGAATTTGATTCTGCTCCTAATACAATCAAGAAGAGACTAAGAGAAATTATAACAGATGAAATGACGATTCTTAATAAGAATAACATTAAATGTATTCTAAGCGAATATCCAAAGAGTGGATGTGCTACTCTTTATAGTCTTGAATTAAAAGAAAACACAATAGAACAGAAATAGCATTCTATTCTTCCTTCCCCACCCAACCAAGACAATCCCATATAGGGAATGTGTTGGTTGGGTGGGTTATTGTATACATCTACATCTATATACATGATATATCAGTAATAAATATAAATTTAAAAGCAGGTGAAATAGAGATGATTCTGAATTGAAATTGCTTAGTTAAGGCCATAATATACAGCTAGAAATAATATAAAAAGGAGGGTATTTAGGTGAAATATGTATGCAAAATGTATGTAAATAAAAAAGCACCTAGAAAAAAACTTATCTAAGTGCTTGATTTTCAGAGCCCCCTGCCGGAATCGAACCAGCGACCTACTGATTACAAGTCAGTTGCTCTACCAGCTGAGCTAAGGAGGCTAAAAAAGAATGCAAATCTAATGAGTATTTTTGTTACTTACAACTTGTTTTTTGAACTTTTATTTTCCTTTTTTTCTATTCTATAAGCTTATTATTCAAAAGAGAGTACACCCGGTGCGTTGAACTGAAATTGGTTGAATCTGTAAAATAAACTCCCTCGCTCATAGATCGTAAATTGCTGAGCATCAGATGTGTTTGCTCCTGGATAAATACCAATGTACAATTGAACAGCACTGAAAATGAGGTGCTCATTCCTAAATCGGATACCTATTCCATAGCCTTGATAGAGTTTACTTTTAAGTATGGAGGAAGAAGGTGTGCCCATCATAGCTAGATCAGTAAAGGCTAATAGGATAAATCGAAATCCAGCTAGCTTTACTGGAGGGTATATATTGAATTCATAATTGAGAACTGCTTTTTGGTTTCCACGAATGAGATCAGAAGAAAATCCACGGATACCGTTATCATTATTGATTGTGAGTATGGAGGAACTTGTTGGATAGTCTAAAAAATAATGTAATCTTCCCCAAATCACGCTCCTTACTTTCCATTGGTTAATGTTATATAATCTAGAAAGGTAAAGTAAGTCTGTTGAGAATAATGTTTTTTCCCATGCCTTGTATTGAAGATGATAAAAACTAGCCAATTGAAAACCACCGTATAAAAATCCATTCTTAATACTGTAAAATCCATGCCCTCCTCGAATACCTAAATAAATGCTTTGATCGTTTTTTTTAAACTCGTAGCCATTGACACTTGATATCAGAAATCCTGTTGGTATATCTTCTGTTCGACCTAATCCGAAAAGATAATTGTCTTTATAAAATTTTCGCTTGGCATAAGCTATCCCTCCTAATAAAAATAGCCGACTTTCATAAAGACTTGAAATATTTTCAAATTCGTTGGAGTACTGATCTTTTATGATTCGTGTAGACAGTATGAGATTGTTTTCAGTAGAGGGTTGTTGATTAAACTGGATTGGTTTGGCTATGCCAAACCAGATGTCTTGATGGTTTGACCATAAAGCTATTTTCTCAGATATCGTATCTTTAACTTTAGTTAATTGATGTTGCTCCCAGTATACGTTGACACCTCCTGCTTTTGTGAATAGCATAGACAAAAAATCTCTATTGATATTTATTCCCCATTTTTCATCACCAGGCTGTGTGGTGTGGTATAGCTTTCCCATAAGAAAGGTTTTCCCAATTGGATTGATGGCATATTCACCTTCCCAATTCCATCCATTTTTAAAAGCTGGATCAATGTATAATCGTCCTCGTAATTCATGAGCTAAACCTAAAAAATTAATTTCTTTGATTTCTGCATATCCTGTTTTATTAAATGGATTTCCATTTATGCTTCCGGTAAGACTCCAAATATCTTGTGCTAAAATAGTAATATCAATACTATCTGGATTTGAAGAAAGCTCTATGATCTTAATGCGAGCATCATAAATATAGTTTGTTTGACGGATGATACGTTCTGTTTCAGAAATGGCTAAAGGATTGAGTTTTTCATTTTCTTTAAAAAGAAGTTTGTTTTTAATAATAAACCGTTGTGTTTTAATATGTAAGCTATTTCCTAATTTTTCCCACCAATGAAAATTGGCTTGTGATGAACGATTAATTTCATAGCCTAACGCATTTAATACGGTGATGTCAATATGCCGTATAATTTTATGAGTATATTTCTTATAATGAACAGATGGGTCATTGTCTGTTTCAGAAACTGCTATATTTTCTTCTTTATCAAAAATTAAAAATAGGTCAGCGATTTTAGTGAAGAATTTGTTTCGATGACTGAAGTCCTCTAACTTAGAAATAAGTTTATCGCCTTTAGAGATGGTTGTAGAATCATCGGAGGGATGTCCAAAAATAGATGTAGAAATAAGTACAAAACATGCAGCTAAACTCATCCATGGTATAGATACGTTGCGGTATATACGCATAGGGGCATAAATGTGTAAGTTAATCACTTGTGGAGGATAAGCTCATTGCTTTTTCTATACCTAACATACAAAAATTAATGATCATGGCATAGCTTTTTTCTATAAGTAACGGAATAGTGGCTTGTTCTGTTTTGGTAAAATCACTTAGGACATAGTCAGCTTGTTTTCCTTTTGGAAAATGATCTCCTATGCCAAATTTAAGTCGTGGATAGTTTTGAGTGTTTATAGCTTCTTCTATACTTCTTAAGCCATTGTGTCCTGCACTGGATCCTTTTGCTCGCATACGTAATTTACCGAATGGCAAAGCGAGATCATCTACGATAACTAAACTTCGCTCAATAGGAATTTTTAAATGAGTGAGCCAGTAAGAGACTGCTTTTCCACTGAGGTTCATATAGGTTGTAGGTTTTATAAGGTGTATTTTTTTTCCTTTATAACTGATTTCACTTGTAAAAGCGAGTCGGCTTAATTCAAAAGAAGCATCATGATCAGATGCAACTTTATCTACAATCTTAAATCCAATATTGTGTCTGGTATTTTCATATTCCGGACCAATGTTCCCTAGCCCAATTAATAGATAATGGTTCATTGATAAATATTATTTAGCTATCCATAAATCTACCTCATCACCAACGTGTATCATGGTTTTGTTTTTCCCCTCAGGTTTTTGTTTGATGATGGTCCCTTTAGGAAGGTAAGATTTGGTATAAATAACAGATCCTACCTTAAGATCAGATCCTTTAATAACCAGTTCTGCCTCTTCTTTTTTCATTCCGATGAGGTCAGGCATTTCGAACTCCATGGTTCCTAATCCATCACCTACAACAAGATAGATGGTAGAGCCTTGTGTAATCATGGTACCCTCAGTAATTTCTTCTCCTTCAAATAATTGCTTTAAGACTAAATTTTTAAACTTATCTGGTACATATTTTATTTTTCCTATTTTTAATCCTACACTTTGTAAAAGCAAGCTTGCACTTTTAATAGATACGCCTGTGACATTGGGCATTGTGATTTTAGGTGGATTAACGGAGTTTGTTGAAATATATATTTTTCTATACTTTTTTACTTTTGATCCTGGTGTAGGATTTTGTTTTAACACACTATAAGGTTTGTAGTCGGGAGAATAATTACTTGTGTCAGTAATGACGTATGTGAGGTGGTTTTTTTCTAAGCAACTGTCTAATTCATCTTTTTCCATACCAATCAAATTAGGTACGGTGATGGATTGGCCATGATGAGTCGTGAGTGGAAGATAAACATAAAAAAATAGAATCAGAATACCTAATGCTGCAGCGAGTATAAATGAAATAGTCATTAAGACTCCTTTAAAACTATTCTTTTCTATTTTACCTAGATATTTATTAATCATTATTTTTTAGTTGTATACTTTTTATATCTCTTAAACAATTCATAATAATACTTGTTTCTTTTCCGTCGCCCCATAGTGGAGCCCAGCTGTAAATAATACCCGAAATAGATACTTTTTTACCTTCAAATTTTTTAATCTCTTCTTCAGATCGAATGCCTTTTTTATTTACTTCTAATGCTACTTCGCTGTTATCACTTAGTTGAATACATATTCTTCCGCCAAACACTTTTTTGGTATCTTCTTTTTCGCCAGGCCTCTTCATTTTTTCTGGAAGATAAAGTTTCTTATAGATGCCTATGACAGTTACTAATTTACCAGCATTAGGTTTTATCTGATCTTCTTTGGTGATACTAATTTCATCGGATTTCATATTTAAAAAAAATATAGAGTTAAAAATGATTAGTTTGATAGATAGTTTATAGCAGTTCATACTTTTTATTCTTTCCTAAATTTACGAAATCCTTCTTGAATAATGGCATGGATAAACTCATATGGTTTATAATGATCTAAGGCAGCCTGATGAAATATGCATGTAGCGGGGGTCATGCCGGGTAATGAGTTAACTTCAATGATAATAGTTTCTACTTGATGAGGATTAAAAATTCGCACAAATGCGTCAATGCGTGCATAACCTTCGATGTTGAGGGTCTCAGCCACTTTTTTTAATGTAGCTTTCACTTGGTTTGAGATTTGTTTGTTTTCTTCTGGATTTTTAGAAAATCGTGCCGGTGTAATATTTTGACCTTCTCCAGCTAAGAATTTTTCTTCTAAGGAAAGCACTTCACCAGTAGCTAGTGTTTCAGACGGTTCAAAAATTTGATATTCGACTCCATTAGATGTTTTTTTAGTAAGCAATCCACCTGTTACTTCTAAAAAATGACTAGCCCCGTTTGAAATAATTAGATCTTCTAATAAGAAAAATTCTTTTTGAGGAAATTCTTCTTCTGGTTGCAGATGAAGAATTTCTGCTTCTTTTTTGAAAAGAGAAATTTGATTTCGAAATATGAGTGTAGAAAAAGCTACTAATTCTTTTCTGTTTTTTATTTTTTTTACGGCTGCACTGCATCCATCGTCAGCAGGCTTAGCTATAAAGGGGTAAGAAAATTTTTTTTCAATTGCTTCAATAAATCCATTCCTACTCTTATTCCAATCTTTTTTATAAACCAATTGATGATTGGAAACTAAAATTCCATTTTTTCGCAGTATTTCATTGGTATCAAATTTATTAATGGTAATCTGTGAACTTTCAATACCAGATCCATTGTAAGGAATTTTATATTTTTCTAATTCTTGTTGAATTACTCCATCTTCACCTGGTCTTCCATGTAAGGCAATAAATGCAAAATCAATTTCTTTGGCGAGCTGAGCAAGTGTAATCGATGTTGGATAAAAAACAGTTTGATGTGCAAACTGTTTAGTGATTTCTTTTGCCTCATGGCTTATTTTTTTAATGATTGGGTGGTGTTGATAGTGGTGCTGAATTATCTTTTCCTTGACATCATCTGCATTGTCTTTTAATAAAATGGAGACAGGTAATTTATATAATGTGTATTTCTTAGAATTACCTGTTAGAAAAACAGGAATAGGATCGTAAGTGTCTGATGAAGCTAGTTTTTCATAAATATTTCTTCCACTTTCCATGGAGATGTGCCGTTCAGCAGAATACCCCCCCATGATAACAGCTACCTTTATTTTTTTCTTTGATGTATTTTTTAGTTCTTCTAATTTGGTATGAAGGTGTATTAAAAGCTGTTGTATTTTAAATCGATGCTTTCCAGATTGAAGTCGGGCTTTAAGAGAACTGTAAATAATGTAGGTTAGAAATTGCGATGGATTTAAGCCAATTTCAGCAGCTTGATGAAAGAAGAAAGAAGAAGGTAGCATGCCTGAAGTAGTATTGGGATCGTTTAGATAGATTTTGCCTGCTTTTGTAATGAATCCATCTAATCGGGCATAGACTTGAAATCCCCATGCTGTAAAAAGTTTGTTACATTCTTTTCGTATAGCTTCAATTTGATGTATTGGAATGTTTATAGGCGTGATTTTTCGAACCATTCCGGGAAGGTATTTGGAACGGTAGTCAAACAACGTAGTTTTTTTACTTATTTCAGTAGGAGGTAGGGCTATTGGATTTCCTTCTTGATCTTGTATAACAATACATGAAAATTCTTTCCCTTTGATGAATGATTCAATGAGTATTTTTTCTTCACCTTGTTCAGCAGCTAAATAGATAAGAGCAGTTGTTTCTTTACTTGTTTTTGTTAAATAATGATGGAGCTCCTCTGGGTGATAAATTGTATATTTAGTTTCACCTGTTAAAGAATCGAGTAGATTTACAGGCATACCAATTCCTTGTCGAATATCAATCAGTTGAGTAACCCATTGTTTTTTTTCATCTTCAGATAAACGATTCCATTCACTAGGGTCAACAGATTGTAAGAAAAAACTTTGGTTAACTAAGCGTATAAATCTTCTAAGATCTTTTTTTTCTAGAATCCCTACACCAATAGAAGACCCTTGTTGAGGTGCTTTGATGACAAACGTGTTTCCTATTTTCTTGATAAGTTGATCAAATAATTTTTTTTTATTTTTTTCTTTTAACCATTGTGTACGTTCTATAATAGCATAACGTGGTGTGTTAAAACCAGCTTGTTCAAGTAATCGCCGCTGGCTAATTTTATTGATGCCGATAGACGAAGGTAATATTCCTGAACCAGTGTAAGGAATTCCATACCATTCTAACAATCCTTGTATAGTACCATCTTCGCCAAAAGGTCCGTGAAGAGCTAAAAAAGCGAGGTCTATATAGGTCTTTAATTCATGAGGTTCTAGACGTTTTCCTACTTCACTGATGAGTTCTTCTAACTCTTGTTCTGACAGATGATTAAGCGATTCTATATAAACTTGAAAAGGTGAGTTGGATATAAAACGTGCAGGTGGATAAAAGTCACGAATGGTGCCTTTGTAAATGTACTCCCATTTTAATAAGATAAGGTTTCCTAAACTATCGACAAAGATAGGTATAGGCTCAAAAAGCTCTTTATTAAGATTATCATATACTGTACGTCCGCCCGCAAACGAAACTTCTCGTTCCCGCGATTGACCACCAAAGAAGATGCCTATTTTCATACCCGGTAAAAATACTTAAAAACGACGAAAGGATTTTTAAACCATAGGTTTAATTTATGCGTTTCGGTTTAATTTGTAAATTTGTTCGAAAATAAATAGACTTGATTCTTGAGTACAGAGCATCTTCATAAAAAGAAAAAAAAGTTAGGTAAATTTCCTTCGTTTAGTATTATTTTTTGCTCCTCTTTAGCATTAATTGTGATTGGTATATTTGGATTATTGATTATTCATATGCAACAGCTGGGGGAGTTAATTAAGCAAAATGTAGAAATTCATGTGTATCTTGCAAAATATATGACAGAGGCTGATCGGGTAAAGGTAGGAAAAATGCTCGCATCCAAAGCCTATGTACATGAGATAGAAGGAGTGCCCCAAGTGCGGTTTATTTCAAAAGATCAAGCGGCTAAGGAATTTGCTAAAAAAACAGGAGAAGATTTTGTTGGCTTTTTAGGAGATAATCCACTACGTGATGCCTATGTGATTCGTATTCGTCCAGAACTTTTTAATGAGGCTTCTTTAAAAAAAATTAAATTAGATATTGAAGCTATGCCTGGTATCTTTGAGGTAGAATACGTTGAAAGTTTGGTCTCTTTGATTAATGATAATATTGCTAAGATTGGATTGATATTAATTGGAGTGGCGTTATTATTATGGGTTGTTGTTATTTTAGTGATTCATCATACTATTAAATTGGCTCTCTTTTCGCAGCGTTTTTTAATTCGAAGTATGCAGTTGGTAGGCGCTACTGCTCGATTTATTCGTACACCTTTTCTGTGGAGATCTATTTGGTATGGCTTCTTAAGCGGACTAGTTTCAGTAGGCTTGTTGATAGGTTTATTAGAATATGGGTATACAGAAATAGAAGGATTAGTTACTCTAAGAAATGACAAGTATATTTTAATTTTAATGAGCTCAGTTGTTATAATGAGTATGCTTATCAACTGGTTAAGCACACTTGTAGCTATTCGAAAATATATGCGCTTGTCATTGGATGAATTGTATTAAAAATATAGAACATACATAATTAATAAATAAATAAATAAAACATATGACTCAATCAACTAATCGATTGCCTTTTCAACGGAAAAACTACCTATTGATGATAATAGGTATTTGCGCAATTATTCTTGGCTTTATAGCTATGTCTTTGGATCATGAACCTTATGGGTTTGGTTTTTTAGGAATTACCTTAGGTCCTGTAATGATTGTTCTTGGATTTGGTATTCAATTTTTTGCCATTCTTTGGGAAAAAAAAGATAAATCCAATGAAGGCAAGTAATTAATAAAAATAATTAACTATCATATGAATTTAATTGAAGCTATTGTCCTTGCCATTGTAGAAGGAGTGACTGAGTTTTTACCCATTTCTTCCACAGGTCATCTTATTATTGTTTCTACCTGGATGGGAATTCAACATAATGATTTTACAAAAATGTTTACAGTCAGTATTCAGCTTGGGGCTATACTTTCGGTTGTTGTATTGTACTGGAAACGTTTTTTTTCTTCTGTGGTGATTTATAAAAAACTGTTTGTTGCTTTTATTCCTGCTGTGGTGTTAGGATTGTTATTGGGAGGACTCATTGATCAGTTATTAGAAAATGTGATGGTTGTAGCTATTGCCCTTATTTTAGGTGGTGTTTTTTTATTGGTTGTCGACCGTCTTTTTAGACATAATAACCAAGCAGAACCTACGTATCGCCATGCATTAATTATTGGTATTTGTCAATGTATAGCGTTGATACCTGGTGTATCTAGATCAGCCGCTACAATCATTGGTGGACTTACTCAGAAACTTTCTAAAAAAGCAGCAGCTGAATTTTCTTTTTTGTTAGCTGTTCCAACGATGTTTGCAGCAACGTGTTATCAAGGATATAAGCATTATAAATTATTTTCTGATACGAGCTATCAAGAACTTCTATTAGTTGGGAATGTAGTTGCATTTTTGGTTGCATTGTTATCTATTCGATTTTTTATAGGCCTTATTCAAAAGGGTATTTTTAAATGGTTTGGATATTATAGAATTGCTATCGGATTATTTATTTTACTGTTGCTTGCTTTAGGTACTAAGCTCCATATTCCTTCATAATAATGTCAACAGTTGATCCAGATAAGCTTTTGCTCATTGATAAACCCTATCAATGGACATCTTTTGATGCTATTCGATTTCTTAAACGAAATCTTCCAGTAAAGAAGATAGGTCATGCTGGCACACTTGATCCGTTGGCTACTGGCTTATTGCTCATTTGCACAGGAAAAAAAACAAAGCAAATTGAATCGTTTCAGCAGCTTGAAAAAGAGTATGAAGGTGAGATGATTATTGGTAAGACGACGCCATCTATTGACTTAGAAACATCATTTGATACAGAAACGGATTATTCCACTATAACAGAAGAGCAGATTAGAATAATATCTAATCGGTTTATAGGAGCCATACAACAAGTGCCACCTGATTTTTCTGCTGCTCGTGTAAATGGTGTAAGATCTTATAAAATGGCACGAAAAGGAGAGGTTGTTCTACTTCAACCACGAATAGTTTTTATTAAAGAATTAATATGGACTAAAATTAATATCCCTTCTCTTTCATTTCGAGTCGTTTGTTCTAAAGGAACATATATTCGAAGTTTGGTACGAGATATAGGTAATGAATTAGGCGTAGGTGCTTATATGCAATCGTTACGAAGGACACGAATTGGAGAGTTTTCTATAGATAAGGCGTATACACCGCACGACTATTGTAAAGAAAATATTTTTTATGCGAGTTTATAAAAATATAGATGATTTTAAAAAAATAAAAAATGCAGTTGTTACAACTGGTACGTTTGACGGTGTGCATTTAGGTCATGTTAAAATATTGAGACGGTTAAACGAATTAGCACAACTTGAAAAAGGTGAAAGTGTTGTTATTACATTTTGGCCTCATCCGCGTTTGGTACTAAATCATCAAGAACCTTTTTCTCTTTTATCTACATTAGAGGAACGCATTGATTTGATACGCAAAATACCAATTGATCATGTCATTGTTATAGATTTTACAAGCTCTTTCTCTAAGCTTAGATCAGTAGAGTTTATTCAAAATATATTGATTGACAAGATTGGAACTAAAAAATTAGTGATTGGCTATGATCATCGTTTTGGGAATAATAGAGAAGGGAGCTTTGAAAGTTTAAATCAAAACGCATCTCGTTATGGATTTGATGTAGAAGAAATTCCTCGCCAGGATGTGGATCAGGTAGGTGTAAGTTCTACAGAAATAAGAAAAGCTTTAAAAGGCGGTGATATTTCGTTAGCTAATCACTATTTAGGGAGAGGATATTCCTTTCGAGGAGAGGTAGTAGAGGGGGATCAGATTGGAAGAACATTAGGTTATCCTACAGCTAATATTTATATACCGGAAACGTATAAACTTATTCCACCTGATGGCATTTATGCATGTTGGGTTTATCTTCCATCGTATGCTAAATTAAAAGGAATGTTGTATATCGGAAATCGACCTACTGTGTCACAGGAATTGAAACATTCTATTGAAGTTAACATCCTCGATTTTGATGAGCAGATTTATGGACAACCTATTGAAGTCGAAGTAATCCGGAAGGTGAGAGGTGATCAAGTCTTTCCTTCGCTTGATGGTCTTAAAATACAAATGCAACAAGATGAAAAAGAAACACGGGCTATTTTGGCGGGCGTCAATTAGACATTAATAATTATAATAGCTACGTTAATGTTAATTAATTCCCTTTTCTAAATAAATGTGTAGGTGGGGAATAATCTTAATTCTTCGGCGTGTTTATCAAACTCTTGCGTTGAACATCTAATTCTTTAATCAATTTTTCCTGTATTACTTTTTTCAAGATAGTACGTTCATATTGAGTTGGAGCAAGATAATAGTAATTATGTTGATAGAATAAATAAAGTTGTTTGCCAGATAAGTCATTAAACTCTAATAACTCATAGGCTTCTTTTTCAAGATTACCATAGAGGTATAGTTTTCCATCGTAGTATTGGTAAGCTAGTGAAGTATTTTCTTCTTTATTTATAATGACTTCAATGGAAGGTTTGTTTGATATTTGATTAATGAGTGGACTAGTGCTGTTGTCTTGATATGTTATATTTTCCTCTTTTGGTTCATCAGGTAGTGTTGCAGCGATAGGTGTTGAATGTTCTTCTTTGGTTATTGTATTTTTACTATAGCTTTCTTTTTTAGTGATTGACTTAGACTTAGCTGTGATTTTAGAACCTGGTTTTTCTTCAGAAGATGCAGTATTGTTTTTTAATGAAGTAGCTGGCAATGTATTTAGTTTGACAGGCTTATTAGTTGTGATTGATGATTCTTCTGTTGGTTGATGTAATGATTGAATGGCTAAATAAATTCCTATTCCTGTAAACAACAGGATAGAAGCTACTTTAACATAAGTAGGAACTTGTCCTATAGGGGAAGATGGAATAGTAATACGATTAAGTCTTTCTTTAAGCTCTTGCTTCCGATAAGATTGGATGCTGACTAAAAGATTTTTTTGAAAAGAGACTTCTTCTTTAAGCGAGGAGTTGCTTTGTAGTTCTTTCTCAAAAGCTATTTTTTCTTCAGAAGACAGTCTTCCTTGTAAATAGCTTTCTATCAAGTCAGAGTGGTACGTTGTGTTCATTTTTTTGGCGTTTAATCTAGTACGTCATGTATGCTGTACTTTTTTCTTACTAATTCATCTAATTCTTTTTTGCATTTGTATTTTTTTGTTTTAGCTACGTCTGCGTTAGATAATCCCATTTTCTTTGCAATGTCTTCCATAGACATCTCATCAAAGTAATAATAACTTAGTATTTTTTTACAACTTTCACCTAGCTCACTCAAGCAGGTCTGAATGATTGAAATCTGCTCTTTTGAATGGAGGTCTTGTACATCTATCCCATCTTTTTCCTCATGCGATAGGCGACTTTTTCTATTTAATTCTTTGTGCCATAAATTTTGGCAGATGCTGTAGAGGTAGGTGCTTATTTTAGAAGTGAGGTTTAAATTTTTGCTTGATGCTTTTTGCCAAAAAACCACCAAGCTTTCCTGGAAGATGTCTTTTGCTTCTTCTTCAGTGCCGCTATTTTTAGTAATTAGTCTGACAATCATTCGGTAATTTTTTTTATAAAGATAATCTAGTGCTCTCTCATCCCCTTTTTCGATTCGAAGGATGATTTCTTCGTCTGTTATTTTTTCCTTTAGAAGCAACTTGACGTATCTTTTATATATACCTTTTGTCAGAAAAAGGTAATCGTGTTTTAAATAAAATTAATGAATTAATTTAAAGAAGCGGTTCCATCTTATTTTTTTAATAAATGATTCGTTAGGGTCTAGCGAGAGCCATATAAATAACGCTTTCCCTACCACGTGATCTTCTGGTACAAATCCCCAAAATCTCGAATCAAGTGAATTATTACGATTGTCACCCATCATGAAGTAATAATCTTGGCGAAAGGTATAGTGATCTATTTTTTTTCCATCTATTTTTATTTCCCCATTTTCGTAAGTAACGTTATCTAAGTTTTCGAAATGCTCGATTACGAAATGATATTTGATAGTATTTTCTGCTGTGAGTTGAATAGTTTGTCCTTTTTTAGGAACAACAAGGGGGCCATAGTTATCTTCATTCCAGTTTAAACTTGTATCAGGGAAAATACGTGGCTCAGCTTTACCAGCAGGTGATTTAGACAATATAACTTGTTGTATAAAATCAAGTGAGCGTAATTTTTCTGCTGTGGCAGGCGTAGTCCAGATCACATATCCTCCAGTAATCATTTGGTAATCAGTGATATCATTATTTTTGAATATACGTTCATTGATAGCTTGCTCTGTAATAACAAAATAGCGAAACTGCATTTTTGGTGGTGTATAACCAGGTTTGTTATTGACATAAAGTTGTAAGTCACGTACCTCAATAGTATCGCCTGGAATTCCTACACAACGCTTAATATAATGTGTTTTAAGATCTGTTGGATATTCAAATTCAGGTGGGTAGTTAAATACAACGACATCATTTCGTTTGACTTTTGAAAGTCCAGGTAAACGGTATTGTGGAAGTTGAATCCATGTTAAATAGGAGGGGAGATTAGTCCACCATATTTTTTGATGTGTTAATGGAAGTTGAAGTGGTGTTTTTGGTGTACGAGCACCATAATGTATTTTACTTACAAATAGAAAATCGCCCACCAATAGGGACTTTTCCATCGAAGGTGTGGGAATAGTGAATGCTTCTAAAAATAACCATCGAATAAATGTAGCAGCTACCACAGCAAATACGATGGCATCTGTCCATTCGCGTAGTTTTGATTTTTTCTTTTTAGGTCCGAACCCCATGATTCGTTTAATGCCATTCCAAATTTTTCCCATATGTACTTATAAATTTAATAGATCATTCATTCCAAATATACCTGTTTTCCCTTTTATCCACTCAGCTGCTTTCACAGCTCCTAATGCAAATCCTTCTCGTCGATGAGCAGTGTGTTCCAGTGTAATACTGTCAACGTTGGAGGTATACTCTGTAGTATGTATACCTACAATCTCTTGTTCTCTGATTGAGTTAATGAATAATGTATCTGTATTATCCGTTATAGTAGTACTCCATTTTTTTTTAGAGGTTAAATAGGAAAGTAAACGTTCAGCTAATGTAATAGATGTGCCACTTGGCTTATCCTTTTTATGAATGTGGTGTTTTTCTTGAATGCGAACATCATATTCAGGATGATCTTTCATGAGCTGGGCTGCTTTTTCATTTATAAATAAAAAAAGATGTATACCTATACTAAAGTTGGAGCTATAAAAAAGACTCCCTTTTTTTTCTAGACAGTAGGTTTGTATTTCTTTTTCTTTTTTATTCCAACCTGTTGTACCACATATGATTGGAATTTTTTTATCGATGCAGTATTTTATATGTGACGGAGCTGATAATGGCTCTGTGAATTCAATGACGACATCGGTATTTTTGGGATCAATTTTTTCTAAGTCAATTGTATTATTATGTGTAATAATAGAGGTAATGGAGTGATTACGTTTAAGAGCTATCTTTTCTATCTCTTGCCCCATTTTTCCGTAGCCTATTAGTGTTATTTTCATTTGAACTTTAGAGAGAATGTTAATCCACTTCCCCATTGATTAGGTAAAAGGGTTGGTTGAATAGAAGGTTTAATGTATAGGCTGAGATCCTCAGTAATGTCGAATGATCGAAAATGTGCATCGGCATACGCATCAACAATTGTAAGTAGATAAAAAACGCCTGAAAGAATAATGGCTAAATCTCTTGTACGACGGTAAAAATTTTGAAGATCTTTTGCTCGGGCGGTTACAGGGTCTAGGTTTTGTAAATTTTTTGATGAAAGCAAGCCCTCCAAATATAGATCTCTAAATTGAATATAGAATTTATGGTTGTAGCTGATCCAATAATAAAATCCAACAACTCCGCCATAGACTAATGGGAGTTTCCAGTATTTGCGGTTGTAAATTTGACCAAGGCCTGGAACTACTGCAGCTAATAGTGCTGCTCTATCAGGATTATAAATTCGTTTTTTTTTTTGGATGATAGGGGACGAAAGTGTATTTTTTTCTAAGGAATCAACTGATGAAAATACAGATAATGAGTCTGTAGAGGCACTTTGTGCAGATATACTTGAACTAATACAAAATAAACCGATGAGAAGGACTAAACGCATAATGTGGTTAAATAATATCTAGAATTTCTAAGATTCGATTAAGATCATCAATAGATGCAAATGGAATTTTAATTTCTCCCTTTCTGTTATCGTTACTTTTGATTTCTACTTTTGTGCCTAGATGTGAACAGAGCTTTGATTGCAGTTGTGTAAGTTCACGATCAGGAGTAGAAGTATTTTTGGCTGTATTTTTTGTTATTTTTTTTGTGTTATGTTCAGAAAGCTCGCGAACGAGTTCTTCTGTTTTTCGCACAGATAGTTCTTCTTTAATTATTTTTTTAAATATATTTAATTGTAAGTCTATATTGTCAATGCCAAGCAAGGCACGTGCATGCCCCATGGTTAGTTTTTGATCACGTACAGCAATTTGAATATCTGGTGGAAGTTTTAGAAGACGTAAGTAGTTGGTGACAGTTGTTCTGTCTTTTCCAACTTGATTGCTGAGCTCTTCTTGTTTGAGATTGCATTCTGTAATGAGACGTTGGTAGCTTAGTGCGATTTCAATGGCATTAAGATTTTCGCGTTGAATATTTTCAATTAATGCCATCTCTAGCATTTGTTGATCATTTGCTTTTCGAATGTAGGCTGGTATGGTTTTAAGTCCTGCTTGCTTTGATGCTTGAAAGCGGCGCTCACCAGATATAATTTGATATCTATTTTTGGTCAGTAGGCGTACAGTAATAGGCTGAATAATGCCTTGTATCTTTATAGATGCTGCTAGCTCTTGTAAGGCTTGTTGATTAAAATCCGTTCGTGGTTGAAATGGATTGGTTTCTATCTCATGTAGTGGAATTTCCTGTATGTTGTTGACAGAGTCTTTGGTTATAAGATTTGAATTTTCTACTCCTGATTCATGAAGTAGAGCGCTTAATCCTTTTCCTAAACTATTTTTCTTTTTGGTTGATTTTTTAGTCATGTGTTGAGTACGCCTTTGCAAAAGTACGCGAAAGGCATTACAAATCATAATGGATTTTTATGGATTATAAAATGATAAAAAAATAGTATTAGGTGTAATTTATATACTTTATTGAACTTTTATAAACTTTAGCAAATCTTCTATACTTCCTGTATGTTGTTCACCTGAATGCATATTTTTTAAGGTGTAGGCTTGTTTCTGGATCTCCTCTTCGCCGATAATTATGACAAAAGGAATTTGTTTGGCATCTGCGTAAGAAAGTTGTTTTTTTAATTTAGCAGGTTCAGGATACAGCTCACTGGATATGTTGCTCGCTCTCAATTGGTGTATCACTTTGATTGATTCTTTTTCACAGTATGAATCAAAATTAGTTATAAGTATTTTTGGAGATTGGTTGCTATGTTTAGGAAACAGTTTCATTTCTTCCAGTACATCATAAATGCGGTCAATTCCAAATGAAATACCTACACCTGATGTGTTTGGTAGACCAAATAAGCCTGTTAAATTATCATATCTACCACCTCCTCCAATGCTGCCAATAGCTACTTCAGTAGCTTTGATTTCAAATATGGAGCCTGTGTAATAACTAAGCCCACGCGCTAATGTTAAATTAATTTCAACTTGTGTTGCACGTGGATAAAGTTTGGCATAGGTGAGTAGTAGTTCCAGTTCTTTGATTCCTTCTTTCCCTATATCTGAAGATCCAATAATTTTTTTAAGCTGCTCTATTTTTTCATCATTAGATCCGTTGATGGATAAAATAGATTCTAGTGTATGGAGTGACTCTTTAGAAAAGTTTTTTTGAGTTAGTTCTTCTTTTACTTTGTCTATGCCAATCTTATCGAGTTTATCGATGGCTGTACAAAGCGTTGTTTCTTGTTCGCCTTGACCGATATGATTGGCTATAGCTTTTAAGATTTTTCGATGGTTGATGAAAACAACAAATTTAGTTAGCCCTATTTTTGAAAATAGATCATGTGCCATCCAGATGATTTCTGCTTCACCAATGAGTGAAGTTGATCCGATCATATCTGCATCGCATTGATAAAATTCACGGTATCGTCCTTTTTGTGGACGATCAGCGCGCCATACAGGTTGCATCTGATAACGTTTAAAAGGAAATGTAAGCTCATGTCGATTCATTACAATGAATCGTGCTAGTGGTACAGTGAGGTCATAACGCAATCCTTTTTCAGCAATAGATGTACTTAAGTGCTTAGAGCCTTTATTTATATCTTCAGTAGTAACATCGGCTAGAAAGTCGCCAGAGTTGAGTATTTTAAATAAGAGCTGATCACCTTCTTCGCCATATTTTCCTGTTAGAACAGATAGGTTTTCCATGGCTGGTGTTTCTAAGGGAAGAAATCCATAAAGCTGAAATGTATGCCGTATAGCATCCATGATGAACAAACGCTTTGCCATTTGATCAGGTGAAAAATCACGCGTTCCTTTGGGGAGAGAAGGTTTTGTACTGTTCACTGTTCTTTAGTTAATTTCTTTCGAAAGATACAAAAGAATAGTTGAATTTGAAATAATTCTATACCAGAGGCATAATACTAAATTAATTAAGCAGCTGCTCCCATTTTTTTGAGTTGATTAATGTGGGCTGAAAGAGCTGACATCATCGTTTTATATTCGTTATATATCAATCCGAAGTCTGTGCTAGCTTGTTTTACAATTTGACTAATGGCCGGATAATGAATGTGGCTTACCTTTGGAAATAAGTGGTGCTCGATTTGGTAGTTTAATCCTCCTGTAAACCAAGTTATAATTTTATTTTTGGTAGCAAAGTTGGCTGTTGTTTTTAATTGATGGACAGTCCATTCATCTTCCATTTTATGTGTGATTTTATCTGCTTCAGGAAATACCGTTGACTCTACTACATGAGCTAATTGAAATACGATACTTAATGAGATGCCTATTGTGCAAGAGAAAATAAAGAATCCGGCTAAGAAAGGCATAAGTCCTTTCATCTGCATTGGAATGATTATAAAAAATGTAATGAATAATGCTTTACTTCCCCAAAGAGATAGATGGTCTTTCCATCCGAATTTTTTAATAGGGATATTTCCAATTTTTTTTTCAAAAAACTTCTTAAAGTCTGTAATACATACCCAAAACAAGTGTAATAAAGAGTAAAAAAATATAAAATAGATATGTTGAAACTTATGAAAAAAGCGTTTTTTTTGTGAGGTTGTTACACGTATCCATGGCCCAATATTGATATCATCATCGAAATCATCAATGTTAGTGTAGGTGTGGTGTATCACGTTATGTTTAATTTTCCATAATGACGAGCTGGCTCCCATCAGATCCAAGCTAGATGCAGCAAGTTGGTTAACGAATGGTGATTTAGAATAGCTTCCGTGTGCTCCATCATGCATAATATTAAACCCTATGGCTGCCACGCCTAAACCGAGGAACATGCATAGTGCTACAGAGATTACTGTTCCAGGTTCGAAAAAAACAATAGTAGCATATGTAGCTATGAATGTGATTGCAATAATTCCTGTTTTCAGGTATACTTTCCAGTTTCCAGTTGGATTGATGTTATTGTCTTTAAAATAGGCATCTACTCGTTTGCGCAGTTCAGTTTGAAACGATGGTTTTACTAAAGGGAATAAGGGGCGTTGGATCATGAAGTGGTATAATATATGTAAATATACGTTAAATAATCGGAATGAGCACTATTGAACCGTGTCTTTAGGTTTGCAGCAGTGGTATCTTGTCTGTCTCTGGGTAATTAAAAATACGCTCTTTTGTATAAAATATATTTGCTATACTTGCATCTCTAAAAAAATTCTATTGATACCGTTTAGTCAAATCCTCAGCCCGTCAATAGGTGATTTTTCTTATTTTCTTCCGGAAAGTACTCTTGTTTTTTTTCTTTGTGCTTTCTTAGCAATTGGTCTTATAGCTCGTTTATTTACAGAACATTATGGTTCATCGATGCTTATAGGAATAGGAATAACGTTGTTCTGTATGGATTGTACTCGATGGATGATGTATCATGGAGAATCATTTGTCTTATTTAATCGGTTAATTCGATTAGACGACATGGCGATGTTGAGTCAGTTGCTGAGTGACATCATAGTTGTGTATACAGGGTGGTTGTTATCACGTGATGAGGTGGTTCGGTTAAATGGTATTCGGCTGGAGTATGTACTCGGTGTGTTAGTCATGTTATTAGGACTTCATATTTTGGTCATGGCTATTCATTTTGGGAGTATGTATGTTGCTATGGAATTGGTATCTATACCATCCTATGTATTGGTTAGTATGTCATTTTCAAAAAAAAGTGCATTAGCAAGTTTTCAATATATGCTGTGGGGTGCTGTTGCATCTGGTGTAATGCTTTTTGGTATGAGTTGGATATATGGTTGGACGGGTAGCATGGGTTTTTATAATACCTCTGTAGTTTCAATAGCAGGATTTGTTCCTTTTCTGACTATTGGTGCAGTATTTTTATTAGCAGGTATTTTTTTCAAATTAGCATTTTTCCCATTTCATCGGTGGGTTTCATCTGTTTATTCATCAGCGTCATTATCATTGCTGCCATTATTAGCTGTTGGTTCGAAATTGGCAGTTGTTGTTGTATTAAGTCGATTGCTTTTTTCAGGGGTATATTGGAAATTGATCGATTGGAAAATGCTATTAGGTATTATAGCAATGATCAGTATGTCTGTTGGTAATTTAGCAGCCCTTCGTCAGTCAAGTGTTCGAAAAATGATAGGTTACTCTTCCATTGCTCATGCTGGGTTTTTGCTACTTGGCATTATTTCAGATACGCAAATCGGGATGTATGCTTTACTTTTTTATGGAGTAGTTTATTGTTTGATGACGATTATTCTTTTATTTTTTATTCAAATCTTTGGCTTAGACAATCAGGATCATATGGAGGCTTATAAGGGGTTAGGCATTTCTTATCCTTGGCTATCTGTATCTTTTGTTATAGTATTGGTTTCGCTTATTGGATTACCTCCGACGATTGGTTTCTCTGCAAAGTTTTTTATTTTCTCTGCATTGTGGAGTTCTTATTATGACTATCATCATCCGGTTTTGATGGTTGCTTTTGGAGTTGGATTAGTTAATATGATTTTATCTGCTTTTTATTATTTACGAATTCCATATTACCTTTTTCTTCATAAAAGGAGCAATGTTATATCTTCAGTCTTTACTTGTAAACAACAGGGGATAAGTATATTGTTTGCTTTTTTATTGATTATTTTATTTTTTATGTCCGGGCAAATCATGGCATGGATTCATATGATTCGATTCTATTTTTAAATGTAAGTTTGATATAATGAGTGATTTTATTGGACATGAGTGTGGCATTGCTCTTATTCGATTAAGAAAAGAATTGAGCTATTATGTTGAAAAATATGGAAGCGCTTTCTATCCTATACATAAACTTTATTTATTAATGGAGAAACAGCATAATCGTGGTCAAGATGGCGCCGGTGTAGCTGTTGTAAAAATTGATTCTCCACCAGGTCAAAAATACATGCGTCGTTTTCGATCTGTAGATACTCAAGCATTGTCTCATGTTTTTGAAAAGATAACCAAAAAGATAACTAAAAAAGATACAGTAGATGAGCAAGCTATAGGAGAGGTTTGGCTTGGTCATTTGAGGTATGGGACACATGGAAACAATCAATTGGATTATTGTCATCCAATGATTCGTCCTAATAGTTGGAAGAGTCGAAGTATGTTGCTTGCTGGAAACTTCAATATGACTAATGTAGAAGAGCTTTTTTCTAGTGTAGTAAAAATGGGTCAGCATCCTCAAGGAACATCTGATACAATTACCATTTTAGAGCGGATGGCTTATTTTCTGGATCAAGAAAATCAACGAATTTATGAAATTCATAAAGATCGTTTTTCAAATGAAGAGATAAGTCCTATCTTGGAAGAACATATTCAGATAGAAAACATACTATCAAATACATGTGCTGAATTAGATGGAGGGTATGCTATAGCAGGCATGTTAGGGTATGGGTTGTCATTTGTTGTTCGTGATCCTGCTGGCATTCGTCCTGCTTATTATTATGCTGATGATGAAGTAGTAGTGGTGGCTAGCGAAAAACCTGCTATTAAAACAGCTTTTAATGTGCAGTATTCTGAGATAAAAGAGATAGAGCCAGGTAGCGCACTTATTATTACCAAGAAAGGGGACTTTTATTTATCCCCTGTTATTCCACCGATTGAAAAACGCTCTTGTTCATTTGAGCGTATCTACTTTTCTAGAGGTACAGATCCAGATATTTATCATGAACGTAAATTATTAGGGTCCTTATTGTGTCCACAAGTTTTGAAAGCGATACGTTATGATATTGAGAATACTGTTTTTTCATATATACCAAATACAGCTGAAACTGCTTTTTTAGGGATGTTACAAGCAGTTGAAAATTATTTAGTAGATATTCGACGTAAAGTCATTACAGAAGGAAAACTTGAAGATGAGATTCTTCGTCAAGTGTTGTCTCATCGTCCGCGTGTAGAGAAACTTATTCATAAAGATATTAAGCTTCGTACATTTATTACCCAAGAACAAGGAAGAGCAGAGCTGGTAGCTCATGTGTATGATGTGGCGTATGAAGTTGTTCGTAAAGAAAAAGACACTATTGTAGTAGTTGATGATTCTATTGTGCGTGGCACGACATTGCAAAAAAGTATTCTAAAAATGTTGGATAGGCTTTCGCCTAAAGAAATAGTGATTGTCTCTTCAGCACCTCAAATTCGCTATCCAGATTGCTATGGTATAGATATGTCTAAAATGAATGATTTTATTGCGTTTCAAGCTGTTGTTGCATTGGTTCGTCAAACGGGTCAGGAACATCTATTGAAAGATATATATGAGTTATGTATAAAGAGTCAATCTATAAAAGGTCAAGTTGAAAATTATGTAAAGAAGCTATATGAGCCTTTTACAGCTAAAGAACTATCTCAAAAAATAGCAGAGATTATTAGAACCCCTGATATTAAAGCAGAAGTTAAAGTCATTTATCAGAAAGTTAAAAATTTGCATAAGGCTTGCCCTAGCCATACAGGAGATTGGTATTTTACAGGAGATTACCCTACTCCTGGGGGGAATCGTGTAGCCAATCAAGCGTTTATTTATTATATGGAAGGTAAAAATGCAAGACCATATTGATGTAGCTCAGTTATTTGGTTTACTTTTGCAGCTGTAGGTATTATTATGTTGAAATCTATAGTTTATTCATTTCCTGTTCAGCTCCTTATTTATAACCTTAAAAAGAATCAACTTTTATTATTGTATTGGTTTCTTTTATTTGGATCCACTACAGGTCTTATTGGAAAACTATTTGGGATTCCTTATCTTTTTTTAGATCCTGAGTATTTAGGCAAAGTCACCCCTTGGAGTTTTTTTATTATTGGTATTGCCATTGGGCTATTTATCATGGCATTTAATATTACGTGTTTTATATTAGATAGCTATCGGTTTGCTTTTTTAAGTGTGGTATCAAAACCACTTTTACAATACTGTATTAATAATGCTGTAATACCATTAACCTATATTGTATTTTATATGGTAAGCTTCATTGGATTTCAGTTGGATTATGAATATAATTCATTATATACGGTTAGTTTAAAAATAGGTGCTTTTTTAATAGGTCTTATTTTTATTTTAGTTTTATTTTTTCTTTATTTCAATTTAACTAATAGATCTTATTTTAAAAGACTAGCTAATAAATTTGATCGACGTTTACGAAGAACCAGTATTAATAAAGCCACTATTATCAGCCGCATCAGTCTTGCTTCGAGAAGAAAAATCAGGGTCGATAATTACCTTACCACAAAGTTAAAAATAAAACAAACAGACTCCTATCAAGATTATGATAAAGAATTAGTCATTAGGGCTTTTGATTATTATCATTTAAATGCCGTTGTTATTGCTGTGTTGTTTTTTATTTTTGTTTTCATACTGAGTGCCTTTCGAGATACCTCTGCATTTCAAATTCCTGCAGCTGCAAGTGTAATACTGGTATTTACCATTTTTATTATGATGACTGGTCCGCTTGTTTATTGGTTGAGAGGGTGGGCTACAACCGTGATGATAGGGATTATCATACTTGCTAATATTTTATTTAAGTATAGTATTATTTCTAGTAAACATGAGGCGTTTGGTCTCAACTATCATACTACAAGGCCTTTATATTCTTCAAAACAACTTAAAAAATATGTTGATCAAAAAAACTATGTAAGAGATACAATAGAGACTGTTAAGATATTAAATAAGTGGAGAGAAAAAATCGGAAGTAAAAAACCTAAGATTATTTTTCTATGCGTAAGCGGTGGAGGAGAACGTTCGGCGTTGTGGACACTTAATATTATTCAAAAAGTGGATAGCATACTGAAAGGAAAATTTTTTCAACATACTTTTTTGATTACAGGCGCGTCGGGAGGTATGATAGGTGCTAGTTATTTTAGAGAACTATATTTGAGAAGCCTGTCAGATCATTCCATTAATCCATGGAGTGATGTATATACTTCTCATATTGCACGTGACATATTAAATCCTGTTGTATTTAATATGGCTGTTAATAATCCGATTACTAATTTTAAAAAATTTGTTTATCAAGGATTTAAGTATAATAAAGATAGGGGTTATACATTTGAAAGACAGCTAAATCAAAATACAGATTTTATATTAGATAAACCATTGTCTTATTATAAAGAACCTGAAGCTAAAGCTATTATTCCACTAATTTTATCTTCAGCTACAATTATTAATGATGGTAGAAAATTATATATTTCCCCCCAGTCTATTTCATACATGTGTGTTCCTGGTGTTTATTATAAGTATGAGTTTGGGCATAAAATAAAAGGTGTAGAATTTACACGTTTTTTTAAAGATCAAAATGCAGAGCATGTAAGATTTCTTACTGTATTAAGGATGAATGCTACATTTCCATATGTTACACCAAATATTGGGCTACCTTCTATTCCTGAAATTAAAATTATGGACTCCGGCTTTTCAGATAACTTTGGAGTAAACGATGCTGTTCGATTTGCATATGTGTTTAAAGATTGGTTGAAAAAAAATACAAGTGGCATTGTGCTTGTATCTATACGTGATTCAGAAAAAGACCATTCGGTTGATTTTACTGATCAAAGAAAATCGTTGTTTCAAAATATTCTTTCACCGATTGGTAGTTTATATAGTAACTGGGATCGTTTACAAGATATTATGAATGACAATAGTGTCGAATATCTTCAAGCTTCTTTTAAACAAATTTATCGTGTTGATTTTGAATATGAGCCTGGTCAATCTAATCTGCTTAATCATAAGTTAAAAAAACCAAATGAAGAGAAAGCCTCGTTAAGTTGGAGATTAACAACTCGTGAAAAAGAAAATATCAAGAATGCTATTCACACGCCTGCTATTCAGTTTTCAATAGAAAAGCTTCAGAAACTTTTAAAATGATTTAGGTTTTCTATACTTTTGAAAAAAATACGTGTATGATAAACACCCCCATTCAGATGGTAGACTTAAAAAAGCAATATGAGTCTATCAAAGATGAAGTTCTTCAAGCCATGCAAGAGGTGATTTATGCATCTGCCTTTATACAAGGCCCTCAAGTTGCTCAATTTGAAAAAGAACTGGCAACTTATAATCAAGCTAAGCATGTGATTGGTTGTGCCAATGGAACAGATGCATTGCAGCTTATTATGATGGCTTTAGATTTTCAACCTGGCGATGAAGTTATTGTGCCTACATTTACCTATGTTGCGACAGCAGAAGTTATTGCCTTGCTTCACCTTAAACCTGTTTTGATAGATGTAAATCCTCATACATTTAATTTAGATACGGATCAATTCAAAAAAGCAATCACATCAAAAACAGTTGGCGTTGTACCTGTTCATTTATTTGGACAATGCGCTGATATGGATGCTATTTTACAAATTGCAGATCAGCATGGTTTGCAAGTTATTGAAGATGTAGCGCAAGCTATTGGTTCAGTATATCAGCTTGGGAGTCAAAAAAAACATGCAGGTACAATGGGTATCGCAGGAGCTACTTCTTTTTTTCCATCTAAGAATTTAGGCTGTTATGGTGATGGAGGTGCTATATTTACTAATGAAGATGATTTGGCAAAAAAAATACGAATGATTGCTAGTCATGGTCAATCTATTAAGTATCATCATGATGTTATTGGAGTTAATAGTAGATTAGATACATTGCAAGCAGCTATATTGCTGGTTAAACTAAAACGATTAAAAACATATATTGAAAAAAGACAGCAGGCTGCCTTGCATTATGATAAAGTATTTGATAATCACCCGCATATCATTCCACCATATAAGGAAAAAAAATCTACTCATGTTTATCATCAGTATACGGTAATTATAAAAGATGCTAATAGAGATGATCTTAAAAAATTTCTAGAAAGTAAAAAAGTGCCTAGTATGATTTACTATCCGATACCATTGCATTTGCAAAAAGCCTATCAAACCGATCACTATACCAAAGGTTCTTTTCCTGTTTCTGAAATGCTTTGCAATTCAGTTTTATCTTTGCCCATGCATACAGAATTGGATGAAGAGCAACTTCATTTTATTTCTACCACTGTATTATCTTACTTTAAGTAATCTTGATTATGAGTAATAAAGATATATTTATTCACGAAAGCAGTTATGTTGACGAGCCATGTCAAATAGGCAATGGAACAAAAATTTGGCATTTTTCACATATCATGTCGCATTGTAAAATTGGCGAACGATGCAATATCGGTCAAAATGTAGTCGTATCATCAGATGTTATTCTTGGTAATAATGTGAGAATTCAAAATAATGTGTCGGTATATACAGGTGTTATTTGCGAAGATGATGTATTTCTTGGGCCATCTATGGTCTTTACGAATGTGATTAATCCTCGAAGTGCGGTAAGTCGAAAAGCAGAATATGCCAAAACACGTGTTAAAAAAGGAGCCACCATCGGAGCTAATGCCACCATTGTATGTGGTATAACTATTGGTGAGTACGCCTTCATTGGAGCTGGTGCAGTTGTTACGAAAGATATTCCTGCGTATGCGCTAGTCGTTGGAAATCCTTCGAAGCAAATTGGCTGGATGAGCGAATTTGGTAATCGATTGCATTTTGATTCTAATTCTAAAGCTGTTTGTAAGGACACCGGTCAAGTATATAAACTTGTTAATGGCTTTTGTGTGAAAGAATAAATCAAGAAGTTTTTTTATTGTATTCTAGCTCCTAAATAATCAGTATATTTGCTACTTAAAATTATAACTAAGAATGGATTTAAAAGGTAAAAAAGTATTAGTCATAGGTGGCGCGGGTTTTATTGGTGGATTTGTAGTTGGTGAGCTTTTAAAAGAAGGTGCTGGGGAGGTAATCATCTATGATAATTTTGCACGTGGCAAAATGGAAAATATCGCATCTCATCTTGCAGATACAAGATGTTATGTTTATCCAATAGGAGGAGATATTCGGGAAGTAGATATTCTTAATGATGCTATGAAAGGTGTTGATTATGTTTTTCATCTTTCTGCCATGTGGCTTTTACATTGTAAAGATTATCCGCGTACAGCTTTCGATGTTAATATTGCTGGAACGTTTAATGTTCTAGAAGCTTGTATTAAAAATAAAGTTAAAAAATTGATTTATTCTTCCTCCGCTTCTGTGTATGGAGATGCGGTAGAAGTCCCAATGACAGAAAATCATCCTTTTAACAATAAAAATTTTTATGGAGCTACTAAAATAGCTGGCGAAGCCATGTGTACAGCCTTTCATGATCGCTATGGATTATCTATTGTTGGTTTGAGGTATATGAATGTTTATGGTCCAGGTCAAGATCAACATGCTGTATATAGTGGCGTAGTTCCTATAATGTTAAATAAAATAGATGCGAATGAACAACCTATTATCAATGGAGACGGATCACAAGCTTATGATTTTATCTATGTAGAAGATGTCGCACGTTCAAATGTATCTGCATTAAGAAGTGATATCAACTTTGGATATTATAATGTGGGTACAGGTGTGCAAACCACCATAAAAAACTTGTGTGATACCATTTTAAAATTAAAGAAATCTAATTTGAAAGTTATTTATAAACCCTATAGCGAGGATGATGCGCGACAGCTCGTTCAAAATCGAATAGGTTCTACTGAAAAAGCAGAAAAAGAGTTAGGATTTAAATATAAATATAACTTAGAGCAGGGTTTAACTAAACTTATCTCGTGGAGAGATTCTAAAAAATAATTTATTCATCTTATATCTTATGTCAGATCAAAATAAAAAAAGAACAATTCCTATTTCGTTGCCAAGTATGGGGCAAGAGGAATGGGAAGCTTTGAAAGAACCTATTTTTAGTGGATGGCTTACGCAAGGCCCTAAAGTAAATGAACTTCAAAAATTATTTGCTGAACGCCATCAAGTAAAACATGCGATAGCTGTATCTAACTGTACAACCGCTTTGCATATAGCTTTACTTGCTTGTGGTGTAGAGCCAGGCGACGAAGTATTGGTTCCTGCTTTTACTTGGGTAGCAACAGCTAATGCTGTTTTATATTGCAATGCAGTCCCTGTTTTTGTAGATGTAGATCCCCTTACTTTTAATATTGATCTTAAAAAGATTAAAGAGAAAATAACAAAAAAAACAAAAGCTATTATTCCAGTTCATTTATTCGGATTATGTGCAGATGTAGAAGCTATTAAAGCTGAATTTCCTCATCTTAAAATTGTAGAAGACGCAGCTTGTGCTGCAGGATCGGAATTAAACGGAAAACCAGCCGGAAGCTTAGGTGATGTAGGCTGTTTCTCGCTTCATCCAAGAAAATCAGTAACCACAGGAGAAGGAGGTATACTTACCACAAATAACGATGAAATGGCTGCTTATATGGATGTACTTCGAAATCATGGAGCTTCTATTTCTGAAGAGCAACGTCATAAAGGTCCTAAACCTTACATACTTCCTGGATTTGAAGTAATGGGATTTAATTACCGAATGACTGATTTGCAGGGTGCTGTTGGCGTGGTCCAGTTTAAGAAATTAGACCAATTTATTAATGAAAGACAGAAATGGGCTGATTTTTATACAAAGGAATTAAGCTCTATTGAATGGTTAAGAACTCCTCAAGTTCCTAAAAATTATAAACATGGATGGCAGTCCTATGTTCTTTTTATAGATGAGAAAAAATCACCTAAAAAAAGAAATGATATTATGGAATATCTACAACAAAATGGAATCAGCACAAGGCCAGGAACACACGCTGTTCATATGTTAGATTTTTACGCAAAAAAATATTCTATTAAGCCATCCAATTATCCTGGAGCGCTTTCATGTGACCAATATTCAATGTCTATTCCTTTGCACAATAAAATGAGTGAGGAAGATTTTCAGTATGTGGTGGATCATATTACTAAAGTTCGTTAAACTTTTTTGTATTCTTTTCGTTGAAGTTAGAATACCTAGTTATATGATTTATGATTGACTTTTTTTTATTTCGGAGATATGTTATTAAACTACTCAGTGTTTGTTTGCTGTTGTTTTTTATAAATAAAGGCAAAGCTCAAGATATCAGTACATCTATTTTTCCTTATATTTTTACAGATCGTATAATTGCTCAGCAAATATATCCGGAGATTCAAACGAGTGCAGATTTAAATTCGAGATTATTATCTATTGATATTACACCTTACGAATATTTTCATGCCGATTCGTTGATCAGTAATTATGTATATAGTATAAAAGACTCTATTTACTATTCTAATTTTTCAATTAGTCAACGTCAGTATAAAGCATATTGTTACTTTAAACAAGGTTTGGTAACTGAAGATTCTGTAGCTTTTTTAATAATTCCAGGTAGTGGACTTAATCAGTCGATAGATATATATAAAGGTATACAAGATAATTATCAAGGCGATATTTCTAACCATACTATTAAATATGGAGATACCTATGTTTTTGTTAAACCTAATGAAGATTTTTTGGCTTGGTATTCCAATAATTATAAATTAAATGTATATGGGTACATCAATTATATTTTAAATAGAGGATATTCTTATTCCGCTTATTATATAACACAAGCAATTGCTGTAGCCAAAGAATTAAAAAGCAGGTATCGTAAAGTAGTTATATTGGGATGTTCACAAGGTGCCTCAGCTGCTTTATTAATTGCTTTACAAACAGAGCCAACTGCTTGCGTAGTAGCCTCAGGCTACTCGATTTTATTTGATCAGCTAGATTGGAGTAGTCAAGCACAAATTGTTATACCTGGTTTATCCCAATATTATAGTGCTGAAAAAATTAAAAATATAATTAAGTCTCATAAAACAACTTACTTGTTTACATATGGCATGTTAGAAGGTGACTTTTATAAACTTGAGGCTTATTCTCATATTACGAAGACATTTTTTTCAGGAGTTGATAATGCATTATTTTCAAGTGATCTTTTTGGACATACCTATCCACAACCAAAAGTAGAAAATTTCATCGTAGATATTCTACGTCCTAAGCCTATATTAAAATTAGTAGATTATCAAAATCAAATAGTTACAGATTATCAGCCAGGCTATAAATATATATGGTATAAGAATGATAATGATAGTATCCCTTTGCAAGATTCTACTAATCATTATTTTGTGACAGAATCTGGTTACTATCGAGTAAAAGTAATCACAGCAAGTGGCATAAGTGCTTTGTCGGATAGTATTCAGGCTATTTATTATTTACCCGTTCAAACCATTTTATCAGACACAAGTAATACTGGTACATACGTAGGTATTAGCATTAATACAGATACTAGTATTAATGCTATTAATACTAGTGACATAAATTCCATGTCTTTAAGTTCAAGTACTATTTCTGAGGCCAAATCAATCGATTTTCCTATTTATGAATCATTATATAGTGCATACTTCCAATATGGTAATTTAAATATAAGTTTAAGAGATAATAATTCGGATATTATTGCTTTAGACTTAATATCTATGGATTTGAAGAGGATGTTTTCAGTAATAATTAATAAGAAAGATGAAGCGGGTAATTATATATTTAACATATCGCCAGATTTAGCTAATGGCATATATATACTCCGAATGACCGGAAAATATCATAATTTAGCGTTTAAATTAGTAAAAAATTAAATGTGTGGTTTAGTAGGCGTCTTTCATCTCGATGGAGATCCGGTAGATTTATCATTAATTCAGTCTCTTGCTGTTGCTATTTCACATCGTGGTCCCGATGGTGAAGGTGTTTTTGTAGAAGATTATATTGGATTAGGTCATCGCCGACTGGCTATTTTGGATACATCTCCTCGTGGAAGTCAACCTATGCAATCTAAAAACCAAGAATGGGTGCTTGTATTTAATGGCTGTATTTATAATTTTTTAGAATTGAAATTAGAATTAAAATCAAAAGGGTCTGAATTTATCACTACTACAGATACAGAAGTAATTGTAGAAGGGCTTGCACTCTATGGTATCAATTTTCTAGAAAGATTGGATGGCATGTTTGCCATTGTAGCTTGGAATAGAAAAACGAAACAACTTTTTTTAAGCCGCGACCGGTATGGCATAAAACCCTTGTATTATTGGTTAAAAGGCAGAACACTTGTTTTTGCTTCTGAAATAAAATCGATCATCAAACATCCAGAGCATCGTGTGGAAGTGAATGTATCTGCGTTAAATGAATATTTTACTTTTCAAAATTTATTTCGCTACCATACTTTATTTAAAGATGTATTTCTTCTTCCACCCGCCAATACCGTTAAAATAGAATTAGGAGATAAAGATATTAAGCATCATTCCTGGTGGGATTATGATTTTAGCTCACCTGATGAAAGCATGACTTTTGAAGATGCAAAGCAAGAAACAAAAAGATTGTTGCATAATGCTGTATCTAAACAAATGATTGCAGATGTTCCTGTAGGAAGTTATTTATCGGGAGGAATGGATTCTGGTTCTATTACTTCTTTGGCCAGTAAACATGTACGTCGATTAGCTACGTTTACAGCTGGATTTGAATTGTCCGAAGTAGATGGATTAGAAGCAAGTTTCGATGAACGTTTAGATGCTGAATTGATGGCGAATGCTTTTAAGACTGAACATTATGAACAAGTCATTAATGCAGGTGATTTAGCCTGGTCATTACCTCGAGTAGTTTGGCATTTGGAGGATTTAAAAGTGGGGATGAGTTATCCGAATTATTATATCAGTCGGCTCGCATCTAAATTTGTAAAGGTATGTTTACAAGGTACAGGTGGGGATGAATTATTTGGTGGATATCCATGGCGTTATTACCGAGTTCATCATTCGTTGAATCAGCAAGAATTTTTCGATAACTATTATGGATTTTGGCAACGCTTAGTCTCTGATGAGGATAAAAAACACCTTTTTCAACCCTCTGTTTTTAGTCAAATTCAGTTAAAAGAACCTCGAGAAGTTTTTGAACGAGTGTTTACGTTTAACTCTCATTTATCATATGATACTCCTGAACATCATATTCAAAATAGTTTGTATTTTGAAATTAAAACTTTCTTACCTGGATTACTTTTAGTAGGAGATAAACTTTCAATGGCCAATGGATTAGAAGAACGCTTTCCTTTTCTAGATAATGATTTGGTTAATTTTGCTCAAAAAATACCATTGAAACATAAATTAGGTAATCTAGAAAAAATGAAACGCATTGATGAAAATGAGTTTAGAAATAAACGCCATCTGTATCAGGAATTTGACGATGGGAAAAGTGTGTTACGAAAAGCCATGATGGAGTTTTTACCTGAAAAAATTATTAAACGAAAAAAACAAGGATTTTCAGCACCAGATGAATCTTGGTATCGGGGAGAAAATGCGAATTATGTCAAAAATTTATTGTTAAGTAAAAAAACAGCATCTGCTGAGTTTATTAATCCCGATTATATTCGTAAAATTGTAGATGAACATATTAATCACCGCATCAATCACCGATTATTACTTTGGTCTTTAATGTGTTTTGAATGGTGGTGTAGATTATTCTTAAATAATGAAAAGATAAGTTAGTGGAATTTGTTTTTAATTATAGAAAATAGTGTTAGATTATAAATCAAATAGAGCAATAAAAATTATTTCTAATGCGATAAATAAGCTGTCTTTAAATTTAACTGATTACATTATATTGACAGAGGTAGGAAGTAATTATTATAATTATACTCCTATTATCGCAGCACTTGCTAATGCAAAGTATGTTTATGCGTGGACGAGAGATTCTCAATATGGATCTGGAAAAGAAATAAAAGAAAAATGCATGAATATTGCTAAAGCTCTATCTCTTAACGATAAGATTTCAATAACGATTAACGATAAACCTATCAGTCAGATTGCAGAAGCTGATATAATAACTAATTCAGGTTTTTTAAGACCATTGAATGCTGATTTTTTAAAACATGTTAAGTTAAATGCAGTAATACCGTTGATGTACGAACTATGGGAACTTAGGCAAGAAGATATTGATATTGAATTTTGTAAAAAGAATCAAATTAAAGTAGCAGGTACTTCGGAAAGTAATTCTGATATTAATGTATTTGGAGCATGTGGAGCTTTAGCTGTGAAATTAGCTAATGAAGCAGGATATGAGGTTTATCAAAATAATATTGCTGTATGGTCTAATGATGACTTTGGAAAAGTATCTTTTAATGCATTTAAAGATGCAAAAGCTGCTAATGTAAATATTTATAATGATTATTCATTACTATTATCTGATATTGATAAAATTGATTTTTTGTATATTTGCGATTATAATGAAAAAAGATCCTATTTTGGCCCCAAAGGATTTATGGCGCTAGATGAATTGATAAAAAAAAATAATTCTTTTGGAGTAGTTCATTTGTATGGAGATATCGATAACGAAATTCTTAAAAGAAATAATATAAATGTGTATCCTGATAAGAAAGGATATCCAAATGTGATGACCTGTACTTTAGGTCATGTGGGTTTACTTCCAATTTTAAATTTGCAGACCGCAGGATTTAAGGTTGGCCAATTGCTAAAACAAAATAAAGTATCTAATTTGATTCAGCCAGTATACTAAGATAATACACATAAATAATATACATATGAAATTAAGTGAAGTAATAAACAAAGTCGTTTCCTATAATAAATTTGAAAGCGATAATGATATTAATTTTTTTAAAAGAGTATATAATAATGGAGATTTAGAAAAATACGAAAATAGAATAAAGGCTATCGATTTTATTAACAAAGATTGTATTTTAGATGCAGGTTGTGGATTTGGCCAATGGTCAATTGCATTTTCTAAATTTAATAAAAAGGTAATAGGTACTGATGCTGATTCCTTTCGCATAAAAGTAGTCCAAGATATCGCTTCTGAAATGTCTTTAGATAATGTTAAGTTTGAGACTTGTTCTATGGAATCGATTCCTTATGAAGATGGGTATTTTGATGCTATATTCTCTTATAATGCTATTACGTTAGGGCCTTATAGAAAAATACTAAAAGAATTTTATAGAGTATTAAAAGTGGGTGGCTATCTCTATTTTAATGCTGCAGATTTAGGATGGTTTATTTATAACATAATTGATCAACATAATTCAGCTTCTGATTTTTCATCCAGGCAATGGGCAATTGATACTATAAAAAATACGCTTCAATATTATGCAACCAATAATTTTATTCAAGTAGATCATCGTGATAGCTTACTTATTCCAAAAGAAATTGTAAAAAAAGATTTAAGTGATTTAGGTTTTGAAGTTGTTGCAATTGAAGGCGATGGTCTAATTAATTTGACTAAGAATAATATCGTAAATAGTTTTTTCCCATCCGAAAAATATGGGCTACCAGCTGTATATGAAGTTTTATGTAAAAAAATAAATAAGTAAAAGGTGTTCCCAGTTGCTATTATAGGAAGAAGTGAGCTTTTATATAATACAGCTCAATTATTATTGAAGTCTGGATTTAATATACCTTTAATTATTACAGCTAAAGAAGCTCCTGAATATAAAATTAAAGCTAAAGATTACCGAGAATTGGCTGATCAACTAGGGTCAAAATTTATCCAGACTCCTATGATTAATCAACCTGATATTATTGATAAAATAAAACAAATGGGAGAGATTCCTTTAGCGGTTAGTATTAATTATTCAGGCATAATAGCTCAAGAAGTAATTGATTTATTTCCTTTAGGAATATTAAATGCACATGGTGGAGATTTACCAAGATATAGGGGAAACGCTTGTCAAGCTTGGGCTATTATCAATGGTGAATCTCGTATAGGTTTGTGTATTCATAAAATGATAGGTGGAGAATTGGATTCAGGTGATATTATAGCAAGAAGTTATTTTGATGTTATAGATCAAACGAGAGTCGGTGAAGTATACGACTGGATGGAAAAAGAAATTCCATTACTTATGTTTGATTCTGTTAAAAATCTTTCTAATGATTCAACTTATTATCTTGAAAAACAATCGAAAAATCCATCAGATGCTTTACGATGTTATCCTAGAAGGCCTGAAGATGGCAAAATAAATTGGTATGATTCAAATTTAGCTATTGTTCGATTAATTAATGCAAGTAGTGAACCTTTTTCTGGATCGTTTTGTCAATTTGAAGATAATAAATTATTAATTTGGAGAGCATCTTTACTACAAGATGAAGAACAATATTTAGCTATTCCTGGACAAGTTTCTAAAATCAATACAGATGGAAGTGTTGAGGTTATATGTGGAAAAGGGAAAATAAAGATTTTAGAAGTAGAATATAATAACGAAAGAGATAGACCATCGAAATTTATAAATTCAATTAGAAAAAGACTTATATAGTTGGAATATGAAAATTTGTACAAGATGTATTTATGATAGTAGAGTTCCCAAAATTTCATTTGATGAAAATGGAATTTGTAATTATTGTAAATTATCGGATTCTCTTAAAGATCAATATCAGACAGGCTCTGAAGAAGGTGAAAAAAACTTTCTAAAAATCGTAGAGCAAATTAAAAAAGATGGAAAAGGAAAAAAATATGATTGTGTTGTGGGAGTTAGTGGAGGTGTGGATTCGTCTTATATGATACATTATTGTGTAGAGTTAGGATTACGCCCAATAGCTGTGCATTATGATAATACATGGAATTCTTCTATCGCTACTGAAAATATACGTAAAACTTTATCGAAACTTAATATCGATTTATACACACACGTAGTTGATAATAAAGAATCGGATGATATTTTTAAAAGTTTCTTTTTTGCTGGAGTTCCAGAAATAGATGCACCTACTGATTTGGGTTTTGCAGAAACACATTATAGAGTTGCATCTAAATATAAGATTAAATATATATTAGAAGGGCATTCGTTTATGCAAGAGGGTGTTTCTCCACTTAGTACTATGTATTTTGATGGAATGTATATAAAAGATATTCATAAAAAATTTGGTAAACTTAAAATGAGAAGTTATCCTTTAATGGATTTTAAATCCTTTATGAAGTGGACTTTATTCAAAAGAATAAAAAAAATTAGACCCTATTGGTATATTAATTATACAAAAGCAGAAGCTATAAAACTTTTACAAGAAAAATATGATTGGCAATACTATGGAGGCCATCATCTTGAAAATAGGATGTCAGCATTTATGCATAGCTATTATCTTCCTCAAAAATTTAAAATAGACCAACGCAATAATTCGCTTTCTGCATTGGCTCGGAATGGATTTATAACAAGAGAAGAAGCATTAAGGATATATAGCGAGCCCCCACATATGGAATCTGAATTAGTAGCCTATTTCAAAAAAAGGTTAGATTTTTCAGATCAGGAGTTTGAAGAAATTATGAGTAGGCCTCCTAAATCGTACCGCGATTATAAAACATATAAAAAACGATTTGAAAGACTCAGACCTCTTTTCTATATTTTAGCCAAAGCTAACTTAGTACCTATGAGTTTTTATATTAAGTATACATCTAAATCAGAGATGTAATGAAGCCAATTGTTATTGTAGATTATGGAATTGGAAATTTAGGATCCATCCTAAATATGTTTAAGCGAGTAGGAGCGAATTCTATTATTACTTCTAATTTGCAACAAATTAAAGATGCAGAAAAACTCTTGTTGCCAGGAGTAGGTGCATTTGATACAGCTATGCAACGTATATTGGATATGAATTTCCTAGATGTATTAAATAAAAAAGCACATGAAGATAAAATCCCTATTTTAGGTATTTGTTTGGGTATGCAACTTTTAACTGAAGCGAGTGAAGAAGGAAAATTGCCTGGATTAGGGTGGATACCTGCTAAAACCCATGCGTTTAAATCGCAAATTCCAGATCATTTAAAAATTCCACATATGGGATGGAATTTAGTTAAGCAAAGCAATCAAAGTCTTTTAACAGAAAATTTTGAATCTGATACTAGTTTTTATTTTGTTCATTCTTACTATGTAAAATGTTTAAAAGAAGAAAATTCTATTTTAAAAACCAACTATGGAATAGAATTTGACTCGGCTATTCAAAAAGACAATATCATGGGCGCACAATTCCATCCTGAAAAAAGCCATAAATTTGGTATGAAACTTTTTGATAACTTTAATAAATTATTTTAGCTATTACTTTTGCATAGATATGCTTAAAACACGTGTCATTCCTTGTCTTTTATTACAAAACGAAAGTTTAGTTAAAACAATTAAGTTTGATAAATATAGTTATATTGGAGATCCAATTAATACCGTTCGTATTTTTAATGAACTGGAAGTAGAGGAATTGATTTTTTTAGATATTGCAGCTACTAGAGAAAATAGAAAACCTAATTTTGATTTATTGGCAGATATAGCTAATGAGTGTTTTATGCCTTTGGCTTATGGCGGTGGTATTAAAAATTCAGAAGACGCTAAAAAAATATTATCTATTGGGCTAGAAAAAATAGCCATTAATTCTTATGCTCTTGAAAATCCATCTTTTATTACTGAGTTAGCTAATTTATCAGGTAGTCAAAGTGTGATTGTATCGATTGATGCAAAGAAAAATTTTTGGGATAAATATGAAGTTTATACATATGGAGGTAAGAAAAAACATAAGTTAGATCCTGTTGAGTGGGCTAAAGAGGTGGAAGAAAGAGGTGCTGGTGAATTATTAATCACTTCAATAGATAAAGAGGGAACATGGTCTGGATATGATTTAGAATTAATTAGCAAAATAACTTCAGTTGTCAAAATTCCTGTAATTGCACATGGAGGTGCAGGAAAGATAGAGCATATTGGCGAAGCAGTAAAAAAGGCAGGTGCATCTGCTGTTGCTTTGGGAAACATGGTGGTTTATCAAGGGAAAGATTTAGGAGTACTGGTGAACTTTCCAGATAAAAAATTGCTTATTAATAATTTAAATTAACTATAACTAACTATTTTATGAAAGTAGCCTGTATTGGCAATATGAATAATAATTTTTTTAATCTCGTTAGATATTTAAGAGATAATCATATTGATGCCGAGTTATTATTATTTAATAATGATTTTGATCATTTCCATCCCTCGGCTGATTCTTATAATGATGAGTATAAATTATATACTAAGCAGCTTTCATGGGGCGATCGACGAAGTTTTATAATGTTGAGTAGAAAAAAAATAGTAGAAGATTTAAAAGGTTATGATTTTATTATTGGTTGTGGGCTAGCTCCTGCCTTTTTGAGGAAAGCAGGTCGCTCTTTAGATATTTTTGTACCTTATGGAGCTGATATATATGATATACCCTTTTTTAAAATAACAAATTTTAAAAGGCTAATAGTCTCAATATTTGTTTCTCGCGCTCAAAGGTTAGGAATTGTAAATAGTAGATTTATTAATTCTTTCTCAACTAATCCAGAATTAGAGGATCTTTTTTTGTCTCTTAAAATTAAAGCAAAAAGATTATATTCTGGTGTCCCTATGGTTTATTTACCCCAGTATACCGATTCTAATATTAAAAAATATTCAAGCGAATATTCTAGTAGATTTAATCTAATTAGAAAAAATAATGACTTTGTTGTTTTTCATCAATCACGACTGATATGGAAAAATATACCTAACCCATTGAGTTATAAAGGTAATGATAAAATTATAAAGGGATTTGCTGATTTTGTGAAAGCTAATAAAAGTATTAAATCGTGTTTGATACTTTTTGAGTATGGAAGCGATGTCGCTGAAACTAAAAAACTTATTCAGGATTTAAATATTGAAAATCATATTCAATGGTTTCCTAAACTATCTAGAAAAGATATTATGTCTGGTCTTTATTGTGCCGATATTTGTGTAGGTGAGCTAGGGATGAGTTGGCTAACTTATGGGGTAGTATATGAAGCATTAACAATGTCCAAGCCTTTTATGGGATATAGAGAAGATCATTTGTATACTGATTTTTATAAAGAGCTTTATCCTATGATTAATGTATTTTCTGAAACAGATGTTGCAAATTCTTTTTTTGATTATATAAATAATAAGGTAAAATATGAGGCTATTGGATCAGAGGGGCATAAATGGCTAAAGACATATGCAATCGATAATTCGATAAAAGAATATATACGTATTATATCTGAGAAATAGGTTTAATTAATGTCTTTATTTAAAAGTAGTTTATTTAAAAAAGCAGTAGGAGATAGTGGATTTTATTTCTTGTCTCAATCAGGTGTTAAAATAGTCAATATTTTAATAATTCCTTTTTTAATACGGATTATTTCAGTAGAAGAATATGGTCAGTATGAGTTTTTCCTTATTTCTACAGGACTTCTTACTACTTTAGTAGGACTAGGAATGGATTCAGGTATAGCTGTTTTTATAGTAGATAAAGAGTGTGAAAGACATTTAGTTGATTATCTTTTTACGAGGTCTTTATTTATAAGTGTAATTCTTATTTTTTTTCTTTGGTTGGTTGGATATATCTTTTTTTATTTTTTTTTATCTTATTTATTCTCTTCTTTATTATTATTTCATCTCACCTTTCTTTATTTGTTATTTACTTATTTTACTTATATTGTTTTTAATTTTGTTCGTTGGTTAGGAAAAGCTAAACAAGCTGCTTTAATAAGTTTTTTTGGTACAGTATTTGGAGTAGGCCTTGGTTTTTTATTAGTAAGCAAAGAAGCAAATATTCATAATTATATTTTGGGATTAGTTTTAGGGAATGGAATAGGGTTTTTGATTAGTATTATTATTGCTTGGAAGTTTTTAGTTTTTAGGAAAAAATATTTTTATTATTCAATTAAATTAGTTGAATATATAAGATTATCTCTTCCTTTTGTCCCCAGTTATTTAGCTAATAATTTAATGATTATGTTAGATCGAATTATCATTCTATCGTTAATTGGTAAATATGCACTTGGAATTTATGCTATTGCTTCACGACTTGCTCAGATCCCTAATTTTTTATTGAGTGTAGTTGCTAAAGGCTTCCAACCTGTTTTATTTGCCAACTATCAAACGCCTGAAGGAGCTCGTCTAAATAAAAAGATATATAATTTATTTGTATTCTTTCTATTGCCTACTTTTTTATTTCTTTTATTTTTTTCATCCCCATTGGTGCGGTTGTTTGGAGGTGAAAAATATATAAAAGCAATACCTTTATTACCATATGTATCCATGTCATCTATTATTATAAGTATAATTGGTATTACAGGTATTGGTTATCTTGCTAAGAAAAAAACATATTATGTTACATTTATTATATTTTTTATTGTTTTATTAAATGCATTAATTAATTACTGCATGGTTTTTTATTTTGGAATAAAAGGGGTGGCTGTAGGAGGTATGTTAGCAATTTGTATAGGTTCTTTGCTTTATATTTATTTTTCAGAAAGACTTTATTCTTTTGATTTAAAATTAAGGTGGGCTATTATTGTTTATTTGCTTATAATTATTATTTCTTTTAATGATTTGCTATTCAATTAAAAAGGTCTATTGTGATAGTGAGATAAGAATAGTGTTAGTTTTAAATTTAGTTAGTAATCTGCATTTTAATTAAATTTGGAATGTATGTTAAATGTCCTTTTACTATATTTCAATTATAGCAACTAAAATGAAAATCAAGATAGATTATTTCTTACTACTTTTTATAGCACTTTATAGTATTTCTCAAGGATTGCAAATTCCTTATTTTCAGTGGGTGTTTTGTTTGATTGGTTTTTGTATCTTTTTTTGGGTTCTTTATTTTAAGCATGTAGAGATGCAGTTGAAGGTGCTTCTCACATTATCTTTTTTTGATAGTGAATATTTTCTTTTTTGTTTGCCGTTACTTATTTTATCTAAAATCATATTAGAGCAGTTTAGTGGTAAGCATGTGTTTAAAGTTAATCAGACTACACTTATGGTGGTGATTTTATTTATGTATGTGCTTAGTATTTCCATTGTTGTTAACTTTATAGATTTTTCTTTGTTTTCACTATGTTTAGGAATAGTTGTTTTTTTTATTATACTCTGTCCATTGATTTATTTTTCTTACTTTCAGTATACAGAAGATTTAATTAACCGTGTTTTTCTTTTTTTTAAAAAAATTATTTTATTGCAAGCGGTTATTGTTATAGTCCAGTTTTTAAAATATTCTAACTTTGCTATTGGTGATTGGGGCAAGGGAACAACTGGTGGAACTGATAAAATGGGTTTGCTTTTTCTTTTATCTATTTTGCCTTTTATTATTTTACCTCTTATAGAAAAGAAAAAAAAACTTTTGTCTTTGTTTAGTATAAAAAGTTTAGCATTAGGTATCATAATAGTTAGTATAGTTTATTTTTTAGACATAAAGGCTACTTTTTTTTCTATTATTTTAGGAGGTATTGTGTTTTTATTTCTTGTTTTTTTAAAGATTATAATAAATAGAGTTAAAGATGTGCCTTTTTATAAGATGTATCTTGTTGTTTTTTTTACTCTGTTTTTTTCGATTTTTATTCCGTTTTTTGCAAATCAATATTTTTCAATTGTTTTTAAAAAAAATCATTATACTTTATATAATCAATTGGGGAGATATATTGGTAAGAATGAAAAAACATCTCAAAAATTTATTCTTTATAAACATATTTATGTTGATATGTTTTATGATTATCCTCTGGTTTGGACATTTGGAACAGGATTTGGTAAGTTAGGGGGCAAGGCATCTAATTCGTTAGCTTATGATGTGTTATATAAAGAGCATGATGCTAAGAAACTTCCTTCGTTTATTCCTTCATACTCATCTCAGTGGACTAAAAAATACATGACCGGTCTTTTTACTAAAGATATAGCAGATCATATAAAATGGGCATCTTCCATACTCTCTATGCCATTTGCCGGTATGATTACACTAAAGGCAGAGTTTGGTCTACTGGGTTTATTATTTTGGGTGAGTATATTTTTTTATATAGCTTATCGTGTATTTAATAAGTCTAGAAATTTTCAGTATATGCATTTGAGGGGTTTGGGAGCTGTTTTATCTATTTATTGTATAGCTTTTTTGTTTTTAATGGTTTTTGATAACTGGCAAGAAACACCACAGTTTATATTGCCATTTATATTGTTTGTAGCTGTTTTTTTAAGTTATAATAAAAACGTGATTGAGCATAATCATAAATAGTCTTTATTAGTTAACTTTTTACTTAAGCCCCCAAAATAGATTTATAGCTCATTTGTGTTTCGATTAATGAATGAAAAGATTTTATATAAAAAAATGCTAAAAACTTAATAATTGTCTAAATTTGTCTTTTATTAGTTTTTTATCTTTTAATGAAAGTTTTACATATTACTAATGCTTATCCTACTGAAAAGTATCCAACCTATGGAGTTTTCATTAAAGAGCAGGTTCAGTCTTTAGTGAAGAATGGTGTTTTATGTGAAATACTCTTTGTAAATGGAAGAGAAAAAGGTTATCTTGCCTATTTAAAATCAATTTACAAACTAAGAAGAATCTCTAAAAAATTTGATTTAATTCATTGTCATCATGCCTACTCAGCTTACACCTTTGTATTAAGCTGTGTTAAAAAACCATTTATCGTTTCTTTTTTAAGTCCCAAAAATTGGGAAGTAAAAAAAGGAATTATACATAGGTATTTTTATAGTCAAATTTTGAAAAAGTGTGCTGGTTTTATAGTAAAGGATGATCCTACTATTAATACTAGAAATGCAAAAGGATATTATCTTCCCAATGGTGTTGATTTGGATTTTTTTAAACCAATTGAAAAAAAAAATGCTTTTAATCATATTGCCATAGTTCCAGCTACGTATATATTATTTGTATCCAATGGAGATGGAATAAAAAGACCAGAAAAGAGATACTCTCTTTTTAAGGCCACTGTTGAGTTGGTAAATAAGAAATATAATTTAAATGCAGTTGAACTTATTTTGACTAATGTGGAGCGAAGTAAGGTGCCTTATTATTTTAATGCTGCTTCTGTACATCTACTAACATCTGATGTGGAAGGTTCTCCTAATTCTGTAAAAGAGTCATTGGCTTGTAATATTCCAGTTGTATCTACTGATGTGGGCAATGTAAAAGAATTAATATCGAGTGTTACTGGTTGTTATATTAGTCCTGTAAATGATTCTGACATATTATCTGATTTAGTTTATAAAGCAATTCAATTATCATCTATTAAGGGGAGAGAGTCTTTAATAAATAATAAATTAGATATGGATAGTGTCTCTCATCGATTAATTTCTATTTATAAAAAAATTTTAGATAAAAAATTATTTAGTGAAAAAAAATAAAAAAATATTGGTCGTCTTTGGAACTAGACCTGAAGGTATAAAAATGATACCTTTAATTAAGGAATTATCTAAAAATAAGAAAGTAAATCTTAAAGTATGTATTACTGGTCAACATCGGGAAATGCTTAATCAGGTTTTAACTCTTTTTGAAGTTAAACCTGATTATGATTTTAATATAATGAAAACCAATCAAACTTTATTTGAGTTGAGTTCATCTATATTGATTAATATAGAAAAAGTATTAAGTGAATTTAATCCTGATTTAGTTTTAGTTCAGGGTGATACTACAACTGCCTTTATTGTAAGCTTGGCTTCTTTTTATAAAAAAAATATGGTAGCTCATATAGAAGCTGGCTTGCGAACCGGAAATTTATATGCTCCTTGGCCTGAAGAAGCAAATAGAAGGCTAATATCTATTTTAGCTTCTTATCATTTTGCTCCAACTAAAATATCAAGAGATAATCTTATAAAAGAAAGTATAAATAAGAATAAAATATATGTAACTGGAAATACAGGTATCGATACACTCTTTTTTATTCTCAAAAAATTTAAAATAAACAAAGCATTAAGGGAAACAGCATTTTTACAGGTTCAATTAGCTGGATATCATTTTAATTCTGCTAAAAGAATTATTTTGGTGACTGGGCATAGAAGGGAAAATTTTGGGGATGGTTTTGCTAACATTTCTCAAGCTCTGAAATTGATTGCACAAAAAAACATAGATGTAGACATTGTTTATCCTGTTCATTTGAATCCTAATGTTAAAGATATAATGATGCAAGAATTAGATGGGATAAATAATATATTTCTATTGAAACCATTAGACTATATTCCATTTATTTATCTAATGAATAAATCATATTTAATCCTGACAGATAGTGGAGGTATTCAAGAGGAAGCCCCTAGTTTGGGCAAACCTGTTCTTGTTATGAGAGAAGTAACAGAGCGGCCTGAAGCAGTTAAAGCTGGAACTGTAAAAATTGTTGGGACATCTACTCAGAAAATAGTCAATTCAGTAAATAAATTACTTTCTAATAAAAAGCTGTATATTAAAATGGCAAAATCTCATAATCCCTATGGAGATGGTTCAGCTGCTAAAAAAATTGTAAAAATTATTTTAAGTTAAGTATGAAGAAGAAAATTTGGTTTGATTTAGTAACTGCTCCTGATATTCCTTTTTTTAGCTCAATTATTAATGAAATAAAAGAAAACTATACTTATTTTGAAGTAATTATTACTGCGCGAAAACATTTAGAAATACCTGAGCTTGTAAGTAAGTATCAATTACCTAATGTTTATTTTATAGATGTTTTTTATGGAAAAAAAAAATTAGGAAAAATTTTATCATTTTTTCTTAGAACTATTCTTCTTATTAAATTTGCGCTATTTAAAAAAATTGATCTTGGATTTAGCTTTGCAAGCAGATCTCATACGATGGCTTGTTTTATATTGGGGATTAAAAATGGAACAATGTATGATTATGAGAAAGGAAAAATTAAAATGCTAAATAAATTGTCTAACTTTGTACTAGTTCCTCCTCAAATTTCAGACCATTTTCTTCAGTCTAAATCTTTAAAATTACACAAAAGAATAAATTATCCAGAATTAAAAGAATCCCTTTATGCATATGATTTTATACCTAATAAAGATGAAATAATAGATCAGGGTATTTCTTTAGATAAAATAATTATAGTTCTAAGAATGTCATCTGTTTACGCTCATTATCACGATCACTTCTCTCAAACATTAGACATGGATATAATACATTACTTAGCAAATCAAGAAAACATTGCTTTAGTTGTTTTGCCGAGATACAAACATCAATTTCAAAAAATAAAAGAATTAATAAATATGTATCCTAATATTTATCTGTTGACTAAACATATTAGTGGCCAAAATTTAATTTGGCATTCAGATGGAATAATTAGTGGAGGAGGAAGTATGATCAGGGAGGCTGTTTGTTTGCAGGTTCCTTCTTATGATATTTTTACGGGTTCAATGGCTGTAGTTGAAGAGGAACTTATTAATTCTGGCAAAGTAATTAAGATTAATTCTAAAAATGATTTTAATAAAATTTTACTAAAAAAAATACCTTTATCTAGTAAAAAACGATTAAATAGCAATATCTTGTGTAAATTTTTAGTGAATGAATTAGAAAAACAAATTAAATCCATATAATATTTTATGAAAGTTCCATTTTTAGATTTAAAATCTAACTATATTGCTATTAAAGATGAAATAGCCTCGGCCATTAATGAGGTTCTTGATAATACAGCCTATATTTTAGGAGAAAAAGTGGTCAACTTTGAGCAGGTCTTTGCTAAAGCACATGATGCTAAATATTGTTATGCTGTAAGCTCAGGTACGGATGCTAATCATTTACCGTTATGGGCACTTGGTATTAAACCAGGAGATGAAGTTATTATTCCCGCCAACACATTTATAGCCACAGCATGGGGGGCTACATTATGTGGAGCTACGCCTGTTTTTGTAGATTGTGAATCGGATAGCTATAATATAGACCCTAAAAAGATTGAACAAGCTATTACGTCCAAAACAAAAGCAATTGTTGCTGTTCATTTATATGGACAATCGGCTGATATGGATCCATTACAGGAAATAGCCCATAAACATAAAATTTACTTATTAGAAGATGCTGCACAAGCTCATTTGGCTGAATATAAAGGTAAAAAAGTAGGCACATTGGGTTTGGCTGCTTCATTTAGTTTTTATCCGGGTAAAAATCTAGGAGCATATGGTGAAGGAGGTGCTTTAACTACTAATGATGAGAAATTAGCAGCTCTATGTAAAATGATTCGTGAACATGGCCAATCTCAAAAATACCATCATGAAGTATATGGCCATAACTACCGTATGGAAGGCATACAGGGTGCTGTTTTAGGCGTCAAAATGAAGTACTTAGAAAAATGGACAAATCAACGTAGAGCAATTGCAGATAAATATAATCATCTTTTGAAGGATGTTTCTCAGATTGTTTTGCCAATGGAAATGCCCTATGCTAAACATGTCTATCATCTTTACGTTATTCAAACAGCTCATCGTGATAAACTGCAAACTTATTTGGCAGATGAAGGAATAAGTACCGGTATGCACTATCCTCTTCCATTGCATTTACAAAACTGTTTTAAGCATTTGGGTTATAAAAAGGGTGATTTCCCGATTACTGAGAGATTGGCAGATCAATGTTTGTCCTTACCTATGTTTCCAGAAATGACAGAAGATCAAATTACTTATGTAAGTGAGAAAATCAAATTATTTTTCAAATAATATATGATAAAAATGTGTTAAATATGATTTATTTTCATATTTATAAAATTATGTATATTTACCATCTAGAATCACTTAAAAAAACCTCTTTTGACATCTAAAAAAGTTAACTGAGGGCTGCTTAATTAAAGATGTTAGATTTCTTCTTAAATTATCCACAGTATAAGTGGATTTTGTTTTTCCTAGACATTATATTATTTAATGTCGTATTGCATCTAGCATTATATTTAGGGTTAATAGATTGGCTTGGCTATCATGTAGTTGCTATAACACCTGGGTTATTTGAAACCGTCATCTACGTTTTATTTTCTATATTATATTTTCAATATTCTGAACTATATAAAATTCAAAATATTTATAAAAAAAGCAAACATATAGTCGTGTTGTTAAAATCACTTTTAATAATAACTTGTGGAATAATTATCTTCTCACTTTTAATGAGAAATTATTCGATTATGCCGATCTCATTTTTTGCTATTTTTTATTTTGTAGGATGTATCGTTTTCATTGTTTTTCGTGTTAGTGCTGTTTTTCTTATAGTGCGATTTAATAAAAAAATCTTATTTCTTAACAAGGTAGTTATTATAGGTGCTGGTAAAAAAGGAAGAGCACTATTAGATATGTTTACTAATAAAATTAAAGTAAAAAATGTAGTTGGTTTTTTGGATGATGGCATAAAAGATAAAGAAGTAGATGGCATACCTGTGATGGGTAAGATTGAAGATGCTCCACTTATTGCTAATAGTAATGAAATTGATTTTTTTATTTTAGCTATTGATAATATTGAGCGCGCCCGTTTTTTTCAAATATTGAAATTTTTTTTAAAGAATAATCTGAGCCTATCAGTAAGTTCAGAGTATTTGAAAGTGTTATATGACTTGGTGCCTACTGATATATATGGTCAATTTGGTATGATTCATTTTAGAGCCAATAGTAATGAAAAACTTTTTCTATATATTAAACGTGCGATGGATATATTTGTCAGTTGCCTAGCTATTGTTCTATTATCTCCGGTTTTGATTGTATTGGCTATATTAGTTAAACTAACTTCTCCTGGAACTATTATTTATAAACATGTTCGTATAGGAAAGAATGGAAAACCTTTTTATTTTTATAAATTTAGATCTCTATTGGTCAATAGTGATAAAGATAAGCAAAGAGATAAATCAGTAGAGGATTTTATAAAAGGTGCTAATATGGAGGATAGTCAATCTACAAAAATTGTAAATAAAAAAAATTATACACCTATAGGTGCATTTATTCGAAAATATAGTTTGGATGAATTGCCACAAATATTTAATGTATTAAAAGGTGATATGAGTCTGGTTGGCCCTCGACCTTGTATCTTAAAAGAATGGAAAATGTACGAAGACTGGCAAAAATTGAGATTAAAGGGTATACCAGGTTGCACAGGTATGTGGCAAGTGTATGGGCGTAGTAAGGTTGACTTTGAACAAAGTGTATTAATGGATGTATGCTACAATCAAAATTATACACCTTGGCTTGATTTAAAAATTTTAATTAAAACAATTCCAGTAATGCTATTTGGAAAAGGAGGAGCTTAAATTATATTTTATATGAATATAGGAGTAATTGGATTGGGCTATTGGGGTCCTAATATTGTTCGAAACTTTATCATGAATGAAAATATTGATAAGGTTATATGTTGTGATACGAGTGAAAATCAAATTAATAAAATAAAAAGGATATTTCATGGTATTCAGACAACTATGGATTACATGTCTATCATGAAAGATCCTGAAATAGATGCGGTAGCTATTGTTACTCCTGTTGATACACATTATAAATTAGCTAAAATAGCATTAGAACATAATAAGCATATCTTAGTAGAAAAACCATTTACAGCTACTGCAGCACAATCAGAAGAGTTGCTTAAAATAGCTAAAGAAAAAAAACGGATCGTAATGGTAGATCACACATTTTTGTATACTTCTTCGGTGAAAAAAATAAAATCACTTGTTGTTTCTGGTGAGATAGGGAGTATTTATTATTTTGATTCTGTGCGGATTAATTTAGGTTTATTTCAGCGTGATGTAAATGTAGTGTGGGATTTAGCCCCACATGATTTTTCTATTATGAGTTATATTCTTGATAAAAAGCCTGTTTCTCTTCGTGCCATGGGAGCAGACCATGTCGGCAGTGGTTTAGAGGATATTGCTTATGTTCATATTGACTTTGGTGATAATTTGATTGCGCATTTTCATTTAAACTGGTTGTCCCCTGTTAAAATTCGAAAGATTCTAATTGCTGGATCTAAGAAAATGATTGTATATGATGATATGGAAAATTCAGAGAAAATAAAGGTATATAGCAAAGGTATAGATGTGAAAGATAAAGAAGATGAGTATAGAAAATTAATTAATTATAGGATAGGTGATGTCTTTAGCCCTGTACTAGATAACGTGGAAGCATTAAAAGAGTTAATTGACGATTTTATATCTTCTATTAAAAATAATACTAAACCTATTTCAAGTGGTGAAGAGGGATTGAAAGTCGTTAAAATATTGGAAGCTACTCAAAAATCGATTAAGACAGGCGAAACAATTTATTTATAATATAAACTTTTAATAATTAAAATGGAGTTGTATCAGAGTATTGCACCGGATGTTGTTTTAGGTAAAGAAGTAAAAATTTATCGATTTGTTAATTTGTATGGATGTACTATTGGCGATCATACAAAGATTGGTTGCTTTGTTGAAATTCAAAAAAATGCAACTGTTGGTAAAAATTGTAAAATTTCTTCTCATACGTTTATTTGTGAGGGTGTTCATATAGAGGATGGTGTGTTTGTTGGACATGGTGTGATGTTTGTTAATGATAAATATCCTCGAGCTACTACGGGTTCTGGTGAACTTCAAACTGAGCAGGACTGGGAGTTGATAAAAACATATGTTAAAAAGGGAGCATCTATTGGTTCAGGTGCGACTATTTTAGGGGGCGTAACAATAGGTGAGAATGCAATTATAGGCGCTGGTGCTGTTGTTACGAAGGATGTTGCCCCTCATACTATTGTTGTTGGCAATCCGGCAAAGTTTTTAAGAAAAATTTGATACGTGAGAAGAGTCATCCATTCTAACATTACTCTTTTTTGCTTATTTTTAATAACGGCCACTCTGCCTTTGCATATGCACCTTAATAGCGTAGCTATTATAGTGCTCGTAATTAATTGGATAGCGGAAGGTGATTTTAAATCAAAATGGAATAGAATTCGTTTTAATACTTGGATCTTAATCCCTGTCTTATTTTATTTGTTGCATATAATAGGTCTTCTATATACCTCAAATATGGAGGATGGAAACTTTGACCTGGAAAAAAAAATGGCAATTTTCATTCTTCCATTAATTATTGGGTCGTCTTCTATTTTACTGACCAAAACGATCTTTAATGAATTAGTTCTAACTTTTATTGTAAGTTGTTTTTTTACATCTATTTTATGTGTAGGTAAAATAGTTTACAATTCGCTTTTTTATCACCATCTTAACTACTTGTTTAATTATGATTTGATTGAGCCGATTGCTTTTCATCCTGTTTATTTTTCTATATATATAGTATTATCTATTTGTTTTTTATTATCTTGGTTTTTCGATGGCTCCAAAGACAAAAAAAATAATCTAATTAAATTAGTGGTCGGAGTTTTAACTATTTATTTTATTTTCTTTTTGCTTTTGCTTGCATCTAGAACAGTAGTAAGTATTTTTTTCTTAATTCTTTTTGCTTATTTTATTTATTTAATTAAGAAAAAATATGTGTCTCTAAAAATAGGTTTTTCAATAATAATAGCTTTGATTGCCGTAGTTACTATTCTTGCTATCCGATCACCTGCTTTTCGGGATAGATTTAGTACTGTTTTGAATTCTGATATAAAAGGTTTTGGTTTTAATAAAGATACCCACGGGTATTTAAATGAAAATTCTAATGGTTTAACCCTGCGATTAATGAAGTGGAAATGCTCAGTTTCATTAATAAGAGACAACTTTTTTTTAGGTGTCGGAACCGGTGATACTGAGGATGCGCTTCAGCGATGTTATGTTGAAATTGGATTATGGGATGGTATTGCACGATTTAATGCTCATAATCAGTTTCTTCAGACCTGGCTGGGTATAGGGGTTCCAGGTTTTTTATTGCTTTTACTGTACTTTTTTTATCCTCTTTATCTTGGAATAAAACATGGTGATTTTGCATGTGTTGCTTTTGTGCTTATCTTTATAGCCTCTTGTCTAACCGAATCTATGCTTTGTTGTCAAAAAGGCATTATATTTTATTCTTTTTTTAGCACATTATTCATAATAAAATATTTTTATCAGAAGGATAATAAATAAAGCATAAATTGTAAATTATAATAAAATACCCTAAATTTGCCATTCAATTTTAGTTTTTTAAGGGACGGGTTCCCGAAATTTAAACACAAAAGTTTATGCCAGTAAAAATCAGATTGGCGCGTACAGGACGCCGAAATTTAGCAAAGTATAATGTAGTTGTAGCAGATTCTCGTTCACCGCGAGATGGTCGTTTTATTGAGAAATTAGGAATTTATAATCCTAATAAACAACCTGGTCTTCTTGAAGTGAATGAAGCAAAAGCAGTTGAGTGGTTGCTTAAAGGCGCTCAACCTAGCGATACGATTCGTTCTCTTTTTTCTCATCAGGGTATCATGTTTAAAAAACATTTGCAAGTGGGTGTAAATAAGGGGGCTATCACTCAAGAGCAAGCCAATACAACTTACGATAAGTGGAAAAAAGAAAAAGAAGCTAAGCTTGCTAAAAATTTACAACAGCTTTCTGCGTCTAAAGAGCAAAAGAAGAAAGCTAAAATGGATGCTGAAGTGAAAGCAAAACAAGCTAAAGAGGAGGCAATAAAGAAAAAAAATACGCCTGTTGAAACAAAAGTAGAAACAACATCATCTACTGAGCAGCCATCTTCTGATCAGCCTACAGAAAATTAGTAAATTGATCATATGTCTAACTCTCCAATTGGTGTAGGCTATATTATCAAGCCGCATGGGATAAAAGGAGAAGTTGTTGCCTCGTTAGATATAGGAGAAAAATATAACTCAATGGAATCAATCTTTGTTGAAGTAAATCAACGATTGATTCCATTTTTTATTCAATCTATAAAACCTCATGGTGATAGGTTTATTTTAAAGTTTGAAGATGTTAATCATATAGAAGAGATTGAAAAACTTTTATCCTGTTCTATATATGTGTCATCTGATTTTTTTTCGGAAGATGATCACTTTTTGTCGCATCAGATTGTTGGTTATAAAATAATTGATAAAAAACTAGGAGAGTTGGGGATTGTTTTAAGTATTTATGAAAAACCCTACCAAAGTTTACTTGCGTTTGAGTCTAAAGGAAAAGAGGTATTGGTCCCGATTCATGAAGATATTATTTTAAATATTGATAGTAAAAAGAGAGAGGTAGAAGTAATGCTTCCAGAAGGTTTACTGGATATCTACATACAGTAAGAAGTTAAAAAATTTTCTAACACATTAAACTCGCTCTCTTCAATGGCTGGGAAGTTAGCAATACGAAAAGTATTTGGCTTCCAATTTCCATATCCATTGCCAAGTATAATTCCATTTTTATGCGCGTGATCTTTAATAGAATGAATTGTTTTCTCATCACTTTTAATGGTCCAAACAGTAGAAGATAGAGTTTCTTTATTGGCTATAAGAGGTTGAATTTTTTTTAAGCTGGATAAGTAGGTCTGCCATTTTTTAAATCGAGCTTTTAGTAGTTTGTCTATATCCGAAATAGGGGCAACGTTTTCCATGGCGCGCATGAGTAGATAAATTCCCAGTACGTTAGGGGTGTAATGTGTTTGCCATTTTTGCATGTTTTCATCTATAAAAAGAATGCTATTATAAAAACGATGATCATTTATTTTTTTGGCACGTTCCATAGCTTGAGGTGAACAGATCATTAGGCCTAGTCCTGCAGGAAGTCCTAAACATTTTTGTACTGAACCAAACCATATATCTCCTTTATCAATAGGTAGTTTAACACCACCAATAGAAGAAGTTATATCAATAGCTAATAGAGAGGAGGGATACTTTTCTTTTAACTCTTTAATAATGGCATTGGATACCTGAGTTCCATTTGACGTTTCATTTTGAGTGATGCAAAGTATTTCTGTAGGTTTAATAGTACTATCAATAGGTAATTCTTTTTCTATATCAAATGGAATACTTATTGCATTAGCTTTTATACGATTTGTGTAATTAAACCACTTTTCTCCAAATGAACCATTAAAAAAATGTGTGCTATTATCTTCTATGAAGGATTGAGTAATTATTTCCCAGCATTCAGTTGCGGAGGAGGTAAAATAAATGGTGTAGTCTGACGGTATATCTAATTTTTCTTTTAAAAATTTTACACAGCTTTCATATATAAACATAAATTTTTCACCTCGATGATTGATGCTTAAAATGTTTTCATCGTATGCATCAAGTAAGTATTGACGCACTTGGGGATAAACTTTTGATGGTCCTGGATAAAATGAAATCATTTTTTTTGCGATTCAATAAAATAGGTAACTGCTAATGTATAACTTTCCAAGCCAAATCCTGTAATAATGCCAAGGCAATGTTTGCTTAAAAGACTTCGCTGTCGAAATTCCTCTCGGTTAAATATATTTGAAATATGTACTTCAATAACGGGTGATGTAATTGCGCTAATGGCGTCTGCAATAGCTACAGAAGTGTGTGTATATCCTCCTGCATTTAAGATGATTCCATCGTATGAAAATCCTACCTCATGCAATTTATTGATTAACTCTCCTTCGATATTAGATTGGTAACATTCTAATTGATGCTCTTTAAATTGGTCTTGTAGTCGAGCAAAGTAATTCGTAAATGATTCTAGGCCATAGATTTCTTTTTCTCGAATGCCTAATAAGTTTAAGTTGGGGCCATTAATAAGGATCAGTTTCATTTTGCTTATTTTTGATTGTGGAAATGTGGACTAAATATATTAAAGATTTTCAAAACTATTTAGTAGTAGAGCGTTCTCTTTCTAAAAATACAGTTAACTCCTATGTGCGTGACGTAAAACTGTTTGTTCGGTTTCTAGAATCTAAATCGTACATTATTTCTCCAGACGATGTAAATCAAGCACATCTGCAGGATTTTTTAAAGTATTTGTATGAGATAAAAATGTCTCCTTATTCGCAGGCACGTATTCTTTCTGGTGTTAAATCATTTTTTAAATTTTTAATTACCGTAGATTTTGTTAAAAATAGCCCTGCTGAACTTATAGAAAGTCCTCAACTAGGTCGAAAGCTTCCGGATGTTCTTTCTTTTCATGAAATAGAAACATTGTTAAATGCGATAGATGTTTCTACTATGGAAGGTACTCGAAATCGTGCGATGTTAGAAACGTTGTATAGTTCTGGCTTGCGGGTGACGGAGTTGGTAGAGTTACGCTTAACTCATTTATACATGGATATTGGCTTTTTACGAGTTATTGGTAAGGGAAATAAAGAACGTCTAGTGCCTATTGGTAAAGAAGCATTGAAGCATATTAAGTTGTATATAGAGGGATATCGAAACGTTCAGGTAATAAAAAAAGAATATGAAAATTATGTTTTTTTAAATAGGAGAGGAGGTAAGATGAGCCGTGTTATGGTATTTTTAGTTATTAAAGAATTGGCTAAGAAAGTTGGATTAAAAAAAGAGATAAGTCCGCATACTTTTCGTCATTCGTTTGCTACACATCTTATTGAAGGGGGTGCTGATTTGCGTGCTGTGCAAGAAATGTTGGGTCATGAATCTATAACAACAACCGAGATTTATACCCATCTTGATCGTGATTATTTGAAACAAGTTATCATGGATTTTCATCCCATGAGTAAGAAAAAAAATATAGATAGTTAGATATGAAATGTAAAAACCTATTCTAGTTTAATTCGAATAGGTTTTTATAAAAAAATAAAGAAATTAATAACCCTCTGCTATTGTTTTGTGCTTGCTATTTGCTTATCTCCCAAGACCTCTACCCAACCGGTAAGTGTACGTGCAGTGAATTTTGGTGAATATACCGTTAATTGATAGAAGTATACAGCTGGATCTAAGTTACTTGCATTCCAATTGTTTTGGTAGTTATTGGATTCATAGATTAGATCTCCCCAGCGGCTATAGATTTGTAATTTGTTTTGATAAAATTCTGATAGGTTATCAATCTGAAAAACTTCGTTTTTCCCATCACCATTTGGTGTAAATATATTAGGTATTTTTAAATTGTTAAGTGATTTATTGAATTCTTCTGCTGTTTGCTTATCAAAATAAGAATTGGTTGTGTTGCTTTCAGATCCATTTGATCCACTGTTATTAGTTCCATTGTTCGCCTGGCCATTATTATTTTCATTATTGTTTCCTCCGTTGATATCACACACCTTTACTATTACTTGTTGAGTTGCTGAACAACCTTTTTCATTAGTAACCATGACTGTATACGTGCCTGATTTTTTTACTTCTAAGGTTTGTGCAGTAGACCCATCTTGCCATAGATAACTTTTGAAGCCTGAGCCGGCATTGAGTAGGGTGCTGGCTGAGCATAAGCTTACATTAGACTCCATAGCTAATTGAGGTAAGTTTGAGAGACTAATGTTTTTAATTATCTCTATGGTTTTAGTTACTGTATTAGGAACTGGAATATCATCATTGGTGCGTCTCACATTATTTTTTAATGTAAGCTTGACATTGAATTGAATTTTATTATCTGTATATAAATGGATAGGATTGTCTTCGGTGGATGTATTTTTGGGGTAAGAAGTTGGATCTCCAAAATCCCAACTATAAGAATAATCTGGTTTTTGAGGTGTTGTTGCATTGAACTTTACGTTATTATTTCCACATTCTGCTTGATAGGCAAAATCTAAACAAAAATTTTCTTCGGTGTTTGCATAATATGGTAATTTTGTAGGTATGCTACAGAAAAAATTCTGTGAAATATCAATTAAATAGAGTGAGCTTACATCTAGGCTTTTTGGTAACTCCCTTAGTTGATTGTCTTTGAGTATTAATGTTTTAAGCTTAGGTGGGAGAATAGCTGGTAGCTCTGATACAAAGTTATAAGATATATTTAAGTATGCTAGTTCTTCAAAATATTGAATCCCTTCTATGTTATATATGTTGCATCCTCTAAAATCTATTGATGTAGCAGTTTTGATTTCTGGGCGTGTAATATCAAGCTCATCATTAGCATTAAAGCAAAGTGAATAAATACTCTTTAGCTTATTCCTGAATCCAGCATCTGGTATAGTTACGTATTGCTGTCCTTGGGAATTTAAGATACAAAGCACAAGACCTCCTAAGGTCAATATACCTTTTAAAGTAATCATTTTCATAATATGTTAGGTTTTAAAGTTAAGTTATTGGCAATACTACTAAAACCTATTTAAAATTCCTAAAAACTCCATAGAATGTGTTCAATGATTTTATTCTATTAATTTCTTTAATAGAATAAAATATTTTATATAAGATATATTTTTTCTAAAAATATAATAATAATCGATTTATTTTTTATAGGCTTATATTTTGAATAAAATCTTTTTAATTCAAAATTGTTTATTCTATAATCTGTATTGATTAAAATAGACGTAGTTTATAGATGTTCTTTTAAATGGATATAGTATTTGAACTATTTTATAGTCTTAGTGTATTAAAGCTGTATTTATTAGGAATGCATAAGTTTTAGAATAAATAATTAGGAAGTAGAATTTTATATCTTCTTCCTAATTATTTATTATGTATGTATCTTATTTTATTGTCTTTCAGATAAAACCTCTACCCATCCTGTTAACGTTTTACCCAAAGTATTGCTATTGTATAAAGTGAGTTGGTAAAAATAAACAGCTGGATCTAGATTACTAGCGTTCCAATTATTTTGATAATTATTAACTTGATAAATAAGATCTCCCCATCGGCTATAGATTTCTAGTTTATTTTGAGGGAAGTTAGACAAGTTTTTAATTTCAAAATATTCATTTCTAGCATCGCCATTAGGTGTAAACACATTAGGTACTTTTAATGCAGAAAGTAGTTTGTTAAATTCTTCTGGTGATTTACCATTGTCACCACCAGTTGTAGTTGTAGTATTGCTGCTGCCATTAGAAGAAGAACCGTTTGTTTGATTGCTCCCATTTCCTGTACTACCATTATTGCCTTGGTTGCCACCAGTTGTAGCACATGTATTAACAACAACCTGTTGGCTTGCTGAACAACCCTTATCATTAGTAACCATTACGGTATACGTGCCTGATTTTTTTACCTCTAAGGTTTGTGCAGTAGACCCATCTTGCCATAGGTAACTCTTGAATCCTGGTCCCGCATTTAAAATAGTACTTGCAGCACAAAGATTTACGTTGGACTCCATAGCTAACTTAGGAGGAGGCGAAAGAGAAACTTGTTTGTTAATAGTTATAACTTTAGTTGCAGAACTTCGGTCATCTAAAGGACGTTCTACTTCATTCTTTAATGTAAGCTTTACATTAAAGTCTGAAGCAGATCCCGTATATAAGTGTGTAGGATTGGATTCAGTAGATGTGTTTTTTAATGAATTAGTGTCTCCAAAATCCCAGGTATAAGAATCATTTGGCTGCTTTAAAGGTGTTTTTGCATAAAACTTAACCTCATTACTTCCGCAGTCTACCTGATAGGTAAAATCTACACAGAAATTATCATTTGTGTATAAATACATTGCTATACTAGAGGGTGGAAGATCACAAATAAAGTTTGATGAAATATTCAACAGTTCTAAATTTGGCAAAGTTGGTAAACTTGTAAGCTGGTTATCCTGTAATACTAAAGTGCGTAGCGTGGAAGGTAGGGGGCTAGGCAATGTGGAGATAAAGTTGTAAGAGGCATCTAAAGATCTTAAGTTTTCAAGATATTGGATTCCTTCTATACTCTGTATTTGAAATCCAATACAACTGAAATTTGTAGCATTCTTAACATCGGCACAGGTAATGTCGAGTTCATCTTTGGCATTAAAACAAGTTGGGAAACTAAGTTTTAAGGCGTATCTGAATCCAGGATCTGGAATAGTAACATATTGCTGTGCATGAGCTTGGAAGCCATAAAGTGCGAGTATGAGACCTGCTGAGGCCACTATACCCTTTAAAGTAGGTATTTTCATGTTTTAGTTAGGTTTTAAAATTAAGTTCAAGGCAATCTTAAGAAGGATTAATTAAAAATCCAAATAACAATTTGAAAAAATATGTTCAATTGTTATATTGTTTTTGTAAATAAAAAAGGTCAAGACGACCTAAAGTATATTGGAGATGTCTTGACCATAAAATTAGATTGGCATAGATTCTATAACCACATGCTTTTTACCAATTATAAAAGAAGATATTTCTTGATCTTCATCTCTGTTAGGAATATCTATGGTGGTTGAAGCTACCTCTTTAATATTCTTAAGTTTTAATTGAAGAAGCTGTGGATTATATTTTTTTATCCAATAATGAACCGTGACGTATCCTACGCCTAATAGTTCTCCTATTTTTCTTAGGCTCATTCCGCATAAATAAAGTTGTAGGGCACGTATAACATACAATTTGTCCAGCTGTTTTCCCATTTTGGAAACAGTATAATAGTAATTACAACTTTTGCATTGATAACGCTGATTATTTTTAATAAGACCTGCTTTTTTATAGCCTGTACATTGACAGCGAGGGCATGTAATAGTATTCATAATTATGTAGGTTAGGTTTAAGTTTGCTCAAAAATATAATATTTGAACAATAAAACCTAATTTTTAACTATTTTTTATATTTTGAACTATATAGATAAATAAAAAAGGTAAGAACTAAATCTTACCTTTTTTAAACTAAACCCCGCACTTACTGTCTTTTTATTATTTTTCACCTAAAGCTTGCACCCATCCTGATAGTATTTTAGAGGGTAGATCTGGAGCAGATACAGTTAATTGGTAAAAGTATATTCCTGGTCCTACTTCTTTAGCATCCCAATTATTTTGGTAGCTAGATGCTTCATATACTAGAACACCCCATCGGTTATAAATTTCTAATTTATTTTCAGGAAAGTCTCCTAAATTTTGAATTATAAAGGCATCATTTTTACCATCTTCGTTTGGTGTAAACACGTTAGGTACTTTTAATTTTTCAGTGAGCTTATCAAATCCTTCGCAAAATTTTACTACAATTTGCTGAGAAGCTGAGCACCCCTTTTCGTCAGTTACCATTATAGTATATGTTCCAGGTTTGGTTGCTTCGAATGTTTGTCCGGTAGAGCCATCTTGCCATAAATAGGTTTTAAAGCCTGGTCCCGCATCTAATAGTTTGCTTGATGTGCACAATGATAAGTTAGATGCTATAGCTAATTTAATGGATGAACTCAAATTGATTTTTTTAGATACTTCTATTGTTTTAGTCACATTAAAAGAACCCTCCCCACCTTGCCGGGTAACAATATTAGTTAGTGTAAGCCTTATATTAAATTCTCCAGCACTTGCGTAGATATGTGTAGGTGTATTTTCTGTAGCTATGCTGTTATTATCACCAAAATCCCAGCTGTATGAGTAGTTTTGCTTTTGTGCAGTGAGTGCGTTAAATTTTACCTCGCTTTCACCACACTTCGCTTGGTAGGTAAAGTCTACACAAAAATTATTATTAGCAGTAATAGAGCCTGATGGTAGGCTGGATGGTAGTGAACAAATAAAATTATCGGATACATCCAATGTTGTTAGTGATGTTGGAAGTGATGGCAATTCAGTTAATTTATTGTCTTTGGCATTTAGTATTTTTAAACTGATTGGAAGATTACTTGGTAATTTAGTGATAAAGTTAGATGATATATTTAGAGACTGTAAGTTACGAAGGTATTGTATCCCTTCCAGATTTACTATGTCAGAATTACTAAGATCTAATGTTGTAACGCTTAGTAAGTCAGTACAGGTTGTATCAAGCAACGATCCTTCATCGAAAAAACAATATGGTAATCGACCTTGTAAAATTACTTTTAATTTAGAGTCGGGTATGTTAACAAGCTGAGCTTTTATAGATGATGAAATAAAAAGCATAAGTATTGCTAGTCTTATCATCTTTTTCTGAATAAATAAAAGTGCTTTCATATAAATAAGGGTTTTTATTATAGGGATTTTACGTATAGATATAGTTTAATGTTTCATTTGTTTAATAAATAAAAAAAGCAAGAATTTTTACATTCTTGCTTTTAAGCTAAACCCTAATCTACTTATATATACTCTATTTATTTTTCGCCTAATGATTGAACCCAGCCAGTTATAGTTTGAGGCGATTGGCCACCAGCATAAACTGTTAGTTGATAGAAATAAGTGCCAGGTGTAAGATTAGAGCCATTCCATGTGTTAGCATAGTTTGCGGCCTCATATACTAAATCTCCCCATCGGCTGTAGATCTGCAGCTTATTTTCAGGATAATTTACTAACTCTTTAATTTCGAAATACTCATTTCTACCATCACCATTTGGTGTAAATACATTAGGCACTTTTAATTTTTCAGATAACTTAGAAAACTCAGGGCAGAAGTTAACAGCTATTTGTTTGCTTACAGAACAACCTTGTTTAGTTGTACCAGTAACTGAATAGATGCCTGGCTTACTTACTACCAAAGTTTGTTTGGTAGAGCCATCTTGCCATTGGTAGCTTTCAAAACCTTCCCCAGCATCTAATGTAGTATTGGATGTACAAAGATCTACACTAGATGGAGCTTGTATTTTAGCAGCCTGATTAACAGTCACTATTACCTCGTCTGTGGCTATACAGCCTTTTGCATTGGTTACTGTTACAGTATATTTTCCTGATTTTGTTACTACAAGTAAAGAATCAGTAGAGCCATCTTGCCATTGATAACTTGCAAATCCTTTGCCTGCACGTAAAGTAAGTGGTTGAGAGTTTTCACATGTGATAACATCGCTACCTAGGTTAACAGAAGGTATAGATGCGATGATTAATTTTTTAGAAACAGATGTTGTTTTAGTAACAGTTTCTTCAACACCTCTTTTAGAAAGAGTGGTATAGGTTAGCTTTACATTATATTCTTTATCACTATTAAATATATGTGATGGGCTATTTTCAGTTGATGTATTGCTGCCAGATGTTATATCACCAAAGTCCCAAGTATAACTACTAGCCCCAATAGGTTCATTAATTGCCATAAAGCTAGCGGTTTTTTCTCCACATGAATTCTGATAGCTAAAGTCCACACAGAAATTTTGCGTAGTTATAGCTCCAGCTGGAAGGTTAGAAGCAAAGTTACAAATAAAATTTCTAGATGCGTCTAAGTCAGTTACTGTAGCAGGTATTTCAGGTAACCCTGTAAGTTGGTTATCTTTAACATCTAATGAAATTAAACTAGATGGAAGTTGAGGTAAAGAGGAAATGAAATTTTCTTTTACATCTAGAATTTCCAATAAGGGTGGAAGTTGAGGTAATGATATTAATTTATTATTAGATGCTATCAAATAATACAGGCCGTTTGGTAGTCTAGATGGAAATTCTTGAATATAGTTTCCAGAGCAGTATAAAAATTCTAATTTATCAAAGTATTGAATTCCATCTAAGTTGGATATGTTTTTGCCACTTACGTCAATAGAAATAGCATTAATAATGCTTAAGTTGGTTGTATCCATTTGATCTAGCGAGTTTATGGCTAGCGGATAATTTGTTTGAATCCAGCTTCTAAAATTAGCGTCAGGTATATTGACATATTGAGCTTGTGCTACAGATAGGCCCATCAGAAGACCTACTGAGATTTTCATAATGGTTTTTGTAAGCGTTTTCATATTTGTAAGGGTTTAGAGTTATGAATTATAACGGAGCTTCAAATAAAAGGTTACACAAGTTTTATTTTTTTTATAGAAAGGTCAGAGATTAGCTTATTTTTGTGTTAAATCAACAATAAAGTATATGAGTGACATTAAATATGTGTATGCCAGACAACTATTAGATTCAAGAGGAAATCCGACTGTTGAGGTAGATATTGTTACAGAGGAAGGTTTTTTTGGGAGAGCAGCTATTCCATCGGGGGCTTCTACCGGTGCCCATGAAGCTGTAGAGCTTAGGGATAAAGATCCTAAAAAATATATGGGTAAAGGTGTATTAAAAGCGGTTAAGCATGTTAATACTATTCTTGCTAAGGAATTAGTAGGTATAAGTGTGTTTGAGCAAAATCTGATTGATCAGATTATGATAGAGTTAGATGGTACACCTACTAAATCTAAAATAGGTGCTAATGCCATTTTAGGTGTGTCTTTAGCTGTGGCTAAGGCTGCCGCAGAGGCTTCTAACCAACCCCTTTACCGCTATATTGGTGGTGTACAGGCACATACGTTGCCTGTGCCTATGATGAATATTTTAAATGGTGGGAGTCATGCGGATAATTCCATTGATTTTCAAGAGTTTATGATCATGCCGGTTAAGGCGCCTTCCTTTTCAGACGCTTTGCGTATGGGAACTGAGGTTTTTCATCACTTAAAGAGTGTGTTGAAAAAGAAAGGCTTATCAACCAATGTGGGTGATGAAGGTGGCTTTGCTCCTAATATAGCATCTAATCAAGAAGCCATCGAGATTGTATTAAAAGCTATTGAAACAGCTGGATATAAGCCTGGAGAAGATATTTTCATTGCTTTAGATGCGGCCAGTACTGAGTTTTATGACTCTAAAACAGGAAAATATCATTTTAAGAAATCAACTGGTGAGAAATTGTCTTCTTTAGAAATGGCTGATTTTTGGAAAAATTGGGTAAAAAAATACCCTATTATTTCTATAGAAGATGGAATGGCAGAGGATGATTGGAAAGGATGGAAACAGTTAACGGATTTGATTGGGTCAAAAGTACAGCTTGTGGGAGATGATTTATTTGTAACTAATGTCAAACGATTAGAAAAAGGGATTAATCAATCTATTGCTAATGCTATATTGGTTAAAGTTAATCAGATTGGAACATTAACGGAAACAATAGATGCGGTTCAGTTGGCACAAAGGAATTCATATAAAACAATTATGTCTCATCGATCTGGTGAAACAGAAGACTGTACTATAGCAGATTTAGCAGTGGCTTTAAATACTGGGCAAATTAAAACAGGTTCGGCTTCACGATCAGACCGAATGGCTAAATACAATCAATTACTTCGTATTGAAGAAGAATTGGGCGAGACGGCTATTTTTGGAAAGGATTTATTAAAAAAATAGAGTAGGGAGTATTTAAAAAAGCTTGTGTGTGAGACTTTTGTTGTCTTTTATCCACAAGCTTTTTTTAAAAATTAAGCAACTTTAAGTTTGCTGTATTTTGATTTTGAAAATTTTTCCTCAGTGTATGTTTTAGTAATTGTATACTCATTCATTTCCTTGAGTGATGGCAATTCAAACATCAAATCAGTCATAATAGCCTCACAAATAGATCGTAATCCTCTGGCACCAAGATTTAATTGAAGTGCTTTTTCTACAATGAAGTCAATTGCTTCTGGCTCAAAATGAAGAGCAATGCCTTCCATTTTGAATAATTTATTGTATTGTTTAATTACTGCATTTTTAGGCTCAATTAATATTTTCCGAAGAGCTGATTCATCTAGCGGATTGAGATGAGTAATAACAGGTAGCCGACCGATGAGTTCTGGAATCAATCCAAAATTTTTAAGATCTTGAGAAGTAACATATTGGATAAAATTAGTTGTATAAAGATCTTGTTCTTCTTGATCTGCAAATCCAATAGGTCTAGTATTTAATCTACTTTTGATAACACGGCTGATTCCTTCAAAGGCACCGCCACATATAAAAAGAATATTTTCAGTATTAACTTGGATCATTTTTTGATCTGGGTGCTTCCGCCCACCTTGTGGAGGAACATTGACGATGCTGCCTTCTAATAGTTTTAATAAAGCCTGTTGAACGCCTTCTCCGCTGACGTCACGTGTAATAGAGGGGTTATCTGATTTTCTAGCAATTTTATCAATTTCATCTATATATACGATTCCTTTTTGTGCTGCTTCTACATCATAATCAGAGGCTTGTAGCAAGCGTGTTAAAATGCTTTCTACATCTTCGCCCACATACCCCGCTTCTGTAAAAACAGTTGCATCTGCAATACAAAATGGTACATCTAAAATCTTGGCTATCGTCCGTGCTAAATAGGTTTTTCCTGTTCCTGTTTCACCAACCATAACAATATTTGATTTTTCAATTACGACATCGTTATCGCTTTCTATATTGTGTTGCGAAAGTCGTTTATAGTGATTGTAGACCGCAACAGATAGTACTTTTTTGGCCTCATCCTGGCCAATCACATACTCATCCAGGTGACTTTTAATTTCGATTGGTTTTAGTAGTTTAAAATTTGAAGATGACGATTTTTGTTTACCTGTTTTTATTTTTGCCTCTTCATTTAGTATTTGATTGGCCTGTATGACGCACTTATCACAAATATGAGCTTCAACACCTGAAATTAGAAGCTCTACATCTTTTTTATTTTTTCCACAAAAGGAACAATGGTTTTGTGACATATTTTTATTTATATTATAAAATTTAATGTTACTAATTTAGCTAAAATAAATGATCCCGCTAAGCGGGATCATTTATTTTTTTAGAGTAGGGGAGAGAAAATTACTTTTTTGTTGGTGTTTTTTTCTCTAAAACCTCATCAATTAATCCATAATTTTTAGCTTCATCAGCTTTCATCCAATAGTCACGATCTGAATTTTGTTCAATTGTTTTCAGATCTTTCCCCGAATGTTTGGCTAATATTTGGTACAGCTCTACTTTAAGCTTTAGAATTTCTCGAGCTGTAATTTCGATATCAGAAGCTTGTCCTTGTGCGCCTCCTAACGGTTGGTGAATCATAATACGGGAGTGCGGTAGTGCAGATCTTTTTTTTGGAGCTCCTCCTGCCAATAGCACGGCACCCATGGAAGCTGCAAGTCCTGTACAGATTGTAGCTACATCTGGGCCTACATATTGCATGGTATCATAAATACCTAGTCCAGCATATACGGATCCTCCAGGGCTGTTAATATATAGTAAAATGTCTTTTTTAGCATCTACTGATTCTAGAAATAGAAGTTGAGCAATGATAATATTAGAAATGTAATCATCTACGCCTGTGCCTAAAAAGATGATACGATCCATGATTAAACGAGAGAATACATCGATTTCTCGAAAGTTAGTAGGACGTTCTTCAATTACTGATCGTGTCATGCTTTCAATGCGATGAATATAGTCATCGACTACCCAGCTGCTCATACCATGGCCTTTTACAGCATATTTTCGAAATTCATTTTTGTCAATCATCATAGGGCTTCTTTATTTTTTATAAATTTTTTCTGCTTTCTTTTTAAAGTCTTCCAAATTTATAGTTTTATTTTTAATTGTAACGTGTTCTTTGCAATAGGAAATAGTTTTTTCGGCTATCACGCGTTCGGCTACTTCGCGGTAGTTTTTACCCTCATCTTGTTTTAAAAAAGTATCTGTGATTTTATCCAGTATCTCATCATTTAGTCCTCCAAATCCGGCATTCATATACCGTTCTTTGATAAGTTCTTTTGCCTCGGTAAGAATTTCTTCAGTCTGTATTTTAATGCCTGCTTCTTTAATGATTCGATTTCTCACCAATCCCCATCGGAGTTCTTCAGCATAAGCTTGATATTCTTTTTCAATTTGTTCTTTAGTGAATTTTTCCTGATTGATTAGATAAAGGTATTCTTTTAAAAAGTCATCAGGCAAGTCAATGGAAGCTTGATCGATGATTTCATTTTGAATTTCTTTTTTTAATAGCCATTCACATTCACGTTGGTAGTTTTCACTTACTGTTTGTTTTACCTTTTCACGAAAATCAGATTCTGTTGTAATAGCATCTTTGCCAAATACTTTGTCAAAAAAATCTTGATTAATAGGTGCTGGCTCATTTTGAATGATATCTGTAATAAGTAGTTCGAAATCACCGCTGTATTTTTTTACCTCTTCTTCAGATAAATTGAGCATATGAGAAAGTAAGTGGTAGTCTTCTCCAAAAGCCTTTAATAAATCTATGGTTAGAATTTGTTCTTTCTTTAAACCTATATACTTCTTAACATATTTTGAGCCCATTTTATTTAATGGAAGAACGACATCTGCTTTGAAGTCAGATTTTAGATAGGTTAAGTTCCCTGCTATAAAATCGTCTTCTCCAGTGACTTCTTCCGGATGAACTCGCGTCGCGAATTGTTTCTGTAGATTTTGGATAGTTTCTTTAATAACTTGTTCATTAATTTCTAACTCATATTGAGTGACTTTGATTTTAGAAAGATTGTATTTGAACTCAGAGTGTAAGCCGAGTTTAAATTCAAATTCAAAATCTTTTTGATTTTCCCAGTCGATGGAGAGGTGTTTATCGGAGTTTGGGATAGGTTCACCTACGATGGGTAAAGCATGTTCTTTAATGTAATCCGAAAGGGAGTGCGAAACCAAATGGTTAATTTCATCAGACAGTATTTCTTTTCCATACATTTTTTGGATGACAGCGGTAGGTATTTTCCCTTCCCGAAATCCCTTTAAATGCATTTTTTTACTGTACTTTTTTAGCTTTTCATCAACTTTGGGTTGATAGTCGGTTGGTGTTAATTTAACCTTTATAAAAGCGTTGGTGTTGTTTTTTTTAGTGACTGTAATATCCACGGTAATGCTGCTTAAGATGTTTTTACAGTGCGGGCGGAGGGACTCGAACCCCCATGCCGTGAAGCGCTAGATCCTAAGTCTAGTGCGTCTACCAATTTCGCCACGCCCGCAAAAGAATGCAAAAGTACAAATTATTTTGTTTATAAAAAATAGATATTTTATAATAAGATTGTATTGAATAAGACAAAAATAACTATAAAAAAGCTATTCAGTTAAATGAGGATTAATAAAATGCTATTTTATTTTCATCAACAACCATAAAAGAGTTTTATTAACTTTACTGCTTGATCATAGCGTATATATAGTATGAGTATAGGGCCTGTTTTTACCGACGAAGAGAGTAAAGAAGTATTGCAAAGGTATCGTAAGTTGCTTCGAGCGGCAAAGCCTTTCCTCAAAGAGGGTGATACAAAACTTATCAAAAAAGCATTTAACATATCGTTAGAGGCGCATAAGGATATGCGTCGCAAGTCAGGTGAACCGTATATCGTTCATCCTTTGGCAGTGGCTCAAATTGTTGTTGAGGAGATTGGGTTGGGAACAACCTCTATTGTATCTGCATTATTACACGATGTGGTTGAAGATACGGAACTTGAGATTAAAGATATTGAGCGGGAGTTTGGGTCTAAGGTTGCTCAGATTATTGATGGATTAACCAAAATTGCTGGTGTCTTTGATCATGGCACATCGCAGCAAGCTGAGAATTTTCGAAAGATGCTTTTGACGTTGTCTGAAGATGTTCGGGTGATTCTTATCAAGTTGGCTGATCGGTTACACAATATGCGTACATTAGATGCGATGCCTAAGGCAAAGCAACTTAAAATTGCTTCTGAGACACTTTATTTATATGCGCCGTTGGCACATCGATTAGGGTTGTATTTAATTAAATCGGAGCTTGAAGATTTGTACTTAAAGTATGTAGAACCTGAAACGTATCGAGACATTGTTACTAAAATTAATGAGAAGAAACACAGTCGAAATAAATTCATCAAAGATTTTGTAACACCTATCGAAAAAGAACTTGCTAAGCAAGGACTTAACTTTATTGTTAAAGGCAGGCCTAAGTCCATTCATTCAATTTGGAATAAGATGAAAAAACAGCGCATCCCTTTTGAGGAAGTGTATGATCTATTAGCCGTTCGAATTATTATTGATACTCCGATTGAACAAGAAAAAGCAGCGTGTTGGCAAGTGTATTCGATTGTGACGGATTTTTATAAACCTAATCCCGATCGATTGCGTGACTGGATTAGCACGCCACGTTCTAATGGGTACGAATCCTTGCACACCACTGTGATGAGTCAAACAGGACAATGGGTAGAAGTTCAAATTCGTACCACGCGTATGGATGAAATTGCTGAGAAAGGGTATGCTGCACATTGGAAATATAAAGATGTTAATCAGGGTAATGTCAAAGAAAAAGCATCAGGATTGGAAGAGTGGTTGGCTCGTGTGCGTGAAATGCTTGAAAAGAGTGATATGCCAGCAGAGGAGTTTGTAGATGATTTTCGAAATAATTTATTCACAGAAGAAATATTTGTTTTTACACCTAAAGGAGAGCTTAAAACATTGCCAAATGGGGCTACGGCATTGGACTTTGCTTTTGATATTCATTCGGAGGTAGGTAAAAATTGCATTGGTGCAAAGGTGAATCAAAAGCTAGTTCCGTTGAATCATATGCTAACCAATGGAGATCAAGTTGAGATTTTAACATCAGCTAAACAGAAGCCGAGTGAGGATTGGTTAAAGTTTGTGGTGACATCTAAAGCTAAAACAAAAATAAAAGAAGTATTACGCGAGGAGAAGAAAAAAATAGCACTAGAGGGGGAGTTGTTTGTCACTAAGAAGATCAATAAAAAAGAACTTGAAGGTCATTCGGAAGTATTGACTCATCTTAAAAATACATTTCGAACGAAAACATTGTTTGATTTTTACTATCAAGTAGGTAATGGTGTGATTAAACTCAAGGATATTCTTGATCTTAAAAAGGCGATTGAAGAAAAAACGTTATCTAAAAAAAATAATAGTGTTGATAAACAATCAGCTTCAGCTTCAGATTCAAACACGGTAGAAACCAAAGGAGCAAATGATGTTTTATTAATTGGAGATGACTTAGATTCTATTGACTATACGCTTGCCAAATGTTGTAATCCTATTCGTGGAGACGATGTGTTTGGATTTATAACGACTGATGAAGGCATTAAGATTCATCGCACATCATGTCCGAATGCGGTGAAGCTTATGTCGAGCTATAGTTATCGGATGATTAAAGCCAAGTGGACATCGCAAGATGAGTTGGCTTTTTTAACAGGTATAAAAATTACAGGTACCGACCGGGTTGGATTGGTTAATGATTTGACACAGATTATTTCAAATGAACTAAAAGTCAATATTCGTTCTATCACTATTGATACAAACAATTCAATATTTGAAGGAAATATTATGTTATTTGTTCAGGATACCAAACATCTTAATTTGCTAATAGAAAAAATTAGAAATATACCTGGTGTGGTGGGTGTTGTTCGGTATACATAAAATGGATTAAAGTCGTAATTTTGGTCAGTTCTTTTTTTATGAAAACAATAAGTAAACCTAGTCTAGTTGATTTTGTGAAGCAGTATGCTTCCCATCCACAGTATAAAGCACCAAAAGGAAATAAACTATATGCTAAATCATGGCAAACGGAAGCTGTGATTCGCATGTTCTTAAATAATTTGGATGAACATGTCGCTGAAAATCCGAATGAACTTGTGGTCTATGGAGGAACCGGACAAGCTGCACGAAACCCCGAAGCAGCTAGAAAAATTATCGAGCTCTTGCTGGAGTTAGAGGAAAACCAAAGTCTATTGATTCAGTCTGGAAAACCAGTGGGAATTATCCGAAGTCATCCACAAGCACCACGTGTATTGATTGCTAATAGTAATCTTGTTCCGCATTGGGCCAATTGGGACTATTTTAATCAGTTGAAAGAACGAGGCTTGATGATGTTTGGGCAAATGACAGCTGGAAGTTGGATTTACATCGGTTCGCAAGGAATTGTACAAGGAACGTATGAAACATTTGTGGCGTGCGGGAAAAAACATTTCGCAGGAAATCTTCAACATAAATTAGTCGTATCAGGTGGATTAGGTGGAATGGGCGGAGCTCAACCCTTGGCAGCGACGATGGCGGGAGCTACTTTTTTAGGAGTCGATATTGATCCAACTCGAATTCAAAAAAGAATTGAAACGAAATACATTGATAAGATGACGCATTCATATGATGAAGCAAAAAAATGGATGCTCGATGCCAAAGAAAAAGGACAAGCGATTTCTATCGGGTTGGTTGGTGATATTGGAAATGTATTGGAAAAATTAGTAAAAGATAATATCATTCCAGAAATTTTAACGGATCAAACTTCCGCACACGATCCGATCAATGGATATGTTCCACATGATTTAACATTAGAACAAGCATCCACCCTTCGAAAAGAAAATTTAACTCAATACAAAGAAAAGTCATTGAAAAGTATGGCTCGTCATGTAGGTTTTATGTTGGAAATGAAAAAACGAGGAAGTGTGGTTTTTGATTATGGAAATAATTTACGTGAGTTTGCCAAACAAGGCGGAGAAAAAAACGCCTTTGATATTCCAGGATTTGTTCCCGAATATATTCGTCCACTTTTCTGCGAAGGAAAAGGGCCATTCCGATGGGCAGCTCTTTCAGGAGATCCAGAAGATATTTATATAACTGATGAAGCGTTAATAAAAGCATTTCCAGAAAACAAACACATGATTCATTGGTTGAAGCAAGCACGTGAGCGAATTGCTTTTCAAGGAATTCCATGTCGTATTTGTTGGCTCGGATTAGGTGAACGTGAAAAAGCAGGATTGATTTTTAATGAACTCGTTCGAACAGGAAAAGTAAAAGCTCCGATTGTGATTGGTCGCGATCATTTAGATTGTGGATCCGTAGCTTCTCCGTATCGCGAAACGGAAGCGATGAAAGATGGAAGCGATGCCATTTCAGATTGGCCTTTGTTAAATTTACTTTCGAATACCAGTGGTGGAGCCACTTGGGTTTCTTTTCATCATGGCGGAGGAGTAGGTATTGGCTATTCGCAACATGCAGGCATGGTGATCGTTGCCGATGGAACGGATCGTGCGGAAGAATGCTTGAAACGTGTGTTGTTCAATGACCCAGCAATGGGTGTATTTCGTCATATGGATGCAGGGTATGAAAAAGCAATTGAGATGGCGAATCAATTTAATATTAATATCTAAAAAAATAAGTTGTGAAATATTTAATCAGTTTTGCCTTACGATTTTTTCCTCGTCCGTTTTTGCAGCGCGTAGGAAATATAGGAATTAAAATTTTGAGCATTTTTTATATCGGAAAAAAAGTAGAATGTGTGATTTGTACGCATCGCTATCGAAAATTTATGCCGTATGGAAGATTGCATCCACGAAAAAATGCCTTGTGCCCAAATTGTTTATCGCTCGAACGCCATCGATTAATTTGGTTGTACTTAAAAGATAAAACGAATTTTTTCTCTGCTTCGTTGAATATGCTACACATTGCTCCAGAATATTGTTTTATTTCTCGATTTAAAAAATTAAAAAATTTAACATACACCACTGCTGACTTAGAATCTCCATTGGCGGATGTGAAAATGGATATTCATCATATGCCCTTTGAAGATCAAAAATTTGATGTGGTATTTTGCAATCATGTGATGGAGCATGTGGAAAATGATTTTCAAGCGATGCGCGAAATTTACCGTGTGCTCAAGCCCGGTGGTTGGGCGATTGTGCAATCGCCGATTGATGAAAAATTAGAAACAACGTACGAAGATTCTACGATTACTTCTCCGCGCGAACGTGAAAAAGCCTTTGGACAAAATGATCACGTGCGTATGTACGGACGCGATTATAAAACACGATTTGAAAAAATCGGATTTCTTGTGGAAGCCAATCAATTTAATCAACTCTTTTCTTCAGAATTAAAAACAAAATATGGATTGCCTGAGAAAGAGGAGGTTTTTGTGTTTAGGAAATAAATTATAGACTTATATGAGTTTAAAAAATAAGTCTAAATAAATTTTTTACTAAGCTTAAAAAGTCTTATATTTGAGTCTTAAAATTCAGATTTATGCCTCGTTTAATTGATTATCCAAGAGCCTCATTTAAAAATGGTCAAGAAATAGCATATGCAGTAGATTATATTGGAGGGAGTTCTACAATAGAAAGTTGTGCTGAAAAAATGGGTAAGAAGGTTAGTGGAGCCTTTAATGCTTTAATTAGTTCAGGGGTTAAACATGGCTTAGTTTCAATGAAAAAAGAAATTTTAACCACAACTGACTTATTCCAAATATTAAAGCTAGCTTATAATAAAGCTGAAAAAACAGAAACTTTAAGAAAATCTTTTTTACATCCTCCTCTTTATAAAAAAATATATGAACGTTATAAAGGAAAAGATCTACCAATTTCCATGTTAGATAAAATTTTAATTAGAGAATTTGAAGTTGAAGAGGCACATGCGAGCCGTGTAGCTGGTTACTTTATTGAAGGAGCAAAAAGCGTCGAGCTGCTAGAAAATGGAAAAATCGTTGATTTAGCAAAATTATCTTCTTCGGAATTGAATGATATAGAAAAAGAAAAATATAATATTGGAGAAAATAATTCGAACGGTCCTATAAATAGAACTAATAATATTAATCTCAATCATAATGGAAATTCATTTACAATAGCTATTAATGGCCCAGGCATGGATATTAATGTTATTATTAATGAAGAAGATGATTTCTTCATTTTAGAACCTATTTTTAATAAGATAAAGAAACAATTAAGGGAAGGAAGCAAGTAATTAATATTGATTGCTCGAAAAATCATAAGCTTCCAACCCTTATGATCTGTAAATTAAATATTACTTTCTCAAAATCCAAATTTGAGATCGCTTCCTTTACCTAGTTGTAAATGTCATGAATTAAAATTAAAAATTCAATAAAGTTTAATAATATTAATATAATACATTTAAATAATAACATATGTATAGTAATAAATTAGAAATCGCAGTATTAAAATCTTCATTTGAAAATCTTGAAAAATTAAATGATAGAATATATTTTGAAGCTGAAAGAGAAGGTTACTTTAATTTAACTACTGAAACAAAAAAAGGTATTCAGCATTCGCTTTATATTTTTAAAAATCTTAAGAATAGAGATTTTATTTATACTCTTTTAAAAGGATATGAATATTTGAATGAATGTGATATTTATTTTGGTAAAATCAATAAAATCGAAGAATATAAAGCAAAAGAATATACTGGTAGTCCAATAAGATTAAAACTTACAACTGATAATAATGAAATTTATGATATTCCTTTAGATGCAAAAGAGCATTTAAATATTGAGCTTTAATAATTCTTAATTCTCCCTCTCTTCTCAGCGTAGTTTGTAACTACGCTGGTTTATTTTTGTCATTCTGAGCAAAGAATCTAATTTCTAATTTTTTTCTAGATCCTTCACACTATCGTGCTCGAATGTACTCAGCATAACATAGAAAAAAATAATCGTAAATTATTTCATAAAATTAGTTAGTTTTATACACACAATATATAAACCCTTGCTGGTGCGCGGTTGCAACGCGTACCACAATTGCATTACAAAAAATATAGCACGCGTTATAAACGCGTGCTAGTAATAGAATGGTATGGGGTAGTATGATTGCTCTATCAACAATTGCTAGTTTAAAGGCAGACTGTATATTCAAAAAGATTGGATTGATTTTGGAAACAATGAAAAATGGAACTCTTATAACTGAGGTTTGGGGTATAAAGACACTTGTAAAACTTTCTATAAATAAACAAAAATACAAAACAAAGTTATTACCAGTATTGATAGATTACTTAGAAAAGTGTCGTCCTATTGATTTTGCTTCACGAGTTGAAACAATCATACCTGTATTAAAAAGTTCAGAAGATAAAGAAATACTTAGTACAATTATTCAGAAGAAAACTAATGAGTTAAGTTTATCACAAACAAAAAAACTGAAAACGATTTTAAATAAAGATGGAAAATAAAAATACTTTGGCTACCATTTTTCGTTACCTGCAATTATAAGTATGAAACTTCAAGATTTAGGATATACCAATAAGTGGATAGAGTATGGATTTATAGATTTAGAAATAATCAAGATTCAGTTAGATGAATTCAACAAAGGAAATGACCTTAATGCCGAACATTATAGATACCGAACATTTATAAATTGGCTTGAATCTAAGGATGCATTTACTGATATTGAAATTGAAAATTATTTTAAATTGGCAAGTGAAGATCCTGATAGTTTGATGGCCGGATCAGCAGTTAAGGAACTATTCATATCTTCAAAAATTACGAATTCCCAATTTGAATTGATAAAATCGAAACTTCCAGAACTAGGCAATTGGACTAAAAAGTTAATACTAAGAGAAAGTTTAAAAAGAAGGATTTTGAATGAAAAATTAAGTAAGGAACTCGTGGATCAATGTATTATCTATAAGAAAGAATTTAATGATAGTTTATTGATTGAACTAATTATTAAAGCAACAAACGAGGTTGAATTTTTAATTGATTTTACAAATGGAGATTTTGGGAAACGAATCAAAAATTTGGCAATCGAAAAAATAAAAACATGTAGGTAGCTTCAGGTTGTAGCTATGGTGGGTATTGTTTGATCCCTCTCTCAGCGTAGTTTGTAACTACGCTGTACTATTTTTAATAATCAGGTGTAGTTATAAACTACACCTAGCAAAAGTAGCTATAAGTAATTTCATGAAATTATGTAATTTTATATAGTCATACACCATGCGTAGAACTATACGTTATGAGTAACGGAAAAAATCCAATATATAGACTTCGCTTCTTTTTCGACTATAGTTCTGGTGGATGTCTGTGGCCTGACAATGAAGCAGCGTATGAAAAATATGGCGTAGGAGCATTAGACGCAGAAACCTACGACCTAAATGGAAAAGTCAATCAGGAAGCAAGAATTAAATTACCAAATTCAACAAAGCAAAAAATATTGAAATTAGAAAAATTGTATAGTGAAAGTTTGAATTGGGAAGACCCGGGAGGAGCTTCAATGTGGGACAAATCACAGTGGGATAATTTCTATTCATGGACAAGAGAGTTGCATAAAGAAATATCAAACATACTTGGTGACGACTTTGAAATTATATATCAACAGGAATAAAAAAACAAACTTAAATTATGATAGAAGAAAAAAAATCTTTACCCAAATGGATACTTATAGTATCAGGAATTTTTGCATTGCTTGAAATCGGAGTAAGTTTATCCTTATTCATTTCACCAAGATCGACTTTGGAAACTGTTGACTTTAATGCAAAAGGCGTTACTTATTTAGTACATATGTGGGCTGCTCGGCAATTTGCGCTGGGATTTATTTTTGCTTTTGCAACAATCAAAAGATCAATTCCTATGCTGACACTTGCCTATATTTTCTTTTTAGTGATGATGGTTAGTGATCTATTTATCGGAATTTCACAAAAAGATAATCCACTTATCATTGGGTCTTTAGTTATGTCTGTTATTTCTTCAGCATTGCTATTTGTACTAAATAAGAGAAGATAATAAATGTCATCTTATGAATCAAGTCATTCAAATTTTAATTCTCCTATTTATTTTACCAATTAAGATCTTTTGCCTCTCTCAGCGCAGTTTTCAACTACGCTGGTTTATATTAATTTTATATTAATGAAAAAAGAAAAAGAGTATTGCGGAGATTTTGCAGACTGTTATGTATTAACAGAAAAAAGAACTAAGGAATGGATTGTTCGTTTTTTAAATGAGTTCATTCCAAATAGAAAACAACAAGCGGATGAATATGAAATTTCTCTATACTCAACTCGTTCTACGCTTGTTTTCAAAAAAGATGAAGAACTAATAGATTATTTAGAAAAAAATAAAAATATACCACATGCTATTTATTGGACGAATGAAGAAGATTCTGACTTACGAGGAGTGATGGTCTTTTTTACAAATGATGGATATCTTATTCCTGGAATTTATTGTGAAACACTTGTGAATGATACTTCGATTGAGGATAATTATTTTAATCAATTAAAATTATTTTGGAAAACGGATCAAGGATATATTACGTATGAACAACCAGCGCCTCATAACAAAGATGAGTTTTTAAAAATAGTTAACAGTTTAATTAAGTAACAAACCTCCTTTTAGTATAGCTTCTAGCTATGTTATCTTGTTTTCAAATTTATATTTAGCAGTAGTTATAAGATATACCTAGAATGGGTTATTAGAAATGAAAAGTATATTTATTTTTAGAAAATTTTAATTCATTATTTATGAATTAAAATTTTTGCAGCTTCTATATTAGTTGCGAGTTTAACATGAACACTTCTAGAGGTTACAGCTTTCTCGAATAGTTTAATATCAGATTCGTGTGGATGGCTCGTGGAGGGATCTTGTAGAAAAATTACTTTTTGGCAAAGTCTTTTTTCAATAGCATATGCAATTTGTACATCGCCACCTAATGGTCCTGAATTGCAAATTCGTATTTTTTTTATATCTTCTTGGTTTCTGCCAGCTGCCAGCATAAATTTTTTCACCCATGTGCCTGTTGTTCCTGTGGCTAATATATAGTCATAGTTTTTAAATATATAGTCTGCATTTTCAACAGCAAATCTACAAACCTCAAGTTTCATATTATCGTTTGCAATTATTGCTAGTGTATGATTGTTTTTTGTTAAACCTTCAAGTGGCGGATTGATATATTTTGCTCTTTTAAGAAATATATTGGGCTGTGTTGTTTTTTTGTCTAAAATGGAATGCCATTCTTGTATGAATGCTATGGCAGTATCTATTTCTATAGCAATTGGGACATTATGTACATTAGCTTCTCTTGATAAAACAGCACTATCTGGTTTGTTGAATTTATCCTCCCAACTCATTAGATGAATGACAGCATCTATGCGTTGCTCAATTATTTCAAATGCGACATGTGTTGTTCCTATAAAATCATTATCTGTTACTTCTAAGTTATTTTTAATTACTTTTATTGATTCTTCTAATTTTTTTTTACTATCAATGTTTTTGTAAAGGCTGGTTTTATATTTTTCTAAAGAGTTTTCCAGAATTTTTAATGAGCTTTTGTAGGTGTCTTTTGTTATTAGTACTTTAAAATAGCAACACAGCGTGCACATGTATCTCAAAACAAACTCTTCGAACGATTTATAGTTTTTAGCTCTGAAAAGAGGTGTTGTTATTAATGCTATTCGCCCGTATTTTTTTTCTATATTTATGCTTTTCATATAGTTTTATCCTACGAAAAATATTGACGATATGTTGCATAGGTTTAAGATATATGATAAAACAAAAAAGTATTTGTCTGTATTTGCTGTACTAGATTTAGGAGTGTTTTTATATAGAATAGTTTTACAATAGTGTCTATATATTGTTTTATTTTATGGCTTTTTATAGAAGTAAATGGTATAAACCATCAAAAGAAATCGTATGATATTAGGTTAAGAACTTGCTTTAGAATACAGTAATATTTTTTTATTTATTTTATTGGCTCTTCTCAGTGTAGTTTGTAACTATGCTGGTTTGTTTTAAGTTTTTATATCTACTAGATCTAGAAAAAATAGGTTTAATTTACTCTTTAGTATTAAAACATCTTCCGGAAACACCTTTTTCGTTTGTGTTGAATATGATCGTAATTTTTCCAGTGGTTAATCGCCTTTTCGTTAGTTTCTATCATACCGGTGGTTTCTACATACTCCACTCCATGTTCTAACATTACTTTTTGCAGTTCGGTTATCAGTAAAGCACTTACTCCCTGTGCTTGCCAATCAGGATGAATACCAGTAAGCAATAAATCAACCACTTTAGGTTTCTTCAGAGCTTTCATAATATGATACCATCCAAAAGGGAAAAGTTTGCCTTTTGCTTTCTGCATGGCAATACTTAACGATGGAAGGCTGACAATAAACCCAATAAGATTGCCATCTTTATCTTCAATAACTTTTACAAATTTAGGATTAAGAATATTAAAATATTTGTTGATATAGAATGCTGACAATTCCTTACTCATTTTCACAAAACTAAAAAGCTCTCCGAATGCCACATTCAATAATTCTAATACCCTAGGGGCATAAGCTTTCATTTCATTCCTTGTTTTAAAGTGAATGACTTTAAGATTATATCTGCGCTGAATCATGTCATTCATTCTTAGTGCTTTTTCAGGAATAGTGCTTTCTAATTTTAAACGGAACTCTACCCAGTCTATTTCTTTTTCATAACCTGCAGATTCAAAATGTTCTTTGTAATAAGGCAAGTGATATTCAGATGCAATGGAAGGTAAATGATCAAATCCTTCTATCAGTATAGCCTGATGGTCTAGGTTGGTAAAGCCCAAAGGGCCATGTATGCCCTTCATCCCTTTTTCTTTGGCCCATTTTTCGGCTGTATCGAGCAGTGCTTTGCTCACTTCTTTGTCATCTATAAATTCAATGCGGCTTATACGGCATAGTTGCTCGCCTGTCTTCTCATTGTAGGTTTTATTAATAATGGTACCCACACGACCTACTACCTTATCATTTTTTAATGCTAACCAAAATTGAGCATCACAATCATTAAACGCAGGATTTTTAGATTTTTTCAATGAATTTAATTCATCATTTTTAATTGGTGGTACCCAATATGCATTGTTACTGTACAATTTGTAAGGAAACCGTACAAAATCTTTCAGGTCACTAACAGTATCGCAAGGCTTTATTATAATGGACATTTGTTATTATTACAGGATTGAGATATAAATCGTTTCTGTTCAAAGATATACTTTTTTGTCAAATGGTGATGGGTAATCTAAAAATAAAACTTTTGATTAACTAGTTTTTTTGGCTTTGTCGAGTAAAAATACTTTCATTTGAAATAGTATAAGATTGTTTAATTTTATGTGGTTATAAAGTGTTCAATATGAACAAGACAAATAAATTGGCTAGTATTTTAATTTTTGGAATTATAATCTTAAAACTAATTCTAGATTTTTTACCCCAGACATTTTATTTAGAGTATGGTTTTTCAAATCATACCAGTAGCTATGCGCTAAGGATAAGTATATACTTGATACTTATTTTGTTGATGGTATTTATATATAAAGGATACACTTGGATGAAATATAGTTTGTTGATTTTAACAGTTCTTTCAATTTTTACAATACCAACTCTAATAAACAGACTTAAAGATCTAACCATAGATGTCATGATTGAGCTATTACAATGTTTGTTTTTAATAGTAGCCCAGATTCTTCTGTTTATAAAACCAAAAAAACAACTATAATTCTAGGCCCAAATGAAGGAATTGAAAAAGAATTTTCTATTATTGATTGGATACAACAATGTCATAAAAATGGAGAACTAAATGATATTGATGCATATGTAGAAAGTATCATTAGTAATTTTGGGTATGATTGTGAAGATTTTTTTAATCCTAGTTAAAAAAAATAAAGTTTTATTGCTAAGATTTATTTTTTCAGAACCCAGCGAATAATGTTTGAAACAGGTAGGTGGTCACCTACAAATTTACCGTAATAGGCAATCTGAATAATGCCCTCTTCATCAATTAGAAAATCTGCGCCAATACGGTTAAGATTCCCGTCTCGCGTATAGTTGGATTTGAATAGCTGTTTTCCTTTTGAGTGCTTCTTATTATACCTATGGAATAATCCCGTGAAGGATTTCCACCAGCTTTTTTGCACTTTGAATTGCTTATAAAGGACTTCAGTAGGGTCGGCTATCATCATGAAGGGTACTGCCTCTTGGGAGGTGTATTTAGTTAGTGCTTCTCTTCCAGATTCGTATACAGAGATTATGATTAGTCCATGCTGCTTTAGTGTATCGTATTTTTCTAATAGCTCATGGGTTCTGAAATTACATAGAGGGCAGCTCACATATCTATTAAAAGTGAGTAGAATCTTTTTCCCTTTTAATGAAGATGAGCTGATGGAATCGCCATATACCGGTTGTAAAATCAATTCAGGAAGTGTATCGCCTTTAATAAAGTGGTGAGTCTTAATTTGGGCAACACCATAATCTGATATCAGGCAAAGACTGAGAATATAAAACTGTATTTTTATTTTTTGCATGGGGTAAAATTAGCGAAAAATGAATTTAATGACAGTGGCTTGAAGTTAAGCAGGTTTTTTCAATTAATTTCAGTTTACTATATTTATTGAGTGTTCAATTGAGATATAAGACTAAATTTTATTTCTTGTTTAGATTAGAAAATAAATAATGGGATTTTACGACCTTAATAAAGAGCAACGATTACAGCTTGTTGATAAGATTAATAAGAATATTACTGCTGGTATTCATAAAGAAAAGCGTAGTCAAATTATAGGCTATTTTTCAGATGAAGATACATACATACGAAAGACAGCATATCAGGCAGTAGGAAAAATATGGAGAGAGAATCTAAGTTTGCAATCCAGTATTCTAAAGTTGCTTAATGTGTTCTTTAAATCAAGCAACGAAAAAATTAGACAAACAACTATCAATGCAGCAGGTGAAATTGGTATCAAAGAATTTTCAAGAGTTGAGTATTTTTTTGATAGTGGACTTTTTGATAAGCATCATTCTGTTAGAAATGCAGTTATTGGCTCAATAAAAAAAATGGGTCAAAAAAATCCTAATCCTATTTTGAAATGGGCCAAAAAATATTTGCACCATTCAGACAAGGAAGTTCGCAGAGAAATTTGCCATGGAATTGAACTTCGGGGGCGGACTCATCCGCAGGATATTTTGCCATTGCTCAAAGAACTTCAATTTGATAAAACAGCAAGAGTTAAAAATACATTGATTCACGTTTTAGGACAGATTTCATATAAAAAAGACTGCCTTGCGATTGTTGTTGAACATCTTAAGTCATGGGAAAATAAAGAACTTGTGATACAAGCGTTAGATGAAATCATTGATGTTCATAATCGGTATAAGAATTTTGCAATACTAACACAAAAACAAGCAATTGATTATATTGATAAACATTATAGGCGGGAAAATAAGAAAAGTAGTATTTAATACTCTCTTAATATCGTTAGTAGGCCTTTAGTTGCCTATTTTTTCTAGATTTTTATACCAATAACTAAGACATCATCGATTTGTTCATGATTGCCTTTCCATGCATTGAATTCATCGCGTAGTTTTTTTTCCTGCTCTTCCATAGAGAGAGGTTGAATGCTGATGAGTAGTTTTTTAAAATTGTCACGCATGAATTTTTTATTTTCACTTCCTCCAAACTGGTCTTGGTAGCCGTCTGTAAATAGATAAATGGTATCTTCTTTTTCGAGACTGATATAATGATTAGTGAATGGCTTTACATTCATTTCTGAGCCAATACTCCATCGATCGCCAGGGTAGGCTGTTAAGTTTCCTTTGTTAAAGTGGTATATGGTATTTTGAGCACTGGCTAGTTGAGCCTGTTGTTTTTTCTTATCGATGATACATAGCGATATATCCATACCATCTTTGATGTCAACGTAGTGAGTTTGATTATTGAGCTGTTCAAATACATTTTGGTTAAGTTTAGAAAGAAGCTCAGCAGGAGTAGCTGACGGATATTCTGAGATGAGTTGATTAAGGATGTTGATGCCAACCAGGGAAATAAATGCACCGGGGACACCATGGCCTGTACAGTCGACAGCAGCAATGCTTATTTTTTCTGTTGTCTCATTGATCCAATAGAAGTCACCACTTACAATATCTTTTGGTTTAAAAAATATGAATGATTCGGAAAAGCAGGCTTTAAAATAAATAGATAAAGGAAGAAGTGAATCTTGTATTTTTTTAGCATACCTAATGCTGTCGGTGATTTCGTTATTCTTGTTTTCGATTTCTTTATAAAGATGTTCGAGTTGGTTGTTTTTTTCTTTTAGTTCTATGGTTCGTTTTTTTACTTCAGTCTCTAGTTGTTTTTTATTTTCACGTAGGGTACGCGTGCGAATGGCAATAATGCTATAAATGATAAAGAGAATAGTTAGTATTGTTACTCCATAAAACCAACCCATTTGCCAAAACGGCTTTCTTATGATAAAATGAAAGGTAGTGGATTCTTTATTCCATTCATTGCTATGGTTAAGTGCTACAACCTCAAATGTATAATTGCCGGGTGGTAAGTTAGAATAAGTTGCCTCTGTTTTTCGTGTAGGAGGAGACCAATTTTTTTCAAAACCTAAAAGTCTGAATTTATAAATAACCTTATTTGGATTTGTAAAGTTGATGCTTTTGAAATCAAAAGTCAGATAGTTTTTGTTCCACGCTAAGGATAAGTGAGTTGGTAAATTAAAATCAGTTGTTATAGAATCACTGTATTCCTTCCAGTTCACATTTTCAAGAAATAATTTGATAGAGGTAATGTGTGTAGGAGAGGGGAGTTGACTGATCTCGGTATCCTGCTGTGTATTGTATCGAATAGCTCCTTCATTAGTACCTACCCATAAATATCCTTTGCTGTCATTTAATAGTGCATTTTGGTTGCACTCTGCTGTTGGAAATCCTTCATCTTTTCCATAGGTTATGATTTTGGTTGCACCATTTTTTTTATAGTTTTTAATATCTATTTTACTTACCCCCTTTGGACTGCCTGTCCATAAATAACCTTTTTTGTCAAATTTTATAGCTACTATATTTTCGTCTGGAAGCCCATCTTTAAATGTACGGATAGCTTGGTATTTTTTGGCCATAGCTGTTTTTTTTAATTTGTAAACCCCACCATCAGTACTTAGCCATATTGTTTTTTCATTATCTTCTTCAATAGAGAAAATAGTTCCGTTGCGCAATCCATCTTGAGGTTGAATTTGTATAAACTCTTTTCCATCAAATCGGAATAACCCTCTACCGTTTGTTCCAATCCATAGAAATCCGTTTGTATCTTCATGTAAACAAAAAACAGCTTGGTCAATGAAGGTATTAGAAGAGTTGAATAACGTAAGTTTTTTTCCATCCCATTTGGCTAATCCTTTGGTGCCAAACCAAATATTGCCTTGATGATCTTCTACCATTGAGAAAACATTGTTTTCATGAAACTCTTGATTAAAGGTGTATTTTTTTGTTTTTTTAGCATTGAGCTCAATTACACCATTACCAATACTGGATATCCAGTAGTTTCCTTTTTTGTCTTCGAGCATGGCTAAAATGTAGCCTTCTTTAATTTCATCGGAGACTTCTAAAGATTTATATTTTCCATCAGCATAAATTGTAATTCCACCTCCCATTGTTCCAATCCATATCTCTCCGTTTCTTGTTTCTAAGAGTGAAAATACATTGTTGTTAGAGAGTCCGCTGCGTTCATTATAATAGGTTATACGGTCAGCATTAAGTACTTGTAGACCTACTTGATCCGTAGCAATCCATATATTTTTTTCAGTATCTTGAGATAAATAATAGATCCCATTGCTCTCAAGTCCTTCTTGTCTGGTAAAGTTTTTGAATTTTTTCCCATCATATTTACTCATCCCACCAAATGTGGCAATCCATATATTTTTTTCGCTATCTTCTATAATATGATAAATTAAATTTCCAGGAAGTCCGTTGTATGTTGTATATCGTTTTATATGGTTATCTTTTAGTTCATTTAATCCACGGTCTGTTCCTATCCAAATAGAACCTGTTGAACTTACACAAATGGAACGAATGGTGTTATTGCTTAGCCCATGCCGGGTGGTTAAATAAGAGTAGTCATCCTTTTTGTAATGTATAACACCACTTGTTAATGTTCCAATCCATAAATCTCCTTTTGAGTCTTCTGCTATGCAACTTATCTTTTCTTCTTGTACACCTTTGCGCAAGTCATGTTTTGTAAATGATTTTCCATCGAAGCTGATTAGTCCATTTTCGTAAGTACCAAGCCATATTTTTTTTTTCGAGTCAATGTAGATAGTACGTATGCTGCTTGTTTGAAGAAGAGAGTCTTTGATTGGTATGATAGTTAACCCTTGTATAAGACAGGCGCCCTCATCCGTCCCTACCCAAATGACACCTTTTTCATCTTGTTGAATACTTCGTATGGTGTTGTTAGGCAATCCATTTTCGATGGTGAAATTGGTAAAGGTAGTCCCATCAAATCGACTTAATCCACCTTTTGTTCCAATCCATAAGTAGTTATTTTTATCTTGAAAGGTGATTAATGTTTGATTATCAACTAAGCCTTGATCTTCTGTTAGTTTTTTAAAGTTATAGACTTGGCTGTAACCAACTGTAAGTTTGGCTAAGCCCAAACTTAAGAGAATAGAGTATAATATGTATTTTCTCAATAGCACGCTTTCTTGACGTTGTATGGTAGAGCAGCTTCTATAAAAATACTTATTTTTTTATAGAACTGAGGAATAGTATCTAAAGATAATGTTCTGTAAAGGTAATACCCATGTCAGAGAGCTCAGCTAATATGGGTTTGTATAGCTCAGGATAAATGGGGAGGCAGACACCTGTTAGACTTAATTTTTTTTGCAACAGTAATTTAGTTGCTATTCCAAGAGGAAGCCCAACTGTTTTGGCCATAGCTGTTTCAATATCATTTTCTCCAATGAGTGTCATCGAGCTTGTTAGATGGTGTGTTTTATTTTTAATTTGGTATTCAAATTGATGTTGCATTACCACCATATCTTTGTCTCCCGAGTTAAGCTTCCATTTTTGTTCTAGAATACATAAAAGAATAGAAGCTGGTGTTGCAGCTGAGGTGGTTATAGGAAGTGGTTTTTTATCAAATAAACCGAGCCATTTTATTTTTTCAAACTCTTTTGAATGAAGGGCGATATTGCAATAAGTTGCAAAACTTTCTTCAATGGATTTATTTTTTAGATCAGGTAAAAATGATTTGGTAAAATCATGGTATGTTAGCTGATTAGCTTTTTCGATGAGGTAAGAGTCATCCGTCATTCCTAATTGAATGAAGGTATTCCAGGATTGGCAGAATCCTTTTTTTCGGAAAGTGCCTCTCATGATTGTTTGAATCGTGTTAATACCGTATGGTTCGATATAAGTGAGTGAATCTCTATTGGCGTAGCCTTCTAATAGACCTATATTTTCAATGTGGCATTCTTCTGTTCGATTAAACAAGTGATGATAAGGAATGTATTTTACGCTTCCATTTTCGAGGTATTTAGCTGTTCCTTTTCCTGCCAGTATAATATTGAGAGGATTCCAGGTAAATTTAAAATTCCAAGGGTTAGTATCTGATTCCGGTGCAATTAAGCCTCCACAAAATGATTTGAATGAAATAATAGTGCCTTCTTTTTCTTTAATACGATAAATAACATCCATGGCAGACAGATGATCTATCCCTGGATCTAGGCCGAGCTCGTTTAAGAAGAGAAGGTTGTTTTCTTTGACCTCTTGATCAAGTGCTTTCATTTCCGGTGATAGATATGATGCAGTCAGTAAATTTTTTTTAAGTTTTAAACAGCTATGAGCGATTGCCATATGAAGATGTGGTGGCATGAGCGATATGATTACATCAGCTTTAGCAATGTATTTTTCTCTTTCATTCAGATCAGTACTATTGAGTGCTAACGCTTCTCCTCGATTGTGATTTTTTATTTTTGATTGAGCCAACTCAATGCTTTGATCAGCTACATATACTCGCCAATCATAGGTTGAGGCATATTCTAAAAGATAGCTTATCAAACAACTTGATGATCGACCTGCTCCAATGATGAGAATGTGTTTCATGTTTACAAAAATACAGCGATTTGGCTTACTTAGTCTATTTTTTAGTGGTAATTTTGGCTTTGTTTAATCAAGATTAATACAAATACTATGAAAGCTTTATTTTCGATTTTATTGTTGATTGTTTCTAATGTATTTATGACACTAGCTTGGTATGGTCATTTGCAATTAAAGAAAACATCTTTGATACTTAAGTGGGGATTATTTGGTGTTGTGGTAATAAGTTGGGGGGTTGCTTTCTTTGAATATATGTTTCAAGTTCCTGCCAACCGGTTAGGTTATAGAGAAACTGGAGGTCCTTTTAATTTGGTTGAATTAAAACTTATTCAAGAGGTTATATCATTGTTTGTATTTTCTTTTTTTTCAATCATGATATTTAAAACGGATAAATTCAACTGGAACTATGTGGTAGCTTTTATATGTATTATACTAGCTGTATTTTTTGTATTTAAAGGAAAGAATAGTTAAGCTTTAGTAATGCAATTTAAGAACTCCTCTTTTATTCCTTTTTCTTTAAATTTTCCTGAATAGTAGGATGTAATGGTTGTGGTGTTGGTATCTTCTACACCTCTTGCTAGCACGCAAAGATGTTTTGCATCTATAAAAACAGCGACATCATTGGTGTCTAATATGGTTTTTAGTTCTTCAGCAATTTGTATAGTGAGTCGCTCTTGAACCTGAGGGCGTCTGGCATAGTATTTAACAATTCTGTTAATTTTTGATAGACCAATTATTTTTCCTGTTGATATATAAGCAACATGTGCTACTCCGATGATGGGGACTAGGTGATGCTCGCATGTTGAATAAAGTGTGATATTTTTTTCAATTAACAGGCCGCTGTAGTTATACTTGTTTTTAAAAAGTGTTGCATGGGGTTTATTTGAAGGATTAAGGCCTTTAAATATTTCTTTGACATACATTTTGGCTACACGTTCAGGAGTGTCCTTTAAGCTATCGTCGCTGAGGTCTAATCCGAGTATAGACATGATTTCTTCCACATGTTTAGTGATCTGTTTGACCTTTTCTTCATCTGTAAGTATAAAAGCATCTTGTCGCAAAGGTGTTTCATGAGTAAAAGATTTTTTTTTCTTAGAGGATGTATTACCCTGCATACTCAACGAAGTTTTTTTCTGTTTCATAAAGGACAATAGTTAATGTGTAGGATGAATTAATATGTTTTCGTAAAATAGTCCAGATCACCATAGCGATGTGCTCAGCAGTTGGGATAAGATTCTCAAACTCTTTTACATCTTTATTTAAATTTTTGTGATCAAATTTATCTAAAATATATTCTTTAATGATATCACTTAATAATTTTATATCATAAACATAACCTGTTTCTGGGTCAATAGGTCCGGTGAGCTTTACGATGAGCTCATAGTTATGTCCATGAAAATGAGGATTATTGCACTTGCCAAAAACCTGTTCATTTTTTTCATTTGACCATGTAGGGTTAAAAAGCCGATGGGCTGCATTAAAATGTTCTTTTCTACAAACAGTTATAGTCATGATGGCAGTGGTGTTATTTGCGCAACAAGAATAGTTCTTTTTTGGTAAACTTATCAAAAACCTTTCCTTAAAAAGAATACGACCTGACTTATTTGTTTTGTATTTTTGTCCAATCGCTATGCTATTACATAAACAGAGAGTATTCTTTGCCTTATTTCTTACACTCTTCTTATGGGCCGGGTTGGCTATGGCTCAGGGTCATCGGCAAACAGTTTATTTTTCTGGTATCGTTATTTCCAAAGAAAGTACGGATGGAATGCCTGGAGTTCATATCTATATTCCTAAAGCAGGCAAGGGAACCACAACCAATGCCAATGGTTTTTTTTTACTTCCTACACTTTCAGAAGATAGTGTAGTGATTACGGCCGTTGGGTATAAAACACAACACTATATTATACCTAAAGATAAGCAAACTGGCTTTTCAGCTCTTATTAACTTGCAGCAAGATACAACCATGCTTGCTATTGTAGAAGTTTATCCTTATCCTACCAAAGAATTATTTAAAGAAGCGTTTCTTTCATTGCGGTTGGAAGATGACAAACAGATTGATTATGCACGTAAAAATTTAGATAAGGCTTTATTAGAGCAGATGCTTATAGCAATGCCTGTTGATGGAAGTACGAGCTATAAATATTATATTCAACAGTCGAATGCCAACTTGTATAATCGGGGTTTTTATCCTACTTTTCAGTTTCTTAATCCATTTGCTTGGATAGAAGCTATTAATGCTATTAAACGAAATAGTTCTAAAAATAAAAAATAGTGTTTTCTCAAATGAAACTAACAAGACAACATATATATATTATACTTATCGCATTGCTCTTTATCCTATTGATCGTTATCGTTGAACGTAAAAGTGCTAAAAAAATATGTAAAAAAGTCGTTGTACGGGTAGATGATGAATACCAAAATTATTTTGTGGGAGAGGATGATGTGTTACGTCTTGTTTCGCATGTGGAAGGTGGTGTAATAGGTAAAGTACAACGAGAGATTGATTTAAAAAAAATAGAACTTAAAGTTGAAACAAACAAGTTTGTTCATGATGCACAGGTATACAGCGACATCAAAGGGGATGTTGTGATAGATGTTTATCAGAAGAGACCTATTGCTCGTATTATTTATCCGCATGGTGACGGAGCTTATATTAGTCAGGATGGGATTATTCTTCCGCTTTCTAAAAAATTCACATCACGTGTGCTATTGATATACGGCGACTATACGCAAAATTTTATAGGTCATTTCTTCACCAAAAAAGATCAAGGCATTGCTATGGTCAAGTTGATGCAGTACCTCGACAAAGATCCCTTTTTGAAAGCACAAGTGGCAGAAATAAATATAGATTCAAAAGGAAATATGATTTTCTATACGCAAATAGGTAAGCAGTATATTCAGTTTGGCCAGCCTAGTGATTGGGAGAATAAGTTTGATAAAATAAAAGTGGCCTATAAAGAAATTATCCCATCAAAAGGTTGGGCACACTATCAACGTATTGATGTCCGATTTAAGGATCAGATCATTTGTGAGTAAAATACAGTCTATACTTACGTGCTGTAAATTCAATTTTTTCTCTCTCTTCTTTTGGTCTTTTCGCTGTACTCTTGTATATTTGTTAGATATAGCTGTTGCTTTATCGTATTAATACAGACATGAACGAAGATAAAATAGTAGTTGGGCTTGATATAGGAACCACAAAAATATGTGCTATCGTAGGCCGAATTAATGAGTATGGTAAATTAGAAATACTCGGTATGGGTAAAGCCATATCGGAAGGTGTTGTCCGTGGGGTAGTTGCTAATATTGATAAAACAGTTATAGCCATCCAACAGGCTGTCGCTGAAGCTGAAGAGATGTCTGGCATTAACATACGTGTGGTGAATGTAGGTATTGCTGGTCAACATATTAAAAGCAGTCTTCATCATGGTAGCATCATTCGTCATTCTTCTAATGAAGAAATTACAGTAGAGGATATAAATCGATTGACCAATGATATGTATAAGTTAGTAGTTCCTCCTGGCAATGAGATTATTCATGTCATGCCACAAGACTACATTGTTGATTACGAAAAAGGAGTTAAAGATCCTGTCGGCATGTCAGGTATTCGACTAGAAGCAGATTTTCATATTATTACAGCACAGACTACAGCCATCAATAATATCAATAAATGTGTGCGACGTGCAGGCCTGGAGATAGATCATCTTATCTTAGAACCATTGGCATCGAGCATCGCGGTGTTAAATGATGAGGAAAAAGAGGCAGGTGTTGTGTTGATTGATATTGGAGGTGGTACTACTGATATTGCTATTTTTCATGATGGAATTATTAGACACACGGCTGTTATTCCATTAGGAGGTGATATTGTTACTACAGATATCAAGCAGGGTTGTGTGATTATGCAAAATCAAGCTGAACTGCTTAAAGTAAAATTTGGTAAAGCAATTGCACAAGAAGCAAGTGAAAATGATATTGTATCTATACCGGGATTAAAAAACAGGCCTCCAAAAGAAGTTTCTGTTAAAAATTTAGCCCATATCATTGAAGCACGAATGGAGGAAATTATTGAATTTGCTCATGCTGAAATTATAGCGTCAGGCTATCAAGATCGTCTTGCTGCGGGTGTTGTTATTACAGGTGGAGGATCTCAACTTCAAAACTTAAAACAACTCGTTGAATATATTACAGGAATAGATACGCGGGTAGGTTATCCGAATGAACATTTAGGCAGGGCTAAAATTGAGGCGGTAAAAACGCCTATGTATGCCACCTCTATTGGATTAGTTCTGGCAGGATTCCGAGCATTAGATGATCGTGAGAATAAATATACTCAAGTGAAAGAAACGAAGTCTGTTAAGAAAAGTCAAGGTGGAGATTTTTTTACTAAAATCCTACATAAAACTAAAGGCTTGTTGATTGATGACTTGGATGAGTCTGGCGATTATTAATATTTCTTAATACATGTTGTTATAAGGAGCTTAGGCTTATGTGGCATAAGTGTTGTTGCAATCACGAATAAATCATTCCCTTCTTTTAGGTCTAACTTTTTTTTCACCTCATCAATGGTGTATGGAAAATGCCTGAGCAGAATAGCTGGCTTTTGTCCATTCAACAAGTTTTGAACCTCAGTTTGATTGAATGAGCAAATGGCTTTGCACTCAAATATTCTCCCTGGAAAATTGTCTATATATTTTCCACTCGTATAAAGATGTGTATTAGGATGTAATTTTTCAATCGAAAAACGCTGTGCTATTGATCGAAAAGCGCCGCTTTTAAGGATGGCGATATTCGGTTCGTATATATATTGAAGAGGAGCGACGTAGTGAACCAGTGCTGATGTTTCTTCACTTAGTGAAAAATTAAATTTTTGTTCGGTGCCATTAATAAGGTTAATCGTGTGATAGGTTGTTTCTTCTTGAACGTTTTTTTCAATGGCATAAAGAATTTCTTTGCACTCGTTTTCAACAGCGACAATATAAATATTTTTTACATTTTTTAATTCATTACTTGCTCTTTTAATATCTAGAAAAGGAGATGCTTTAATTAAAATTTGGTTGGTAGTTTCTAATAGTGAATCAATCATAGTTAAGATAACCGGTTCACTCTCTTGAAATGAGAATACTTTTTTATTGCCTGATCCTCTTCGTGAAGGATCAATATATATTAAATCAGCTTTAAAATTTAGTTGTTTAATAAACTCTTCAGCAGTTGAACATATAAATTCTACGGAGTGGTCAGGTTGAAGTAGTTTGAAATTATGTTTTGCAAGTGTTATTAATTCTTCATTTTTTTCTATAAAGTAAGTTTTTTTAAAGTGTTTTGAAAAAAAGAAAGAATCTACCCCCAATCCTCCGGTTAAATCAACGCATATATTGCCATCGCCGACCAAATTAGACTTCCATTGTGCGGTGATTTCTGATGAACACTGTTCTAATGAAAGCTTGTTAGGATAAATAATAAAAGGGGTGTTAAACCAGGTGGGTAGTTTTTGCTTAGCTATACGTTGGCCTATAATTTGATTAACAATATCCTGAATAGGTATAGAAAGATTATCTTTATATTTTAAAATCAATTCTATAGGATCAACAGTTCTATGGTTATTTATAAAGGCTTGAATTTCAGGTGTTAGAATTTTTTCAATATCCATTGGTTTTTAGATGATAAATAGGTAGATTTATTTAGCTAAAATAAAACAAAACTTATAAACCTTATGAAAAAAATAATTTTTATGCTCTTGGCAGTAGGAGTATTTTCGTTGAGTGTATCTGCTCAAGTCAAAGATTTTAAAACGAATAGAACTTTAAAAAATGCTGAACGGCGAGTAGGGGATACTCCGTTGTTTTCTTGTTTTTTTGTACAATCAGCTTTCTCAGGAAATGATGAAATTAAATTCTTTGTTGCAAAAGCAAATTAATTTTTCTTGGTTTGATAGATAAATTTTTGTTAAAAAAATAAGCCTATAGCATTAGTTTTAAAATTGATACTATAGGCTTGTTTATTATAAAGTTTTTTCTATTTCTTTATACCGAACATCATGGCGAAGTTTGATAAATAGTTTTTCTGTTTTTAATTGCTTGATTAGCATATCGTATTCGCCTTCATTAATAAATTCGAATTCATATTTTTTAACAAACTTAAGGCATGTAAATGCTTGATCAAGATCATTCATTTCTACATATAAACAAAGCGCATTAAAATAAATAGCGGGATTTTTAGGTCCAAATGGTAGGCATTTTTCTAGAAACTTGTAATTAAGTTTTTTATTAATGGGAAGGCATTTGTTATTATCGCTATCTAAAATCCAAAGTGCATTGTAGTAAATGTCTAAATCTAAATCAGAATTTATATCTTCAATCTCAATACTTAATGCTAGATCAAAAAGTTGAATAGATAAATTAACATCATTTTTTCCTTTTTCTACAATAGTTGTTAATCCACTTTCATTATCCCCATAAGCTTCATAAGCAATGGATGTAATATACAGGCATGAGAGATCATTATAAGATAGTTGTTTTTTTAATAAACGAATTAGTTTTTGATCATCTTGTATAATGGCTTCTTTTGCAATGCGTGCGATCACATCGCCATATTCTCGCAAGAAAATATCTTTTGATTTTAAAATTTCTTTTCCTAGCTCAAGAAATAGGGCTCGTGTTTTTTTATTATCTATTTCTAGATTGAGTATACAGTCTGTAACTTCTTCTGCAAAAATAGAGTCTTCATAGGTGCTAATTTCTCTTATAATATCAATAATGTCTTTTATTTTTCCTTTTTCGAATAAATACTCCACACGATAAGCTGGAAAAATATAGTTTATTAACTCTTGAGAAACTTCTTCCTCATCAATTTCAGCATAGTCTATTATGCCACTTATTGCAAATCTGAAGCTTTCTTTTTCATCTTCATTTTGTTTGAATGTATAGTTGTCTTTGCTTATTTTTTCAAGTAAATCACGGGTATATTTTAGGCTTTCTGTATGCCAATCTGAAAATTGAGTTCCTACTACCTCTTCATCTTCAGTTCGATACGCAAACTGAATAGGACATAAGGTGTGAATTTCTAAAAGCCATTTTTCGATATCTTCATTAAATTGTCTTAATGTATCTACCGAAGGTTTTACACTTCTTCCATCTGCACTAAATGCTTTACGTAACTGATTTTTATTATATGCTTTTTCAATGTCCTCGTTGATAGATTCACTGCTTCTTGCTAAAAGAATTCGTCCACTAAAATCATCTTCTTCTAGTTTTATAAGAGATGGAGCTAGCTTTATTATATTTTCTATGTCAGTAGTACTAGGATTTTTTATAAAGCGTATAGTTACCTCCGCCCATTCATAGTACTGCGCATGACCGGCACCATAAAAGGGGAATAGATGTGTAGATTGCATTTCTTATTTATTTTAAGAAATCATAAAAAATGTTCGGCTATATATTCTGCAATTTGTACAGCATTTGTTGCAGCTCCTTTTCGTAATGGGTCGGCTACAATCCATAGGTTTAATGTATGAGATTGGCTTTCGTCGCGACGAATTCGTCCTACAAACACCTCATCTTTGCCGCGGGTATAGAGAGGCATAGGATATTTTAAGTGTTGGGGATCATCTTCAACGATAATGCCTTTTGTTTTTCGTAATAGATTAAATACTTCTTGAAGCTCGTAGTCATTTTCAAATTCAACATTAACCGATTCTGAATGTCCTCCTGTGACAGGGATCCGTACAGTTGTTGCTGTTACCCGTATGGTATCGTCGCCTAGTATTTTTTTTGTTTCATCAACCATCTTCATTTCTTCTTTTGTATAACCGTTTTCTAAGAAACTATCAATGTGTGGGATGGCATTAAAATCAATAGGGTAAGGATATTTTTTATATCCTTCGATGTTTTGGCGTTCATTCATAAGCTGATCTATGCCATATTTTCCTGATCCGGATACAGACTGGTAAGTAGATACAATAATACGTTTGATCTTGTATTTTGTATGTAAAGGGGCAAGTACCATGACCATTTGAATCGTTGAGCAATTAGGATTGGCAATAATACGATCTTCAATGCCTAGAAGGTGAGCATTAATTTCAGGGACGATTAATTTATGTCGTGGGTTCATGCGCCAAGCAGAGGAGTTATCAATCACGATACTACCTGCTTCAGCGAAGAGAGGAGCGAGTTCTAGCGAGGTCTTGCCTCCGGCAGAAAATAAAGCGATATCAGGTTTTTGTGTAATGGCTTTTTCTGCTGATTGTAAGGTATATTCTTTATTTTGAAAGATAATTTTTTTCCCTACAGATTTTTCGGAGGCAACGAGTATAAGCTCATTGAACTTAAATTGGCGCTCGTTAATAACGTGTAGCATTTCAGTGCCTACTAATCCGGTAGCTCCTACGATGGCGAGTTTCATGGTATTATCAGTGTGTCTTTCAAAATTACAAATTTTTTAAGAGAGGGGATTTTTTTAAAACTAGTATGAATAAAATAGTTAATTTTGGCCAACGTTTAATCTATTTTCTATTCATGTATGAATTCAAAAAACAAATAGGTTTTTTATTTTTTGTTGTAGGGCTTTTGTCTTGTTCGCAAAAGCAGTATGTTGTTCAAAAAAATAATAATCAAGTTATTCCTATTAATTCGTCTATTTCTATAGATAGCTCATATTTTAATATAATAAAGCCATATAAATATAAATTAGATAATAAGATGTCCCAGGTTATTGGTACGTTTACACGTTCCGTTTATCGAGATAGTGCTGCGCATGAGTTGGTGGGTTGGATGGCTGATGTCCTTTTCTATGAGGCTCAAAAAAATACGTCTCAGCCGATAGATTTTGCTATCATGAATGGAGAAGGAGTTCGGATTCCAGTGATATCTAAAGGTCCTATAACAATTGGTAAAACATACGAACTTATGCCTTTTGAAAATGAAACAGCAGTTTTAACACTAGATGGGCATGTGATGAAAGAGTTGTTTATGTATTTGGCTACTGCTCGGCAAGCTCATAATTTTAATGCTGCTCATGCACGTATCATTTTTAAGAACAAACAGATTATTGAAGCAACGATTGCTGGTTCCCCCTTTGATTCTACTAAGGTGTATAGGCTAGCTATTTCTGATTACCTTGCCTTAGGAGGTGATGATATGGTTTTTTTTAATCGAGCGATTAAAAAAGAGTTTTTAAAATTAAAAATAAGAGACGGCGTGATTGATTATATTAATGAACAAACAGCGCAAGGTAAGTTGATTGAAGTTCATAATTCCGGAAGTATACGTAGAGACTAAATTATATGGAAGATCGAAGGTCATTTCTTAAAAAAACAGCAGCGGGACTTGCGTATTTAGGGTTAGCATCTACTATTCCTATAGATTCTTTTGCAAAAGATGATACCGTTGTATTAACTATATTACATACTAACGATATGCATTCGCGTATTGATCCTTTTCCGGCAGATGCCGGGAAATTTGCCGGGTTAGGTGGGATGGCTAGGCGAGCTGCATTAATTAATCAAATTAGGCAACAAGAAGAGCACGTTCTTTTATTGGATGCAGGTGATATCTTTCAGGGAACACCTTATTTTAATTACTATGGAGGGGAGTTGGAATTTAAATTGATGAGTGAAATGAAGTATGATGCATCTACGCTTGGTAATCATGATTTTGATAATGGCTTGGAAGGATTGAAAGATAAACTTCCGTTTGCTACATTTCCTTTTTTAATTGCTAACTATGATTTTTCAAATACGATCTTGAAAGATCAATTCCAGCCCTATCGTATTATTACACGGGGTCCGTTAAAAATAGGTGTATTTGGATTGGGTATTGAATTAAGAGATTTGCTATTGGAGCGTATGTATGGTAGTACGCGTTATATCAATCCGATAGAAGTGGCTCGTGAGATGGTTCAGGAGTTAAAACAAAAAAAATGTGATTTCATTATTTGTTTATCTCATTTGGGGTATAAATATTCTACTGATAAAGTTTCAGATTGTGTATTAGCTAAAGAAGTAGCAGGAATTGATTTAATTATTGGAGGACATACACACACATTTTTAGATGAACCGGTGAAGTTAATTTCTCCATCAGGTGAGCCAGTATGGATTAATCAAGTAGGGTGGGGTGGAATGAAATTGGGCCGATTGGATTATGTTTTTTCAAAAGGAAAGAAAAGGGAAATGACTAAAACATCTTCATTGACGATACGCTAAGAAATTGAAATCGCTTGCTCGTCTTAATACGTATTTTCTTCGCTATAAATACCATCTCGTTTTTGGTACAGTATTTGTTATTCTTGCTAATATTTTTTCTATTCTTCCAGGCCGTGTTATTCGGTATGCTTTAGACTACGTTATACATTCTACAGAGCTTTATTTTGTTTTACAGACACCTTCTTTTCGTTCGTCTTTTTATAATGAAGTGGTTATTGCTCTGGTATGGTTAGGTATTATTTTACTTGTACTTGCATTATTGAAAGGTGTTTTTATGTATTTTATGCGGCAAACTATTATTGTGATGTCTCGTCGGATAGAGTACGATTTGAAAGGTGATATTTATTATCATTATCAAACATTGCCGTTAAGTTTTTATAGAAAAAATAATACAGGTGATTTAATGGCTCGTATTTCCGAAGATGTTAGTCGAGTACGTATGTATGTAGGCCCGGCTATTATGTATAGTATTAACTTGTTTTTCACCTGTATACTCACCATTTCATATATGTTTTACATTGATCCGAAGTTGGCTCTTTTCTCACTTATACCTTTGCCTATACTTTCAGTGAGTGTTTATATTGTTAATGGCTTAATTAATAAACGATCTGAAGAGATTCAACAAAGTTTATCTAGATTGTCCACTTTTGTTCAAGAGTCTTTTTCGGGTATCCGGGTATTGAAATCGTTTGTGCGTGAGGATCAGTTTTCAGATTTGTTCTCAAAAGAAAATGATACTTATAAACAAAAGTCATTACGTCTGAATTTTGTGGAATCCTTGTTTTCTCCAGCTATTTTAGTTTTGGTAGGATTGAGCACAATAGTTGTTGTCTATGTAGGCGGGATAGAAGTGATGAGGGGCACAATTACGCCTGGTGTTATCGCAGAGTTTATTATTTATATTAATCTTTTGACGTGGCCTATCGTATCGTTAGGGTCAGTTATTAGTATGATTCAACGAGCAGCAGCTTCTCAAAAGCGCATTAATGAGTTTTTGGATATTCAAACAGATATTGTTTCTCGCGAACATTTCAAAAAGACGATAGATGGAAGTATTGTATTTGATAAAGTTAGTCTAGTTTATCCAGAATCAGGTATAAAAGCATTAAATGATATTAGCTTTTCGATAAAAGCAGGGGAAGTAGTAGCTATTGTAGGACCGACAGGTTCAGGTAAAAGTACGTTGGCCAATTTAATCTGCCGGTTATATGATGCTACTTCTGGAGCAATTTATATAGATGGTATTGATAACCGATCATATGATGTTGCTTCACTTCGTGAACAAATAGGTTATGTACCTCAAGATGTATTTTTATTTTCAGATACTATTCGGCATACCATTTCTTTTGGTTTTTCTGAAGCAACAGAAGATGCTATTATTCAGGCTGCCAAGGATGCGGACGTCTATGATACGATTCTCGGATTTTCACATGGATTAGATACTGTGATTGGAGAGCGAGGTATTACGCTTTCTGGAGGGCAGAAGCAGCGTATCTCCATAGCACGTGCCATTATTCGTAAGCCTCGTTTATTAATTCTAGATGATTGTCTTTCAGCAGTAGATACAAAAACAGAAAGCGTTATTTTACATAATCTTAAAAAGATTATGTATGATCGAACATCTCTTATTATTTCTCATCGTATTTCTTCTGTGAAGTTAGCCAATCGCATTTTGGTTATGCGAGAAGGCATGATAGTGGAAGATGGATCACATGAAGATCTTTTACAGCTCAACGGGTTTTATAAAGAGTTATATGAAAAACAGTTAAGGGTAGAGGATCTATAGTTTTTTGCATACTTATTTTTTTGTTAATTTGCAGACATAAAAAATTATATTATGAAACCAACAGCCAATATACATCTTGATATTAGAAACCACACGTTATATCTTACTATTCATCGAGAAGACAAACTTAATGCGCTCAACCAAGCAACCATGAAAGACCTTGATCGTGCTTTTACCTATGCAGCTAAGGAAAAATCAATTAGAGGTGTTATTCTTACTGGTCAGGGAACGAAAGCTTTTGTGGCAGGTGCTGATATCGGTGAGATTGGTAAGCTGACTTTGCAGAAGGGAAAAAAATTTGCTCAAGATGGGCATAAAACGTTCTCTAAAATTGAACATTGTCCAAAACCTGTAATTGCAGCAGTTAATGGATTTGCATTAGGTGGAGGTTGTGAATTGTCTATGGCTTGTCATCTTCGTGTGGCAGTGAAAATAGCCAAGTTTAGCCAGCCTGAAGTTAATTTGGGTATTATACCAGGATATGGAGGTACTCAGCGTTTAGTACATTTGGTAGGCAGGGGTAAAGCGATGGAGTTGATGATGACTGCTGAGATGATTGATGCTGAACAAGCTTTAAGATTAGGATTAGTAAATTATGTGGTAGAGAGTCATGAGAGTCTTTTGCCGAAGTGCGAAGAAATATTACATAAGATTTATGAAAAAGCGCCAATAGCTATTTCTCAAGTTATTCAGTCAGTATATGCTGCCGTTTATCAGTCCGGTGAAAAGGGATACCTAGCTGAAGCAAACGGTTTTGCAAAATGTATTTCATCTAAAGATTTTAAAGAAGGGACTCAGGCCTTTTTGCAAAAACGTAGACCTGTATTTACCGGAAAGTAGAAGAAAACTTTATTTTTCTTTTTTTTCTTTTTTTCTCAATACTCCTTCAGGCAGTTTATCCGCTGTTTGAAGGAGTTGTTGGGCTTGCTTTGAAAGTGGGCTATCTGGATAGCTTTGAATAAATTCTTTAAGTACGATTTTATATATAGAGGCATCTTCTTGTTGAATCGTGATGAGGGCTTGTAAGAAAGCAAACTTATCAATCAGTAGATTTTTAGGATATAAATTTTTAACACTATCAATGTAGTGTTCTGCTTTAGGCCATTGGTGCTCAGTATATAGTTGAAAGCTGACTTTATAGAGACTATCCAAAAGCTCTTCACTTCGTTTAGTATCTGATAAATAAGAGGGATTATTAATCAGGTTTGCCCATACAGAGTTGGGATACGTTTCGAGTACTAATTTTTTATAACGATCTTGATAAGCTGTATTTTTTTCTTTAGCATATAAAAGGTATAAATAGTAAAGTGTTTCAGCATGATGCTTGGTCTGAGGATAGCGCTCAAGTGACTTTTCAAATGTTTGAATAGCATTTTTGGTTTCTTCCAATTCTTGATGATAGATTTTTCCTAATTGAAAATAAGCTTCTTGTAGCCGCTCATCTGACTTTTCAAAATCTTCTTTTGTTCGTGGGATGTTGCGCAGCAAATCTGCTCTTGTGATTTTATCGGATACAGTTTTTGTTTTTAATGTATCACCTATTTTTGTATCTGAATTAAAACTAATGATTGATTCTTTAGTGGATCGTCTCCAATTATCTTCTAGTGCACGATTACCCCATATACTTGTGAACGTTGTTTTTCCCTGACTGATAGCAATAGGAGTATAAAAATACCAAGTTCCCTCTTCTGGTGAATTTGTTGATGTGTTTAAAGTTGTATAAGAAGACGAATTGCCTTGTTGTTTTTTAGTTAATAATAAATCTTTTTCTTTGTTCTTTTTCTCGGCCATATCATCGAGTAGGCGATAGAGTTTAATGCTATCCATTTTTCCTAGTTGCTGTAAACTATCTTCTTCTGTGACAATAGTGAATTGTTTTACAAATTCAGCTAACGAGAGTTGGCGTTTCAATGTTTTTTCAAAAATTGCTTCTGTTTTAGGTATGTTAGTTGCAGCGCTATCATAATACAATTTAGCAGTTGTGTATTTTTTTAATTTTTCATAATAAATTTCTCCAAATTTTAAGTAAGATAATCCTTTTTGTTTTTTATTTTTTTGACTTTTTTGGATAGATAATTGAAGATATTCCATCGTTTTAGGAATATGGTCTTGCTTTAATTCAAATTTAGCCATCTCATAATAGATCTTGTCTTGAAACTCCTCATTTCGAATATCTTTTAATAAACGCTTAAAACTTTTTTGAGTCCATCTAATATCAGATGAGTTACTAACTTCTGTTACAGAGGCTAGATTAAGTTGGGCATAGAAACGGAGCGCATAGCTTGGGTGACTTTTTAATACATACTCATAATTAATACGAGCATTTTTATCATCAGCCCTCAGTTGATGTAGCTGTCCATTGATGAAATACCATCGTGCGCGGTATTTTTTATTCGGAGATGTTGAAATTACATTTTCTAAATAAGGTTCTGCTTTTTTGTATTCTTTTTTAGTGATAAAATAATGTGCTTTTAATAGATTAAACGTATTGATATTTTCAGTATTTAATTTTTCTTTTCTTAAATAATCTACTGTGGCTATTGCACTTGTAAATAATGAACTATCAATGAATACCCTCATCAATCCTAGAAGAGATTGATGTTTGATGTGTTCATCCTTTGCTTTAGTGTTAATGTATTTAAATGTTTCAATAGCATTCTTGTAGTCGTGCATATAAAGTCTACCTTGGGCAATGAGCAGAAAACAATTATCAGTCCATCGGCTACCTGGATGTCGTTGAATAGATAGAGATGCTTTTTTAATCTGCTCATCAGCTAGCTTTTCAACGGTTGTTTTTTTGTCTTGGTCAATGGCAGGGAATAAAGACAATATATAATCAAAGTCATCCGTAGGATAGGTTTGAATGATTTTTTTTATTTCTAGGTTTTTTTGATAAGCTAGGAAATAAGGATTAAATCGGGCAGTGACATTATGATATACCTTGCTAATAGGGTTGCAAGCGTATAAAAAAATAACTGTAACCAAGAGTTGTACAGTTATTTTTTTAATACTATTAATAGAATTAAGCATTTACTTTTAAAGAAGGCTGAAATGATTCTGCTAGTAATGCAGCAAGACCTGTATATATAAAGCTAATTATTCCAATAATGAGAACAGCATATACAAATGAGTTTCCATCATTGAATAGAGCGGCTATACTCATTGTAAAAAAATAAAAAAATAAAAGAAGACCTTCAATAAGAATAGCAATAGCTAAACCAGCTAGCCATGCATGTCTGTATACAGGAATAAGGTGAAAGCCTAGTTTTTTATCATTAACTTGGATGATGAATAAGGCGGCAAATAAATAGGGCAGAGCTATTTTTAGCATGGTGATGAGTAAACTTATAAATGCACCTAGCTCTACGCTTCCCATTGAAAATAATCCTATTGAAAAAAATTTGTAAGTGATGCTTTCTAAAAGAGTTAAGATGCCAAGCAAGATAAGATAGTGCTTAGCTTCTTTTTTTAAGAAAACAGTAAAAAAATTTTCTAGTTTAGATGTTGACATATTGTATTTGATCAAGTATACACCATATACTCCAAGATGGTATAAAATCGAGCTTTTTGCCATGCTCATAAAATAAAATTTGAAATAATACTTAAATGGCGTATTGTGAGCTCCTTCCCAGATCATTACAAATACGCTACAAGCTAATGTAGTGATACATGCTACAAGCAGCGCTAGTCCAACTACAGCTAAGCTCTGTAAGACTATTTTTTTTATAGACCCCTCATACCAGCTGAGAGAAGCCATTGTCGATTTTTTAAGCGTTGAAATAACTGTCATGATTAATTTTGGGTTTAATATCTGCTAAAATACATGGAATGTATATAAATAACAAGCCATATGTATGATCTGTTTTTTTAGTATAAAAGGCTTATTTTTGTTTTCAACGCATTAGATCTATAAACTATTTTGAAAATCAGAAAAACATTATCGAGTTGGTTGGCTGTCAAGTATATACTCACTATTCGGAATGAAGAAAATTTGGAGAGTAGAAAAACAATTGTATACAACCATGCGAAGCTTATTTTGGGTATAAGTACTATTTTTTTGGTGGTATTAGTTAGTTGTCTTTATCTTTCTAAGACTATACTAGCTCAATGGCTTGATCCACGCTATCAAGAAATAGAGCTTAAGAAACAAGTAGTTAATCTTTCATTTAAGGTCGATTCGTTGAATTTAGAAATGGCTAGAAAAAATAATTTTATTTTAAATATAAAAAAAATTATAAGTGGTGATAAATCCTTACTTAAAGAAGATTCGCTGAATTATATTCAGATGACTCATTCTGTCTCAATGAAAGACCTTGATCAAACTAATCCAGTTGATCAGGCTTTTCGCAAAGAAATGGAAAATGAAACCTATTCAGACCTGTCAAAAAAGCAAAATATAACCGATCAGCTTCAGTCTCTTTTTTTCTTTACTCCTCTATCTGGGATAGTTGTTTCTAAATTTAACCCAGAAATACATCGTATGGGGATAGATATTTTATCTCAAGATGATGAATCAGTTAAATCTATTGCTGATGGAGTAGTTATATTTTCCTCTTGGGCACAGGAAGGAGAATATGTTGTCATTATACAGCATCTTAATGATATTTTATCCATTTATAAACATAATGCGACTTTGTTAAAAAAAGTTGGTAACTTTGTAAAAGCCGGTGATATAATAGCTATAGCTGGCTCCGAAATGGAAGGTGGAGTTGGATCTCGTATTTACTTTGAACTGTGGTATGGGGGAAATCCAGTTAATCCTGAAGATTTCATAACATTTTAGCTTTTTAATGTACCATGATTAAAAAAAAAGAACAAAAGAAAAAACTAGCAGAATTAAGTGGATCTAGTAATATTATTAGTAAAGGTACTATAATAGATGGCCACATTGAAGCCTTTGGAAATATTCGTATTGAAGGAAAGGTTACAGGTAATGTGAAATCCAAATTAAAAACTGTCATTAGTGATTCGGCCTTTGTTGAAGGCGATATTTTAACTCAAAACGCTGAAATTGCTGGGGAGGTCAAAGGTAATATTGAGGTAGCAGAATTGCTTATCTTAAAGTCTACAGCTCATATTGAAGGCGATATTGTAACTAATCGTTTAGCTATTGAGGTTGGTGCTACATTTAATGGTAATTGTAAAATGGGTGCCAAAGTAAAAGAAATTACTATTGGGGAAATCAAACAAGCCTGAAAAAGATGTACAGCAATATTTGAAGTATTCAGGTATTGCCGTACAAATGATTATTTCTATTCTGGGTTTGGGGTGGCTTGGTGTTCAGATAGATAAAGCAACGCACTTTAACTACTCGATAGGTGCATTGGTTGGTATGTTGTTAGGTGTTTTTATTTCTATTTATTTGCTTATTAAACAACTTGCAAAAAAATGAATCGGCATAAGCATTTTTTAATATATCTTTCCTTGATCACTTTTTTTGTAGTAGTTAGTGGCATAGTACTGAGATGCTTTGTCCCAGACTGGATTAATGCGTATCTCTGGTATGAAATAGTCTATATGATATTACTTACATTGATCACATACATAGTAGCTATGAGAGGTATGAAAAAAGATTTTTATTCTTTTCAAAACTATTATATGGGTATGATGGGAGTAAGACTTTTAGTAACTGGTGGATTTATCTTTTTATACTTTTATAGTGTTGAAGAAAAAAAGGATGCCTATTCTTTTCTTATTAATTTTTTCGTTGTATATTTTACATATACTTTTTTTGAGGTTCTTTTTTTAGTAAAACAGATAAATCAGTCTGATTCAAAACAAAAATAGTTATGTATACATTTTTCGTTTACTCTCTTTATCGAATGATACCAGGAGTGTGGGCAGTAACGTTAAATTAGTAATCAATGCAACAAGAAGTGTCGTTGATGTTAATGCCCCAAGAGCAATTGTTCCTCCAAAATCAGATAATACAAATATGATAAACCCTGCAAAAAGAATAATAGAGGTATAAATCATACTGAAGCCTGTTTCTCGTAAACCTACACTTATAGCCTCTTGAATATTAAAATTATTCTCTTCTAACTCTAATCTATATCTTGCTAAAAAGTGGACCGTATTGTCAACAGCAATACCTAAAACAATACTAAATATAATAGCTGTGCTTGGCTTTAATGGAATTCCTAAAAAACCCATCAGTCCAGTCGTAATCACAAGTGGAATGAGATTGGGAATTAAGGATATAATAATAATTCTAAGATTCATGAATAACATACCATGTGCAATGGCAATAAGAATGATAGCTAACCATATACCTGATTTTAAACTGCTGATGAGATAGTCGTTTCCTTTTATGAAAAGTAAAGTTGATCCTGTGATATGACCTTTTAATGAAGTCCCTTTGAAAAAGGAATCTATCGCAGGTCTTATATCCGAATGAATAAGCTTATTGATTTTGATAGATCCGACATCCGCTACTTTTAAAGAAATACGCATAAACTGACCTGTGCTGTCTGTAAAATAACTCAAAACGCCTTTTGAGGATTTTGAATTGTTTTTTAAATAAGTATAAATAAAAGGAAGCTGTTGAGGAGATGGCAGCTGATAGGACGATGTATCGCCATTGAAATACGCCTGTGTTGATGCTTTGACAAAACCAATTAAAGATACGGGCTTTCCTACTTCAGGAAGCTGGCTCAAAAATGTTTCAAGCGAGTCTATTTTTTGTAGATTACTAATCTTGCGTAATCCATTTGGACGACCAGTATCTATAACGATTTCTAAAGGCATCACCCCTTTGAATGTTTTTTCAAAAAAGGCTAAATCTTTTTTGATACTACTATTTTTTGGAAGATCATCGACCATATAAGCGATGGCTTCTAGTTTCAACGTTCCCCAAATGGAAATGATTAAAACTATTCCTGTAGCTGTATATATAATTCTTCTTCTGTTTTTAGTTAATCTAATTAGCCACTCAATGAGATTACTAATCATTCGTGAGTCGAGATGCTTAATCGCACGTACATCAGGATTAGGTAAATAAGAGAAAACAATAGGTAGTAGTAATATACTGATGATAAATGTCAAACATGTGTTTATTCCTGTTGTGATACCAAATTCTTTGAGTATGGCTACATCGCCTGATATAAATACAAAAAAACCAATAGCTGTTGTAAGATTAGTGACTACAGTAACAAATCCGATTTTGCTGATTACTTTTTTAAGAGCTTCATATTTGTCTCCATAATGTATAAACTCTTGATGGTATTTATTTACTAAGTAAATGCAATTTGGTATAGCTACAATAACGAGGAGTGGTGGTATTAATCCGGTGAGTAATGTTATTTTATAGTTAAGTAAGGCTAAGGTTCCTAATGACCAAATGATCGTTACGCCTACGAGCAGTAAAGGTACGATGACAGGGTAAATCGATTTGAAGAAAAGAAAGATGATAATGCCTGTCACACAAAGCGATATCCATAGAAAAAGTTTTAACTCGTCTTTTACTTTGCCAGCCATAATGGTTCGTACATAGGGTAATCCTGCATAGTGTACCTTGATTTCTGTTTCAGCAGAAAAATGATCTACCATTTTTATAATAGTCGGAATTAAGATCTGCCGTTTACTCGAGTTTAGTGTACGTTTATCAATACTAATGACAACGAGTAGAGCCCCATCTTTAGTGAGCACTCTTCCTTCATAAAGTTTTATGGATTGGGCAACAGTTAGTAGGCTGTCTAATTCTCTCTGAGACTGTGGCGTTTTATAAAAAAGTTTTTTGGTCTCAAACTTTTTTTCTAATTCATTTTTATAAAGGTAGTTAAGCTCAGTGACTGAAATAATTTCCTGTATGCCCTCCATTTGGCGAATTTTTTTGCAAAGTGTTGCCAGTCTATTGAAGTTGTCGAGTTGAAGAGATTTTTTATCGTTTATTCCAATTGCGAATAGATTTCCATCTTCTCCAAACTCTTTTTTGAATTTTTCAAAGTAAATCATGTCCTCATCATCTGCTGGAACAGTACTCAGAAAATCATACCCCATGACGACTTCTTTCCCTTTGTAGCCCATCCATATGGTTGTTCCTATTAAAAAAATAAGAATAAGAAATCTGTACTTAAGTGTCCAACTGGCAAATTTTTCCCACATGGTAGAGGAGTTTGTGAGTGCAAAAATGAGAAAAAAATAGTGTACTACTCAATACTATTCTGATTAATTTTAAGCATTCATTTGATGAATAGGATAACGTGGGTAAACATGTTGATATAGCTCTTTCTCCAGAGGTCGCTTTTGATGATCAAAAGCTGTTAGACTATCTTGTGAAAGCCTTTGGAATAAGTAAAGAAAAAAAATACCGTATTCTTCGTCGTTCGATTGATGCGAGACATAAACAGATTAAAGTCAATTTATCTATCGAGTTAGAGCCAGATTTATTAACTTCTTTACCAATATCATACATAAAAAAAATAGGTTATGTTGTTAATGCTCCACCTGTTCTTATTATAGGTGCTGGCCCCGCAGGGTTATTTGCAGCACTTAAATTAATTGAACTAGGTTATAAACCTATTATAATAGAAAGAGGTAAAGATGTGCGTGCTCGAAGAAGGGATTTAGCAGCTATTCACAAATCCCATATCGTTAATCCTGATTCTAATTATTGTTTTGGAGAAGGGGGAGCAGGCACATATTCTGATGGAAAATTGTATACACGATCTAAAAAAAGAGGAGATGTACGACGAATTTTAGAAATATTGGTAGCTCATGGGGCAAGTGAATCTATTTTAATAGATGCACATCCACATGTGGGAACAAATAAACTGCCTGCTATTATTACAAGTATTCGCCAAACAATACTCGATTCGGGGGGTGAAATTCATTTTAATACGCGTATGGTTGATATTGAATTAGTTAATCAGCAAGTTAAGTCAATAACAACGCAGCATGGTGATAAAATACAGGGCATGGGATTGATATTAGCTACAGGTCATTCAGCTCGGGATATTTTTTATTTGCTTTATGAAAAAAATATTTTAATAGAATCTAAGCCTTATGCCATTGGTGTGCGTATCGAACATCCGCAATCTGTTATTGATCAGATCCAGTATCATGGTTGTCCACGTGGTGATTACCTTCCGGCTTCTTCATACTCCTTAGTTACACAAGTTAATTATAAGGGGCAACAACGTGGTGTATTTTCTTTTTGTATGTGTCCTGGTGGATTTATTGTACCTTCTGCTACTGCTCCTGGTGAGATAGTTGTTAATGGGATGTCACCTTCACGCAGAGATTCCTTCTTTGCTAACTCAGGTATAGTGGTTGAAGTTACTCATCAAGATTTTAAACCTTATCAGGCTTATGGCCCTTTAGCTTCTCTTAAGTTGCAAGAAAGTATAGAGCAACAAGCTTGTCAGTTGGCTGGAGGCACGCAAAAAGCCCCTGCGCAAAGACTTGTTGATTTTTTAAATCGAAAACAAACGAGTGATCTTTTGCGTACATCTTATCAACCCGGTTTGATGTCTGTTCCTATGGATGATGTATTTCCTGATTTTATTGCAAAACCTCTGCGTGAGGCATTTATTAGTTTTGGGAAAAAAATGCCTGGTTATATAACCCCTCATGCCCAATTGGTTGGTGTTGAAAGTAGAACATCATCTCCCATTTTTATTCCTCGAGATTCTCTTTCGCTTGAACATGTACAAATTAAAAGATTATATCCTTGTGGGGAAGGTGCTGGTTATGCGGGAGGTATTGTATCAGCAGCGATGGATGGAGAACGATGTGCTGTACAACTAGCTTTAAATTATAAAAAATAAAAATAAATATGAAAAAAACAGTAGTCATTGGAGCCACCGATAATTCCCAGCGTTATGCCTATCTTGCCGCTCATCGCTTAATGGAACATAGCCATCCTGTTGTATTAGTTGGTATAAAACCAGGTTCAATTAATAATCAGCCGATCTATACCGATCGACCGTCTATTGACGAAGTAGATACAGTTACACTATATGTTGGTCCTAAAAATCAACCAGAGTGGTATGACTATATTTTGGATCTAAAGCCTAGACGAATTATTTTCAATCCTGGTACAGAAAATTTGGAATTTAAACAATTGGCTCGTAAAGCAGGCATTGAGGCTATTGAAGCTTGTACGTTGGTGATGTTGAGTATTGGAAATTATTGATTTTTCATAAGTAGCTAAAGATTATTTTTTTTATTGATGGTCATTTAAAAAACTAAACTATCTTTTTCGGTGGCAAATCAAAGGCTTTAGATTCATGTTCGAAATGCCCTTTGTGAGATCCATCACAAAATGGTTTGTTTTTTGATAATCCACATCGGCAAATCGATACAGTTTCCCGTCCATTTAATCCATAAATACTTCCCTTCATGTCTACTATTTCAAAATCTCCTTCTACTTTAATAGATCCATTGCTATTGATTATAAGCTTTGTTTTAGACATAAAAATATATTGATTAATTACTCAAAGTTAACCAAATCATGAGGGTCTAGTCGCCTTTATATTATTTATTTTAAAATAATTATTTTTTTCTTAAAAAGAATTAAAAATTTTTAAATATAAATTTATTTTATTTTTTTCACAATTTATATAATTTTTTTAATTCAGAGCAACGGCTTATAAACTCAGATTTTTGTTGTATCTTTGATAGTATACCATTACTTAATTCATGAAGGAAGTGAAAGAGCAAGAAGCAAAATCAAGGGCCTATTCGGCTGATAATATTCAGGTTTTAGAAGGATTAGAGGCGGTGCGTAAGCGCCCCGCGATGTATATTGGTGATATTGGTATAAAGGGTCTTCATCATTTGATATGGGAGGTTGTTGATAACTCCATCGATGAGGCATTGGGAGGATATTGCAATGAAATTCAAGTTGAAATTAATGAAGATAACTCCATTACAGTTACGGATAATGGTCGAGGTATTCCTACAGATATCCATCCTAAATTAAAGAAGTCAGCATTGGAGGTGGTTATGACTGTTTTACATGCGGGAGGAAAATTTGATAAGGATACCTATAAAGTTTCTGGTGGATTGCATGGCGTTGGGGTTTCGTGTGTGAATGCTCTTTCGTCACATCTTACAGTCAGCGTACACCGTGATGGTAAAATTGTTCAGCAAGAATATGAAAAAGGGAAGCCTTTGTATGATGCTAAAGTTGTAGGTGAAACAACCAAGCGTGGAACAGTTGTTCAATTTAAGCCAGATGATACAGTTTTTTCTGTGACAGAGTATAAGTATGATACTGTAGCAGCACGTCTAAAGGAATTATCTTTTTTAAATAAAGGAATTAAGATAGAACTTTCTGATCATCGAGAGAAAGAAAATGGTCAATCTAAGTCAGATAGTTTTTATTCAGATGGCGGACTTAAAGAGTTTGTTGAGTATTTGGATACTGCACGTGAAAAATTAATTCCTAGTCCTATCTATATTCAAGATGATAAATCTGGTGTCCCTGTAGAAGTAGCTATTTTATACAATACATCCTATACTGAAAATGTATTCTCATATGTTAATAATATTAACACCTTAGAAGGGGGGACGCATGTTACTGGTTTTCGTCGAGCGCTAACGCGTACGTTAAAATCTTATGCTGATAAATCAGGGTTATTAGAAAAATTAAAAATTGATATTGCAGGCGATGATTTTCGTGAAGGTCTTACCGCTGTGATTTCTGTTAAAGTGGCAGAGCCTCAGTTTGAAGGACAAACAAAAACTAAGCTTGGCAATAGTGATGTGATGGGTGCCGTAGATAATTGCGTAGGCGCTATGTTGGAAAGCTATTTGGAAGAACACCCACGTGAAGCCAAGCTCATCGTGAGTAAGGTTATTTTAGCTGCTCAGGCTCGACATGCAGCACGTAAGGCACGTGAAATGGTGCAGCGCAAAAATGTATTATCCGGAACGGGTCTTCCTGGTAAGCTTGCAGACTGCTCAGATAATGATCCAACAGCATGTGAGTTGTATATTGTTGAGGGTGATTCAGCGGGAGGTACAGCTAAGCAAGGACGTAATCGCGCCTTTCAAGCTATTCTCCCTTTACGAGGTAAAATCTTGAACGTGGAAAAAGCGCAAGAATATAAAATATACGATAATGAAGAAATTAAAAATGTCATTACCGCTCTAGGTGTTTCATTTGGTACAGCAGAAGATGATAAAGCACTTAACTTAGACAAGCTGCGCTACCATAAAATTATTATCATGACCGATGCCGATGTGGATGGAAGTCATATTCGTACCTTGATTCTTACATTCTTTTTCCGTTATATGAAAGAATTGATTGAACGAGGATATTTATATATTGCTTTACCACCCTTGTATTTGGTAAAAAAAGGGAAAGAAGAACGGTATTGCTGGACTGAGCAACAGCGTGATCAAGCTATAAAAGATATTGCCAAAGGTGGTAAGGAAGATAGTGTTGGTGTGCAGCGCTATAAAGGATTGGGTGAGATGAATGCCGAGCAACTTTGGAGCACGACTATGAATCCTGAGAAAAGAAGTTTAAAAAAGGTAACGATTGAATCAGCAGCAGAAGCTGATCACCTTTTTTCAATGCTTATGGGTGATGAAGTAGCTCCTCGGCGAGAGTTTATTGAGCGCAATGCGAAGTATGCGCGAATAGATATTTGATGGGTTTATATCATAATGTAAAAAAGGAACCTTACGGTTCCTTTTTTATTTAGTTCGACGACGGGCATTCACAAAAAGATATTAATCCAGAAGGATGTGGAGATGGATATGCTCCACCTTTTATGCTTGACTCATGTGTTGCATAAATAGTTGTTTTGTTGAGTGTTAGTTTTTTGTTCTTTTTCATCTCTGTTATAGTTTTAAAGTTATACCTACTCGTAAAGCTTTTCGGTTTCCGCTACTGAGCTAAATCAGTGAATCAAGTGTATTAAAATAGTATAAAAAATATATCGGTTTTTTACCAGTCCTTATGGATTATCTAAGACTTCTGGGCATACACAAGGGCTAGAAATAACGGATGGCGGCACGCTAGGTACATGTATTGTAGTAGGTCCTAGTATAACGTCTCCTCCTATTAGGTGTTGAATAGTGTTTTTGTTGAGCGCTAATTTTTTGTTTTTTTTCATCTCTGTTGTAGTTTTAAAGTTATACCTACTCGTAAAGCTTTTCGGCTTCCGCTACTGAACTAAATAAATCAGTAATCAAATGTACTTAAAAAAAATAATATAAAACAGTTGTCTGTTTTTATGGAATTTTTTTCTTTTAGCATCTTTCCATCATATTTTTTATAGTAACTTTACTTAACTAATGAAACAATGCATATGAAACGAATTCTTCTCGCTAGCCTGATCCTTGCAACAGGCTTTATACTATTATATGGTTTTAACTTTAAAAAAATACCCCCTATGAAAGACAATACCTATCAAACCCAATGGAATCAAGTCTATGATTTTGAGAAAAAAAGCCTGCCTCAATCAGCGTTAAAGGTCGTACAAGAGATTTATAACCAAGCTAAACAGGACAAAAATCATGCACAACTTATTAAATCGATTATTTTTAAAATTAAATTACAGTCGTCCTATCAAGAAGAAGAACTGATTAAAACCCTTCTTGATTTTCAACAAGAAATTACGATAGCAGACTATCCAGTGAAGCCAATTCTTCATTCGATGTTGGCAGAGATGTATTGGAACTATTATGAACAAAACAGATACCGATTTCTTAATCGTACAGAGACTGTCGATTTTAAACCCGATGATATTCGCACCTGGGATTTGAAAAAGCTTGTAGAGAAAGTGATTGAGCATTATCAGGCCTCATTGGCTCAGCCTGAAAAAACACAACTGATTGATATCGCCGACTTCGATCCTATTTTGTATATGACAAGCTATGGGTATTATGATGAGACGTATATTTATCAACCTGACGTTAAAGCTCGAAAACGTCGCCCTACCGTGTATGATTTTTTGGCTCATCGTGCCGTTGATTTTTTTATGAATCAAGAAGCTGGTTTGACTAAACCGTTGGAAGAGTTTACATTAGCCAATCCATCTTATTTAAGTTCGGTAAATGAGTTTGCGAAACTTTCGATTACTACACCAGATTCCATGAATTATAAATTTCGTGCACTCTCTATTTTGCAAAATTTAATCCGATTTCACATGCAAGATGAAGAGCCCGAGGCATTGGTTGATGTGGATTTGAAGCGTCTTGCCTTTGTCTATACTCAATCTACTGACTCAGAAAAAGAAAAATTATACATGCAGGCCTTGGTTGAGCTTCAGCAAAAATACAGTGCTCATACTGTTTCTGCGCAAGTTGGCCATCTTATTGCTTCCATTTTTTATGGAAGAGGATCTCAGTATAATCCTTTGCAGCCCGATTATTTTAAAGAGATACCGGAGTATTTAAAAACACATATTGATCAGTTCAAATCATCTGTAATTGGAAAGACGTATTTAACTGAAAAAGAAATATATAAATGGGATTTATATATCGCCTATCATTTATGTAATGACATTATTAAAAAATTTCCGGAATCAGATGGTGCTCAAAATGCCAGATCGCTTCAAAGCTCTATTCAGACAAAAAGTTTGAGTATGGAAATAGAGCAAACTAATCTTCCTGGACAATCGTTTCGTGCATTACTGGAATATAAGAACGTAAACAAAGTATATGTTCGAATTATCAAAACATCGTATGAGGAAATTGAAGCAATAGAGAAAAAAATTAAAACCGATTATGATGATTATAATGATTCTAAACACACGGTTGATTTATATACTAAAAAGCCAGTAGTTCAAACCTATTCGGTAGAATTGCCTGTTGATGGCGATTTTCAATTGCATCGTGTGGAAATTAAAATTCCTCAACTTCCATTAGGGCAATATGTTGTTTTTGTTAGTCCCAATTCGGAATTCAGTTATAAAGAAAATGCAGTTGCTTATGCATTTACAACCATCTCAGCGATCAGTTATATCCACCGCACAAAGTCAGATCACAGTATGGATTTTACCCTTCTTCATCGGGATACTGGATTGCCGTTAGCAGGTGCTAGCATTCAGGTTTGGGAGAAAGTGTATAATTATAAAAAAAGTAAATACGAAGTACGAAAAGGCGAATCATTTAAATCTAATGTGGATGGCTACTTTTCTATTCCTCAACATACGAAGGATTACCGTTCTTTTAATCTTGAAATTAAATATGGAGAAGATCGACTAAAGACATCTGCCAACTCATTGTATGACTATTCTAATTATGCTTTTTATCAAAATGAGTATTATCCTAATGAGTCTAATTACCGACAGGTTTCTACCTACTTTTTCACCGATCGTGCTATTTATCGTCCCGGACAAACGGTGTATTTTAAAGGCATTCGTTTAGAAAAAATGAATAAAGATGAAAATTGGAAAATCTCTAAAGATAAAACAGAGCATGTTGAATTTTATGATGCAAACTATCAAAAAATAGCAGAGTTAAATATTGAAATTAATGACTATGGCACATTCAGCGGATCCTTTGTCACACCAATGGGAGCATTGAATGGGCAAATGCATATTCAAGATGGCTATGGTACCGTTTATTTTTCTGTAGAAGAGTATAAGCGCCCTAAGTTTGAAGTAAAATTTGAGGATATCAAAGGAACGTTTAAACTTGGTGAAACCGTTTCTGTCAAAGGAAACGCTAAAGCTTATGCTGGCTCCAACATTGATGATGCGAAAGTTCAATACCGTGTCGTGCGAAATGCGCGCTTTCCGTATTGGTGGTATTGTTGGAGAGGGTATTATCCATCGTCTCCTCAAGTAGAGATTGCTAACGGAGTAGTACAAACCAATGAAAATGGTGAGTTTGAAATCAAGTTTTTAGCAAAACCTGATGCCAGTATTACTAAAGAATCTCAACCTACATTCACGTATACAGTTTATGCCGATGTAACGGATCAAAATGGAGAAACACGAAGCTCATCCAAATATGTGTCGATAGGGTATACCGCGTTGTTAGTTAAAGTGGAAATGCCTGAACAGTTAAATCGAACTGAAGAGCATGAGTTTCAGATTAAGACTACTAACTTGGAATATCAGCATGAGCCAGCAAAAGGAACGATTACTGTTCATCGATTAAAAAATCCTGTAAAAGCATTTCGAGATCGATTGTGGACAAGACCGGATTTCTTTGTGATGAAGCGTGAGGAGTTTTATAAAGAATTCCCATATGATGTGTATGATAATGAGAGCGATTATTATCAATGGGAAAAGGAAAAAGAAGTCTTATCTTTTTCATTTAACTCTGAAAAAGATTCGATATTAAAAGTGGCTGATTTGAAAAAATGGGCACAAGGAAAATATGTTTTGGAAATTAAGTCTAAAGATAAATACGGAGAAGAAGTAAAAGAGGTTAGTTATTTTACCGTTTATGATCCGGCTGAAAAAACACTCCCTTATCCTTCCTTATCTTGGATCGTTCCGATGAAAACTTACGTTGAGCCTGGTGATAAGGCCACTATTTTAATAGGAAGTAGTGCTGAAAACACAAAGTTGATTTATGAGTGGGAGCATAAGCAAAAAATTACCCATAAAGAATGGCTCTCGATATCAAACAGTCAACAGCTGAAACAAATACCTATTCAAGAGGATCATCGTGGTAATTTGGCTGTTCATGTGGCTTTTATCAAACATGGTAGATTGTTTACACATAGTTCAACAATTAGTGTTCCTTATACGAATAAGGAGCTTGATATTGCTTTTGAAACGTTCCGCGATAAATTGCTGCCTGGTGAAAAAGAACAATGGAAAATTAAAATCAAAGGAAAGCAAGGCGATAAAGTAGCCGCCGAAATGGTAGCCACTTTATATGATGCATCGTTAGATGCGTTTAGACCGAATAATTGGTCTTTTAATATTCTTAACTATTCTTATGAGACATTGGGATGGAGTAGTTCTTATGGGTTTGAATGGAGACAGGCCACGTTATATCAAGAGGATTGGAATAAGTATATATATGGCGTATCTTATAGTTATGATTACCTGAATTGGTTTGGATCACGTATGAATACCTATGATAGAGACTATTTTATTCCTAGTAGTGGCATGCAGGAAACTTCGATGCTTTCAAACAAAACTCTTGGCGAATCAAAAACTAAAGATAGCCCTAAACTTAAGCTAGATGAAGAAGTAGCAGCAGCACCTCCTGTAGAAAAAGAAGAACGTGATCTAGATGGTATCTCTCAAAGAGAAAAAAAATCAGGCTACAGTACAAATGATCAGCCACCTCTCCAAGTGCGTACCAATTTTAATGAGACTGCTTTCTTCTATCCTCATTTGGAAACGAATGCAGAAGGAGAGGTAGTTATTAGTTTTACGATACCCGAGTCTCTTACACGTTGGAAAATGTTGGGATTTGCTCATACGAAAGATTTGAAATTTGGTATGATACAAAACCAATTGATCACACAAAAAGATTTAATGATTACGGCTAATGCGCCTCGGTTTTTCCGAGAAGGTGATCAAATGAGTTTCACAGCGAAGGTGTCTAATATTTCAGATAAAGAGCTGAGTGGAACGGCACAATTAGAATTATTTGATGCAACGACTATGCAGCCAGTTGCCTCTATTTTAAAATCTAAATCCACTCAATCGTTTGAAGCGAAGAAAGGACAAAGTGCCGGCATCAGTTGGGATATTGAAATTCCAGATGGAATAGCTGCCATTACCTATCGCGTGATTGCCAAAGCAGGTCATTTTTCAGATGGAGAAGAAATGGCTGTGCCTGTATTGACTAATCGAATGTTGGTAACCGAGTCACTTCCATTGCCTATTCGAAGCAAGCAAACGAAAAATTTCACGTTGGATAAATTAGTTCATAATAAATCAACAACGTTACGTAATCACAAACTTACATTGGAGTTTACATCCAATCCAGCCTGGTATGCAGTACAAGCGCTACCATATTTGATGGAATATCCTTATGAGTGTGCCGAGCAAACCTTCAGTCGGTTTTATGCTAACAGTTTAGCTTCGCATATTGCGAATTCTAATCCTAAAATCAAAAGAGTATTTGATGCATGGAAAAATGCTCAACCTGATGCTTTGCTTTCTAACTTAGAGAAAAATCAAGAACTCAAGTCCTTGCTATTGGAAGAAACGCCTTGGGTGCATGAAGCTAAAAGCGAAACTGAACGCAAGCGACGCATTGCTTTATTATTCGATCTTAATAAAATGGCAGATGAATTAGAAAGAGCCATTAAGAAACTTAAAAAAATGCAATACAGTAATGGTGCTTGGGGATGGTTCGATGGCATGCCGGAAGACCGTTACATGACGCAACACATTGTAACAGGCATGGGGCATTTGGATCATTTAGGAGTTAAAAGTGTGGTTGAAAATGATAAGGTCTTTTCAATGATAAAGCCTGCTATGTATTATTTAGATCGTCAAGTTGAAAAAGATTATCAAGAATTAAAGCGATTGGCAAAAGCAGGTAAAATTGACCTAGATGATAATCATTTGTGGAATTTGCATATTCATTATCTATATGCGCGAAGTTTCTTTAAAGATAAAATAGAGCTATCATCTGATTGTAAAGAAGCCTTTGATTATTTCAAAGGCCAAGCCCAAAAATACTGGTTAGATAATGGACGTTATCTTCAAGGGATGATTGCATTGGCATTACAACGGTACGGTGATCTAAAAACGCCGAAAGCTATTGTAGCATCCATTCGAGAACATGCTCTCAACTCTGAAGAGATGGGCATGTATTGGAAGGCAGCAGATGGGTATTGGTTTTATTGGTATCAAGCACCAATCGAAACACAAGCCTTGATGATTGAATTGTTTGATGAAGTAGCTAACGATCAAAAAGCAGTAGATGATCTTAAAGTATGGTTGTTAAAACAAAAACAAACACAAGATTGGAAAACAACCAAAGCAACTACTGAAGCATGTTATGCTTTATTGTTGAAAGGTACCGATTGGCTAGCTAGTGATGATATGGTGGAAATTATTGTTGGAAGCCAAAAAATAGATCCTAAAACAATGCCTGATTTAAAGATAGAAGCAGGTACAGGTTATCTTAAAACATCGTGGTCCGGAAGTGATATTAAATCTGAAATGGGTAATGTGACGATTACTAAAAAAGATGAAGGAGTAAGTTGGGGAGCCTTGTACTGGCAATATTTTGAGCAGCTTGATAGAATCACGCTACATGAAACGCCATTGAAATTGAAAAAACAATTATTCTTGCAGAAAAATTCATCTACCGGTCCGGTGATTACCCCAATTGAGGATCGTACAGAATTGCATGTTGGAGACTTGGTTAAAGTGCGTATTGAATTGCGTGTCGATCGCGATATGGAATATGTGCATATGAAAGACATGCGTGCAGCGAGCTTTGAGCCTACGAATGTGTTTTCTCAATACAAATGGCAAGATGGATTGGGGTATTACGAAAGTACACGTGATGCAGCTACCAATTTCTTCTTTAGTTATTTGCGTAAAGGGACATATGTATTTGAATATCCGTTGCGTGTGACTCATAAAGGTGATTTTTCTAATGGCGTAACAACAATTCAATGTATGTATGCGCCAGAGTTTACTAGTCATTCGGAAGGAATACGAGTGAAAATAAAATAGTTATATTGTGTATCGATGTTAAACTATAAAGGCCACTATAAAGTGGCTTTTATAGTTTTAAAATCAGTAGTGCTATTTTTTTACTTTATTTTTCTTATTTTAGATTATATGAAAAAAATAACTTCATTTAGTGATTACCAATTAGAATATAAAAAAAGCGTAACACAGCCTGACTTGTTTTGGGCTGAGCATGCAAATTATTTTATATGGAAAAAAAAGTGGGATAAAGTTGTAGATTGGAATTTTGAAGAACCACGCATACAGTGGTTTATTAATGGGAAACTAAACATTACTGAAAATTGTTTAGATCGTCATCTCAAAGATAAAGCTCAACAACTTGCTATTATTTGGGAGCCTAACGATCCTAATGAAAAAGAAATAAAAATAACCTATCAACAATTACATGAAAAAGTTTGTCAGTTTGCCCATGTATTAATCAAAAATGGCATTCAAAAAGGCGATCGCGTATGTATTTATATGCCGATGATTCCTGAAGTAGTCATAGCAATGCTGGCTTGTGCACGTATTGGTGCTGTTCACTCTGTCGTGTTTGCAGGATTTTCTGCTCAGTCCTTAGCTGATCGCATCAACGATGCGCAGGCGAGTATGGTGATCACGGCAGATGGATCGTATAGAGGAAGCAAAGAATTGAATTTAAAATCTATTGTGGATGAAGCCTTGCAACAAACTCAGACCATAAAAACGTGTATCATTTATCAACGAACAAAAACACAAATTGTGTGGAATCCGACACGAGATAAATGGTGGCATGAAGAAATTAAAAATGAACCAACCAGTTTCGAAGCAAAAGAAATGGATTCAGAGGATCTATTATTTATTTTATATACTTCTGGGTCTACTGGCAAGCCGAAGGGGGTTGTTCACAGTATAGGAGGGTACATGGTATATACAGCGTATACGTTTTTAAATGTTTTTCAATATAATTCAGGAGACCTATTTTGGTGTACAGCGGATGTGGGTTGGATTACAGGACATTCGTATCTAGTATATGGGCCTTTACTTTGTGGATCTACCATTTTGCTTTTTGAAGGAATTCCTACTTATCCCGATGCAGGACGCTATTGGCAAATTATTGATAAACATCAGGTAAACATTTTTTATACAGCACCTACAGCCATTCGAGCATTACACGCTCAAGGATTGGAATTTGTAAAGCCGTATAAATTGGATTCATTGAAAGTATTAGGTAGTGTAGGTGAACCAATTAATGAAGAAGCTTGGCATTGGTATGATGAGCAAATTGGGAAAAAGAAATGTCCTATTGTTGATACTTGGTGGCAAACAGAAACAGGTGGAATTATGATTTCTCCGCTTGCAGGTATTACTCCAACTAAACCTTCGTATGCCACATTACCTTTGCCTGGAGTTCAACCTATTTTAGTAGATTTTGAAGGAAAAGAATTAATAGGAAATAATGTAGAGGGAAATTTATGTGTTCGATTTCCTTGGCCATCCATGATTCGAACAACTTATGGAGATCACGAACGGTGTCGTCAAAATTATTTTGCTACGTATAAAAATTTATATTTTACCGGTGATGGGTGTAAACGAGATGAAGAAGGTTATTATCGTATTTTAGGAAGGGTAGACGATGTGATTAATGTCTCCGGCCATCGATTGGGAACAGCCGAAATTGAAAATGCAATTAATGAACATGAGCATGTTATTGAATCGGCTGTGGTAGGGTACCCTCATTCGATTAAAGGACAAGGTATTCATGCTTTTGTTATTTGTGAGAAAGATACTGATTTAACAGATTTATTAAAAAAAGAAATTGAAACAGTCGTCATTAAGATGATTGGGTCATTTGCCAAACTTGATAAAATACAGTTTGTGCCCGATTTGCCTAAAACACGCTCAGGGAAAATTATGCGTCGCATTTTGCGTAAAATAGCTGAAGGAGATATAGCTCATATTGGCGATGTATCTACATTATTGGATCCAACGGTAGTGGAAAAAATTAAGCAAGGTGCAGAGTAAATGAAAAAAATTGGTTTTACTAATCAAGTAGGAAAAGAATTGGCTCGTTTTCTAAAACAGTCATCTTATAGTCAGCTCGCTGTTTTAGTAGACGAGCATACTTTTAAAAACTGTTATCTATTGATTAAAAAAAATCTTCCGGTGCATCATGTGATTAAAATAAAAAGTGGAGAAAAAAATAAAAATTTATCTACGTGCACGCAAGTTTGGAAAAAGTTAACTGAACTTGAATTTGATCGTCATGCCTTATTGATTAACTTGGGAGGTGGAGTTATTGGAGATTTGGGTGGTTTTTGTGCAGCGACATTTAAGCGAGGTATTTCATTTATTCATATACCTACAACATTGTTGGCACAAGTAGATGCGAGCGTGGGGGGTAAACTAGGCATAGATTTTCTCGATTATAAAAATCACATTGGGATTTTTAGAGAACCAATAAATGTAATAGTAGATCCTGTATTTTTAAATACACTTTCTGTTCGAGAATTAAAGTCTGGTTTTGCTGAAGTAGTTAAGCATTGTTTGATAGCAGATAAAAATCGATGGAAAAAATTAGCTCATTTGTCTTTTACTCAAATTAATTGGGAAGAATGGATTAAACATTCTATAAGGATCAAAAAGCATATTGTTGCACTAGACCCTCATGAAAAAAATAAACGAAAACTACTCAACTTTGGACATACTGTAGGGCATGCATTAGAAAGCCTTTTTTTACATAAAGGTAAAAACATACGGCATGGTGAAGCTATTGCTGCAGGCATGATTATAGAAAGCTATTTGTCCTTTAAGTATAATGGTTTGAGTCAGTATGAGTATGATCAAATCACATTGTATATTCGATCTATCTGGAAATTAACAACATATGATGATAAGGATATCGATTCAATTATAAATTTGATGAGTCAAGATAAAAAAAATAAAAATGGAGCATTTCAGCTTATTTTATTAAATCGAATAGGTGAGGCGATGATAAATATAAAAATAACAAGGGAACAAATGAGGGCTGCACTACGTTATTATCAACAGATATATTAATTTTTTTTTAACTTTAACCAATTTAAACCTAACCACTATGCCTTTTCTTATTTTTTTCGGACTTATTGTTTTTCTATTGATTCTTGGAATTACATTGCGTAATTCGCTTGTTACAAAGAAAAATGCTGTTGACAATGCTTTCGCATCGATTGATGTGATGCTGAAAAAACGCTACGACCTGATTCCTAATTTAGTGGAAACAGTCAAAGTGTATATGAATTATGAAAAAGAAACACTCTCCAAAATTACAGAGTTACGTACAAAAGCTTTATCATCTACTATATCTCCAGATCAAAAAATACAACTGGATAACCAACTTAGTGGAGCTATTCGAAGTATACTTGTTTCGGTGGAAAACTACCCTCAACTAAAAGCAAATGAAAATTTTATGCAACTTCAACGTGCATGGAATGAAGCAGAAGATCAAATTGCAGCCGCTCGTCGTTCATACAATGCTGCTGTGAATGAGTATAATACAGCCTGTGATGTATTTCCGAGCAATATGATAGCTAATTGGATGAAGTATCAGAAGAAAACATATTTTGAGATCCCAGAACAGGAGCGTCAAAATCTGAATGCTAAAGAGCTTTTTAAAAGTTAGTTTTTAAAATCAAATTACAATAGATGAAGTCTACTCAGGAATTTGATTCTTTTTACCATAATCAATTACTTCCCCAATTAGAAGTATTAGAGCCAATGCGTAAAAAGGTAGTTCGCCGATTTATTCTTCCGGCTATTTTGTGTGTAATATCTTTTTGTGTATTTGTTTTCTTTTGGCCTGTAGGTATTATCCTTTTTATACTTACTTTCTTTATGTTTTCAAGGTATCGTAAAGCCAAACGTGTTTATACTGGTGATTTTAAGAAACAAGTGATGGGAGAGTTGATTCAGTTTATATCTTCAGATTTAACATATCAACCATTAGGGTGTATACAGCAATCTACATTTCAGCGAAGTCGTATTTTTTTGAGTAGCATTGATCGATATGAAGGTGATGATTTGGTAAGTGGTAAAATTAATCATACCAGTTTTATGTTTTCTGACCTTAATGTGATGCGGAAAGAGGTGTATTATGAAAAAGGGCAACGAAAAGAACGATGGGTTCGGGTGTTTAAAGGTATTTTTTTTACAGCTGATTTTAATAAAAATTTTCAAGGACGTACATATGTTTTGCCTGATAGATTAGAAAGCTGGTTGGGGAGATTAGGGAAAAAATTGCAAAAACTAAGCCGATCAGAGCCACTGGTTAGTTTAGAAAACCCCGAATTTGAAAAGCATTTTGTAGTTTACGGAACAGATCAGATTGAGGCTAGATATATTTTGACGCCTTCATTTATGGAGCGAATAGTAGCTCTTCGAAAATTGTTAAATAAATCACTTTATTTTTCGTTTGTAGATTCTTTGGTTTGTATCGCTATTCCATTTACTAAAAACTCATTTGAACCTGCTGTATTTTCAAAAGGTACACGCATAGAGTATCTTAAAAACTATTTCACTCAGCTTCAATCTGTTTTGGGTGTTATTGAAGAACTTGATTTGAATACCCGAATTTGGACTAAAGAATAAAAAGCCTATAAAATATTGTTTAATTGCTCCTTAATTTTCTCTAATTCTTCTTTCATTTTTACTACCTCATGTTGAATGCTTGCATCATTAGCTTTGCTTCCAATCGTGTTAATTTCTCGCCCAATCTCTTGTGCAATAAATCCTAGTTTTTTACCCGGTGTTTCTTCATTATTCATCGTTTGTAGGAAAAAAGATAAATGCGATTGTAAACGTACTTTTTCTTCATTGATATCTAATTTTTCCATGTAGTAAATCATCTCTTGTTCAAACCGATTGCTATCTAAGCCTGATGGTGTAGCGATCTCAGCTAATTGAGCTTTAAGTTTAGTTTTAAGATGATCAATTCGAGCAGGATCTTTTTTTTCTATATCATTAATGCTGGTATGTATGGATTCAATTTGATGGATGATATCGGCAAGTAGATTTTCTCCTTCCTCCTTTCTAAATTGATCACAGGCCTTTAAAGCGTTCTGTAGGCATGCCATGATTTCTTTCCAAGAATCGTCCTTTAATAAGGATTGTTCGGGATGAATGAGTACATTGGGGAGTTGAAGAGCTATACGGAATAAATCTTTTTTATCAGTCTTGACTTCTTTTGCTAGCTTTTTTAACTCGTTGTAGTACTGTTTGAAAAGTTCTTTATGGATCGTGACTCCTGATTCTATAGCACTATTTCTTTGAAAATCAATATGTATACTTACTTTGCCTCGTTGTAAAATAGATGTTGTTGCATTTTTGATTTCTAATTCTTTTTCAGAAAATAATTTAGGTGCACGTAAGGTGAGGTCTAATGTTTTTGAATTGATGGATTTAACCTCAATGGATAGATTAAATTCGTTGGTTTCTAATCGGGATTTCCCGTATCCTGTCATGGATTTGATCATAATTAAAAAAAGTAAAATAGTATATTAAAACGCAAATTAGCTTATTTATTTCAATTAAGATTAAGTATATTTATCTTTTCATTTATTAAATTATAGGCACAAGGTGAAAAAAGAATTTTTTTTGCATATATTGAAAAAAGAAGAATCTCTAACGACAGCGGAGTTGGAGCAGGTACAGCAGATGGAACATCGGTATCCTTTTTGTGCATTAACTCATTTTTTGATCGCTAAAACATACTATCAAAATCAATCTCCAGATTCTTTAAGATATATTCGTATAGCAGCAGCGTATGCTTCTGATCGCAAGCGCTTAAAACAATTTGTAAATCCTGAGGCTATTCAGAAGGCAAACGAAACGACTATAAAGCAAAATCAAATAAAAAATATACCCGTTTATCAAACAGAGCAAAAAGAAATAGTACCTGATCAGAATCAGAATGTAGCTGATGAAATTCTCAACAATTTGAAATTACTTAAAGAAGCTCAAGAAAAAGCAATGAGCCAATTAAGCCATACAGCTGATACAAAAGTAACATACACTCCTTTATCTTCATCTGTTGAGGAGGAACCTCGTGAGGAGAATATACTCCTTGATTACTTACAATCATTGGATACGCAGAAAGACTATAAAGCGGAGGAAGATAAAAAAAGACTACAATGGGAGTTGATTGAGCGATTTATTCATCATGAACTCAGTGAAGTAGCCAAACTCTATGCTAAAAAAGGAGATTCTGATGAGGAACATGAGGATCTTTCTATGCCTAGTGTGCGGGAGGATAGCACGTTGATTTCTGAGAATTTAGCCGTTATTATGGCTAAACAAGGTAAAATGGAAAAAGCTTTGGATATTTATCGGAAATTAATTTGGAAATATCCAGATAAAAAGGCGTATTTTGTATCACGAATTGAAGAGTTAAAAAATATCATTTAATTTATACTATATTATGTTTACAGTTATTATTATTCTTATACTTATTGCAGCTGTGTTATTAACCTTGGTTGTGTTAGTTCAAAACAAAGGCGGGGATTTGTCTAGTCAATTTGGAGGCTCCGGAGCGAGTCAATTGATGGGTGTGAAGAAAACAGGTGACTTGCTAGAGCGCTTGACATGGATTTTTGTTATCTCTATTATGGTATTGACCTTGTCTTCTAACTTCTTTAGAGAAACAAAACGTACATCTGTAAGCCCAAATATTAAAAAAGCACAAGATAAGGCAGAGATTGTTCAACCTGCTCCGGCTGCTGATACGGCTAAAAAACAAATTCCTTAAGTAAATACATTTTTTTATTATATAAACCATGAAAAAAACTTTAATTGTAATCGGTTGCAGTATGGCTCTATTGTTGTCGAGCTGTGTAGTTACTAAAAAGAAATACGATGACTTAATGGCTCGCAAAGTCAGGGTGGAAGGAGATAAAGCTGCTTGTGAAGAAGAGCTTGATAAACGAAAAGCGGAACTGCGTGATTTGCAAGCTCAGATTAATAAAATGAAAGATGAGAAAAAGGTATTGGATGCGACCTATGAAAGTTTACTTAATGATAAAGGAAAGATAAGCAAAGAGCTTGTTGACCAATATAAACAACTTGAACTGGCTAAACTTGAAAATGAAAAATTAGCGACTGAATTGAAGGCACGTGAAGAGCGGGTAAAGGAATTAGAGAAAATATTATCCGATAAAGATAAGGCTGTTAATGATTTGAAAAATAAAATTAGTCAAGCGTTGACTAGCTTCCAAGGTCAGGGACTTACAGTACAAGTAAAAAATGGAAAAGTATATGTCTCATTGGCAGAAAAACTCTTATTTAAAACAGGAAGCACAAGTGTAGATCCAAAAGGAGTGGAGGCTTTAAAACAATTGGCTAGTGCATTAAAAGAACAAGCAGATATTAGTGTATTAGTAGAAGGACATACAGACGATGTACCTATTGCAAAGGGAACATCATGTATGATTGATAATTGGGAACTTAGTGTAATGCGTGCCACTGCAATTACCCGTATTTTGACGAGTTATGGAGTAGCGCCTACTAAGATTACAGCTGCTGGTAGAGGTGAATTTTTCCCAGTAGATCCTGCTAAAACACCTGATGCTAGACAAAAAAATAGACGAACAGAAATTATTTTAACACCAAAGCTGGATGAGATATTCCAAATTTTGAATAGTAATTAATGAACTTAGTTTAATATAAAAAAATAGGCTGTAAATTTTACAGCCTATTTTTTTATATTAAATAGTGGTTTTTATTTTTCACACTCTTTTAATAAAAAATCAGTTCGATCAGATCCCCAGTGAGGAATAATTGTATATTCTGGAGTATTTTTGTTAGCAATCATTTCTTTTTCTGCTTTATATTTTTCCGCAGCTATTTTTAAAAGAGGGCATGCATTGTCTTTTCCACCTCCCCATTGTTTAGGTGTGTAAAAAGTATTTTGTCCCGATAAGTAGTAAGTGCGTGGATTTTCCGGATTGAGCTTTTTTGCTTTTTCATACATCTCATTGAGCATTGGTCCATATTGGCGGCCCCGATTAGCGGGATCAATAACTAATCGAGCTTGATAAATATAGCCTTGTAAGGCAGCAAGCTCTGATTCATCTTTAATGATAGGATGATTTGTGGTCATCTTTTTTATTTTGTCGATTAGTGCTTGCGCTTTGTCTAGGTAGCTGTCCTTTGTTGTGATGTCTTTTTCTTTTCCTACAAAACTCATTATAACATAACTCAGGCTCGCATAATAAGGAGCTAGCCAATCTGACTCATTCATATAGGTATGAATACGTTCAAATTTGTTTGCGATGGTTTGTAAACTTGTTACTGTTTTACAGGTGTCTAATGAGGCTAAATTAGTTTGCATCATTGAATAGTATTTGTTGTCATATCCTGCCCATGCCTGGATGGATAGGAAGATAGCGCTGAATAAAATAAACTGTTTCATAAATTGTATATATGTTAAAAGTTAATAAAAAATTACGGTTTAAAAGCTTGTCCAATGGAAATGAATAAACCAATAATGTACGATCGTGTCGCAGGCTGACCTACGGTGCTTCGTGATGTGCCATCATTGGAATACCTATAACTGAAAATATTTTCTCTTCCTAATACATTTGTCACAGAAAAAAATATAACGGTAAAATTTCCTTTGATATTTGTTAAATAGCTTGCGCTTAGGCTTAAGTTATTATAATAGGGTGTTAGGTCATCCATAAAAACAGGATTGGTGGGATTAAAATAAGTACGACCGGTAGCGAATGTATTAGTGGCATTAAAACTTGTTCTAAGTTTTGCGATATAATGTTTATAAACTATTGAAAACGTATGTGTAGAAGCAAATGAAGGCGTAGCTAGTACAGGGAAATTTTGATAAAGCCTTTTTGTGTCTACAAAAGAATATGAAATCCAAAAATCTCCATTTTTTATTGTTTTCTTGTCTCTATAAAAAATATCAAACCCACGTGCATAGCCATAGCCCTCGTTTGTTAGTTCTGCAGAGTGTGTAATGCTGCTGTCGCGTATCATATGGTCGTATGTTTTATAATACCCTTCGATCCGGAAAGTGCGGTAATCATCCATAATTTGATAATTTGCAATATAGTGCTGTGTGCGTTCAAAGTCAATAGAACGATCTATAAAAATATATTTATTATCTGGATTTTGATAAAACATACCATAGGCTAGAGAAATTTGACTTTTATCGCCTGTTTTAAAAGCTAATGATGTGCGTGGTGCTAGATTTATTTTTTGCAGTATGCTTGAGTATTCACCTCTTGCCCCTATACGGCCAGCTATTTTTCGTGTAATGAAAATATCTGTCTCTGCAAAAATAGCAGTGTAGTTATCTCGTAATGAGCGTAGTTTTTCATTAAAGCCTTCTTGATAATTATAATTATGAAACTCTGTTCCAAATAGAAGGGAAGAAGATTTAAATAAACTTCGAGTGAAAAAAAACTTAAATTGACCAAGTTGTTCAGACTTTCGCATATTCGCTGTATCTATGTAAATGTGATTATCATCATAGCTTAAAGATGCTCCAATAAAATAAGTCCAATTTTTTCCTAATTGATCTCGATACGATGTGTTTGTATAGATGTTTTTATTAGTTAATTCAAATCGGGTAAGAATAGGTGTTGTACCCGGATAGTACATGGATAGATTATTTTGATTGTATGTTGTATACACTTTTAATATACCTGATTCGCTTAACCGTTGACGAAATATCAGAGACCCACCCAGTGCTTCCGGTGGTCTATCCCACATGACGTTTTGTTTAATCAGGCTATAGTATGGACGCAAATTGGTATAATTACCTTCTATGGCTAAAGATGTATTATCCCATTTGTGTGAATGAGATAAATTTAAAAACATGGGTCCAATTCCAATGCCTGTTGTTGTTTGTTCTGGGAAATCGAGTGTATTAAAAGCAAGTACAGAAGATAAAGCTTGTCCATATTGCGCAGAATAACCTCCTGTGCTGAATACTGTACCTTTAAATAAAAAAGGAGAAAATCGACTTCGTTGAGCGACATCAGGTACACTACTAAAAAAAGGATTTTGAACAACCATCTCATCAATAATTGTTTTTGTTTCCGTAGCTGAGCCACCTCGTACAAAAATACCTTCCGTTTCGCCAACACTAGCTTGTGCACCAGGCAGTGTTTTAATAGCTCCTTGAAAATCACCTACAGAGCCGGCTGTTGTAATGATATCAAGTGGTTTTAGTGCTACTGACCGTTTAGTGTCACTAGCTTCCATAGCTCCTGCACTAATTACTACTGTGTTTAACTCACTTGCTTGCTCTTTAAGCTTGATGTTTAATTCGATTGGATTACCTGTTAGTTCTACTTTTTGTTCGAAATTTTCAAAACTAACAAAGCTCACGACAAGTATTTTCTCTCCTGTCTCATCTGTTGAAAATGAAAAAGAGCCATTCTCGCTTGTTGAAGCCCCATCAATACTACCTTTGATATAGACATTAGCTCCTGGTAAGGGGTTATTTTTTTCATCAACTACTTTTCCGGATATAGTAGTTTGTGCTAATGTTAGATATGAGCTTAATATAAATAGGCCCACTATTAAATGGATTTTTTTAAAATGTATATATGTTTTCATTAGTATAAAGTGTTGATTAAAAATAACTTTTCAAATTTTTAATATACTCTTCAAATGCCTGTATTCCTTTTTTAGTGATTTTGCAATTTGTTTGGGGATAGTTGTTTTTAAATTTTTTCTGAATAGCAATATAGCCCGCCTCTTTTAATTTTCCTAATTGAATACTTAAATTTCCAGCGGTTGAATCTGTTTTTTCTTTCAAAAAAGTAAATTCGGCTTCTTTGACATTAATTAAAATAGACATCACCGCTAGCCGCAGTGGTGCATGTAAGATAGGATCTAAATCTTTGAACTTATTCACTTTGCTTGCTGTATTTTAAAAGATAGCCTGGAATAATATATCCACCTAAAACAGCTCCACTTAATAATAAAAGGATATAACTATTGTGTGTGTAAAAACCAATAATGGAGCATACCCAACACCATACACCGCCTAGTTGTGTTGGTTTGAACTCTAACACCCTTCCGGATACAAATAGTCCGAATCCATAAAAACACATCAGTGTAGCGAAGAATTGATGGTAAGGCATCTGTTGAAGTACGCTTACTAAAATTATTGTAATAGTGAAACCTAGCCAAAATTGTTTTAAGAAGTTTCCTATATAGGTGTTTACTTTTTCTTTTTTTCTCTTTTTTAGCTTATGAATTATAGTGATGATTAACCCTATGGGCATAAGTAGCCAGACGGCATTACTTTGCTTTGTATAGGGGAAATAGTATATCCATATAAATTGACTGCTACTGGCTATGAATATTAGCCATCCCCACAATAAATAGTTAAAGGCATCTCCACGAAGTTTGTTCTTTGTTTTTTGAATCATCTCGTGGATGAGTTGTAAGCTTTGTTTTTCATCAAATGGTGCTTCTGGTGTGTTCATTTGTTTTTTTGAATATACAAATATAAACTAGTTTATATTATAAACCAAATAAAATTCTATTTATTTTTTATATTTAAACTATCAATGAAAGTTCTAAAGCTCTTTTTTTTATACATAATACTGATGTCGAGTGCCTATGCAGGCCAGGATACTACACGTATTGCTCGTTCTAAGATTGGGTTGGTAGTAGGATTAGACTCTCGTCATTCCTTTGTTGGAAATACATTTAAGAATCCTATTTATATTCTTGGTGCTCAAGTAGGAGTGAGATATCATCGGTTTAAATATTGGATGGGGTTCTATATGACGTCGTCTAAAACGAAAGTAACCGTTGTTGATCCGATTAGTACTCAAAAAGAAAAGGTTTACCGTGATCTGCATTTGTATTTTGCGAGTCTCTGTGCAGAATATATTTTTTTAAATCATAAGTATATGGAGTTAACTATCCCATTGGAGATAGGTATAGGCCAGTCTATGACTGCGTATTATACATTAACGGATCAACTTATGAGAAATCGCCGGGCCTTATTTCTTCCTGTTCAAGTTGGAATAACGGTTTTACTGAAACCTACGCGATGGGTTGGCTTGAATGGTAAAATAGGATATCGAGAAACACTTCAGTTCTCAGATTTTAAAGGTGATTATGATGGTATATATTACTCTTATGGTATAAGTTTGTTTTTAGGTACTATCTATAAAGATATTCAATCCAAGTGGTGTAAAAAGAAATGAAAAGAGTGGTTATAGTTTTATTAATTATTCCTATCAAGCTTTACCAATGGCTCATTTCTCCATTACTACCACACAGCTGCCGATTTACACCATCTTGCTCTGCTTATGCCATTGAGTCTTTCCGTAAGCATGGCATTTGGAAAGGATTTTATTTAGCTGTCAAGCGTATTATGCGCTGTCACCCTTGGGGAGGGCATGGTTATGATCCAGTACCTTGAATAGTTTTTTTTCTTATTTTCCAAAGAATGATTAAGCCTATGATGATCAACGGAAGGCTTAAAAGTTGGCCCATATTGAGAGATAGGCTATTTTCAAAATCCACTTGATTTTCTTTTAGGAATTCTATCAGAAATCTAAAACTGAATAAGCTCACTAGAAAAACTCCGAAGATATACCCTTCTTGAAGAGTAGCTCGTTTTTTTTGCCATAGGTTGTAGAGTACAATAACTAAAAGCAAACAAAATAAGGACTCATAAATTTGTGTCGGATGTCGAGGGACTGTTTCTCCGGCGCGTACAAATATAAATCCCCAGGGTAGCGTAGTTGGTTTTCCAAAAATTTCAGAGTTCATCAGATTGCCGAGGCGTATCAACATTCCGGAGAGGGAAACTAAAATAACAATTCTGTCTAAAATCCAGAAATAAGATTGTCCTGGTCTTTTTTGTTTCGTGATTTGGAATTTGCCTTTGAATGGTTGAATAATGATGTTATACCGTGTGTAAATAAATAAAGCAATTAGAATGGCTACGGCAGCACCGTGGCTGGCTAAACCTCCTTCCCATATTTTAAATATTTCAAGAACTCCCTCCCAACTGCGTAAATACACATCAGGTTGGTAAAAAAGACAATGTCCGAGACGTGCACCTACGATTGTTGCAATGATCATGTAGGCAGTTAATGTTTCGACGTCTTTTTCTGGCTTGCCTTCTTTTTTAAAAATATGAGATAAGATACGTTGACCAATAAGAAATCCCATGGCAAACAGTAAGCCATACCAACGAATTTCTAAATTTCCTATTTTGAAAAGTTGAGGAGAAACATCCCAGGTTATATAGTTTAAAATCATCGTTACTTTGTTTATTGAACAAATTTAGATTTTATTTTCAAATCTTTCTAATTCTGCTAATTCCTCTTCAAATGAACCTGATAGGATAGGAAAACGGCACCAGCTTTTAGGATCTATGCTAAATGTATCAACATGAAAGGCTGGGGCGAGGCGTTCGCGCTTCCATTGGTTTTGTGCCCATAATTTGAAAAATTTGATAATGTGTTTTTTTAACAGTTTGTTCTCTTCTAATTTTTTTTCTTTCAATGTTAAAAAGATTTGAAGAGGAGATAAACGTTGATAAAGCGCAGTCTGTTCAATTTCTAATAAAATGGTATAAGGCATCAAATCGTCTTCATCCGTTTGTGTTTGAGCGAGTGGTCGTAGCTCAGCACTTGGTTGGAGATTGTTAACATAGTTTAAATTCTCATAATGTAGCTCATGTTCTGCCCATCGTAGCCATTTTCTGATAAATTCTTTATCTACACCTGCGATGGGTGCAATACTTCCAGAAGTGTCGCCATCCATAGTACAGTAGCCTACATCGCCTTCGCTGCGGTTGGAGGTGGTGATGAGTAATGCATTTTTAATGTTGGCAAGCATCCAAATAATAGGAGATCGGGCACGTGCTTGAATATTTTGGAGGGCAATATCTTCTTTTTGCCAACTTAATTTTTCTCCAATGGCTTGTTCTATTTTTTTTGTGTAGCTATCGACTTCTTGCTGAACATCCCATTTGTAAAAAGTGGCTCCAATAGATTCTGCTAGTTCTTTTGCAGCTTGGAAAGTTTTATCGGATGAATTTTTTGTAGATTGGTAAGCACAATGTAAAATGGATTTTGTTATAAATTTATGTAATTGCTCATCTGTATATTCACCTTCGCCTATAATATCAGCAAGCTCACTTAGATTTAATTTTTTAAGTGCCTCAAATCTTCCCAGCTCGGTAGTGCTTCGTTTAATCATTTCAGCGACCAATACAGCACATGCTGATGAATCAGCTCCCCCACTTAAAGATAAAACATAGCCTCTGCTTTTGCTTTTTCTTAAATAATCAAAAAGCCCAAGGCCGACGGCTTCTGTGAATTCAATTTCTTTTTGTTGTGGATCATCATTGAGGGCAACATCAGAAATATCTTTTTGAGAATGAAAATCGATTGTACTACTGATCAAGTTTACATTTTTATAAGAAAATCGATTATTGCGTTGAATCAATTTTCCTTTTTGAGCAATTAATATTTCTCCATCAAAAATAATTCTTCCTGATTCATTTCCAAGTAAATTTACATAGAGATAGGTACAATTGAATTCCTTGGATGCTTGAACAACTACTTCCTTTTCTCGAATTTTTGTTTTTCCAAAATAAAAATGACTAGCACTTGGATTAAGAATGAGGTCAATATCTTTTCCTAACTTTTTACAATGTTGAGCTGCAGGTCGATTTTCTCCACGCCATCCATCTTCACATATTTCAAATAGAATATGAATTCCTTTAATAGTATAACTTAAGTCACCGATAGGATGTGTTTTGCCTTGAATTAAAATTTGATCATGTGTGCTGGATGGCCAAGGTGTAAACCATCGATCTTCGTAATAGACATCTCGTTTAGCTAAGAACTGTTTGGCTGAAAATCCAAAAATCCTTTTATTTTCAATTAAGCATACTGAATTATATACATTCCCTTTCCATTTAATAGGAAGTCCCACCGAAACAACGATATTATCACACCATTCTACTATTTCAAGTAAATGAGAGAAAGCTTTTTCAATAAACCAATCGTGTAAAAATAAATCCTCACATCCATACCCTGTCAAACACAGTTCGGGTAAACAAAGAATATCTATTTTTTCTTTTTTAGCTTGATCGATCGCTTCTTTTATATTTTGGAGATTGTTTTTCCAGTCAAGTGGCGTTTGATTGAGCGCAGCTCCGGCTATTTTTATGATGGCCATATATAGGGTTCTAAAAATTTGAAATAAGGCAAATTTATTTTTTTTGGTGTAATGTTTTTTGATGTTTGCAAATTGAAAACATTAGTTAAAATTCAATTAAATAAGCGTTTAAACAGTATTTTTTTTATAATTTTTTACACAAATACAATTTAAAAAAAACATTTTTACTATTTTTTTGATGCAATGTTTTGTGAGAAAAAAATAATCATTAAATTAGTAGTCTAGTATACATTTCACATGATCGCAGCACAAGATATTTTATCTAAAGATACAATAAAAGAAAAACTTAAGGAAGCCTTTGGGTATGATCAATTTCGTGGGACTCAAGAAGCTGTTATTACTAATATATTAGCTGGAAGAAACACATTTGTGATTATGCCTACAGGTGCGGGTAAGTCATTGTGCTATCAGTTGCCCGCTATTTTAAAAGAAGGTACGGCGCTTGTAATTTCGCCTCTTATTGCATTAATGAAGAATCAGGTTGATCAACTTAATGCATTAGGTATTAATGCGCAGTTTTTAAATTCAACATTAAATAAAACAGAAACAAACCGTCTAAAAAAAGATATTTTAGATGGCAAGGTTAAACTGGTATATGTAGCGCCAGAATCGTTGGTCAAAGAAGAGAATCTTGCTTTTTTGCAAAAAGCATCTATCTCGTTTGTTGCTGTTGATGAAGCTCATTGTATTTCTGAGTGGGGTCATGATTTTAGACCAGAATATCGAAAAATCCGTACGATTGTTAATCAATTAAATCCTGAGCTAGCTATTATTGCTTTGACAGCTACAGCTACGCCAAAGGTTCAACAAGATATACAACGTAATCTTTTGATGGAGGAAGCTGACTTATTCAAGTCCTCATTTAATCGAGCCAATTTATATTATGAGGTGCGCCCAAAAGTAGGTGCTAAGAAACAGCTTATTAAGTTTGTTAAAAGTCATGCAGGCAAGTCAGGTATTGTGTATTGCTTGAGTCGAAAAAAGGTAGAGGAAATTGCTTCATTGCTGAGTGTGAATGGAGTGAAAGCACTTCCCTATCATGCAGGTTTAGACTCTGCTGTTCGCGTAAGGAATCAAGATGCATTCCTTAATGAAGATGCAGAGGTAATTGTAGCCACGATTGCTTTTGGAATGGGTATTGATAAACCTGATGTTCGTTTTGTTATTCATTATGATGCACCTAAATCTCTAGAAGGGTATTATCAAGAGACAGGAAGAGCTGGCCGAGATGGATTAGAAGGTAATTGTTTATTGTTTTATAGTTATAATGATATCCTTAAATTAGAAAAGTTTAATAAAGATAAAACCGTTGCTGAGCGTGAGAATGGACGTGTTTTACTACAAGAAGTGACAGCGTATTCGGAATCATCGGTATGTAGAAGAAAACAGCTTTTGCATTATTTTGGTGAACAGCTTAAGGAGGATTGTGGATTTTGTGATAGTTGTAAAAACCCCAAAGAAAAATATGAGGGCAAGGCATTGGTTAAGCTTGTATTAGAAGTAGTAGTTCAAACGGGTGAACGTTTTGGCGTTAATCATATTGCTGATGTTATGAAAGGCATCGAAAATCAATATGTTAAAAGCTATGAGCATCAACGTGTAGAAGGATTTGGTAAAGGCGGAGATGAATCTATTGATGTGCTTCAGTCTGTTGTAAGACAAACAGTCTTACTTGAGTTATTGGAAAAAGATATTGAGCATGTTGGTGTTCTTAAGCTTACATCAAAAGGAAAAAAATTTTTAGCTAAACCTTATTCTATTATGCTTTCTAGAGACCATGATTATGAAATGATCTCTGAAGCAGAAGAGGAAGGTGATTTGCGTGGAGATATACCATCTCTTCATAAATCTTATGATCCGGCACTTTTTGAACAATTGAAAGCATTGCGTAAAAAAGTAGCTAAAGAGAAGAATGTACCACCTTATGTTGTTTTTCAGGATCCTTCATTAGAGGAGATGGCTACCGTTTATCCTACCACACGAGAAGATTTATCACAAGTTGTAGGCGTAGGTATGGGTAAGGTGCAGAAGTTTGGAGATATGTTTATTAAGTTAATAACAGACTATGTTAAAGAAAATGATATCATTACACCACATGATGTTATTGTTCGTTCAGCAGTCAATAAGTCTAAAATAAAAATTTTTATCATTCAACAGGTTGATAAAAAAGTAGACTTAGAAGAGGTTGCTGAAATGAAGAAGATGACCATGAATGATTTGCTTACAGAAATTGAGCATATTTGTTATTCTGGCACTAAGCTTAACTTAGGGTATTATATTGATCAAGTTATAGATGAAAAACGTCAGGAAGAGATATATGATTATTTTATGTCCTCTGAATCAGATGATATTCAGTATGCTTTGGAAGAACTGGACAATGAATATACGGAGGAGGAGTTGCGTCTTGTTCGAGTAAAATTTTTATCAGAAGTAGCTAATTAAAAAAATAGATGCGTTCTATTTTTGTATTTCCAAAAAGTAGCGTAGATTCGCTGAATCTTTTTTATATATGAAAAGAGTGGTTGTTTTTACATCAGGAGGTGATGCTCCGGGAATGAATGCCTGTATTCGGGCTGTGGTACGAGGAGCTTTGTATCATGGCATTGACATTTATGGGATTATGCATGGGTATACAGGTATGATTGCAGGTGAAATTATCAAGATGAAGTCTCATTCTGTTAGTAATATTATTCAGAAAGGAGGCACCATTCTTAAATCAGCTCGAAGTAAAGAGTTTATGACTTATGAAGGTCGGAAAAAGGCTTTTGAGCAATTAGAAAAACATCAAATAGAGGGCATTATTGCTATTGGTGGAGATGGTACATTTACTGGGGCGCAAGTATTTTATGAAGAGTTTGGTATACCTACAGTAGGTGCTCCAGGTACTATTGATAATGATTTATATGGAACAGACTATACTATTGGTTTTGATACGGCTGTAAATACAGCTTTATCTGCTATTGATAAGATTCGAGATACAGCTGATTCTCATGATCGTGTTTTTTTTATTGAGGTTATGGGAAGAGATTCTGGATATATTGCTATGCAATGTGGTATAGGTGGGGGTGCTGAAATGGTGATGATTCCTGAAACAGCTACTACAGTTGATACGGTCATTCAAACTTTAGATCATGCACGGCAGAAATCAAAAACATCTTCTATTATAGTTGTAGCTGAGGGCGATGAGGAAGGAGGGGCTAATACAATTAGTGAGAAAGTAAAAAAAATATTACCTCATTTGGATATTCGTGTGACAACACTAGGCCATATTCAACGTGGGGGCTCACCAAGCGCTTGTGATCGTATACTTGCTAGCAGGCTTGGATTAGGAGCATTAGAAGGTTTACTCAACGGTCAAAAAAATGTCATGGCTGGGATAGTCAATGATCAACTTGTATACACTTCATTTAAAGAAACTATTGTCAAGGCAAAGCAAAAGGTGATACAGCCTGATTTGCTTCGTATGATCAGTATTCTTAGTTTTTAATTTTTCAAATTTCTATTTTCCTTGAAGCCAGCAAACCGAATACGAGAGCCCTTTTTAATACTAGGTGTAAGTGTTGTTGTATGCATGGGGTTATCTTTTTTCGATACGCAATTTTTTATTGGGAAATACCAGGCTAAAAAGATTGACTTTTTTTCTGATGTTCGTTTTGATTCGTTACATTATTTTCCAAGTGTAGATTCATTAGGCTCTATAAGCTATTCTGATTCAAATTTATATGTTGTACAGGATAGCGTACTGCCATTAGGCTATTTTTTTAAGGCGATGGTAGACTCTACGACGCGCTCTAAAAAAATACGCATTGCGTATTTTGGGGATTCTATGATTGAAGGCGATTTAATTACACAGGATCTTCGTGATTTATTTCAAAATCAATTTGGTGGAAGTGGGGTAGGGTTTGTTCCGGTAACATCTATAGCGGCCCGTTTTCGGCAAACGATTAACCATTCATTTTCTAAAGACTGGGAGAGCTACAGTTTGTTAGATGATCCTTCAGATATGTATCCACTTGGGATAGCTGGATTTTCTTTTGTTCCTCATGTGCTTACAGATTCTACTCATTCCAAAAAAACGTGGGTTAGGTTTAAAGGTGTTAAGAAAGCACGATTGGATTCTTTTTCGATTGTTAAGTTTTTTTATGGATCATCTTCTGCTCAAAACAAGATCATAGTTAATGATAAAAAATACACATTAATAGGGAGAAAGCAAGTTAATCAATTGGTTTTGAGCATGCATCCTTTAAAAACACTTCAAGTAGATTTTAGCTATTTAAAATCGGCCCCTGTTTATGGATTTAGTTTTGAAAGTGATAGTGGGGCCATAGTTGATAATTTTTCCTTTAGGGGAAATTCCGGAATCCCTTTGGTTAAAATCACAGATAGTGTTTGGAGACAGTTTAATCAGTATTTACATTATGATTTAGTGATTTTACATTATGGGCTTAATGTAGCTAGTCCTAAATCATCTGAGTTTTCATGGTATGCACGGCGAATGGCTCAGGTTGTTTCATTGATTAGAAAAAATATGCCTCAAACTAGTATACTAATTATTAGTGTTGGTGATCGAAGTTATCGAAAAGAAGGGAACTATATAACTATCCCAAGTATACCTAAATTGGTAGAAGTTCAACAAGCATTAGCCGAAAAGATGAATCTTGGTTTTTGGAATTTATATGAGACTATGGGAGGAGAAGGTTCGATGGTTAAGTGGGTTGAAGGAGATACAGTGTTTGCAAATAAAGATTATACCCATTTAAATTTTAAGGGAGCTAAAAAGGTAGCTTACTTGCTGTATGATTATTTGATGAAAGAGTTTGAAAATTATAAAGAGTTAAAAAAAAATCCACATGGCTTCACAGCCAAAGCTCCTATTCATTAATAGTAGAATAGTAGGCAAAATTCAAAAAATAGGTTTATCTTAGTCGTGCAATATAGTTTTAATTAATATATTTATTTAGTTTCTTAGTGCGAACATTTTATCAACTGATATCTGTATTTTATATTGTTGTCTTATTGGTTGCCAGTGTCAATCAGGTGTCGCGGAGCCAATCTTATGCGGATATTACACCTGATGAAAAATATCCCTATTTTATTAATACTAAAGTCAATGTGATTTATAATGATGGCTTTTCATTGACATCCTTTTATGAAAAGTTATATCAATTAACATTGATGGGTAAAGAGAAAGTGCATATTGTTCATATAGGGGATTCTCATATTCAAGCAGACTATTTTTCCGGAAAAATTCGACAACGGTTTCATAAAGACTTTAAGAATGGTGGCAGAGGGTTTGTGTTCCCTTATCGTGTAGCTAAAACGAATGAACCTGTTTCTTACCGCACGCGATCGAATGTATCGTGGGATGCTAAGCGTAATGTCTTTATGGATAACCCACTTCCGGTTGGAGTGGGTGGGATAACCATTCAAACGTATAATGCTTTGGCTGAGCTTTCGCTTTCTGTTTGGGATCAAGATCAAATTGATTACAGTTTTACCAAGTTTATTCTCTTTCATGAAAAAGGAAAAAATAGTTTTGATTTTTCGGTATATACAGGTCAAGAAAAACAAAAAGAATTTATTGATGGCGAATTAGCTCCAGGTAATTCATTTGCTTCAATTATTAATTTTAAAGAACCCATACGTGAACTTACCTTGAAGTGTACGCAATCAGGTGCTTCTTCCCGAAAAAACTGTACACAAATTTATGGCATGTATCTCGAAAATGATTCAGCCGGTGTTGTTTATAATACCATTGGTGTTAATGGAGCAGAATACAGGCACTATTTAGCTTCAGAACATTTTATGGAACAGTTAACTTATCTTAATCCTGATTTGATTATTATATCATTAGGTACAAATGAATCAATTAGTGCAGGATTTAACCGGCATACTTTTTCTCAGTATGTGGATGAGTTTGTACAATTGCTTAAACAGCAAAATCCTGATGCAGATATTCTTTTAACCATTCCACCAGATTCTTATCGTAAGCGACGATATAAAAACACACGTGTTAAAATAGTTCGTGATGTGCTTATTGACTACTGCGAGAAAAATCATTTAGCTTATTGGGATTTATACCATGTTATGGGTGGTGCTAATTCTATGATGAAATGGTATGCTTCTGGCTTAGCTGCAAAAGATAAACTTCATTTTAGTAAAAGAGGCTATGAAATGCAAGGCAATTTATTTTACCAAGCACTGATGAATGGCTATACCATGTATCAACATTATCGATAATAATTTTATCTATTGACTACCAATCGAATTACAGTTACTGTTAAAACGAACTCTAAAAAAGTAGGGGTTGAAAAACGTAGTGATACACACTATCTGGTGCGTGTAAATAAACCTCCTGTAGATGGTAAAGCTAATGAAGCAGTTATTGACTTATTGGCTGATTTCTTTCAGATTGCTAAATCTAAAATTACTATTGTGAGGGGAGAAAAATCGAAAAACAAGGTAATAGAATTGACTTTTAGCTAAATGTGGTTTATAGTATATATACTATAAACTATCATTATGTTTGATTTTTTTACTTTTTACACTAAACCTTGTGAAGACCTTTTTACATTTTGTACATTTGTATTATTAACATAGTCAAGCATGAAACATACACGCGTTATTGATTTGCTTCGGTCCAATGAATTAAATAAACAAGTTCTTGTGAAAGGATGGATTCGTACAAAACGGGGAAATAAAAATGTGAATTTTTTAGCGATCAATGATGGATCTACTATTCATTCTATACAGGTTGTTGTTGAGGTTTCTCAATTTGAAGACACCTTGTTAAAAGATATTACTACTGGAGCATGTGTAGCTGTAACAGGTTTATTAGTTGCATCTGCTGGGCAAGAGCAGCCCGTTGAGATTCAGGCACAACATATTGATATTTATGGTAAGGCTGATCCAGAGACTTACCCTCTTCAAAAGAAAGGCCACTCCTTAGAATTTTTACGTGAAATCGCCCACTTGCGTCCACGTACAAATACCTTTGGAGCTATATTGCGCATGCGTCATGCTATGTCGTTTGCTATTCATCAGTATTTTCATGATCGTGGCTTTTTTTATTTACATGCCCCAATTATCACCGGCTCAGATGCAGAAGGAGCCGGAGCGATGTTTCGTGTGACTACATTGGATCTTCATAAATTGCCTAAACAAACGGATGGCTCCATTGATTTTACGCAAGATTTTTTTGGTAAAGAAACGAACTTAACAGTATCTGGTCAGCTGGAAGGCGAATTGGCTGCAATGGCTTTATCCTTAGTTTATACATTTGGTCCAACTTTTCGGGCAGAAAATTCGAACACCACGCGTCATTTAGCAGAGTTTTGGATGATTGAACCGGAGATGGCCTTTTATGATATTCAAGACAATATGAATCTGGCAGAAGATTTTTTGCAGCATGTAGTTCAATATGCTTTGACACATTGTCAAGATGATCTGGCCTTCTTAACTAAAATGTATGATGCAGAACTTTTGCAACGATTAGAATCTATAGTGAAAAATAAATTTGAACGGTTGACGTATACCCAAGCTGTTGATATTTTGAAAAGCTCTGGTCAAAAATTTGAATTTCCGGTAGATTGGGGTACGGATTTGCAATCTGAGCACGAACGCTATTTAGTGGAAAAGCATTTTAAAAAACCGGTTATCCTTACGGACTATCCTAAACACATCAAAGCATTTTACATGAAGCAAAATGAAGATGGAAGAACAGTCAAAGCCATGGATGTGCTTTTTCCAGGTATTGGTGAAATCATCGGAGGGTCTCAGCGAGAGGAAAACTATGATAAACTCTATGCGCGTATTAAAGAGATGAATATGAAAGAAGAAAGCCTCTGGTGGTATCTTGAAACAAGAAAGTTTGGAACAGCTCCACACAGTGGATTTGGATTAGGCTTCGAACGGTTGATGTTGTTTGTAACAGGCATGACGAATATCAGAGATGTGATTCCGTTTCCGCGTACACCACAAAATGCAGAATTTTAACGAATGGCTTTTTGATAAGCAAGAATAGTTTCTTTTGCGCACTTTTCCCAAGTGAATGTATTTGTTCGCTCATAACCTTTCTTGATAAATGATTGTCTCAAATCCTCATTTTCTAAAAGAGCAGATAGGTGGTCAGCAATTTCTCTTGGATTGTAAGGATCTACGAGGCATGCCCCATCTCCACCTACTTCTTTTAATACACCCATATTGCTTGTGATGACAGGTACACCAAGGCGCATCGCTTCCAAAACTGGGAATCCGAATCCTTCATAAATGGAAGGATAAATAAATACCCTTGCATTACCTATAGTATGAATCAAGTCTTCATCAGGAACATACCCTTTGTAAATGATCTTTTCCTTAATAGATGATTTTTCAATACGTTCGAATGTTTCATTAGCATTAAATCCTTTACTTCCAATCAAAACTAAACGCAAATCTGGAAATTGCTTATGTATTTTTTCAAAAGCCTGTACGATGCGTATCACATTTTTCCGTCGCTCGATTGTGCCAACGTATACGATGTATGGAAACTCAAAAAACGATTTAAGTTTTTTGGGTTTTATAATATGGTCTACCCCATGGTAGACGACTGAAATTTTAGAGGCATAAGATGGGGCATGTTCTATAAGTTGATCCTTTATAAAATGAGATACAGTTATAATAGCATCTGGTCTGCAAGATTCTATCATATAATCGAACTTATGAATAGACGATTCCTTGAACTCGGGATCAGAGAGGTCTTCTTGAAAAATAACCATGTCATGAATGGTAACTATTTTTTTAAACCGATGGGTGCGAGGAATTTTAAAATCAGGTCCATGAAATAAGTCACAATTAAAGGTAAATGGTATGGCTGGTTGAATACGAATAGGAGATATTCTCTGTAGACTACGTAGCCGCTTCACACTTGATAACCGATGTGTAGCGATAAGCTCGACTTCCTGATGTGTTTGTAGACTTGTTACTAGATTAGTAACATACCTTCCAATTCCTGAAGAATGTTTACCCTGTAAGGATGAAATATCGATAGCAATTCGCACGGTTTAAGTTTTTTAGAAAGTTGATGCAAAATACGCAAACCATTGCCATTTTGCCAATTCCAAAATGTATATTTGTGCAATATACTGTAATTAATTCATCTGTATGAAAAAAAGTCTGGTAGAGGAATTTCGATGGAGAGACCTTCTTCAAGATAGCATGCCTGGTACTGAAGAGCAGCTCACCAAAGAGCTCACCACGGGGTATATAGGATTTGATCCCACCTCTTCTTCATTACATATTGGAAGCTTAGCTCCCATTATGATGCTCAAGCATTTGCAATTACATGGACATAAACCTATTGCTCTAGTAGGAGGGGCTACTGGCATGATTGGTGATCCTTCCGGAAAGTCCGAAGAACGAAATCTGTTGAGTGAGGAAGCCTTACGCCATAATCAGGTTTGTATTCAAAAACAGTTGGAAAAATTTTTGAATTTTAATGCTGGTGACCAGTCGGCTGAAATTGTTAATAACTATGAATGGTTTAAAGATTATAATTTGCTTCAATTTCTTCGCGATGTAGGAAAACATCTAAGTATTAATTACATGATGGCTAAAGAATCTGTACAAAAAAGATTGACTACAGGTATTTCTTTTACCGAATTCTCTTATCAACTATTACAAGGGTATGATTTTTATTGGTTATATAAACACAAGAATGTAAAATTTCAGATGGGAGGATCTGATCAGTGGGGGAATATGACAGCTGGAACAGAACTCATTCGTCGGATGGCTGGAGGTGAAGCCTTTGCTTTGACTTGTCCATTAATTACAAAAGCTGATGGAGGAAAATTTGGAAAAACAGAATCAGGAAATGTATGGCTTGATCCAGCACTCACCTCGCCTTATAAGTTTTATCAATTTTGGATTAATTGTTCAGATGAAGATGCGATAAAGTATATTAAAATTTTTACATTACTTTCTAAAGAAGAAATTGAATCCATCATTCAACAACATCAACAAAGCCCACATCTTCGCATCATTCAAAAAGCAATGGCTGAAGACATAACTTGCCGTGTACATTCTAAAGCTGATTATCAAACGGCTGTTCGGGCATCAGATATTTTGTTTGGAAAATCAACCACTCAGGATTTACAGATATTAGATGAGAAAACACTATTGGATATTTTTGAAGGTGTTCCACAGGTAGAGATTGATCATGCTGCATATAAGACTTGTCCAAATATAGTCGAATTGCTTTCTGCAGTGACGCGCTTAGAAATTTTTCCATCGAAGGGAGAAGCACGTAAGATGATTCAGGCTGGTGGAGTAAGTATTAACAAGCTAAAAGTAGAAGATAGTGACTCTAAACCACAATTCAATTTACTTAACGAAAAGTATTTACTCGTCCAAAAAGGAAAGAAAAATTATTATTTAATCTGTGTAAAATAGAATTAATTATCTTATATGGTTATTTGCTTATTTTTTAATTTATTTGTAAAACACTAAATATTTATACAACATGTCCGCACAAAAAATCACTATCAAAAATGCAATTTTACAAGTTCCAGATGAACCTATTATCCCTTTTATCGAAGGTGACGGCACAGGGCCTGATATTTGGAAAGCCTCTGCTCGTGTCATGGAAGCAGCTGTTGAAAAAGCGTATAAAGGAAAAAAGAAAATTCATTGGAAAGAAGTATTAGCTGGTGAAAAAGCATTTAAACAAGTGAATAATTGGCTGCCTGATGAAACCTTGGATGTGATTCGTGAACATTTAGTTGCAATTAAAGGTCCATTAACAACGCCAGTAGGAGGAGGAATTCGTTCGTTAAATGTAGCCTTGCGTCAAATTTTAGATTTATATGTGTGTCTTCGTCCGGTACAATATTTCACAGGTGTTCCTTCGCCGGTGAAACATCCAGAAAAAGTAGACATGACTATTTTCAGAGAAAATACAGAAGATATTTATGCAGGAATTGAATTTGCATCAGGTGCTCCTGAAAATAAAAAATTTTTAGATTGGTTGGAAAAAGAATTTCCAAAAGAATTTAAGAAAATAAGATTTGGAACTGTAAATGCAATCAAAGAATGGAATCAATTGACTAATTCAAAAGAAAATGAAACAGTTGAAGTAGGCATTGGAATTAAACCTGTTTCTAAAGCAGGAAGTCAACGATTGATTCGTTCCGCTATTCAATATGCAATTGTTCAAAAAAGAAAATCAGTCACGCTCGTTCATAAAGGGAATATCATGAAGTTTACTGAAGGAGGATTTTTGCAATGGGGATATGAACTAGCTCAAAAAGAATTTGGGGATAAAGTGTATACATGGGCTCAATGGGAAAAAACCAAAAAAGAAAAAGGAGAGGATACAGCGAATCAAGAACAAAAAGCGGCTATGGCGCAAGGTAAAATAATTATTAAAGATGCGATCGCTGATATTGCATTGCAACAAGTGCTCACTCGTCCGGAAGACTTTGATGTGATTGCAACCTTGAATTTAAATGGCGATTATTTAAGCGATGCCTTAGCGGCACAAGTAGGAGGGATTGGAATTGCTCCGGGTGCAAATATTAATTATTTAACAGGTCATGCTATTTTTGAAGCGACTCATGGCACGGCTCCAAAATATGCGAATCAAGATAAGGTAAATCCAGGCTCAGTTATTTTAAGTGGAGAAATGATGTTTCGTTATTTAGGTTGGAATGAAGCCGCTGATTTAATCATTAAAGGATTAAATGGAGCGATTGGTAAGAAAAAAGTTACGTATGATTTCGAACGTCAAATGGAAGGAGCAACATTGGTCAAATGCTCGGAGTTTGGGGAAGAGATTATTAAGAGTATGTAGTTTTTTATGTCATCCTGAGCAAAGCGAAAGATATAAATAAAATAGATTTTCGCTTTGCTTAATATGATAGAGTGAAAAATAAATCGTTATTCTGAGTTTATTTATAAATAAAATACAGGGCAAGTTGGATTATTATACTTACTAATGTTAAATATATGCCAAAACTAAACCATCGTTGTTTTATTTTATCTCTTCTTGAGTTTGATTCACTTTCTGATTTTTTATAAAAATAAATTTGAGGATTTATTTGAGGTGTAAATATAAAAGCTAGTACGGTGCCAATTAGTGTTATAAAAGTTATCACTATTTGAATAATCTTCATCATAAAAATATTACTTATGTCCCCAATCAAACTGATCGATTGATTCCAGTGAAGCCTTCAATAAAGCAATCGCATGTTTTACATCATCTTGATGCACCATCTCAATCACCTGATGAAGATGGCGTGTCGGAATTGAGATAGCTCCGGCAATAGATCCATTTTTACCCATACGTTGTATATAAGCTGTGTCTGTTCCGCCTGCAGCCATAATTTCTGTTTGCCAGGGGATAGTGTTTTTCTCAGCTGTTTGTTTTAAAAAATTAACCATGCGGTAATCGGCAATGGTCATGGAGTCCATCACTTTAATAGCAGCTCCTTTTCCTAATTCCGTTATCTTTTCATGTGGCTGAGCTCCCGGTAGATCGTAAGCAATGGTTGTATCTAGTGCAATCCCAAAATCTGGATTGATACGATGGCTAGCCACTTGTGCCCCACGTAATCCTACTTCTTCTTGTACAGTGAAGACACCATAGACATCATAAGGAAAGTTTTTTAATTGCTTCAGTGTTTCGACTAACACATAAACAGAGATGCGATTATCCAATGATTTACAATTAATGCAATTTCCCATTTCAATCAACTCCCGCTCACGTGTAATCGGATTGCCGGGATGTACATATTTTTCGACTTCTTCTTTAGGCATTCCAAGATCAATAAAGAAATCACTTAACTGAGGCATCTTGGTTTTTTCTTCTGGCGTCATGACGTGAATGGGTTTGCATCCCATCACGCCAATCACATCTTTTTTTCCGTGAATAATCACACGCTGAGCAACTAAGGTTTTCGGGTCAAATCCACCCAAAGGTTGAAACCGTACAAACCCTTTATCATCGATATGATTGACGATGAACCCAATTTCATCCATGTGGGCAGCAATCATCACTTTTTTCCCTTCTGGATTTTTTTTCCCTTTTTTTAATGTAATCACATTTCCCATATTATCAATGGTGACATCATCGACATATGATTTGATCTCATTGATGATTATATTTCGGATTGCAGATTCAAACCCAGGAGCTCCGGGTGTTTTACAAATGGTGGCAAGTAATGTTGTATTTAAGGTCATAGTTGTTATTATTTGTTTATAATGTGCGCACGGGGAGATTCGAACTCCCACACCCGTAAAGGCACCACCCCCTCAAAGTGGCGTGTCTACCAGTTTCACCACGTGCGCAAAAGGAGCCAAAAATAGCTATTTTTTTGCAGGCTGTAAAAAAAAATACTTATTTGCTACACCAAGGGCAATCTTTGAGTCGAAATCGCCAAGGGAGTTTGGCATCTTTCCCCGCATAATCTACGCCTACACGCGGGCCAGCTATAATTTGTTGAGGAAGATAAGCAAGCTGATGATCTTCTAACCAAATTAAATCATCTGTAAGGCAAAGACCATTATGTTTTTTAGTAATTCCTAAGGCTTGTGTTAGCACGCCAGGGCCAGCTGTCATAGAAGGTTGTATTTTTTTTAACTTTCGTCGTTTAAGCATAACATCTAGTCCTTCTACAGGCTGAACAGCACGAATGAGAACAGCCTCCGCTTTATCTTCAACATTCGTAACAATATTAAAAAGATGATGTATGCCATAACATTTGTAAACATATGCTATACCTCCTCTGGAAAATAGAGTTTCTGTTCGAGCGGTGCGCTTGTTCATATACGCATGACATGCTTTCTCTTTGGAATGGTAGGCTTCTGTTTCTACGATTAAGCCTGCTGTTATGCGGTTGTTTACTCGTGTAAACAAGTGTTTACCGATGAGATCTTTAGCTACTTTGACAACATCTTCGTTAAGATAGTATTCTTTTTTTATTTTTCCCATTTTTCTCTTTACAGGCTATAAAAATATAAAAATACGCGTCTTGTTTTTTTTAATTACGGTAAAAATCGTGTAAATTTGTGAACTTTATAGGGTTAGGGTATGAAATTTGTGTATAGACACGGATGGGTTTTATTATTATGGGGAGCTATCTTTTTGGTTCAGTCTGCCTTTGCTCAACAAAAACAAGGTGCAAAAGATAGTGTATTCCAATATGAGTTCAAAATAAATACGCTGTCGTCATTGTATGAACAATCAGATATTTTTGTTTCTACGTTTTATCCTAATCCTGTGAGTATAGCAGAGTCAGAATATGTAGAAGTAGAATGTGTGATACCTGCTACGAGTTCCAATGTTAAGATTATAGTAACTAATATTTTAGGCAACGTAATAGGAGAATATAGTTTACCATCTTCACATCATATTGTCCGTATTCCTATAGTTTATTTTCCAATAGGTATTTATTTTTATACGTTATCAATAGGTAATCAACGCCTTTCTACTAAAAAATTAGTTATTAAACCATAGTTTCTGTTGGTTCAACATGATCATCAAGAAGAAAGATAGTAAATTAATTAACACTGGTAGTTTTATTCTCATAGTTTGTGTGATACTATCCTCGTGTAGCCGTTTTCAACATGTATTAAAAAAAGGAAATGCAGAGGAAAAGTATGAAGCTGGCATCATGTATTATGACAAGGGCGATTACTTTCATGCTATTCAACTTTTTGAAGAGCTAGTTCCTATCATGCGCGGGAAAAAAGAAGGCGAGTTGGTTGAATTTTATTTAGCTAAGTCATACTATGAGCAGGGAGATTATATCTTAGGTGCTGAATCTTTTAAGAACTTTTATGAATTATATGGACGAAGTGATTATGCGGAGGAGGCCTTGTTTTTATATGCTAAGTCTATCTATAAGGCTTCTCCTCGGTATGATTTAGACCCTACCTCAACACGGGAGGCGATTTATGCCATTCAAGGATTTTTGAATAATCATCCATCGAGTAAATTTAAAGAAGAGAGTGAGAAAATGCTTTCAGAACTTCGGGCTAAGCTAGAACGAAAAGATTTTGAACAGGCGAAGCTGTATTACCATCTTGAAAATTACACGTCAGCCATTACTGCTTTTTCTAATTTTGAAAATGATTTTCCAGACTCGTCGATGAAAGAAGAAGCTCTTTTCTTGAAGTTAGAAGCAGCCTATTTATTGGCTAAAAATAGTATTGATTCTAAAAAGAAAGAACGATTTCAACGTGTTATTACATGTTATGAGAGTTTATTGGATCATTATCCGAAGAGTGTTTTTTTAAAAAAAGCGGAGAACTATTATGAGGAAAGTTTAAGGCTTTTACCTGTGTATTCTAAATCTAATTGAAATGTGTTATTATTACATAAATTATTAATAGTATAAAGTATGAGCAAGCGTAGTATTCAATCATCCCTAGTGACTCGTGATGTCAATAAGCTGTATGAAATCACAGGAAATCTGTACGAATCCGTTATGATTATTGGTAAACGTGCAAGGCAAATAGCTGTTCAAACCAAAGAAGAGCTCAATGGTAAATTAGCTGAGTTTGCTTCTACCATTGATAACTTGGAAGAGGTGTTTGAAAATAGAGAGCAAATAGAAATTTCAAGGCATTATGAAAAAATGCCTAAGGCAACAACGGTAGCTACTGAGGAATTTATGGAAGGGAGGATTATTTATCGTAGAGCATCGGAGTTGGAGTCTGACGTAGATTCAAATACAGAAACGCAACAGCTCTAAACGTGTCATTTGAATATGCTCCATGGAAAAAAAATATTACTTGGAGTAACAGGTAGTATTGCTGCCTATAAAGCAGCCTACCTTGTACGACTTCTTAGAAAAAAAGGAGCAGTTGTCAAAGTTATTATGACTTCAGGGGCTGCTCAGTTTATTACTCCTCTCACATTAGGTACACTATCGACCTATCCTGTATTAACTGAATTTGCAGATGATCAATCAGGTGAATGGAATAACCATGTGGAACTAGGATTGTGGGCTGATCTATTGATTGTAGCTCCAGCTACCGCCAACACTATTTCTAAAATGGCGAATGGAATTTGTGATAATTTATTGACCGCCGTTTATCTTTCTGCCCGTTGTCCGGTTATTATAGCTCCTGCTATGGATTTGGATATGCATGATCATATCACTACTCAAGATTCGATACATAAACTTAAAAGAGATGGAGTCTTTGTTATCGATGCGGAAGAAGGAGAGCTGGCAAGTGGCTTGCAAGGTGTAGGTAGAATGGCTGAGCCGGATCATATTATAGCTTTTTTAGACCGATTTTTTTCTAGACAAAATCAGTTAAAAGATTATCATGTGATGATCACCGCTGGGCCTACGTATGAATCTATTGATCCTGTACGCTTTATTGGCAATCACTCCTCTGGTAAGATGGGGTATGCCTTAGCTGAAATGTTTGCTTTTCGTGGTGCACAGGTTACTTTAATTTCAGGTCCCTCTCATGAGTCTATTTTTCATCAACGTGTAAATGTTGTACATGTGACTACGGCTGAAGAAATGTATCAAGCGGTATTGTCTGTGTATCAAAATACAGATGTGATGGTTCTTGCTGCTGCAGTAGCCGACTACAGACCTAAAAAGACATCTCCTACTAAATTAAAAAAGAAAGAATTGGAGATTATATTAGAATTAGAAAAGACAAGAGATATTGCTGCTGAGCTTGGTAAGCTAAAAACTAATAAACAGTTTTTAGTAGGGTTTGCTTTAGAGACAGATCATGCGTTGGATAATGCTAAAAATAAAATAAAAGACAAAAAATTAGATGCCATTGTTTTAAATTCACTCCAGAATCCTGGTGCTGGTTTTCAACATGATACCAATCAAGTGACTATCATTGATAAAGAAGAAAATATAATAGATAGTGCCTTGAAAAGTAAAAAACATATCGCTGAGGATATTATTGATTTTATTTATCATCAATTTATTATAAAAAATCGTAAGAAATAAGTATGCTAAGAGTGAATATAGTTAAACAAGTACTATTTTTTATCTTTTTATTTTTTTTACGGAAGGGATATACTCAGGAATTACGTTGTCAAGTAGTTGTTAATGCTGAACGTGTGCAAACAGCAGATAGACAGTTTTTTGTAGATATGCAAAATGCCTTCACACAGTTTTTAAATAACCGGAAGTGGACTACGGATGTGTTTAAAAATGAGGAACGGATTAATTGCAATATAGTGATTAATCTTAATCCAACAAGCTCTATTGGAAATTATACAGCAACTGTTCAGGTTAAATCATCTAGACCCATTTATGGAACAAGTTATGAATCACCTGTTCTTAATTTTTTTGACCGCTATTGGGAATTTGAATATACCCCTTCTCAACCATTAGAATTTAATGAAACAGGCTTGTCAACTAATTTGACGGCTATGCTTGCTTTTTATGCCTATACCATTATTGGGTTGGATTATGATACATTTTCAAAACTGGGTGGTACCGTTTACCATCAAAAAGCATTAGCTATTGTGAATAATGCTCAACAGTTTACTGCTTCTGGATGGAAGTCTTTGGATAATGATCTGCGTAACCGCTATTGGTTATCTGAAAATATATTGAGCCAACAGATTATTCCACTGCGTGAGGGCCTTTACGCTTATCACCGATTGGCCATGGATAATTTTGCAAGTAAACCCGAAGAAGCTCGAAAAATAATTTTAGATGTTCTTACTAAGATTGTTGCTGTTAACCAAGCACGACCGGTATCTGTTTTGGTGAATACTTTTTTTGATACCAAGAGCAACGAGTTGATAAAAATTTTCTCTGAAGGTGAGCCTGCTGTTCGGCAGAAGGCTTATTCGATGCTCATTCAATTGGATCCTACGAATACGGATAAATACCGTAGTATTATTGGAGGATAATAAGAAAATCAGCCATTTTTATTTTATATTATTCAACTATTACAGTTACAGTTTTTACAGAAATAGAAGTAAAGCGTTTAGTTTGATCAATATAAGAAAAAGTTATATTGATGTCTATGTTGTACGATCCTTTTGGCACATTAGCATCCACATGGATGATTCCATTATCCTCTTCTATAGTCATTCCGGAGGGAGCGTTATTGTTATTAAGATAAAATGAATATAGCCCCTTACCTGTAATAGAAGCGACAGCTTTATTACTTTTGCCTGCTTCTATGTTCACAGCATTCTTAAGTGTTATACTAGGTATAGGTACCATGTATTCGGCAGCTGTAAAATAGGCAAAGGTCAGAGGAATGGTTGTGCTGCCATATTTATTGCTGGCTTTTACATCGATGGTGTATACCCCACTTGGAGCACTAGGTGGAATGGATAGCATGCCATTGGTTTTGTTAATGGATATGTTATTACTTAAAAATCCATTGCATTTTTCTACTATATCAAAAGTTATTGGTAGTTCACCGCTAAGTAATTCAGGTTCTATCGTATATGTGAAGGCCATATCTTTTTCAAAATTTACATAGTTGTTATTAATTTTAAAACGAGGAACAGGAGGCTTAACAGTAATAATAGTGAGTTCTGTTTTAGCTTTTCCTATACTATTAGAAGCTACGATGTCGAGCAGGTAAGTACCTTCAATGGATAGGCCGGTGATGGTAAAGCTACCGGTTGTTTTATCGATCGAGATGCCGGGTACAGTGCCTCCGGTTGTTCGTTCGGTATATGAAAAAACAACAGGCTCTGTAGATGTAATAGCAGGAGCGGGTATAGAGGTTGCCGCATTGTTATGTAGGGTAATGGTGTTGGGTGTATAAAAAAAGTTAGCAGGTGGTTTTTTAGAGGAGTATACATCCAGTATTAGTACATTTTTGAAGCTAACCGTTCCTGCCGGATTGGTGGCTTTTCCTGTGATGGCATATGTACCTGCAGGGAGATCTTTTGTAGTGCTTACTACACCTTGCTCATCGATCTGAATATACTCTGAATAAGGGGTAGTAAAAAACTGTAAGCTTATAGGATCTGATCCGGTAAAGGTAGGCTTTGAAGAACTGATGGTTTGTCCTTCTTGCAGGTGTATAGTGTCTTTTTCGTATTTTAATGAGGCTACTTTTTCAAAGGTGGGTTCCACCACTATTCTTTTAACGCATTGAGGGAATAGAGCTAGGGCGGCTACTATGAGTAATCCATTTACTGTTTTTTTATTCATAAAAAATAAGTGCCTGTGTTTTGATTAAAAGCTAGACGAATTTAATGAACTTTTTAGGTAATTGCAAATAACTTATAAGGAAGCTGTCTGTGCTAGATGTTTGCGTTTGTAATAAATGTTTAAAATATGAGTAACGATCAATCCCAATGAACCTATATAGGTGAGGTAATGAGAGTAGGATAGTATGCCTGAAAGGATTACGCTGATGCTAAATACTATAAAGAAGCTCCACAGTATTTTTCGAAGGATAGATAAAGTAGTTTTGGAAGCCATCCTTACAGCTATGAATGCTAGCAGGATGAATGATAAATCCATTCCCCATTCCCATGATGGAGTCTTAGAATGGGTATACGCTGTCAGCAACCCTACTAGTAAGGGAAGCGCCATGCAATGAATAATGCAAATTACTGATCCAGCGATGCCCAGTTGGTCTGCATACCGATTAATATATTCGGTTACTTTTTTCATGTAAGCAAATATAAGAGTAAAAAATTATATTATGCAACATTGTTGCATGAAATTATTTATAATCATTTTTAAGTGAGTTAAATAGATTTGAGACAACCTTAGGGAGTAGCTTCTAAAAAAATAAAAGAGAGAAAATTTTATATTTTATTGATAACCAGGAGCTTAATATATATATACCGTATCTTTTAATTTGTTGTGATTGCTGTGTATCTTTGGTGATTAATATGATTGTTGTATGCAATACCAAATTATACACCTGATAAGAAAAAGTATTCTTGTACCATTTTTATTGATTGGATATATTATTCCTAGTTATTCTCAATCGAATCGATCGATGGATTTATTTAATGCTTATTCAATTGATTTATATAAAAAATTACTAGCCCCTGCTGAAAATTTATTTTTTTCGCCTATTAGTATCTATTCAGCTCTCTCTATTCCTTATGAAGGGGCTCGTAACCATACAAAAAAACAATTTGATTCTTTATTTCATATTATTAATCCTATCGACCATGATCAAGTAATTGATTTTTCTAATCGACTCGTTTCTTTTCGAGATTATCTTGAATATGGTTATTTTAGTATTTCTAATGCTGTTTGGATTCAAAACTCTTTTAAACTAGATTCTCTCTATACGAAAAAAATTCTAAAAAAATATCAGTCTTCTATTATATCAGTTGATTTTGCAGATCAAATAAAGTCTGCTGAGCAAATAAATAAATGGATAGCTGAAAAAACAAAAAATCGAATTCTTGAAATTATTAATCATAAAGATATTCATCCAGAAACTAAATTTATTGTTTCGAATGCAATCTATTTTATAGGTCAATGGGAAAAAAAATTTTCTAAGACATTAACTAAACCGGATGTATTTTATTCCATTGAAAAAGAAAAAAAAGAAATTGATTTTATGAATACAAAAGAAAAAATGAAATATGTTGAAAATTATGATTTTCAAATGATAACCAAGTCTTATGAAGGAGATGATAAGCTATTTTGTGTTATTCTTCCTTTTGGGAGATATAAAATTCAAAAAGTTGAAAGCAAACTCACACAAGAATTAATATCTGAAGCATTTAACAATATGAAGTATGAAGAAGTCAATCTATCTTTACCTAAATTTAAATTAGAATATAGTTATTCGCTCATAAAGCCTTTGCAGCAACTTGGATTGCAAGATGCGTTCACTTCAAAAGCTGATTTTTCAGATATAGCAACAGGGAATGAAGTACTTATGATTGATGACATTAATCATAAAGCTTATATTGATATAAATGAAGAAAGAACAGAAGCCGCTGCCGTTACGGAAGTTAAACATAGATCTGGCTCTGGTGTGGGATTAAGAACAGAACCGGTTGTTTTTAAAGCGAATCATCCTTTTATTTTTATGATTGTGGATGAGAGAACAAAAGGGATAATTTTTATGGGAAGGTATGTGAGTCCTCGAAACTAAAGACTAATCTGTCGACATGGGAAGAAGGAGATGTCTTATTTGAGTATAGCGAAACATTTATCCTCCGGAAACAGAAAAAAGAAGCAGCTACATGCACAACAGATTATAAGCGAAAAAAAGTATCTTTGCGATATATTGGATAGTAAGTTCAATAAGACGATTATGACGAATTTAAAACTTTGGCTGAAAGAAAATTTGAAAGGTGATCCAGTCATGTGGGTTGTTGTATTTCTTCTTTCGTTGATGAGTATTTTAGTTGTATATAGTGCCACGGGTACACTGGCGTATAAAAAGATGCAGGGTGATACAGAATATTACTTATTACGTCATTCTTTTTTAGTTTTTTTATGTTTTGTAGCCATGTGGCTTGCCCATCAAGTCGATTACAGGTATTATTCGAAGCTTTCTCGTTTTGCACTTATTCTTTCAGTTCCATTATTGATATATGCCTACTTTTTTGGAACAAGCATTAATGAGGCATCTCGATGGATTACCATTCCTTTGATTAACCAATCTTTTCAGCCTTCAGATCTTGCTAAATTAGCGTTGATTGCTAATTTGGCAAGTATGTTATCAAAACGTCAACAGCGTATCACAGATGTTCGTGATTCATTGATACCGATGTTGATCTGGTGTGGGATAATTTGTGGGTTAATTGCTTTAACAAATTATTCTACGGCTGTACTTTTGTTTTGTACGTGTATGTTGCTAATGTTTATCGGTCGAGTACCTGCACGTTATATTCTAATATTGATTTTGATTGGAGTGGTAGCAGGCAGTATTGCATTAGCAGTAGGTCAGCGTGGCAGCACAGTGATTAGTCGGATGAAACGTTATCTGTTTCCTTCAGAAGTTCCTTTTCAATTAGAACAGTCATACATAGCTATTGCGACGGGTGGGTTGGAGGGAAAGGGACCTGGCAATAGTGTGCAACGTAATTTTTTACCTCATCCTTATTCTGATTTTATTTATTCTGTTATTGTAGAAGAGTATGGTATGTTTGGAGCTATTTTAGTGTTGCTCTTATATTTGGTGTTACTGTATCGTGGGATGCGTGTAGTGGCTCGAAGTGAAAAGGCCTTTGGTGGGTTGCTATCAGCTGGGATTTCTTTTTCATTGGTTATTCAGGCGATGGTTAATATTGGTGTTGCTGTAGGGCTATTACCAATTACAGGGCAGCCACTTCCATTGTTGAGTATGGGAGGGACGTCATTATTGTTTACAGGGCTTTCATTTGGTATTATCATTAGTGTGAGCCGTGGAGAAATAGATGAAACGGTAGATACTATTATCCGTGGTAATACAAATACGGTTAAAAAACCAACATTTAATCTTTCAGAGTCCGGTGAGTCGGTTATTAAGTCGTAAGGAGTAAGTTTTTAATCTTTATTTTAATAAGTTTGGTATCAGAATATTAGTTTATGCTGTCCCATCTTCTATCTTTTTTATCTGTTCTGGGGACAGTTGAAGATCTTCAATGAGTTTTGATTTTGTAGGTCTATGGAGAAGAAATAAGATAAATAGAGCTACGCCAGATATTAGATAAATAAATGTTCCTGTGAGCAAGTATCCTACAGTAGGGAATAAGCAAGTAGCCTCTAATAATCCAAATTTGATGATTAAATAGCTGCGGTATTTGGTAAGTTTTGTTTCTAGGTTGTATTCAGGATAGATTCTGTTGAGTAATGTTTTAAATAGACTAATTGAAAGTGCTACTCCTAAAATAGAAAATGAAGGAATTCCCCATGCGAAAAAACGATTAAGGTTTTCATTTTTACTTATCATGTTTTGTGTATGTAGATAATAGCTTGAAACTAAGAGTGTGGCAGTCCCTACTACCATACTTCCAAATAAAATTATATTCAGTTGAATGTAATTTTTAGGATTTATTTTTATTCCCATGTTTTCTATCTAACTTTAATTCAATGAGCGTAAATCAACGGGGACGACCTGCGATATACCTTGCTCAACCATAGTGATACCATACATCACATCAGTGCTTACCATTGTTCGTTTATTATGGGTAACGATGATGAATTGAGATCCTTTAGAAAATTTTCGAATGATAGTATTGAATTTATCAATATTAGCATCATCCAATGGGGCATCCACTTCATCAAAGATGCAAAATGGAGCTGGTTTTAAAAGATAAATGGAGAATAAAAGCGAGACCGCCGTAAGGGTTTTTTCACCACCTGATAATTGATTGATGGTAAGTGGTCTTTTCCCTTTAGGTTTAGCACTGATTTCAATTTCGGATTCAAGTGGGTTATCTGGATCAACTAGTTTGAGATCACAACTATCTTCTTCTGAGAAAAGAGAACGAAATACATTAATAAAGTTTTCTCTGATTTTTTCAAACGCATTGACGAATGTTTCTTTAGCTACTTGGTCTATTTCTTGGATGGTAGATAGAAGAGACTCTTTAGCTTTGATGAGATCCTCTTTTTGTTCAAGTATAAAATTATTACGTTGTTGAATTTCTGTATAAGCCTCCATCGCCATAGGATTGATAGGGCCTATACGGTCTAACTTGGCTTTCGTTTTTTCTACCTCTTCTTTAAGTTTAGCTTCATCTAAAGAAGTATTATCTTGAGTATATTGGTTAAGTATGTCTTCTAGATTAACATTGAACTCTACAGATAAGCGCTCTTTTAAAGAAGTTAGTGTTAGCTTAATTTCATTTGTTCTATTTTCTGCTTCATGAATTAATTCATCGATTTGTTCTCGGCGTTTGAGTAGTTCTCGAATTTCTTTTTCGATATGCTCGATGGTGCCTCGGTGTTGGTAGTATTCTTTCTCAGCTTCTCCAACATTTTTTTCCAAATCTTCTTTTTGTCTGTATAGGTTGATTAACTCATTTTCATTTTCTTCGCTAGAAATCAAATGTGATGTAATAGCTAATTCGGTTTGTGTGAGCTCTTCAGCGCTTTTGCTGATACGTTCTTTAGTAGTTTCCCACGATGATTGTTTATAATCAATTTCTTGTTGGAGGCTTTGTGTTTTATTTTGTTGTTGGTGAAAATGAATATTTTCTGTATTGTAGTGTTGTGATTTTTCGTTTAAAATAGCATTTTCTTTTTCAAGCTCAAGAGTGAGTTGATTGATTTCATGTTCAAGATCATTCACTTCTTTGGTAGTTGATTGAACATGCGGGTGCTGTTGTTCGATTTCAGAAGTAATGGAATTTATTTTTTCAATAATGTCTTCTTTTTTTACAGAGCTATTGATTAGGAATTGAGATAGTTGTTCATGTTTTGTTTTGATTGATATATAATTTTCACGTAAGACGCCTAATTCGTTTTGTAGTTTTTCAATTTTTTCTTTTTGTGTATTCTCTTTTAGTTTTCTTAATTCCTCCTGGTTGAAGTTAAAGCTATGTTTGACAAGCTCTATTTTTTGAGTAAGGGCTTGTAACTCTTCCTGTAGCTTTTCTAAATTTTTTGCTCGTCCAATTCGTTTCCCTTCAAATAACCCTACAGAGCCGCCTGATAAGCTGAATTTTTTTCTTATAAAGTTGCCCCCCTGACTGATAAAAATAGCTTCATTATCTTGAGGTGTATCTTTATAGTGTGATGTAAGAATATAGACATGGTCTAATAGATAGCGAACAAGCTGTTTGTATTTTGAATCATACTCAACAATATCTGATGCAGGAATAGCATGTTCAAAAAGCTTAGTGGGGCTAGATTGAAAATGATCAAAGGATGATAAAATAAAAAAATGAGCTCTGCCTTTTGCCGCTTCACTTAATAGATTAACCGCTTGGTAGGCATGTGCTTCTTCTTCTACAATGTAATAATTCATGTAGGGCTCCAAGTAATTTTCAATTGTTACACGGTAGCGTTCATCACATGTGATAATATCTGATAGAAGGGGGGCTTCTTTTCCCCAGCTTGCATTTTTTTTCAAAAATTTTATAGCTTCTGGAAATCCTTCTAGGTTATCTACTAATGATTTAGTTAAATTGTATTCATTTTCTATCGCATCACGTTTGCGTGTCAATTGATTTATTTCCTCACGAATAAGCTCGAAATTTGATTCGCTATCTTGAATTTTATTTTGCAGATCTTCTTCTAGTAGTTGTTCTTGTTCTACTTCTTTTGTTTTAGCTTCTAGCTGATTAGTAAGTTCATGGAGCTTACTTTCCAGTTCAGTGATGGCACTGGAATGGTTGAGATTATCTGAATCCGTTTTTTCCATTTCTTCTTGCAGTGAGGATAACTGCATTTTAGAAATTTCGATGGACTTGACTAGTGTGTAGGCTTGCTCTTGATTGGTTTTAAGAAGACTGCTCAAGTCAACTAGTTTTTTTTGTAAATCAACCGTATGTGTTTTTTGTCTATCGTGTTCTGTTTTTAATTTTTCTAATTGTAGGCGACTATTTTCTGTTATTTTTTCTGATTCTCCTTTTTCATTTTTTAAGCTTTTAATACTTATCTCAGCCTGATCATTGTCTTTCTTGCCCTGATCGATAAGCTCTTGGAGTGTGGTGGCTTTGTCATTCAAAAACTTTAAACGCTCATTTTTTAATTGTTTCTCCCCCTCAAAGGTGCGTATTTTATTGACATGCTCATTGAGTTCCTTTTGATGTGTAGATAAGCTTTTTTCTTTGTTTAGTAGATCAATTTTTAATTGTTCGACCCCAGCCTCTTTTTCAATTAATTGCGTAGTAATACGTGTTTTTTGATCTTGCTCCTCAGTGATCTGATGGGTGAGGTTTTGTAATGCTTCGTGTTGTATATGTGTTGATTGCTGAGCCAGTTGAATAGTTAGCTGCTTATATTCTTCTTTAATTTTAAAATAATCTTCTGTTTGTTTAGCTTGTTTCTCAAGTGATTTTAAATTTTTATTGATTTCATAAAGCAAATCATCTACACGCTCCAGATCTTGATCTGTATCTTCAAGTTTTCGGAATGTTTCTTTCTTACGTACCTTGAATTTTGAAATTCCAGCTGCTTCTTCAAATAGCTCACGTCGTGATCCATCTTTATCATTGAGAAGGTTGTCTACCATTTTTAACTCGATGATCGCATAGTTATCAGGACCTATACCTGTATCTAGAAAGAGATTATTAATGTCTTTCAATCGGCAGATTACCCCATTTAATAAATATTCGCTTTCTCCTGTACGGTAGTAGCGTCTGGTGATAGTTATCTGATTGTATTCGGTTGGAAGCAAGTTTTTAGTATTATCAAACGTAAGCGAAACTTCAGCCAACTGGGTTGGTTTTCTATTTTTGGTGCCATTAAAAATGATGTTCTCCATCTTTTCAGATCTAAGGGCACTTATTTTTTGTTCTCCGAGTACCCATCGAATGGAGTCCACAACGTTGGATTTACCACATCCATTAGGGCCTACAATTCCTGTAACACCTTCTCCAAAGTTGATTATTACCTTATCTCCAAAGCTTTTAAAGCCTTTAATTTCTAATTTAGTGAGTTGCATTCGCGGGTTTTATTCAAAAAAATGGGAGACAAAAATACATATTTATTACATAGCTTCGTAAAAAATCGTGTAACTTTAAAAAGTAAAAATGAAAATTATTATGTTTAATTGAGCGTATGGAAGCATTGAAAACCGTATTATATGTATTAGCAATTGTTATTTACATTGTTTTTCGAGCCTCTAAAAAAAAGAAGAAAATAGGTCCTTCGCCTCAAACAGTCTCTTTACCTAAGGATCAGCCTGAGAGTATGAGTCAAACTGTTACACACACAACAACTGTTAATGATAAACAATCGGTTAATTTGGAAAGTATTGTTCCTATGTATGAAACATTAGAAACATTGGAAAAGGATACGGAACTTTCCTTGGAAAAGTATGGGGAAAAGTTAGATTATCACGACGATATAAAAAATGACAAAAAATATAATTTTAATTCAATTAATAATAAAAAATATAATTACAATAAATTTTTTAAAAATAAAGATAATTTAAAACGTGTTTTTATTGCCACTGAGATCTTTCAACGAAAGTATACATGATTTTTTATTAACTTTGTAACATTATGAAATTTACACATACCGTTCAAGATACAATTTGGCAGTTAAGCATAGAAGATGATTTAATTGGTCAGGATGATGGAGCTAAACTCCTTCAGGCAGCTACGGACACAGTGGGTAGTGGCGTTAATTTATGTTGTGTTGATATTTCTAAAGTTCGCTTTATGAATAGTAGTGGACTTGGATTACTTATTACGCTTCTTACTAAGTTTAGAAATAAAGGCGGTGAGGTCTATTTAGTCAATCCCTCTCAGAATGTTCAAAAGCTTTTGATCATTACTAAACTCACGTCTATTTTCAATGTCGCAACAGATGTTAAAGAAGCTGTTGATAGATTGAAAACTTCGGTTAAGTAAGCCATGATGATGTTGTAATCATGGATGTATTGCTTGGCTTGCAATGGGGAGATGAAGGAAAAGGAAAGATTGTTGATTTTTTAGCTAATCGGTATCAGGTTATTGCTCGCTTTCAAGGGGGGCCTAATGCAGGTCACACATTGAAAGTAGATTCTGTTAAATATGTACTTCATCAAATTCCTTCAGGCATACTTCACACTTCTATTCAAAATATTATTGGCAATGGGGTTGTATTAGATCCTGTTGTCTTTAAGACTGAAATAGAGTCATTAAAACAGCATTCAGCTGGAATAACAAATAGACTTTTGATTTCTAAAAAGGCACATCTTATTTTGCCAACACATAAGCTATTAGATAAAGCCTATGAACAAGCTAAAGGAGAATCTAAAATTGGTTCAACTTTAAAAGGTATAGGACCTTGCTATCAAGATAAAATAGGAAGACAAGGCATTCGAGTAGGAGATAGCATAGGAGTTGAGTTTAGGCAGCGTTATGAGCGATTGGTTGTACACCATCAATCTATTCTTAAATTTTATAATACGACTGTAGAGCTGAAAGAGGTTGAGGAGGAGTTTTTTAACTCCATTGACTTTTTGAAACAATTTCAGTTAGTGGATAGTGAATATGTTATTAATTCTTATCTTGATCAAGGAAGTCGTGTACTTGCTGAAGGTGCTCAAGGATCATTGTTGGATATCGATATGGGGTCTTATCCGTTTGTGACGAGCTCTACAACAGTAGCAGCGGGTGCTTGTTCAGGCTTGGGTGTATCGCCTCGACGGATAAAAAATGTATTTGGTATCTTAAAAGCATATGCAACGCGTGTAGGTAGTGGACCATTTCCTACGGAATTATTTGATGAAGATGGTGAAAAACTTCGAACTTTCGGTTATGAGTTTGGTTCGACAACCGGTCGTGCACGTCGATGTGGGTGGCTTGATTTACCCGCTCTTAAATATACGGTGATGCTTAATGGGGTCACAGAATTATTTTTAATGAAAGTAGATGTCCTGACTCATTTTTCAACTATTCGTGTGTGTACACATTATAAAACTAATTCTGGTGAGCGTATAGATCGAATTCCCTTTGATATGAATTCTGAAAATCTGGTACCTGTGTTTAAAGATTTTCCAAGTTGGAAGCTAGCTACCGATCGTATTTCTTCTTTTAATGACTTACCGAAGGAATTGCAAACTTATATTCGTTTTATTGAACACGAATTAGGTGTTCCAATTACATTGGTAAGCTATGGTCCGGAGAGGGAAGCGACGGTTGTGAAAAGCTAAAATTATAGAAAATATTTTTCTTGATTAGTTTATAATTTTTTTTTCATTCTATAAACTCCAATCGCTAAAAACCCCCAACCTACTATAAAAGATAATCCACCTAATGGTGTAATAGCCCCCCATTTGGATACATGAGTAAGGCAGAGTAGGTATAATGAGCCTGAAAATAAAATAATTCCTGCCATGAATAATATACCAGCTACCTTTATTAAAATATGAGGTGTTTTTTTGTAAATCAAACCTGTAACTAGAATTCCGAATATATGGAAAAATTGATATTCCACAGCGGTATGAAACGTAGCGATGCGATTGTTTTGTTGAAGAAAGTCATGAAGTGCATGTGCTCCAAATGCACCGATCATAACGGTGATGGCTGCTAAGCCTGTTCCGATGAGTAGAAAGAGCGTGTCTGTTTTCATGGGTTGGGGTAATGTCGTTCTCCAAAAATAGCACTTCCTATCCGAATCATGGTGCTCCCTTCGTCGAGTGCAATAGCATAATCATGACTCATTCCTATTGATAATTCGTTCATTATTAAATGAGGTGAGCGGTATGTAGTTTTAATAGTTTCAAACCATCGTTTGATTAGCTGAAATTCTTTACGAATGACTTGTTCGTCTGCTGTTAATGTAGCTATTCCCATTAACCCATTAATTGTAATATGAGGTAGTTTTTCGTATTCACGACTTTCTAATATCGTTTGGAGTTCGTTGGTCGATAATCCAAATTTAGTTTCTTCTTCTGCGATATGTAATTGTAATAAACAGGGTATAATGCGGTTGTGTTTTTGTGCTTGTTTATTTATCTCTCGAAGAAGCTGGATACTGTCTACAGAATGAATAAGGTGTATAAATGGAGCAATGTATTTTACCTTATTTGTTTGCAAGTGACCAATCATATGCCATTCGATATCAGAAGGAAGATGAGATTGTTTTTCTATTAATTCTTGCACTCTGTTTTCACCGAATGATCGGCAGCCAGCCTGATAAGCTTCTTTTATTTTGTCTAGAGGCTGTGTTTTAGTGACAGCAATGAGTTTGCATGATTTTTTATCTATTTTTTGGATTAAATTTGCAATATTTTCGTGTATAGAAGACATCTGTTATTTTTATTTTTGTAGTCGAGTTGAATTTACATGAAATATATTTAAATTCACGTTTATTTTTGGTAATTGTTTAGTTTTTTTAACCTCATAAAAAGTAAAATAGACATATGCCCATTATAGGCAAACTTCTTCAGCAAGGTATTAAAATTCGTAAGAGTATCGATCAAGATAATACACCATCATTTGATCTTCAACGGGAAGAGTTATACGAATTATTAAGTAAAGCAAGAAAAACACATTTTGGAAAGCACTATGGATTTCATAAAATTCTTAGTAAACTTATAGATGATTCAACAGGATCATCTTTTTATGATGTGTTTAAAAAACAAATTCCTGTTCATGATTATAACAAAATTTATAATGAATGGTGGCATAAATCATTGGCCGGAGAAAAAGATGTATGTTGGCCAGGAAATGTTAAATATTTTGCACTGAGCTCGGGAACATCTGAAGCATCAAGTAAACATATTCCTGTTACAAAGTCGATGCTTAAAGCTATTCGTAAGTCGTCTGTTCGGCAGATTTTAACATTATCTGATTACGATGTACCACCAACTGTTTTTGAAAAAGGCATGCTTTTATTAGGTGGGAGTACTCATCTTAATCACCATGGCAGTTATTTTGAAGGTGATCTGAGTGGCATTACAACAGGTCAGATTCCATTTTGGTTTCAGTTTTTTCATAAGCCAGGAAAGAAAATAGCAGCTGTAAGAGATTGGAACAGTAAACTTGACGAAATTACATTAAAGGCATCTAAGTGGGATATAGGGATTATAGCTGGTGTACCTGCTTGGGTTCAGATTTTGATGGAAAAAATAATTACTCATTACAAAGTAAAAACGATTCATGACATATGGCCTAATTTATCTATTTATGTACATGGTGGTGTCTCATTTGATCCATATCGAAAAGGGTTTGAAGAGTTGTTAGGCAAACCTGTTCATTACATTGAAACCTATTTAGCTTCAGAGGGTTTTATTGCTTATCAAACACTACCCCATAAAAGAGCGATGAAGCTCATATTAAATAATGGATTATTTTTTGAGTTTGTCCCTTTTGATGAAACTAATTTTACAAGTGATGGTCAGCTTGTAGGCAATCCGCAGACGTACATGATTCATGAAGTAAAAGAAGGGGTTGATTATGCATTATTACTTTCAACGTGTGCAGGTTGCTGGCGTTATTTGATTGGCGATGTGGTTCGATTTGTATCTGTGGCTGAAAGTGAGATCGTAATTACAGGGAGAACGAAGCATTTTTTGAGCTTATGTGGGGAGCATTTATCTGTTGATAACATGAATAAAGCAGTGGAGTTGGTAGCTGATGAATTGGGTATCAATATTCGTGAGTTTACAGTAGCCGGAATTAAACATGATTCATTGTTTGCGCATCAATGGTATATCGGAACAGATGATCAGATTTCTGTAGAAAAAATTAAAACACTACTAGATGAAAAACTTAAATTTTTGAATGATGACTATAAGGTCGAGCGCAGCGCAGCTTTAAAAGATATTTTTGTTCAAGTAGTACCTACGTCATTGTTTTATCAGTGGATGAAACTGCGTGGTAAAGAAGGTGGTCAGAATAAATTCCCTCGTGTATTGAAAAAATCACTTCATGAGGAATGGGAGCAATTTTTAAAAACAGCAAAAGTTAATTAAAACTAATTCAGAATGTATTTAATTTTAAATGGAATAGCGTATGGGCTGCTGTTAGCTGTTCTCATAGGTCCTGTCTTTTTTTCTCTTGTTCAAACAAGTATTGAGGAAGGATTAAGAGCAGGTGCTTGGCTGGCTGTAGGTATCTTGCTTAGTGATGTATTTTATATTTCAATATGTTATCTAGGTATGGAGCCTTTTATGGATAATCCGTTATTTAAGAAATGGTTAGGAATTATTGGTGGTGGGGTTATGATTATTTTTGCTGTTATCATGTTTTTTAAAAATGTTCGAAAGGAAACTCATGCAGCTATTCATGTTAAGAAGAAGTTTTTTTTACGCTTTATAATAAGAGGTTTTTTATTAAATGGAATTAATCCTTCTGTGTTGATCTTTTGGATTGGAATGGTAGGAGCTATTACAGCTCACGAGGAGTATAGTCAAAACCAAATTATTGTTCTTTTTTCTTGCATGATGGGAACAGTTTTTTTAACAGATATTTTAAAAGCATTTCTTTCCCATAAACTTGGTAGGTTTATTACTTACCGTGTGCAATCGACTTTGAATAAGGTACTAGGCGTAGGACTTTTTTGTTTTGGGATGAGGTTGCTTTATATATCCTTCTTTTAATTAATTCACAGAAGTAGAGAGTTTTCGATTTGCTGGATAAATGATCAACTTTTCTCCGATTTTTATCGTGTAATCCTCTTTATTTTTATTATTCCATAGTTGTATTTTTTCTATTGTTGTTTTGTATCTTTTTGCAATTTGATATAAGTTCTCACCTGTTTGAACAGTGTGTAGGGTTGCCCCCTTATTTTTTAGAAAAGTAGTATCTATCGTTGTTTTTGGTGTATCAGCGAACGAGTTGGATTGTTTGTATGTGGAATAGGTTGTTGTACTGTCAGTTTTTTTATGATAGTACGATGTGTCTTTTTTTACAGTATTTATTGAATCAGGAGTATGTATATATTCTATAGGTGTCGTATTTGTTTTAATTGATTCTGTATCGTTATCTTTTACACCCTCACTATTGATATGACCTATATTATATTGATCTTCTTTTACCTCTTCTAAGCTTATTTTTTGATCTGAATTATAATAACTTGTTGTTTGTTTTTCTTCATCAGGTATTGTTTTTTTTACTTCTATGGGAATACTTACAGGTCTGGTATCTCTAATCCATAGTACACGTCCTGGTACAGGATCTTCCAATTTGTGTAGTCGATTATATTTAGTTAAGCGTGATTTTTTGATACCTAGTTTTTGTCCGATTTCCCAAAGTGTTTCATTTTCAAGTACAGTGTAATAATCTTCCGTTCCTTCGGTATATTTTGGCTCTATATAGTAAGCCATTCCTGGGATGATATCATCGTATTTTTTAAGATCATTATAGCGTCTCAATTTTTTTTCGGAGATGCCTGCCTCCATAGCTAAAATATAAGGCGTATCATCTTTTTTAGCTGTGATACACTTTAGTCCATTTTTTGTTATCCATTTATTTGTTTGGTACTCAACCTTATCAGGTTGAGTAATGGGTTTGTCAAAAGAAGTTGGAATAATAATGCTGTAGTCAGTAGGTATTTTTTTTGTTTTTAACCAAGCATTGTAATAACTAACTTGGTGTGGATCTAGTTTCCATTGATAGGCTAGCTCATCTAATGTTTTATTTTCAATGTTATTAATAATCGTAAGTTTAACAGATGTATTTTGTGGAACATGTTTTTCAAAGGCTATCTTGTGTGCTAAAAATCGTGTGATATACCAATGTGTATTGTTTGTAATTTCTATTTTTTCTATACCACTTATTTCACCTGGGTTGATTGATGCTTTTACTCCTCCGAGCCCTAGGTTATAGGAAAGAAGTGTGTAAACCCAATTATTAAGCAGTGAATTATTTTTTTTAAAATAACGAGCTGCTGCACGAGTTGAAAAAACAATATGCATTCGTTCATCAATATTTTCATCGATTGTTAATCCTATTTCTTTAGCTGTTTCTTCTTTGAATTGCCAATAACCTACCGCATTTGACGCAGACACAGCGTTGGGGGTCAGTGAGCTTTCTTGTAAGGCTAAATATTTAAAATCATCTGGTATGCCTTCTTCTTTAAGAATTTTTTCCATTAGTGGGAAGTACCATGTGGCTTTTTCTGCTTTTATATAAAAATAGTTTTCGTTTTTAGTTAGATTGTTAATGTCCTTTTGAATGATTTCTTTTGCTTCATCAGTGATGATTAGCTCTAAATTGCCTAATTTCATTTTTGAGGGTACTTGAGGTGGTACAAGCTGAGCTAGAGATTTAGGAGAAACTACCAGTTTAAATAGAATAGTCAATAAAAATGCTAGAGATATGTTTTTCATAAAATTAATGAGATTGTATGTTTAAAATATAAAATTTATTTTTTTCAAATGTAATAATTTTTTTTTCTGTCACTAAAACAAAAATAATTGAATTTTTAATAGGCAATGTAATTCTCCTTTCCTTTAGAGTGTAAATGTTTATAAAGAAAAGAGTATTGTCTTTGGTATAGTAGAGTTCTTCTTCTAAAAAGTTAAAATACGTAATTCCTGATGCGGGAATTGTTTTTTTATAGTTGCCTAAATTATCAAATAAAAGAATGCCTTGGTTTTGATCAGATATAAAAAGTAAATTTTGGTACTCACGAATAGAGGTAATATTGAAATCCTTGGGATCTAGTATTAAGTCTAATGGTGTTTCATTTATTAATTTAGAAGCAATAGGGTTGTATTTTTTTAACCTAAAATTAATTTCATCAAATAGCCAAATCATATTGTCTTGTGAAATTGTAGCTACTCGACTAAATCCGATTTCTTCGAGGTTAAGTTCAAATGTAGAGCTTGATGCTAAAAAACGATCGAGTATTCTAAATTGTTGAAGTTCTTTATAGAAAACAAACAAGTTCATTGTCCGCCAAGCTTCAATGCTGTAGGGTGTAGAAAGCTCAGCAGGTGAAAAACGGCTAACTAGGTTGCCAAGAGAGTCGTACTGAGTAATATTTCCTTTGGTATCTCCAATTACAAATTTTCCATTTCGATCTATAGATACACATGTAATGGAGGTAGTATTTTTTTCTTTTTCAAGAACTAATTGTTGGGCATGGGTTTTCTTTTCTAATAATAGTGTTGTGATGGTGAGATATACTAAAAGTAATTGTATCTTCATTCATTAAATGTTAAAAGTGTAACTTTTTCTCCATCAAATAGTGCATAGCTAGAGTAATTTACCCATTCGCCTAGATTGATGTATCTGCTTGTAGGGGATACCTCTAGATCTAATGGAAGATGTCGATGTCCAAAAACATAATAGTCATGGTGTTCTTTTTTTTCTAATTCTTTGCAATACACCCATAGCCATTCTTTATCACCTAAAAATTCTTCCTTCCGCTTTATATTTGTGATCCGGCTTTTTCTTGACCATGTATGTGCAATGGTCATGCCAATGGTTGGATGTATAATTTTAAATAACCATTGACAAAATTTATTTCTAAATATTTTTTTCAATAACTTGTAACCTGTATCTCCTGGTCCTAGGCCATCTCCATGTCCAATCAATATTTTTTTTTCATTGAAAAAAAATACAGTGGGCTGATGAAGTATTTCAATGCCCATTTCGTTTGTAAAATAATCCTTCATCCACATGTCATGGTTGCCAGAGAAAATATATATTTTTTTTCCAGTATCAGTTAGTTCAGCAAGTTTACCTTGTAAACGAATAAAACCTTTAGGTATGACATGTTTATATTCAAACCAAAAATCAAAAATATCACCTACTAGAAATAGTATATCGCATTGTGAACTAATAGATTCTAGCCAACGAATAATTTTCTTTTCCCGCTCTAAACTTCTATCAAGACTAGGTGCGCCAAGATGGAAATCAGAGGCAAAAGCGATGCTTCTTCCTGGTTGAATATGAATGTGGTTAGAGTGTGTCATCTAATAAAAAGACCACTAGTTCTTTTGGTCCATGAGCACCTAATACAAGTGTTTTTTCAATGTCAGCTGTACGGCTTGGGCCAGTTGTTAAACAGATCATGGAAGGCAGGGTAGCGTATTTTTTTTTAACCAACTCTAACCCATCTTGAATATCTTCTACTAGTTGGCTTGCAAATGCAATGACAATATGAATAGGTGGAAAAATAGATAAGCTTCGACCAGAGCCTTGCTTAGAAGAAAGTATGATACTCCCTAGTCTGCTTATGAGACATTCACATCCGGTAATGCCTATTTCTGTTCGGTGTAAGTCATGTTTTTTATCAAGGTAGGGTAGATTAATACTTGGAAGTAGTTCTCGTATTTTGTCTTCCCAAACAGATAGGTATTCACTATTCTTAGTTTTTATAAATTCTTTAAATTGATGATGAAATACGTCTCTATTTTCGCAATAGAAGAAAAGACCTTGTGCCTGTGTGAGCTTTTCGGCAAATCGAACAGTAGCATGCTCAGAAGAAGCAGTATACAGGTTTTTAGAAAAATTAGGCTTAGCCTCTTTTTTAGAAGTGTTTTTTTTTAGAGCTGCTTGTATTTTTTCAAGTATAATTTCTCTGGAGTTTTTGCTCATGAGATTTTTAAAAACAATTAGCTTTCTTTTTTATTTTCCTCACTTTCATTTTTATAGTAGGAGGGGCCATCATTTTCGTGAAGATAGTGATCTTCTTTTTGAAAAGGCCTTTTACCAATTAAATGTTCTAAATCACTTTGGAATATAATTTCACGTGCTAATAACTCTTGTGCAACCAGCTCTAATTCTTTTCTTTTTTCGGTTAAAAGATGTTTAGTTCGCTCATATGCATTTTGTATGATTTTTCTCACCTCTTCATCTATAGTTTGAGATGTTGACTCCGAATAAGGTTTACTAAATTGATAATCATCTTCTTTAGAGTCAAAGAATGAAACGTTTCCTATCTTATCATTCATACCATAGATGGTTACCATGCTATAAGCCATTTTGGTAATCCGCTCTAAATCACTTAATGCACCTGTAGAAATTTTTCCAAATACAATATCTTCAGCAACTCGACCTCCTAAAGACATGCACATTTCGTCTGTTAATTGTTCAATTGTATATAAAAACTGTTCCTTAGGGAGGTATTGTGCATATCCCAAAGCAGCTACTCCTCTTGGCACGATACTTACTTTAACTAATGGATCTGCATGTTCTAAGAACCATCCTGTTACAGCATGTCCTGCCTCATGGTAAGCTACAATCTTTTTTTCTTCAGGCGATATGATTTTGTTTTTCTTTTCTAATCCTCCAATGACACGATCAATGGCAGCATTGAAATCTTCCATATCAACTGTTTCTTTGTTTTTTCGCGCAGCAATTAATGCGGCTTCATTGCAGACGTTTGCTATTTCAGCTCCTGCAAAACCTGGAGTTTGAGCAGCTAATTTTTTTATTTCAACATCAAGACCCAACTTTATTGGTTTGAGATGTACTTTGAAAATACTCTCTCTACCTACTAGGTCAGGTTTGTCCACACTGATTTGTCTATCAAATCGGCCAGGTCTTAGTAAGGCAGGATCGAGAACATCGGGGCGGTTTGTAGCAGCCAATATGATGATACCTGAATTTGTAGAGAATCCATCCATTTCTACTAAAAGCGAGTTGAGTGTATTCTCTCGCTCATCATTGGAGCCTGTGAAATAACCTTTTCCTCGGGAGCGTCCTACAGCATCTATTTCATCGATGAAGATGATACAAGGTGACTTTTCTTTAGCTTGTTTAAAAAGATCACGCACACGTGCAGAGCCAACCCCTACGAACATTTCTACAAAATCAGATCCGGATAAAGTGAAGAAAGGCACATTTGCTTCTCCTGCTACTGCTTTTGCAAGAAGTGTTTTACCAGTTCCAGGAGGGCCGATGAGTAATACCCCTTTTGGAATTTTTCCTCCTAGATTTGTGAATTTAGAAGGATTTTTCAGGAAGTCTACAATTTCTTTTACTTCTTCTTTTGCTTCATCTAATCCTGCCACATCAGCAAATGTAATTTTTACTTTGTTTTCTGCATCGAATAAAGTAGCCTTAGATCTGCCAATATTAAATAGCTGTGTACCACCGGACATGTTAGTAGAACGTCTCATTAAAAACCAAAATCCAACAATGATGGCAATAAGTACGCCCCATTGTAATAAGAAGCCCATCACATCGGATCGTTCTTCGATGGTATAGCCACCGCTAAATTTCTCATGCCCTGCTGCTGCTTCTAATGCTTTAAAATCTCTATCAAAAATATCGGGTGAGGTAATCAGCATTTTAAGATGTGGGCCCTTTTCAGAGGAGAAGGGAGAATATTGTTCTAATATACTGTTGTATTTTTTACTTGATAGAGCAGTTGATTTTAGTGTAATTTCTACAACCATTTGATTTTTTACCAGTACTACTTTCGCTACATCTCCGTCCTTCATCATAGCACCCAACGTTTGGAAGCTAATTGGAGGCATGGAGTTGTTTTTATTGAAGTAGGTGATGGCTACTACAATCAGCAATAACCCGATGATGATCCACATCTGATATCCCCCGCGTTTAGGAGGATTGGGGAAAATCTTTTTTTTATTTTTATCAGTTCCCTTTTCTGGTACTGTATTTTTATTTTCCTCAGAAGTGGATACTTCATTTTTATGATCAGGTGTATTTGTCATGATGGTGTGTTGTTATTTTTTTATTTTTTTCTTTTTAGGGGTTGTGTCAGATTCAGATTCTACTTCTGTTATTTCAGCATCTCCCCATAGGTCTTCTAATTCATAAAATGACCTTCTATCTTTTTTAAAAACATGTGCTACAACATTAACATAGTCTAATAAGATCCACTCCTTATTTTCCTTTCCTTCAACATGCCATGGGTATTCTTGTATAGACTCATGTACTTTTTTCTCAATAGCATCTGCGATGGCATCAAGTTGATTTTCATTAGTTCCTGAGCAGATGATAAAAAAATCAGCAATGGAATTTTTGATAGCGGTTAGATTTAAAATCATAATATTTTCCCCTTTCTTTTCTTTCATCCCCTCTATGATCAACTCACTTAATTTTTTTGAATTTAAGTTTACCTTCTCTTTTTTCTTTGACCGCATTATTATTAAATTACCAACAAAACTACAAAAATAATTGTACAAAATTCATACAGAAACGTTATTTGTCGGAAAAGAAATTATTTTTCTGCCAGTTTGTCATTCAACTAATGATGTGTTAAGTGATAAAGTCAAAAGTGGGTCAGCTTTTGAAGGAACAGTCGTCATTACGTCTCATCAAACTGCAGGAAAGGGTCAGATGGGAAATAAGTGGGAGGCTGAGCCTGATCAGAACCTGACTTTCTCAGTATTATTTCGCCCTTCTTTTTTACCGATTCAAAAACAATTTTTTTTAGCTGTATTTACATCGCTTGCTTTAGCCGATGTGTTGGATCAGTATATCTCTGATGTCTCAATTAAATGGCCAAATGATATATACATACAAGACAAAAAAATAGGAGGTATATTGATTGAAAACAGTATGAAAGGCGAAGTTATGGATTATTCTATTACTGGCATAGGTTTGAATGTAAATCAAAAAAAATTTGAAGAAAAAAAAGCAGTTTCATTGGCTATGGTTACGCATGTACCTGTTGATTTAGAGAAAGTGCTGGCTCATATACTTGAAACATTGGAGCATTATTATCTATTGCTTAAAGTTGGGAAATACGATTTACTTAAAACAGCGTATTTGCATCGCTTGTATAGATACCAAGAGTATCATCTATTTGAAATTAATCAGCAGCGTGTGAAGGGGATGATTGTAGGGGTAAATGAGGAAGGTAAGTTGGCGGTTGACGTGAGTGGGAAGGTATATTATTTTGGAATGAAAGAAATAATATTTTTATAACTTATTAGGTGTGGCTTTTATACCACCGCTTCCAATAATAAATAAAGTATTGCGTGTAGAAAAAAATAAGTAAAACACTAATCACGCGGATGAGAATAGCTGCTATTTCCAGACCTTGGCTTTGGGTGTAATTAAAAAATAGCGGACCTGCATTCTCTAATAAAAATAAAAATAGACTTAATACTATAATCAGTTGGAGTGAAATAACCCATCCGCCGCATAATAATTTTTTCCGTTGCTCAGCCATTTTGGTTGCTAGTTGCGGATTAAGTTGTTCAATAAGATCATAAAGACCTTCTCGTCTTGATACGTCATCTATTTCTTTTGCCCTCGACATGATGTAAGCCATGTATGTGCAGCCGATCAGAATAATTGGAAAAAAGTAAATAGATTTCATCAGCGCTAAGGCGATATCGCCAAATCGGCCAAAAAAATAACTTATAATTTCTGCGATAAACTCTGCATCCATATATTTTTTGACCCTAATTTAAGCTATTTAATCGATATAGTGTATGTAGAGTAAATAATAAAAAGAAAGCTATAGGGTGGCATTGTTGCCATTTTTCTGCTCTTGCACCATGGATTACTGCTGTGGCTGGTGTCTCATAAGCCACAGTAGTAAAAGTTTTTTTCTCAGAGCGACAGTGTTTGTTTTGTACCGCCCTGGTTTTTGATGTCTATTCCGAAATAACCTGTATTTTTTATATCTTTGCAATTGAATTCTAAACTTATGATGACCAAAACGTTAGCGTATAAAGTAAAAGATATTTCTCTGGCTGAATGGGGGAGAAAAGAAATCAAATTAGCAGAAGTGGAAATGCCGGGCTTGATGGCTTTGCGAAAAAAATTTGGAACTTCTAAACCATTGAAAGGAGCGCGCATTGCAGGGTGTTTACACATGACTATTCAAACAGCTGTATTGATTGAAACATTGGTAGAGTTAGGCGCAGAAGTATCTTGGTCTTCCTGTAATATATTTTCCACACAAGATCATGCAGCAGCGGCGATTGCAGCAGTGAATATTCCGGTATTTGCCTGGAAAGAAGAAACATTGGAAGAATACGATTGGTGTATTGAGCAAACCTTGACGGCTTTTAAAGACGGAAAGCCTTTGAATATGATTTTAGATGATGGGGGTGATTTGACAAACTTGGTGTTGGATAAATATCCAGAGTTGGCTCAAAATATAAAAGGAATATCTGAAGAAACAACAACAGGTGTAAATCGACTATATGTGCGTCAACGAGAAGGAAAACTGCCTATGCCTGCTATTAATGTGAATGATTCGGTGACTAAGTCAAAGTTTGATAATAAATACGGATGTCGAGAATCATTAGTTGATGCCTTGCGACGGGCTACCGATTTGATGATGGCTGGTAAAGTGGCCGTCGTAGCCGGTTATGGAGATGTGGGTAAAGGATCTGCTGATTCATTAAAAAATGCCGGTGTACGTGTGATTGTAACGGAAGCCGATCCAATTTGTGCATTGCAAGCAGCTATGGAGGGGTATGAAGTGAAGAAGATGGATACGGCTATTCGTGAAGCAGATATTATTGTGACAGCTACGGGCAACTGTGATATCATCATGGAGCGTCATTTTAAAGCGATGAAGCATAATGCTGTATTGTGTAATATTGGTCATTTTGATAATGAGATCGATATCGAGTGGTTGAATAAAAATTATGGTAAAACAAAAGATACTATTAAACCTCAGGTTGATAAATATACCATTGATGGAAAAGATATTATTGTATTAGCAGAAGGTCGTTTGGTGAATTTGGGTTGTGCGATGGGGCATCCTTCGTTTGTGATGTCTAATTCATTTACTAATCAAACACTTGCTCAGATTGAGCTTTGGGCTAATCATGCTAATTATGAAAATAAAGTATATACGTTGCCTAAGCATTTGGATGAGATGGTAGCCATGTTGCACTTAGAAAAGTTGGGTGTTGAACTTGAAACGTTAAGTCCAAAGCAGGCGAATTATATTGGTGTGGATGTGAAAGGGCCGTATAAGCCGGAGCATTACAGATATTAATATATTAAATTTTTTAAGGTTTAATTCAAAGAGCAAGATATCTTGCTCTTTTTTTGTATTTTTTCTAGTGCTTTTAAGAAAATATGAATAAAAAGTGGCTTGCTCAGTCTAAAGCAAATCAAAAAAAATATAAACGTTTTTTACAACGGGCTGATAAAAATAAAATCATACCTCAATTAGAACTCTTACACAATGAGGTGTTTTCTACAATCGATTGTTTGGCCTGTGCGAATTGCTGTAAAAACTATTCGCCTCGATTTAAACCGCCGGATGTGAAGCGAATTGCTAAGCATTTACACCTGACGGAGTCGGCATTTGCTCAGACCTATTTAATGCGTGATGAAGAAGGTGATGAGGTGCTTAAACAACTTCCTTGTCCTTTTTTGCAACAAGATAATAAGTGTGCCATTTACGATGTGCGTCCTTCTGATTGTGCGCGCTATCCGTATACCAATGAGGATGTGTTATTAAAAAAATCAGCAATTACATTAAAAAATTCTACCGTCTGCCCGGCGGTGTATGAAGTACTAGAAAAAATAACTAAAAATTATTTTTTCTAGTACTAAAATTGTATATTTGATGTAACTAAACTAATTTTTTATATGAAAAAAAAACTATATTCTAAATCCTTTGTACTAAACAAAGAGACCATTTCTTCAATACATAGCATTAATGGAGGTGGCGATCCGCCGTTGGATGTTTCATATCCTGCGTGTGGCATTACTTACGGACCAAGTGTATGTTGGTCGTGTGTTTATTGTGGCAAATCGGGTGGGGCCTAAAGTAATTTTTTTATAACTCTAGACACATAATATTTGGTGTGATGACATTGATGGTATCACACCTTTTTTATAATATTCCTTGGTGGCGAAAGTATTGTTTTTTTACATGATTCAGATTGATGTATATTTGGGGTTTGCGAAAAAAACATATGAGAAAACATAACAATAAAAAGCTTTGTCTAAATAAATCAACAGTTTCTTCTTTAACAGATGTAAAGGGTGGAATGATTTCGATTATATTTACCTATTTTTCTTTATATATTACGTGTGGCAATGATGGAGGTGCAGGAGGAGGAGGAGGTCGTGAACAGCGTTCATTGACTTGTCAACATTGTACAACACCTAGCAAGGACTGCCCAACTCCCCCTATTAAGTAAGATTATAGATATTGAAATAAATATATTATAGGTTTGTTTTTTTTTGATTTTTTTATAACTTTATAAAGGTAAATAATGTAATTTATGAAAAAAGACAAAAAATTAATGCTCAACAAATCAACTATTTCTCTTTTGGCAGATTCAAAGGAGGTGAAAGGAGGCCTTACACCAACAGTGACTTGCCGATTGGTATGTTGGGAGTGATCCTGGTCTGAAGTAAATGCCAATTCAGTTCTGAAGTAGTGGTATTTACTCCATGCAGACTTTGAGGTGCGTAAGAAAAGATACTGAAAAATAAAAAAGGGAGATTATCTCCCTTTTTAAATATATATTTTTGATTGAAGTTGGGTTATTAAATTCAAAACATGCTCTGGTGTAATAGAATGCATACAGGCGCACCTCTTTTTTTCTTTACAGGTTTTGCAGTAATTTCCTGATTCTAGAACAATCGCCTGTTTTCCAAGTGGGCTCCATCTGCCTGGATGTACAGGTCGGATGGAAGGATAAAGACCAATCGCCTGTTTTCCTAAAGCAGCAGCAATATGCAAAGGTCCAGTGCTTGCAGCTAATAGTCCATCGACTGCTTGAATAAGTTGAATAAGCTCTGATAGAGAAAGCTGGCCCATTGTATCATTGACATGAGGGAGTTGAAAGAGTTCAGGACATTCATCATTGAGAAGCTGACGTTCTGTGGCAGTACCTGTTAAAATAATCTGAAATTGATTAGGATCAAGCAGCTGAGCGAGTCGTAAATAAGAAGAAGCAGGCCACTCACGTGCACTTCGGTTGGATTTAGGATGAAAAATGAGATTATATTTTTTGCTGTTGGTATGAATTAAGATGGTTGAAGTATTATTTTGATTTTGTATTCCATAAAATGGAATGAATGCGTCTAATGGGAGAGACGTAGGAATACCTAAGGGTGCTAGCAGTTGGAGATTAAGTTGCGCTTCGTGTAGACTAGAATTTTTTCGTCCTATAGGAACAAGCCGATTGCAGGTCCACCAATGGTAGAGGCGATGGCTTGTGCCAATTCGGTTTTTTATTTTAGCTTTTTTTGCAATGCGTGCGATTCTTGATTGAGGAAATATATGAATGATGGTATCGATCTTTAACTCATGTAATTTTTTTTCAGAATCGCTGAGCTGTAGTTCATCCCAATTTAAAAAATGATCAATATGTTGTGATAACCGGATGATAGGTTCAGTGTATTTTTTTCCTAGAAAATAAATAGTTGAATCTGGGAAATACTGTTTAAGAATTCCAGCTAGCGGCAATGTAAGTACGACATCTCCGATATTATCAGTACGACTTAAAAGGATACGATTAGGAGATAACCTCATTATTTTTGTTTACTTTATTTTTTTGAAGTTCTCTCAGCTTAATGTATTTAATAAATGTAGCATAAGCTGATAATGCACAGATGAGAAAGCCGTAATAGCCATCTTTAAACCCGGAGTGAAGAATATAGTCTTTAAAAAATTTAGCACAAGGGCTGACTATGATCTTAAGTAAGGTGCTTCTTTTTTTCTTTATAAAATCAGCCTGTGCTACCTGATCTGTGAAGAACTGTATTTTTTTAAGATGATCATTGATGGAATAAAAACTGTAATGAAGGATATCACCGTGCAGCTGTATTTTTTTACTGTCCTTATCCATGATGAGTTCTTCATGAATAGTACCTTGCCAATAGCCTTTTGTTTTATTCCATAAGCGCATTTTACGATCGGGATACCATCCCGAATGGTGTATCCATTTGCCACAATAGTTGGTTAAACGGTTCATGATACATACATCTGCTGTAGGATTATGTTTAAATGTAGCTATTGAATGAGCGAGTTCCTGAGATAATGACTCATCTCCATCCAGAGACAATATATAATTGTGTTGAGCAAGTTGATTGCCAGTATTTTTTTGTTCAGCAAATCCGCCTAGCCATGGTTGGTTTATGAATCGCACATTAGAATACCGTTTACAAATAGAAGCTGTTTGGTCTACTGATCCAGAGTCTAAAACTACAATATCATCGGCGATGCCTTGAATAGAGTCCAGGCATCGTCCGATGTTTTTTTCTTCATTTAAGGTAATGATAACTACTGAAAGCTGAATCGACATTATTTTATTTTGCCTTCAAAATAGCTTCTGTTGAAATTTTAGCATTGCTATTTTTATCCCATAAAATTGTTTTCCATATATAGCTTTCTCCCGATTTTATAGAATTATTTCCGCTCAGATGCATATTGAGATTTTTGACATCTTCAGGATTGATACCATCGGCTGAAAAGAGATCATCCTGTTTGAGTATAATATTCCCTTTTGAATCTGTGAATAAGAGTGACCAGCCCAGGTTTATTTTATTGTTTTTTACAGTAAATCCTGTTGCATCTTTAATAAATAAATATATTTTTTTGCCTTTCTCGAACTCATTGGTTAGAAGTACACGTTGTCCATCTGTGTAATAAATAGTCGAAATAGTTATATTACCCTCTGTTTTATAATCAATCTTAGTTCGATTAGCTTTTACTTTTAAATTTAGTTCACTTTTGATTTCACCTTTTCCTTCTTTATCCCAAAATCGGATCTTCCATACATAGGTCTCATTTACCTGCATAGGATATCCAATGTTAAGATCGCTGTTGAGTGTACGTGCATCAGTTTGACTAACACCATCTTTGCTGTATCGCTCATAGGCATCTTGTATATATAGGATTTGATTTCCTTTTGAGTCGGTAAGTGCTATTTCGCATCCTGGAAAACAGTTATTATTTTTTAGAACAAATCCTTTCACGTCATTTAGTGTAATGTATAAAGTTTCTCCAAATTCAACTTCATTAGAAGATAGCGGTTGATTATTTGTAGCTAAGGATAGCGAGAAAGAGTTGATTTCTAGGTTGTTAGATTCTATTTCTAAGCCTGTCTTGGCATCTTTTTGTTTTTTCATATGTTTTGAATAAGATACTTTAAGTAAAAATATGACAGCAATATAGTGTATATTGAGATTTTTAAAGATTATCTCATTAGTTAACTATTTGGCTTTTAATACTGTTTTTGTAGAAATTTTATTTTTTCCTTTCTTATCCCACAATGTACTTGTCCAAGTATACATCTCGCCTGCTTTCATAGGATTCCCTGTATTTATATAAATATTTACATTACTCATTTTTTCAACTTCTATTCCGGAAGCATAGTCAGAGAAGGCATCTTTATAGTCAAGAATAACAGTTCCTTTTGAATCTGTAAGAACCATAGACCAGCCTGGGTATACCTTATTGTTTTCAACAGTAAATCCTTTTAGACCGGTAATGTATAGATTTATTTTCTTTCCAAGTTCGAATTCATTTTTTCGAAGCACTTTATTTTCAGATACTAAATAGAGGTTTCGATAGCTAACAGGGCCAGTTGTTTGTTGTGTGATTTTACTTTGATTGGGTTTAATTTTTACCTTCATCATTGCTGCGATTTCGCCATTATTTTGTTTATCCCAAAATCGGATTTTCCATAAATAGGTTTCACCTGCCTTCATAGGATCGCCTACTGTAAGATCACTACTTAGTATACTTCCATCTTGTTTGCTTACACCTTCGCTGTATCTTTCGTAAGCATCTTGTACATATAATACTTCTTTTCCGTTCAAGTCAGTCACCTTTATTTCGCATCCTGGAAAACATTTTCCATCTTTTATGGTGTATCCTGAAACGTCTTTTAATGTGATATAGGCAATAGCACCGAATTCAATTTCGTTATTAGATAAGGCTTTGCCATCCATTGTTAAATCAAATGAATCAAAGGTAAGCTTATCAGCTTTTAATTCAAGTCCTGTTTTGGCATCTTTTTGTATACTTTTTTGGGAGTAAGTTGGCCCAAATAGTAAAAAAGTAGAACTTGATAATAATAAAATAGCTTTTTTCATATAGGTATATGGTTTATATGTTAAATTTAATACGCTTAAAGTTAGGTATTTTTCAGAACTTTGCAACCTGCTATGCTTAAAAATAAGAAATCTTATACAGAGCGCGAGAAGAAGGAATTATTTAATAGTGAATTCATGCCTTTGGTGAATGCGTTGTATAGCTTTGCTTATCGTTTAACATTTGATGAGGATGAGGCGAAGGATTTGGTACAAGATACATATCTAAAAGCATTTCGATTTATTAATTCATTTGAGAAAGGTACTAATGCTAAGGCATGGTTGTATCGTATTTTAAAAAACACATTCATTAATGATTATCGAAAGAAAATCAAAGAGCCTCATAAGGTCGATTACCAGGAAGTAGAAGGGTATTATGATTCTGAAGATTTTGATGAAAAGATAACCAATAATCTTCAGGTAGAGTCAGTAAAGTATTTAATGGGAGATGAATTATCTATTGCATTAAATGCATTGCCGGTTGATTTTCGGATAGCAGTAATTTTGTGTGATGTAGAAGGTTTTACGTATGAAGAAATGTCTAAAATTTTAGACATTCCGATTGGTACGGTTAGATCTCGCTTACATCGGGCACGTCATATTCTAAAATCGAAGTTGAGTAACTATGCGCGTTCGATGGGATTTATTAAGAAAAAAAAGAATAATTCTAAAACAAGATAAAATAAATTAAATTTTTAAAATCAGAATAAATAAAAATAATATATTTAATAGCTGTCATTTTTTGTATGCATTCAGGTAAGCTTATTATTTTTTCAGCTCCTTCCGGTTCGGGTAAAACAAGTATTGTAAAACGATTGGTAGCAGAAAATTTGCAATTGGGTTTTTCTATTTCAGCTTGTACGCGTGATAAGCGAGGTAGAAAAGAAGAGCATGGGAAAGATTATTATTTCCTTACACCTGAAGAATTTAAGAAAAAAATTGATAACGATGAGTTTGTTGAATGGCAGGAGGTTTATGAGGGGGCTTTTTATGGAACACTAAAATCAGAAATTGAACGTATTTGGTTGGAGGGAAAACACGTCATATTTGATGTCGATGTACAAGGAGGTCTCAATTTAAAAAGGTATTATAAGGAACGTGCGCTGGCTATTTTTGTTAAAGTCCCCAGTTTAAAAATATTGGAAGATCGCCTACGCCTTCGTGATACAGAAACAAAGGATAGTATTTCTAAACGTCTGTTTAAAGCTAAATTTGAAATGACATTTGAGAAGCAATTTGATGTAGTGATTGTAAATGATGAATTAGATAGGGCAGTAGAAGAGGCTAAAGATATAGTTAAAAAATTTATTAAATCATGACAAGTTGCCGTTATGTATTTATGTGATTGTTATTTTTATCCTAAAAAAACATCATCCAAGTTTAGTGATTTGATTGATTTATACTCTTCTTCTCTTTTGAAAAATGGCAATATATATGGTGATTATATCATAGCTTGGTTTCATGATTCTGTTCGTATCTCCTTTTTAATACCATCAAAAAATTCCTTATCTAAAAAATATTTATCTGAGTATACTAGAAATTGTTTAGAAGAATTGAATACCTATTGTTCTCGATCGCCTCGATTTAATATAGTTAGAAATCAAGAGTATGGTAGGTCGATTCTTGATATTTCAAAAGAAGATTGTTTATATCTTTTTACTCATTTTTTGGAAAAATCATCCCCTGTCTCTTCAGGTAAAACAGGTAATCCAGTGCCTTTATATGTATTACCTGTTTCAGATATTGTTAAAGAGCGGTTGTATTTTTGGATGCAAGAATATAAATCATTAGATCGTATTTATATCTGTTCAGGAGATTTAGAGTTGCCAGCATATAAACAGTTAGCAAATCCTCAAAGTGGGCTATCTAAAGAAGGTAGAGTATTGTGTTTGGATATTGAAAAAGCAATTAAAAAACCTGTGTTTTATTATTTGCATCGTTATTGGGGAAGAAAAGATAAAGATCGAGAGAATGAAAGACCTTGTCCTGGTTGTGGGGGAAAATGGAGAAGGGAGCAAAGCAATAATAGCATAAGAGACGGAATTTTTTGGTTTGATTTTAAATGCCAATCATGTAGGCTTGTTTCGCATGAAGCTACATCTTTTGATAATGAAAAACGTGCGCAAATAGGTGAGTATATAATAATAAAAAACAAAAAAATAAAATGAAATTTGGTGTTGTAGTTTTTCCAGGATCGAATTGTGATGAAGATACAGTATATGTATTGAGAAAAAATTTTAATCAACAAGTTGTTAAACTTTGGCATAAAGAGTCGGATCTTCAAGGATGTGACTGTATCATTCTTCCCGGTGGGTTTTCTTATGGGGATTATTTGCGATCAGGTGCTATTGCTCAATTTTCACCCATTATGAAAGAAGTAGTTCGTTTTGCTAAAGCAGGAGGGTATGTCCTAGGTATTTGTAATGGGTTTCAAATTTTAACAGAAGCCGGACTGCTTCCCGGAGTTTTGCTTCGAAATACAATGCAGTTATTTACCTGTAAGACTATTTTTGTTCGTTCTGTATCTGATACCAAACTTACAAGTAGACTCTCTAAACCTTCCTATAAATTACCTATTGCACATGGTGAAGGAAGATACTATGCTTCAGTAGATGTATTGAAAAATCTAGAAGATCATGATCAAATTCTATTTCAATATTGTAATGCAGATGGAAAATTGATAGAAGAATCTAACCCTAATGGTAGTTTGAATTATATCGCAGGTGTCACTAACAAATCTAAAAATGTGTTTGGAATGATGCCTCATCCTGAAAGAGCCTGTGATCCATTGCTTGGAAGCGCAGATGGTACGTATTTGTTTCGTTCCTTGATTGAGTCGTTTTAATATCTATTTAAATATCGCCAAGCTGTGGTCTTAAAATTAATTCCTCTACTACGGTGTGATTCGATAATAGATAGGTTTGATAAATGGATTGTGCCACATCTTTAGGCATCATGAAACGTTCAGATGGTAAATCGACGCCATCCCAGCTTGAGGTTAAAGTAGCACCCGGTAGTACAGCTGTTACTTTAATGCCAAACGTTTTCATTTCTTCACGTAATACTTTTGTCATGCCATAAAGCGCAAATTTTGAAATGCAATACGATCCGCCATTGATGTAAGGTGTAATACTTGCAGTAGAGCAGATATTAAAAATGTGTCCTGCTTTCTTTTTTTTCATTATATCTAATAGGCCACGGGTGAGGTGATAAGCACTATATAGATTAGTATGTATCATGCTTTCAAGTACTTCTTCCGTTTCAGTAGATATCTGTCCGGGTATAAATAGTCCAGCATTATTAATAAGGATATCAATAGTATCTATTTGTGATAAAATAAATTTAATAAACGAATTAACCTGATCTCGTTTTGATAAATCAGCTACCTGGTAAGAAATAGTAGCATTAGGAAAAGAGAGATAGATATCTTCTTCCATTTTTTTTAAATCCTCTTTAGTTCTACCACATGTGATAATATGAAATCCTGCTTCAGCGAATTGTTTGATAATAGCTTTTCCAATTCCTCGGCTTCCGCCTGTTATTACGATGGTTTTCTGGTGTGTAGTCATAGCCAAAAAATAGCTAATCAGCAGTAATAAAACAAATCTTTATCTTGTTCTGTTATAGAATCCGTTCATTTTTATCTATTTTTGATTGCTTATGAAAGAGTTTGGTAAATACTTTATTTTTCTTTCCACTCTTTTTTCGAAAAGAGAGCCATTTCGAGTGTATTGGAAACTCGTTTTTAATGAAGCAGAGGCTATTGGCATCAACTCTATCCTTATTGTTGTCATATTTTCTGTATTCATGGGAGCGGTTACAGTTATACAGACGTCGTATAATTTAGTTAATCCTTTAGTATCTCGAGATGTGATTGGTATGGTCGCACGTGATACAACAATCTTGGAATTTGCTCCTACTGTATTGGCTATTGTTTTTGCCGGAAAAGTAGGTTCTCATATTGCCGGTGAGCTAGGTACCATGCGTATTTCAGAGCAGATAGATGCTTTAAAAGTAATGGGAATCAATGCAGCGTCCTATTTGGTCTTACCTAAGATTGTAGCCTCCATTATTACATATCCTATGCTAGTGATTATAGCTTGTTTTTTATCTTTATTAGGCGGCTATATGGCTGGTGTCTATACAGGTATCCTTACGGATAATGAGTATATTGTAGGCATTCGAACGGAGTTTAGTGGTTTTAATATCATTTTTGCTCTTGTAAAGTCAGTTGTATTTGCATTTCTTATTTCGTCTATTTCATCATTTAAAGGTTATTTTACAAAAGGAGGAGCATTGGAAGTTGGTAAAGCAAGTACGAGCGCAGTAACTGCCAGCTGTATTGCTATTTTATTGGCAGATTATTTATTAGCTCAATTACTTTTATAGATTTCTATGATTCGGATAGAAAATATAAAGAAAAAATTTCAAGAAAAAGAGGTTCTGAGTGGAATTAGTGGTGAGTTTTACCCTGGAAAAACAAATCTTATTATTGGAAGTAGTGGAACAGGCAAGAGCGTATTGCTTAAGTGTATTGTAGGACTTTTAAATCCAGATGAAGGAAGAGTATTGTTTGATGAGCGAGATTTTACACATGCCGATATTGATATTAAAACAGAAATCCGTCGAGAGATTGGCATGCTTTTTCAAGGAGGTGCACTATTTGATTCAAAAACAGTTGAACAAAACGTCATGTTTCCATTGGATGTTTTAACCAGAATGAAAAAAGATCAAAAATTAGATCGTGTTAACTTTTGCTTGAAACGGGTGGGCTTAGAAAATATAAATAAAAAAATGCCATCAGAATTGAGTGGTGGTATGAAAAAACGTGTTGGTATTGCACGTGCTATTGTGATGAATTCCAAATATTTGTTTTGTGATGAGCCCAACTCTGGCTTAGATCCTCAAACATCTATCTTGATTGATAATTTGATTAAAGAAATTACAGAAGAATATTCCATTACTACCATTGTGGTTACACATGATATGAATTCTATGATGGAAATAGGTGAACATATTATGTTTTTATACCAGGGTAAAAAAGTATGGGAAGGATCCAATGAAAATATACTTAATGCAGATGTGAAGGAACTTAATGACTTTATATTTGCTAATAAGTTGGTGAGAAAATTAAAAAACATAAATTGATTGCTTTTTTTAAAATCGTTAGATATAGTGATTAAATCAAAATCGCTTTAATTAAAATTTACTTTATACTAAGATTATATATGAAAACTTTAAAAGAACAAATTGATGAAGATATCAAAAAAGCGATGCTTTCTAAAGATCAAGATACGCTTTATGCGTTGAGGGCTATTAAAGCATTAATTTTATTGGCTGAAACAGAAAAAGGAGCAAAGGAAATTTTGAACCAGGATGCAGAAATAAAAATTTTGACCAAAGCAGCTAAACAACGTAAGGAAGCAGCTGAGGTATATCGTGAACAAAATAGGCCTGACTTGGAAAAAACAGAGCTGTTAGAATTAGAAGTCATCAATCGGTATTTACCAAAGCAACTTTCTGAAGAAGAGTTGAGAGTAAAACTTCAGGAAATTATAAAAAAATTAGGTGCCTCATCCGCATCCGATATGGGCAAGGTGATGGGTGTAGCATCTAAAGAATTAGCTGGCATGGCAGATGGAAAATTAATTTCTGCACTTGTAAAATCGCTGCTTGGCTAGTTGTAGTGTAAGTAAAAATAATGACTTATAAATAGTGATTTTAGTTATTGATAATTATGATTCATTTTCCTACAACCTTGTCGATTATTTGCTTCAAGCAGGAGTTTCTGTAAAAGTATACAGAAATTCAGAGTCATTAGCGGTTATTAAAAAAGAGAAGTATCAGGGGGTTTTATTGTCTCCGGGGCCTTGTGCACCTCAAGATTCTGGTAATCTCATGGAAGTCCTAGATTACTATCATTCAAAATTACCTGTACTTGGTATATGCTTAGGGCATCAAGCTATTGGTCATTATTTTGGAGCTCAATTAGAGAAAGCATCCTATCCGATGCATGGAAAGCTATCAACTGTTTTTTTAGAAAAGGATAAATTGTTTAATCAATTACCTTCTTCCATTCAAGTGACACGCTATCATTCATTGCTATTAACTCACCTGCCTAATCCACTTTATTGTATTGCTCAAACAGATAAAAATGAAATAATGGCTATTAAGCACCGGGTGCTTCCTATTTACGGAATTCAGTTTCATCCGGAGGCATACCTTACTCAATATGGCCTTGATATTATTAAAAATTGGGTATCATTGCTCTCCTAAAATTGATTTTGTTAAATTTTATATATATATTTTCGGTAACATTTAAAAGAACAGAAGTACTTTATGTTATCTTTTACTATTAAAGAAGAAGGAGAGTTTAAATATATTGATGAAGGCAAAGGAGAAGTATTATTGCTTCTTCATGGATTGTTTGGCGCATTGAGTAATTGGGAAGGAGTAATTAATGGTTTTTCTTCTCGCTATCGTGTTGTGATTCCTATTTTGCCCATTTATGAAATGCCTATTAAAGAAGCAGGTCTTGAGGGTCTTGTTAATTTTGTTGATCGTTTTATTAAACTAAAATCATTACAGAATTTGACATTGCTAGGAAATTCACTAGGCGGTCATGTTGGATTGATCTATGCTTTGCGCTATTCTGAAAATGTTAAGCGAATGGTTTTGACAGGAAGTTCAGGGTTATTTGAAAATTCGATGGGAGGGTCATTTCCTAAACGAGGCAACTATGCGTATATTCAAGAACGTGTTGCTTATACATTTTACGATCCTAAAGTGGCTAGCAAAGAATTGATTGATGAGGTGTTTGAAATTACGAATAGTATACCTAAATGTATGCGTATTGTGGCTATTGCTAAATCCGCTCAACGTAATAACATGGCAAAAGAAATTCCTAAAATAAAAATACCTACTTTACTTGTTTGGGGGCTAAATGACACCATTACACCGCCTTTAGTTGGCTATGAGTTTAATAATCTTATCCCTAACTCTACGTTAGCCTTTATAGATTACTGTGGCCATGCACCAATGATGGAGCATCCAGAAAAGTTTAATAAAATCACGGCCCGATTTTTAGCTCAACATCCGCTTTCATGACAGCAGCAGATCTTATCAGTACATCTATACCGCCACTGAAGTCAACAGATACAGCTGAGCAAGCCTTGATTTGGATGGATGAGTTTAAGCTCACGCAGTTACCTGTTTTGAATGGAAATAGTTATATAGGTATTATAACAGATGAACGTATACTTGAAGGGAATAAATTGAATCTACCTATCTCTTCATTTACCCTGATAGGTGTCAATACGTATGTCTATCCATCCTATCATTTTTATGATGTTATTCGTATAGCTGCCGAGAATCGATTGGAAATCATTCCAGTTGTAAATACATCAAAACTGTATGATGGAATAATTACCGTAAAAAATGCACTTAATTATTTTGCAAGTACATTTGCTATTCAAGCAGCAGGATCAGTACTTGTGTTATCTATGAGATACTTAGATTATTCTCTCTCGGAAATAAGCAGGTTGGTTGAAGAGAATAATGCTAAAATTATTTGCGCTCATCTAGAATCCTATGAAACAGACTCTGAAAAAATAAATGTTGTTATAAAAATTAATAAAAAAGAACTTAAATCAATTATAGCTACATTAGAGCGTTATAATCATCATATTGTTGCTCATTTTGAAGAAGATCAAATTGCCTCTGACTATAATAAAGATAGGCTTGATTTATTATTTAAATATTTAGATATCTAAGATTATTTATGCGTATCGCAATACATGGACGTACTTTTCGACCAGAAGCAGCATCATTTATTCGAGAGCTCTTTGATACGCTTATCCAAAAAAAAACATATATACAGGTATCTCATACTTTTTTTACTTTTTTGCAAGAATCTAATATAGGTATTGCAGATTGTCATGTGTATAGTACTTATCAAGACCTACAAGAAGCTGATTTTTTTTTCAGTATTGGAGGAGATGGTACTTTGCTTGAATCAGTAACATATATTCGTCATAAAAAAATTCCTATCCTGGGCATTAACACGGGTAGGCTTGGGTTTTTGGCTATTATTTCACCTGATCATATTCAAGAAGCTATTCATGCTATATACAATCGATTTTATGAATTAGATGAGCGAACACTACTTCATTTGGATTCAGATAGATCTTTATTTGAAGGGGCTAATTTTGCATTGAATGAATTTACTATTGTCAAACGTGATACCTCTTCTATGATTACAGTACATGCATATATCAATGGAGAGTATCTTAATTCTTATTGGGCTGATGGGTTAATTATTGCAACACCGACAGGCTCTACTGGTTATTCTTTGAGTTGTGGAGGGCCTTTGGTTTTACCTAACTCTAATAACTTTATTATATCTCCTGTTAGTCCACATAATTTAAATGTACGTCCTATTGTTGTGCCAGATACCAGTGTACTATCATTTGATATTGAAGGCCGGAGTAAAAATTTTCTAATTTCGCTTGACTCTCGCTCTCAAACCGTTGATCATACAGTGCAATTAGCTTTGCGTAAAGAGGACTTTAAAGTTAGGTTGGTGAAACTCAATGGCTATTCTTTTTTTGATACACTGCGCCATAAATTACATTGGGGGCTAGATAACAGGAATTAGGAGTTTTTCGGGAATAAATAAAATTTTTTTTATATAATTAAAATAATAGTATATTTGTAGGTTAGGGGTGAAACCCTATTTAATATAATAAACGTTTAATTAAGAATAAGAATAATTTAGTATGAACAAAGGTATACGTATAGTATTGGTAATGTTTTCTATAGCATGTTTTGGAATAAGTTCTTCTGTAGCTTTACCTCGAAATAATAGAACTACTAAAAAAGGATTTTTTCAACGATGGTTTGGCCCACGTAAGGGAGTGGGACCTAAAGGATCAAATTATTTACGTAACCATTCGATGACTACATTTAAAGGTGGTCCTTCAGAGTATGATAGTAAGTATAATTATTTTTATACAGGTGGTCATATTGGTGTAACAAATATGTATTCTGACCTTAGTCCTTCTCCTAATATTTTGAGCACGGATCTTGGATTTACACGATTGGGATTTGGAGGTGAATTTGGATTGCGTTGTGATAGTCGTTTAAGCTTTCGTGCATCTTTATCTTGGATGAGATTACGTGCTGATGATTATTATCAAAACTTGAATTCACAATATGGCCCTGAACGTTATGCTCGAAATTTGAGTGTTAGGAATGATCTTGTTGAGTTTGGCATAGTAGGAGTTATTGATCTTATTGGAAATAGAGGGTCTTATAAAATGCGTGCAGATTATACACCTTATGCTTTTGGTGGAATTAATATTTTTTATCATAACCCTAAAGCAATGGGGCCTAAGGGATCTGATTCAGAAGGAACATGGGTGCCTCTTCAACCTTTAGGAACAGAAGGGCAAGGAAAGCCAGGTTATTCAAAACCTTATTCACTTATTCAAGTTGGTTTTCCTGTTGGTTTAGGTATTAGGCACCAGTTGACGGAGAGATTGGATATCTCTTTTGAAATAGGATGGCGTATTACAACAACAAATTATTTAGATGATGTGGGGGCTAAGTATTATGCAGATCCTCAGGTATTTGGCACTAACCAGTTGGCTAGGCTTATGGCCGATCGTTCTCAAGAGACGGTAGCTGCTGCTGTAGATCAGGGTCGAGATATGAGTTTAGTAAATAAAATCACAGGTGGCGATGGTTATGCTAAAACAGGTGTAAAAGAGATCAGGGGTAGTGGTGGAGATAACGATATTTATGTAATAACAGGCTTTCATTTACATTACATTATTCCAACCAAGATTTTTGCTAAAAAAGGCAATCATAAATGGTAGTATAATATAAGAAAATTATAATATTAAAGATGACAGGTTAGCTTCCTGTCATTTTTATTTTTCAACAAAAGTGAAAATAAAATAGAATTAGTCTCGTTTAATAGATTGTGATGAAGGTTAATAGAATAGTATGGGGAAGTATTTTAGTGATAATCACTAGCACATTGGTTCGTGCTCAATTTTTAGAATTGGGGGCAAGTGTAGGAGCTACTACTTATCGTGGTGATCTTTCCCCTTGGTTTCGATTGGAACATACCGGTGGAGGAGGGAGCCTATATATTAAAAATATTTTAACTAAAGCAATTCAACTTAAGCATCAGGCTGGGTTTTGGGTTATTTCTGGCGCTGATCATTCTTATTCTAATCCTTTTCAACAACGTAGAGATCAATCCTTTTCACGCTCTATTCTTGAGGTAACTTCACGTGTAGAATATCATTTCTTAGATTATAGGAGTGATAAAAATAGACCTAAACTTACCCCTTATATTACAGCAGGAATAGGTTTCTTTTATATGCTTGGTGATCTTCCTGAAACTGAAAAAGTTTATCGTATGCAACCTGTTATTCCAATAGGCATAGGAATGAAGTATCCTCTTGGTCGTCAATGGAATATTGGGTTTGATGTTATTTCTCATAAAACATTTACGGACTATTTAGATAACAGGGGCTATGTTTCTACAGACCCTAAGTTTTCAAATGGAAACCTTACCGGCTCAGATTGGTATTTTGTGGCGTCTTTTCATATGGGGTATACTTTATATTGGGTACGGTGTCCTAAAATGATTCCTCGTGTTGATGATCAGCAATAAAAAAAGTGCTTGTATTTTCCCAACATAATTTTGTAGATTGCATTCTAAATTGTTTCATACACTAAACTAACGTGAGTACTCCATCAAAAGATGAAATTGATTTAACCAACTTACCTCAGCATATAGCTGTCATTATGGATGGTAATGGTAGATGGGCTCGTAAGAAGGGTGCTTTTCGCATTTTTGGTCATCAGAATGCCATCGAAGCTGTTCGTCAAGTGACAGAGGGTTGTGCAGAACTAGGTATTAAGTATCTTACACTGTATGCTTTTTCCACGGAAAATTGGGGTAGGCCAGAAGATGAAGTCAAAGGCCTCATGCAGTTATTAGTCTCTACTATTCATCATGAACTTCCTACGCTTATAAAAAATAAAATACGATTACAGGTGATAGGAGACCAAAGTACCTTACCCGATGATTGTGTAAAAGAACTGCAACATGCTATACAGGAAACAAAGATATATACACATATGACACTGGTTGTTGCTTTGAATTATAGTGGCAGATGGGATATTGTACAGGCAGCTAAAGCTATTGCATATAAAATAAAGACCCAGTCATTGGCCATAGAGGATATCGATGAAAATCAATTTTCATTATCTTTGTCAACGTCTAAGATACCTGATCCGGAGTTGCTCATACGAACAAGTGGAGAAATGCGGATCAGTAATTTTTTGCTTTGGCAAATGGCATATACAGAGTTTTTTATAACAGATATTCTTTGGCCTGATTTTAGAAAAAAAGATCTATATCAAGCCATTATAGCTTATCAAAAAAGAGAAAGACGTTTTGGGAAAACAAGTGAACAATTAAAAAAATGAATCGACGAATTTTAGGAATAGTTTTTTTTAGTATAAGTTATAATTTTGTTTTTTCGCAATTATCGTCTTTTAAAGGTCTTTCAACTCCTGTATCTATTGATTATAGATCACCCAAGGAGTATGAAATTGGGGGGATTACTGTAACAGGAGCTCAATTTTTAGATCCCAATGCACTTATTTCAATTACGGGTTTAAAAGTTGGAGATAGAATAACTGTGCCTGGTGATGTTATAAGCGATGCTGTAAAAAAGCTTTGGAATCAAGGGATATTAAGTGATGTGGAAATTTATGCTACCGGGATAGAGGGCGATAAGATTTTTTTAGAAATCTATTTGAAAGAAAGACCACGTCTTTCAAGCTTTTCATTTAATGGGATTAGCAAATCAGATGCTGACAATATAAAAGAAAAAATTAATTTAGTTAGAGGTAAAGTGGTTACGGATGTTTTGATGCAGCATGCGCAACTTAGTGTAAAAAGATATTTTATTGATAAAGGATTTTTACAGGTACAAGTTAATGTGGTTCAAAAAACAGATAGTGCATTGAGTAATTATGCTCGTCTTTATATTGATGTAAAAAAAGGAAGTAAAATAAAAGTTCATCGAATTTATTTTGAAGGCAATCAATCGTTTACAGATAAGAAGTTAAAAGGCCGAATGAAAGAGGTCCATGAAAAAATTCGTTTTACGGTGCCTTATGATATAGCTGAACGTATAGGACGCCTGGATAAGTTTCGTCTTTCTTCTTTTTTATATGGGATCAATACGCTTTTTTCTCCCAAACATATAACAGAATACCTTGCTGAACATGTTCGTTTAAATATTTTTAGTAGCTCTAAGTTTAAAAAATCAGATTTTGAAACAGATAAACAGACTATTCTTGATTTTTATAGATCAAATGGTTATCGGGATGTAGCCATAGTAGCTGATACCGTTTATACGCATGATAAAAAGTCTATTAATATCCGAATAACTATTGATGAGGGAATGAAATATTATTTTCGGAATATTTATTGGAAAGGAAACTATGTGTATGATAGTACTATCTTGAGTCGTACATTAGGTATTAAAAAAGGCAATATATATAGTAAAGAAGAGTTGGAGAAAAAATTAACATTTAATCCTGAGGGCACAGATATTAGTTCGCTCTATATGGATGATGGCTATTTATTTTTTAATATTCAACCAGTAGAGGTTAATGTAGATGGAGATTCGGTAGATGTAGAAATGCGGATAGAAGAAGGCGTTCAAGCGGACATTAATAAAGTTGTTGTTACAGGTAATACGAAGACAAGTGATCGTGTTATTTTGCGCGAGATTCGTACCATTCCTGGTCAGAAGTTTAATCGCTCTTTATTAATACGAACACAGCGTGAGCTTTCGACATTAGGTTATTTTGATCCGGAGAAAATTTATCCTACCCCCATACCTAATCCGAAAACAGGTAAGGTCGATATTGAGTATAATCTTACAGAGAAACCCAATGACCAAATTGAATTATCGGCTGGTTGGTCTGGTGCTGGGTTAGGCTTTTTTGGAACTGTTGGATTGGTGTTTAATAATTTTTCAATACGAAAGATTCCTCATTTTAGCGAATGGAACCCAGTGCCTGGTGGAGATGGCCAACGATTAGCTTTACGTGTTCAGGCAAATGGCCCTAATTATCAAACGTATTCATTTAGTTTTACAGAGCCTTGGTTAGGTGGTAAAAAACCACATGCTTTTTCTTTAGGATTGACACATACCATCCTTCGCCAGCTTAATCCTGATGCCGTTAGTTTATCTATTTTTAGAATTACGGAGGTCTCGATGAGTCTAGGAAGAAGACTAAAAGTTCCGGATGACTTTTTTATTCTCAGTAATGCATTATCCTTTAAACAATATCAAGTTATCAATGATCAGGGTAAGCGATTTGGATTTGATAATGGCGTAGCTCATAATATTAATTTTAATACTACATTTTCAAGGAATAGTATTGATAATCCACTCTATCCACGCCATGGATCCAATCTTTCACTTGCTGTATCTTTAACTCCTCCGTATTCTATATTGGGTATAGATGTTAAAAATAAATTTATTGAGTATTATAAAACAATGTTAGACATTTCTTTCTTTACTAACTTGTTTGGTAATATGGTCCTCAATACACGTGCTCATGCAGGATTTTTGGGAAGATATAATCCTAATCTACCTATCAGCTCATTTGAGCGATTTGATGTAGGTGGGGATGGTCTTGTGGCAAACAATTTTTTATTGGGTACAGATGTAATTGGATTACGTGGCTATGATAATCTTTCTCTAAATCCTATTAATCCTAATTATCTTACCAACCCATTGGCTCCAAGTATTCGACAGTCTGGTACAGCTTATACTAAGTTTGTGTTTGAGTTGAGGCATCCAATTACATTAAATCCAAGTGCTACTATTTATGCATTGGCCTTTATGGAGGGTGCTAATAACTGGGCCAGTCCTAGAGAATATAATCCATTTAAATTATATCGTTCAGTAGGAGTCGGTGTTCGGTTATTTTTGCCGGCATTGGGTTTATTGGGTATTGATTATGGTTATGGTCTTGATCCTGTTCCGGGATTGCCGGGTGCCAACCGAAGAGGAATTATGTTTATTATTGGTCAACAATTGCGGTAATAGGTATGTATAAAAAAGGAAGTATAATAGTAGCTTTTTTAGGAATAGTTATGATGGCCCATTCAAAACTTTTGGCTCAAAAGATAGGCTATATCGATTCTGGAGCTATCTTGGAGCGTATGCCGGAGTATAAAAATACCAAAGGTGCATTGGATAAGTTAGCTCAAGAATGGCAAAAAGAAGTGGATAAGCTTCAGGCTGATGTAGATGAGGCGTATAGAAACTATAAGACGGAAGAGCTTCTTTTGACTGAACGTATGAAAGCAGAAAAGTTGAAAGATGTTGAGAAAAAGAAACAATTGGCTCATGATACACAGAAAAAGTATTTTGGATATGAAGGACTACTTTTTTTAAAGCGACAGGAATTGATTAAGCCTATCCAAGATAAAGTTTTTGAAGCGGTGGAAAAAGTATGCAAAAGCAAGCGATTGGATATCATGTTTGATAAAAATGCAGATATCGTGATGATTTATACCAATCCAGTTCATGATTATACGGATTATGTGCTGGAAGAGCTTGGGCTGACAGTAGAAAATAATGATTTAAATAATACAATTAAAAAAAATAATAAGTAAATTTGCACTTAAAATATACGACCATATGAAAGGGAAACAATTTATTGGCATTATAGGTATCGTCTTAGCAACTCAATGTACAGTATTTGCTCAATCGCATTTAAAAATTGGATATACCAACGTAGACTACGTGCTTTCTCAAATGCCGGAAGCAAAACAAATTGAATCAGAATTGAAAAGCTTTAATACACAACTAGAGAATCAGTTGAAAGCGAAAGTTCAGGATGCGCAACGTAAGTATGAAGAACTGCAAAAGTCAGGCTCTACAATGAATGAAATCGTACGAAATGATAAAATTAAAGAGCTTGAAAATCTTCAGGCATCTATTCAGGAGTTTGAGCGTAGTGCAGCAGCTTCATCTGAGCAAAAGAAGGCTTCTTTATTGCAACCTGCTCTAGATAAAATTCAAAAAGCAATTGATGCCGTAGCTAAGGAAGATGCATTTAATTTTGTATTTAGCACTAATACAGCTGATGGCTCTCCGATACTATTATATGCTGGTGAAAATGAAAATATTTCATCAAAAGTATTAAAGAAACTAGGCATTACACCAACTGCTCCTAATACATCTACTGCGCCTAAAACAACGACACCTAAAACTAAATAAGTTTTTTAAATAAAAATAAACATATAAATTATATGGCAGTCACAAAATTGAAAAGGAAGAATAGAAAAAATATATCTCGCGCTAAGGCAGAAGTGAAATTAATTAAACATCTTAATGCAAAGCCTCCTGTTAAAAAGGTTGATATTGAAGAGATTAAAAAAGGCTTTGCAAAAAAGAAAAGCTAACTTCAATATAAAGGGTTATAGATAAAAATGGATAATAAAATTAGTGCAAAAAGAGAGTATATGATCTATACTCTCTTTTTTATTTTTGTTGTTGTTTTTTTTAGTTATACCGTAATCAAGAGACGAGAAAAGATACATGTTCTTTCTCAGGAAGATTATTTTTATCAATCGGGTAATGTCCCTAAAAAACAGTCTGAACAGTTAATTGACTTCTTATACAAGGTTGATTATTTTAAAAAAGACTCCATAGCGCGGTTGGTTGCATTTCAACAGGATGGAGGTTATGGTTTTATAAAAAGTGAGTATACAAAATTTGTTATCCAACTTATGGTTTCAGATTCTTTATTCACAGACAGTACGGCCTTGAGTGAATTTGAAGATTGGGTCCATGTTCTTTATCATAAAAACATATTTAATTCCTATAATATGATAGAGCTACACCTTTGTAATTCAACGTGGACAACTCATAAAATTATAGAAGTATCACTTGCTGGTGATAAGGAGTGTATTCCGAAAGGGAAAAACTATCCTCAGTCATTGATTGGTTTACTTTTTAAGATGTATGTATTATATCCAGAAGAAAAAGATACTGGTAAATATCCATCTATACACATTTAGATGTGACTGTTGATTTTTTATTTTCTAAATCGATAAAAAATACCCAGTGGTAGTTTTTTACGATGACTGTCTTCGATATATAGCTCGCCAGATTCTTTTTGTGGTGTTTTATCGAAACAATCCCGCATAAGATTTTCGATAATGAGTGTAGAAAATCCTAATGAGTAAATATTAAGAATAAGGAAATGATGTGTAGGGTCAAGAAGCTGCTGGCATGTTTTTAAAAGCTCCCTAATGTTATCCTCTAAAATCCATTTTTCTCCATTTGGACCTCTGCCATATGCAGGAGGATCAAGAATAATGCCATGGTAGGTATTCCCTCGCTTGGCTTCTCTTTTTACAAACTTCATGGCATCTTCTACAATCCAACGAATGCCATTTAATTTATTTAACTCCATATTCTCTCTAGCCCAGGTAATCACTTGCTTTATGGAATCTACATGCGTTACCTGTGCACCAGCTGCTAACGCAGCAATGGAAGCAGCTCCAGTATAGGCAAATAAATTTAGAAAACGGGGTTGAGGAGTAGATAGCCGATTAATGGAATCATAAATATAATCCCAGTTAGCTGCTTGCTCAGGAAATATACCAACATGTTTGAATGATGAAAGGCCTAATTTGAAATGCAAATGTAGTTTAGTGTAATGATAGGGTATAGTCCAAGGTGAAGGTAGTGGTTTTGCTGTCTTCCATAAACCCTTATCTGGGTTGACTAAATCTCGCTCAAAACGGGCATAGGTCATTTTTTTCCATTCACCATCACTCAATGATTTATCCCAAATAGCTTGTGGCTCAGGTCGTGATAAAATAACATCTCCAAACTTTTCTAGTTTTTCAAAATGACCTGTGTCGATGAGTTGATACGATTTCCAGTTGGTGGGAGTGAGAAGCTGAATCAAGGGACAGTTTTTTATATACTCAAATATACAGTAATTATTTTTTTTGAGTGCTACGTATTTTAAACCCTGCCTTCTTTAAATCTTTCCAGAAATGTGGGTATGATTTAGTTACAACAGATGGATTTTTGATTCGAATACTTCCGAGTAGAGCAAGTGGTGCTAATGCCATGGCAATGCGGTGGTCTTGATGTGAATCAAAAGTGATGCTTTTTTTTAGTTTTAGTTTTCCGCGCGTTATCCATTTGTTTTTTGATGGTATAAATTTGATTCCTATTTTTTTTAATTCGTTTTGAAGAGCATGCAGTCGATCACTTTCCTTGATATGTAAGCTGTCAAGCCCCGTGCCATGAAAAGGAATTTCTAATGCCGCACAAGCTACGATAAGTGTAGGTGCCAGATCAGGGCAATCAGAAAAGTTGAATGTAAAAAAAGATGGCTTGGTAGCGATCTTCTTTTTTAGTCGTATGCCATTTTTTGAGGATGAAGAAGTTATACCCCATTTCTGAGTTAGCACAGTAACTACCTCATCAGCTTGATGAGAAGATTGATGCAGTGCATTTAAATCAATAGTTGCTTTTTTGGAAAGTGCAGCTATACTGTACCAATAGCCAGCAGACGACCAATCAGCTGGGATGGTATAAGTTTTTTTTTGATAGGTGCTTTTTGGAATATATATTTTGTTTTTTTTGTAATAAACATGTACTCCAAAATATGCCATTAATGCAGTAGTCATTTTAATGTAAGGTGTAGCACTTTTTTTACCTGTTATGGTAATTTTTAAACCTTTCGGTAGATAAGGAGCGATCATTAAAAGAGAAGATATGTATTGGCTACTTATAGCTCCTGTGATAGATAAGACGTTTTTTTTAGTGGGTATAAAGTTTTTGATTTCAATAGGAGGGAATCCTTCTCTTCTAATATAATTAATATCAGCGCCTAATTTTTTTAATGCGTCTACTAATGGTTTAATAGGGCGTTGGTGCATACGCGGTGTTCCATATAGTATTTTTTTCTGATGAGTAACTGTAAAATAGGATGTTAAAAAACGCATGACCGTTCCTGCATCCTGAACGTTTAATTTTTTTTGATTGGAATGAATGATTTTTTTTAAAATAAGAGTGTCTTTAGCTTGTGATAGGTTTTTGAGGGTGCTATTTTTCTTACTTAAGGCTTTGATGATCAAAGCTCGGTTACTTTCGCTTTTAGAGGCGGGAAGGTGGATATTTGTTCGAATAATTCCTGTAGGATGGCTAATTTCTATGATTTTTGCTTTTTTCAATGGAAAATAAGGTTATACTATTCTTGCCAATAAATTAGATTTTATCTGCTACTTCCGTTAAATTTGCCTGAAAATTAAAAAAAATACTTGTTATGAGTGGTTCTCGAAAAACATTTTTTGCTTTCCTCGCTGGAGCAATAGCTGGTGCAGTAGCTGGAATATTGTTAGCGCCGGATAGTGGTAAAAATACACGTAAAAAGTTGGCTGATAAGGCAAAAGATATCAAAGATAAGTTGGAAGATCAACTTGGTAAGTTTGGAAATAATGGATAAACTATAAAATTAATTTAATAACTATGTCAAAAATTAAAGTTGCCATCAATGGATTTGGCCGAATAGGTCGTTTAAGCTTTCGTGCATTGCTTACTAAAACCAATGTAGAGGTTGTAGCTATTAATGATTTAACAGATACGGCTACATTGGCCCATTTGCTTAAGTATGATTCTGTCCATGGAAAATTTAAAGGAACTGTATCGCATGATGCGAATCACATTGTAGTTAATGGCAATTCCATTCAAGTCATTGCTGAAAGAGACCCTAAGAATTTACCTTGGGGAAAGTTAGGAATTGATGTCGTATTAGAATCTACCGGTCGGTTTGTAGATGAAGCTGGTGCTGGTGGGCATATTCAAGCTGGTGCTAAAAAGGTGATTATCTCAGCCCCTGCAAAAGGTACTATTCCTACAGTAGTATTAGGTGTTAATGAGTCTATTTTAACTGGAAGTGAGAAAATAATTTCGAATGCATCGTGTACGACAAATTGTTTAGCACCAATGGCTAAAATATTAGATGATCATTTTGGAATTGAGAAAGGATATATCAGTACCATTCATGCTTATACAGCAGATCAGAATTTGCAGGATGCTCCTCATAGTGACTTAAGAAGAGCACGAGCAGCTGCGTATTCCATTGTGCCTACATCTACAGGTGCAGCAAAAGCAGTAGGCTTAGTTCTTCCACATTTGAAAGGAAAGCTGGATGGGATTGCTATGCGTGTGCCTATACCTGATGGATCACTGACTGATTTAACTTGTATTGTAAAAAAAGAAACTACGGCAGAGCAAATTAATGCAGTAATGAAGAAAGCGGCTGAAACATCGCTAAAGGGAATTTTAGAATATACAGCTGATCCGATTGTCTCTATTGATATTGTAGGAAATACACATTCTTGTATATTCGATTCAGAGTTGACCAGTGTGAATGGAACATTGGTTAAAGTAGTAGGTTGGTATGATAATGAGTGTGGGTACTCTAATCGTGTAGCAGATTTGATTGAAAAAGTAGGTAAAAAATAAAAAATGCAACTATATGATGAGATATCCTTTTTTTAAAGTAAGTATACTTTTTTCTTCTGTTTTTATATTGGCATGTAGCGAGTATAATAATACAAAGTATAGCGATAAAAATGCTGGTGATAAACAAATTTATGGAGATATTGATGGTCCTCCTAAACAGTTAGGTACAACGTATCCGGCTGATACAACCTCTACAACGAGAGTTAATGCTATTCGGGAAAAATTCTTTCCCAAAAAATAGATTTCTGCTAAAATAAAAAAATAAGAATGTACTAAGAATGGTTTTTCTTAGTACATTCTTATTTGTATTAAATAACTATCAATAAAAAATGAAATAAGTCTTGTGAAAAATAAAATTATAATTGGTTTCCTTGTTATTGCGAGTTGTACTATGTATAAAAAAAAAGTGCAATTCGATTCGCTTTCCGGTATGTGGAAGCTAGATCGGTTTCAAGTTTGGAATGCAGAAGTGCATAAATGGGAAGATGATCAAGTGCGTATGGGCTATGGGGGGTATATTTTATATGATGATGAAGGATATATGGCTCTTCACCTTACGTCTAATAAGTATAATGCAATGTCTATGCTTGCGATGAAAAAGCTAGATAGTTTAAGTGTTGAAGAATTAAAGAAGTTAGCTCAATTTAATTCAAGCATGTATTTTTATTTTGCTAGCTATGAATTAACTAATAATAAGAAAACAGTTGAACACCATAAATTTGTATCTACCATACCTACCGAAGTCGGAACGATAGCTAAAAGAGATATTGAATTCAAAGGAGATACACTAATTCTAACTCCTCATGAAAAATTAAATAATCGTCAATTAAGAGTAAGGTGGCTTAAATATAATGAAAAGCGTTAGGCTTAATTTCTATATTTTTTTTTACCAAAGTATTTTTTTGAATTATTTTTCTTACTGTTGCTAGAGTTTGGTTTTGAATGATTAGGGCTGCTTTTTGCTTGTTGTTTTGTTATTTTCACAGGATTGTTATTTACTAATGGGAAAGGATGATTTTCAATAACTGTAATCTTTTTTGCAATCAACTTTTCTATATCGCGTAAATATAACTTTTCTTCTGCATCACAAAATGAAAAGGCTGTCCCTTTTGCACCAGCTCTTCCTGTTCTTCCAATGCGATGAACGTATGTTTCTGGGATATTGGGTATTTCGTAGTTGATCACATACTCTAAATCATCGACATCTATTCCACGTGCAGCGATATCTGTTGCCACCAACACACGTGTAGTTTGTGCTTTGAAGTTTGTTAAAGCACGTTGTCGAGCATTTTGTGCTTTGTTACCATGAATTGCTTCCGCAGTAATATTGTATTTCAAAAGCATTTTGACTACTTTATCAGCTCCGTGTTTTGTTCGTGTAAATACCAAAGCTGTTTTAATGGTTTTATCTTTTAAAACCTCAACTAATAGTGCGTTTTTGTTTTCTTTGTCAACAAAATAAACACATTGCTTGATAATATCTACAGTAGATGATACAGGTGTTACGGAAACTTTTGAGGGATTGTGTAATATGCTACTTGCCAACTTAATAATTTCAGGAGGCATAGTTGCAGAAAAGAATAAAGATTGTCTTTTTTTAGGAAGTAGTGCTATTATTTTTTTTACATCATGAATAAAGCCCATATCGAGCATTCGATCAGCTTCATCTAGTACAAATAGTTCTATGTCATGTAAGCTTAAATGCCTTTGATGTATAAGATCTAATAATCGACCTGGTGTGGCAATCACAATATCTATTCCATTGCGTAATGCGGTTATTTGTGGATTTTGATTTACGCCACCAAAAATTACTGTAGAGGTCAATGTGGTATGCCTTCCATAGGCGTTAAAGCTTTCTCCAATTTGAATAGCTAATTCTCGTGTTGGTGTAAGGATTAAGCTTCTTATTTTTCTTTTTTTATTGTCTTTTTTAGTTGAGCTCAATAACTGTAAGATAGGAATAGCAAACGCAGCTGTTTTTCCTGTTCCTGTTTGTGCACAGCCGAGTAAGTCGGTGCCTTGTAAAATAATAGGAATGGATTGGGCTTGTATTGGTGTTGGGTTGGTATATCCTTCTTCTTGTAGTGCTTTTAAAATAGGAGAGATGATGTTTAATGAGTCGAATGTCATAATTTTGGATTAATGCTAATTTTAGGCTGAGGTATTAGAGTGATGAATTTCCCTCTTCTATAAATTAAGTAAAGATAAGGATTTTATTTTAATCGTGTCTTTTGTTTGTAACTACGCTATAAAAGAGTAAAATTGGTAGTTTTGTATGTTTACTATTTTAAAAAAAGATAAAGGTAGCACATAATGACTATTATAGAAAAGTGGGATCGTCCGTTGAATTATGTAGGCGTTATCCTTAATTTAATTATTTCATTTTCATTTTTTTCTCTTTGGATATCTCCTGATATTTCAGATGTAAGTAAAATTTATTCCTATGCAGTATTAATTGGTTTTGAATTTATTATGGTTCATTCTGGTGTCTTTATGGCTGTTATGCCAGTTCGATTTTCACTTTTAGTTTTTTTCCCACTTTATGGATTGTTTGCTCTTGTTTTTAATATGATGGTAAGTGATAATATAATATTATATACTTATTTAGTAGTTGTTTTTAATAGATTACGTTATGCTTTTTTTAATGTTAATAAGAGTATTAGAATAAAACTTGGACAACGATCTGTATTTGCAGCTGTTTTATATTTCTTTATTCTTATGTTTTGTGCTTTTGCTTCAAATGTGATTCCTTGCTTTGGTCTTTCTAATGAATTTTTAGAAAGATCAAATTATTCTAAGGTTAAACTACATGGAGGGCTTATTTTGGATCAACCTTCTGTGGCGATGTGTATTGGTGCTTTTTATTATTTATTATTGGCAGGAATAGAATATTTGATTTCTAGAAATCAAATTAAGAATTAATAGTTTTTAGTTATTTTTCATTAAGTACAAATTTAATAGGCCACATAAATATTAATGCCACATTTTTCCCTTTTAATTTTCCTGGTTCCCACTTTGGCATGTGATTCAACATAGCCAGGCATACACTATCTAGATTTGATCGGACTCTTTTTGCATTTTTTTGTTAGCTACAACGAGTTGATACATTAGATGATTTTTTAATTTACTTATTGGTCGTAGCTTTAACTACGACCAATAAGTTTGTATAAACTTTTTATTTAAAAGCTAAAGTTAATGCCTAGCTTAAAGGATAGGGTATTGACTTTAGCAAGATTGTATTCTACAGCAAGTCTAGCTACAGAAATTTGTATTACAGTTCCAATCATGCTTTGTATACCTATTACATTTTCATCTTTAAGATTAACTTTTGTCGTTTTTGCATGAGTATGTGATAAATAACTCGATATGCCTGCATAAGGTGAAATGGAAATCCAATTTGAATATATACTATATTTTTTACTTGCTAATAAATCTACTCCATAAATATTTAAACCTAAGTCTTCAGGTCCGTACATCATTACAAAGTTGCCACGTGCAGAAGCAGACCAATTTTTTTCTATATTATTTAAAAAGTTATATTGAACTTGTCCACCTAAAAAGCCATAATTAGCTCCGAAGTTTTTAGTAAGATAAATTCCCACATCTATTTTAGGAGTAATGCCTGCTCGTAATGTTAATCCAGGAAAGGCTAATGAATTCCCTTCAAAAAGCCAATGGGTAGAATCTGGATGAACGAATGTGTCATTCCAAGCATTATCATTAGCATGGATTCCTGTCTGCCATTGTAAAATGGATAATTCAAATCGGCCTAGACCCATGGGTTTGGCATCTGTAAGCGAGCGAAAATAGGCAACTAATCCGGCCTCTTTTGCAAATTGATGCCATGCTGCTTGTGTAAGTGATGGATCTAGTTGTAAAGAACATTCTTTCCATCTGGGGTTAACATGCAACTTTGGATTTGAACCTGAACCATGTGCTAAACATAAATGAGCCGTGCAATAAAATGCGACTACTGTGAATATTAATTTAGTTTTCATTGTATAAAATGTTATTTTATAGCAAAGCTCTTTATTAAATCATAGGCAATCGACTTTCCTTATAGGGTGGTACCTTATTTTTATATAAGTTATTGATAATCAAAATATTGCATATTCATGCTTTTAAATTAATAAGGTCCTATTAATAGGGTGAGAAGTATAACGACCTACTTTAATAAAAAATAAAATAGTCTTTATTGGTTTTTTTCTATGTTAAGTTTATGTAAATACTCAGAAGGGGAAAGGTTAGTTATTTTTTTAAAATATCTATTGAAAGAAGATTTTGAGTTAAATCCACATTTATAAGCAATGGCTAGAATAGTATACTTTTGATTGATCGGATTAGTAATCTGTTTTTTAAATTCCTCTACACGTAATGTATTGATATAATCATAGAAATTTTTTCCCTCTTTTTCATTAATTAGTTGAGATAAGTAGTTGGGGTGTATCTTCATTTTTTTTGCTAAATCAGAAAGTGATAAGTTACTTTCTATAAATAATTTTTTTTCATTCATGAGAATAGAGAGTAACTTATGAAAATCTTCAGCTGCTTCTTTGGAGAGGCCAGATTTTGAATATTTCTTTTTTTCTACACTGGTTTCGCTTGTTATTTTATTTTTTATTGAACTGTCTTCTTCGATTTCTTTTTCATTCTCTTTTTCTATGGGTTGAAGGACTTTTTCAGTATCATTTTTAATTGGTGGTGTTAAAGAGTTAATATTTGTAAAAATTCCAACTTGTTTAATGCCAAAATAACCTATGAATAAAACAAATAAAACAGCTGCAAAAAATGTTTCTTTTTCATTACCAAAAATAACTATTACCCATATAATGCTTATTCCATAAATCAGATAGCGTAACCAGTTTAAATTTATTTTTTCTATATCTGAGAATTGATTGAGTATACTTTTTTTATGCTTGCTCAGTAGAATAGCCGACCAAATGACATATGTAATTCCTGAAGTAAAAATGGCAAAAGAGTTGATCAGTAAAAAAGGTTCATATTCGGCGCCTTTGTGTTTATATACCGTTATTTTTTGATTAGCGGAGAGTGTATAAAATTGAATTAAATATAAATAGGATAAGATAGCAGGGATAAAATGCAAAAACTGAATTTTTTTATTGCCTGGTATGCGATTGGTCATTGTGGCAGTATATAAATACAGAAATGGTCCATGCAAAAGCGGAAACGGAATCTCTAGGCCTAATAGATGTGGATATGGAAAATTTTTAATAATTGATGATAAATAAAAAAGAAGCAAGTGAATACCCATAATAACTAACCAGGTAATAAGAATTTTATCAGCTTGCGTTTTTCTTTTTTTACTTATTAATAAAATGCTAAGAAAAAATGAAATAATAATTCCAGTTATATAGAACATAAATTTTATTTTTGGCTACATAATGTTTGCCATTTTATTTTAAATTTTTTTCCATTTCAATCTTAGACTGTTGCTTACGACACTTACACTGCTTAAGGCCATAGCTGCTCCAGCTATCATTGGATTTAATAGAAATCCTGTGAAAGGATATAATGCGCCAGCAGCAATTGGAATTCCTATGATATTATAAATAAATGCCAAAAACAAGTTTTGATGAATAGTATTAACTGTTTGCTTTGATAGTGTTATGGCTTCTGCAATTTTAGTGAGATCTGATGAAACAATAGTTATCTTAGCGACGTCTATGGCTATATCGCTTCCTTTTCCCATTGCAATGCTGATGTTGGCTTGTGCTAGTGCGGTGCTATCATTTATACCATCGCCGACCATTGCAACTATCTTATGTTTAGATTGTAATTGTTTTATAAACTCTGCTTTCTGATGTGGTAAAACGTCTGATTTAAAATGACTAATACCTGTTTTTTCTGCTATAGATTTTGCTGTTGCTTCATTATCTCCTGTAAGCATATACACGTCAATATTCATCTTTTTTAAATTTTGGATAGCATATGCTGAGTTTTTTTTGATTGTATCAGCAATTTCTATAACTGCAAGTGCTTCATGTTTATTTGCAAACCATATAATGGTTTTAGCATCCTGATCCCATTTAGTTGCTTTATTCAAAAGTTCTTTATTTATTAAAATATTATTCTCGAGAATAAATTTTTTATTTCCTGAAAAATAAACTTCATTGTCAATGACTGCTTTTACACCTTTTCCGGTAATGCTCTCGAATTGATCAAAAGATATTGTACTTAAATTTTCAAAGTGCTTGACGATAGCTTCTGCAAGTGGATGTTCTGATTTTTTTTCAAGGTTGTATAAAATTATAGATTTTGTATTGTCATTATTTAGCCAAGCAATATCTGTTACTATGGGCTTGCCTTCAGTGATGGTGCCTGTTTTATCTAATACAACAGTGTTTATTTTTTTAGCTAATTCAAGGCTTTCAGCATCTTTAATTAGAATACCTTTTTCTGCTCCTTTGCCTATGCCTACCATAATGGCTGTTGGAGTGGCTAGTCCGAGTGCGCAAGGGCAGGCAATTACTAATACTGTAACTAATGCCATTATGCCTTGTGTGAATCCATTTTCTCCGCCGAAGATTAACCAAGCAGAAAATGAAATTAGAGCAAGAGTAATGGAAATGGAAAATGATTTAAAAAAAGAAAAAGATAAATTATTTTGCATAGTGTAAATGATTGTTGTTACAAAAATTATTATAGATCTGATA
>CAYQLY010000002.1:0-305761 GCA_964418605.1 uncultured Cytophagales bacterium
GTAAGAGGGGGCATAGCTTGTTACAGATTTTAATACAGCTGCTTCAAGTGTATGGGCTTTTAAGGGTACTTGGAATGTGTCTTTGATGAATTGATTGCCAAGAACATGATCAATATGACAATGTGTATTGATAAGACAAACAACGTTTAATTGATGGGTATGAATAAAATGAAGTAATTCTTCTTGTTCAGTTTTTTCATAACAGCCTGGATCGACAATGATGCATTCTTTAGTCTTGTCATAGACAAGATAGGTATTTTCATGGAATGGATTAAATGTAAATGGCTGTATTTGAATCATATTTTAAATTACAAAAAATGAAAAACAATTTGTAATCTTACTTGTAAAAATAACAAATAATGAATACATGCGTTATGATTATTTAATTGTTGGACAAGGAATAGCAGGGACTATTTTGTCTTATACCCTTTATAAAGAAGGTAAAACCATTTTTGTCTTGGATGCTGGCGGTAAAAATAGCTCGCAAGCAGCTGCAGGTATATATAATCCATTGACTGGTCAGCGCATTGTGAAAACATGGGAAGCAGATCATTTATTCCCTTTTCTTCAGTCGTTTTATTTCGAATTTGAAAAATTTCTTCACGCGCATTTTTTTCATCCCATTCCTCTTTATAGATTATTTGAATCCGTTGAAGAACAAAATAATTGGATGGGAAAGGCTAGCGAAAAATCATTCAAATGGATGGTTGAGCTTAATATAGATAGATCATTATATGATCCATGGATAACTGATTTATATGGGGGATTACGTTGTTTACACAGCGGATATGTAGATGTGCAGGCCATGCTTAAAGCATGGAAGTTTTTTTTAGTTCAACAAGTCTTATATAAAGAAAGCTTTTTCGATAAAAATAAGCTCACTCTATTTTCTGATCATGTCGAATATGACAATATTCAAGCCACTCGTCTTATTTTTTGTGATGGTGTACATGCTTTATCTAATTCGTTTTTTGAATGGCTTCCGTTCAATCTGGTTAAAGGAGAGCTTCTTAAAATAACATTAGAAAAACCAGTTCATGTTATTTTTAACAAAGGTATTTTTATTCTTCCTATTAATGACCACGAAGCCTTAGTGGGTGCGACGTATAATTGGGATGATCAGACTAGTTTGTGTACGGATCAAGCACGGGATGAGTTGAAGGAAAAATTACATCAATTCTATAAATTACCGTATACTATTATAGATCAATGGGCTGGCGTACGCCCAACTACTCGTGATCGCAGACCTTTTATAGGTTTGCACCCATCGTTTTTTAATATAGGTATTTTTAATGGCTTAGGTACTAAAGGTATATCGCTTGCGCCTTATTTTGCTCATCACTTTTATACTCATTTAGAGCATCACAAACAGCTGCATCAAGAAGTGCAAATCAATCGGTATTTTTCATTATATTCGAATGGGAAAAAGTAGCTTTGAATACCTATGAAGAAGGGTATATTTCTATATCTGTTTTTTACATATTGCGTTTTTTCATTCTGGCCGGCCCAAGCGCAGTGGCAAATGACATTAAGAGAGTTTGGTCAAAACCGTGTTCAATATAAACCGTTTGATTGGTTTTATGTATCAACACGTAATTTTGATGTTTATTATTACCGAGATGGGTATCAAAATGCGTTAAATGCTATTGAATTAGCTGAGAATAGTTTTCAGCGCATTACTGAGATTATTGGCTATTATCCTTATTCTAAAACAAAAGTTTATTTATTTAACTCTACAGCTGATGTTTATCAAAGTAATTTAGGTATTCATCATACCAATTATGCTGTAGGTAAAATAACTGTTTCATCCAAGTCGCAAGTACAAGTGGTTTATACTGGTGCTACAACTACATTTCGAAAAGAATTGGATTATGCTTTGTCAAAATTATTTATTACAGATCTTTTACTTGGAAATAATTGGAGAGAGATTCTTCAAGGTTCAGTTGTCCCTAGTTTTTCAGATTGGTTTATTGAAGGCGCAGCGTTGTATGTGGCTGAAGGCTGGAGTATAGAAATGGATGATTACATGCGTGAAAAACTAGCTCATGGTAAACTAAAAAAGATATTTAAACTAAAAGGGAAAGAAGCTGCTTTGGTAGGTCAATCTGTTTGGAATTTTATTGCTGAAAAATATGGCAAGGGAACTATAGCTAATATTCTTGGTTTGGCACGTATCATTAAAAAAGAAGAAACAAGTATTGAAACTACATTGGGTGTTCCATATGCTGTTTTTTTAGAAGAATGGAAGACTTACTATCTTTCTTTACAGAATAATGTATCAAAGAGTGAAGACCGATGGCCAGATCCTTCTACTATCCTTGTTAAGAATAAGAAAAAATTCTCTTTAGGTGAATTAAAATTTAATCCATCCGGCGATAAATTAGCTTATGTAGAAAGTAGAAAAAGTCGCTACAAAGTACGCTTGTATGATTTGTCAACTCAAAAAACGAGAACAATACTGCGAGGGAAGGCATTGACGACGTATTCTTATCCAGATCATAATAATGTGTTGATTAGTTGGCGCAGCAACCAAGACTTAGGCATCATTCATTCATCAAAAGGTAAAATGTTACTTAGTGTGTATGAAGGATCTAGGCATAAGATTATTAAAAAGTCGTTAGCTGAAAAATTTACTCAAGTGCTTAGCTTTTCCTATTCATCAGATGGTAAAACACTGCTGGCTAGTGTTAATCGATTTGGTAAAACAGATATCTATATTTATGATATCCCCCGAAATGCTTTAACACCCATTACGAATGATGACTATGATGATTTATACCCCTCTTTTATACCTGGAACAAATTCCATTGTATTTGCATCAAATCGCGTTAATGATACCCTGAGAACAGAAAATATAAGTCCTAATGTATTGGATGAAAATTTTAATATCTTTATTTATTCTCCTGATAGTATTAATAAAGTACTTAAACGAATTACCAATACAGTTGCTGAAGAAACAAAACCTTTACCTATTTCCTCTAAAGAAATTCTTTATCTTAGTAATCAAACCGGAATTGTAAATCTTTATAGTTATTCACTAGATAAAAATAAGATGTCCCAGCTGACGGCTTATTTGAGTAGTATAGATGATTATTCTGTTCAAGGTTTCGGAAAGCAGTTTGCATTTACATCTTTTAATAAAGGAAGAAAAGAGATCTTTTTGCAGGATCATTATGATCAAAATCTTACCCAGTTTAGTCCTTATACACCACGTCAGGAACAACTTCAATTAAGATTTTTAATTCAGCAAAAGCATAATGAGAAAATAGAAAGCAAGGAAGTTTATTTAAAAACAAAGGATAATATTCCAGTTGTTCCTTTAAAAATAAATCCTACTCAAGATACGATTGTTCATTCTAATGCATCAAAAGAAATTAATACAGATGATTATCAATTTAATAATTCTAAGGCCTTTTCTATAGCATCAGATACGACTAAAACAGTTAATACAGAAAACTATCAGTTTGAATCATCTCCGTCGGTTATTACTAAATTAACCAAGACTGATAGTATGAAAAATGATTTTCTTAAACTATATAAGAAAGTAAAAAAAGGAATTACTATACGAGGGGCTTATCCATATAAACCTCTTTTTACAGTCATCAATTTTAATTCAGCGCTTTTAGCGCACCCTATTAAAGGGCTTGGCACACATATACAATTGGAGATGAGTGATATTTTAGAAAATCATAAGTTATATGGAGGTATAGTGATGCTGTTTGATTTTAAAAGCGGTAGTGTATATGCAGAGTATCAATACTTAAAACACCGGTTAGATTATAAAGTTCGTTTTGAACGACGAGGATTGTATCTGACTTCTCAGCCTATCACTATACAAAAATATACGCTTCATCAACTCGAAGCTGGTATTTCTTATCCTTTTGATAATTATACACGATTAAGTTTAACTCCTTTTCTGGCTAGCACCTATTTCAATGATTTGAGTATTAATACATTGGTTTCTCCGTATCCATCGACATGGCCATCGTCTACAGCAACAACGTTTTATTCAGGACTAAAAGCGGAGCTTGTTCTTGATCGGACTACCATACAAGGACTTAATTTAGTGGAAGGCACAAAGGCTCAGATTAAAATTGAAAACTATTCTCCTTTTAATAATAGCAATGGGTTTACAAAATTCCGTACAGACATTCGCCATTATCAGAATATATACAGAGAAATGATTTTTGCTACGCGATTAATTTATGGAAAGTTTATCGGTAATAATGCGCCTAATTTTATAGTTGGCGGAATGGATAATTGGATTTTGAAAAAAGATGATCAGTCTGCTTCTGCTGAAAGAAATCCTCTTGCCATTACCAATCTCTATGACAATCGTAATATTCTATTTGCAGAATATGTTACCAATTTGCGTGGATTTAATTATAATAAGGTGCATGGAACAGATGTTTTGGTTGTTAATGCAGAATGGCGATTCCCCGTTTTTCATTTTTTATCCAGTCGCCCGATCAAATCCAACTTTCTTAGACATTTTCAAATAACCACATTTTTTGATATCGGAACTTCTTGGACAGGCCAATCACCTTTTAGTCAAGAAAGTAGTATCAATTTAGAAACGATTGGCTCGGTGAATAGTCCTTTTAAAGCGATTGTTAAAAATTATAAAAATCCGTTTTTAATGGGTTATGGCACAGGTATTCGTACCATGATTTCAGGTTATTTTTTAAAGTTAGACCTGGCATGGGGTGTGGAAGATTTTGTTACAAAATCACCTAAGCTCTATTTGACGATAAGTGAAGATTTTTAATTCAAGCAAGAGTTTAGACTTAATCAAGCCAGGTGTTTTTTATATGAATGATTTTTTTTCTATTAAAAAACAAACCCTGTCGTAAGTGTGAGAGAAGGAATAAAAGGCGAACTTGTAGAACCATAACCTATCACGGTATAGACTGGAAATGACTCGGTGATCCGAGGATTACGAAGGATCAATCGACTGCTATACATGGCCTTGATATAAACTTTTTTTTGAATGTACCATTTCATGATCACAGGAATTTCGATCCAGTAGCTAAACTGGTATCTTTTTGGTGTTTGCTCTTCAAAATTTCCCCAAAATCGATTTGCAAAAGGCGCATTGATCCAATCGTTAAAGTGGGCCATTGACCAAAGCAAACCCACACCGCCTGTAAAAGAAGTAGGCCATGCATGAAAAGGATATAATAATCCTGCACGCCAGTAAGCACCTTCTATAGTGTATATATAATTTTTTTTATCTGATTGTTGATATCTGTATCCAAGTTGAAAAAGAAAAACGAGTTGTTTAGTTTGTCGTGATGGGTAAATAAAACATTCCAATTCATATTTTTGTTGCGCAGGATTAATACTTTGGATTAGCTTGGGCACATCTGTTCCGAGCTCTACATAAAACTTTTGCTTATCTTGGCTTAATGCAATGCCATAAATAGAGCAACTCAGTATAGATATTAGAAAAATATTAATAAAAAATTTTCGCATAAGTAATAGTGTTAGTCAGAGAATCACTCCAGTGATCAGTTATAATAACTGCGTTTTGAAACGTGTGTTTTGCAATTCGAAGATCCGTAATAGACATAGAAAAAATATCTTCCTTTTTATGATAATGCGTCGTGCGCTTATACTCAAATAGAAGCGTATCATATACATTCTGATATTTAAAAATATAACCACATGACGACTGACTTTTATCAATTGGCAAATCGACTACTAATACGATATTGTTTTTTATGCGTTGGTGAATCGGAGGAAGAATGTTGCCATTGGTTCCTATGATCTCATCGAAATAAAAATTGGGAGAGCTTGCAAACACTTCTATATTTAACTCTTCTTCTTGATTATACCCCGGAGGTGGACTACCACAGCGTAGGCATAATAGCCCCGCACCAAAAAGAAAATAAAAAAGAGGTCTTTTCATTGTTTTAGTGTCCAATAGGTGCCATCAGGATGAATAATTTTAATAATGCCTTTTTCGGTAGTGTAGAATAGACGAGCTGATTCCAATATTTGATTACCGCTTATTCCTTTATATTCATAAACATTGGAATAAACAATATCATTAATAGTTAGATGTGGATGTACTTCATGCACTGGTTCTCCAAATTCAATATTTTCTAAAAAATACCTCAATATAGGTTTTGAGTTTTTAAATTTTTGAGTATTTATATAAAATGATTTCCATTGTGGGTTTTTTATATCATTGAATTCAATTTCTAATTCATCAAAAAAATATTTTTTACACTTGCTATTAAAAAATGGATTAACATCTGATATATAATCTCGATTGACGGTTATTTTAAATTCTTTCACACTGTCTTTATCTGTAATAAAAGATACTGTTTGTCCATCACGGTAAGGAAAAAAGTTAAGCTCTTCAGGTGTGAAAGTGATATAGTAATCTCCACACTCTTCTTTAGGTGTACACATGGTTAAAATTACCACGCTTAGAATTAAATAGGTTGTCTTTTTCATATAGGTATCGCGTATGTTTTTTTATTATTCTATACTTATTCTTTTAACAATCTTAGATTTTTCTGTACGTACCGTACAATAATAAATGCCACGAGGTAGCTCTGCTATATCTACTTTCCATGATAAGGTGCCCGGTAAAACAGATTTGCGTCGATCTATCCATTTGATCAATCTTCCCCATCCGTCGTGAATGGATACCATACATACATCGATCGGATCATGATGTGTGTATTGAATATAAATATAGTGTTCTGCTGGATTGGGATAGATTTGTACGGAATCTGTATTAACTTTAATGTCTATATTGCTATTCTTTTTTTCATCCGAACGCATGGTCAGAATAGATGGTAATTCTATTTCTATATCGTCTGCCTTAATACCAAGTGGCCCTATTGATGGGCATCCATCTGGAGGGTTTACAAGTTTGGCTTCAAAAGTAGATCCTTCTTCCATTTTAAAGCCAGAGCCAATAACTATCCCTTTCCCGGCTTGGACACTCACGTGTGCATTATTTTTAATCACAAAATTATCTGTTGAGTTATAGCCTACATATACATTTCGATTGGCTCTAAAATCTTTATCTGATGACACGGTTTGATTATATAAATATAAGTTAACGGGTTGAATTTCATTAATAATGATTGATGCTAAGTTTACATTCAGTCGGACGTGAAGACTATTGCTATTTTTCCCATAAATTGCGTCAAACGGTGTCAGACCATTAACTACCACATTGTTCGATTGAATATTATAAAATAAGTTGGAGCTTACTGAAGGGTCTAAATCAATCGCACTCACACTGGGCACAAAACAGTGATAATCTCTATCAAACGTAGTAGCTCCCAAACCACTCAATGCGCTAGCTATTGAATATTGGCTATAAAGCAGACCACCGGGTGCATTATCATAAGGTTGTGTTCCACTATAGGTCCATTCACTGTTGTATACATTAATTTTAACCCATGGTGTGATGCGTATATCAATTTTGGCACGTGCTACCTTTTGAGACCCTTGTGTGGGATCAGGTACAGCCCACATTTGCACTTCGATGTTGTGCCACCAGCTGGAATTATCAATTTCAAAAATTTTATCTCCAGGGACAAGTTTAACAAGTGATGAACTTGTAGGCGTTGCTGATTGATTATTGCTCCCATCAAATATAGCCACATTGCGACACCGTTGAGGGTAGTTGCCCATGTCTTTCAGTTCTTCTCTAAAGTCATCATACAGGACATCGCGTTTATCATCGAGATGGTAAACCAGCATTTGTTTTGCAGCATCTGAGTTAAGTGCTTCCCACTCATTGCTAAACTCTTTCACATCCTTAAAAAAATCATCAAAATGCCGTACGAACTTAATGGCCTCTGTAATTTTTTGAATACCTAAAGGAATGGTAGCACCCTGATGTGGTGTATCATAACACATCATTAAACGCACATTATGATCAACACTTTCTTTTTCCATTTGCGTGAGTGCATAACGAGCAACTAACCCACCCATACTGGCACCCATTACAACTAATTCGTGTTGGCCTGTTTTGATTGTATTAATCAAGTTGATGAGTGCTTTGAGCACAGCAGCATTTCGTTTAATATCCCGTCGCGCATCTTCAAAGTCTAATAGGACTACATCGTAGCCATAGTCATGAACAGTGTTTAATAAGTTTTTAAGATTATATTGATTTAACATGTCTAGCCATCCAATAGAATTTGTATCGTCAAATCCTTCTACAACAATAATTGGTTTGTCTAATACTTTGTCACATCCCAAAAACACATATCCCATCCCTTCAAAACAGTAAGCTCCTCTTGGTGCAGAGCAATCATCCGTACGTTGTTTTAATCGTAATGAATAGTCTGGCGTAAAGCTTCCTGAACCATCACGAAGCGTATAAGTGTTTGAATCAGGTACGTGAATGGTAAAGCGTGATTCGTAGGTCATCTTATTGCTTGTGGTAATTTTTAAAGAAATAATCTTTTCTCCGGCATTAGTATAATGAATAGGTATAGGTTGATCAAAATGGATGTCTTGTAACTCTTGTTCATTTCCCCAATCGATTTGAATCTTTGAAATCGTATCACGACTAGTTGAAATAAAAAGTTTTTTTTCCAGTATAAAAATAACATCTGATTGACGTGGCTGAGTTAACGCACCTGCTGAAAAAAGAAGTTTTGTTTCATAAGGAGAAGAAGTACGACCAGGATAATCATATAGATTAATCCCTTTTTGGAGTATCAATTTTTTTTCTAGCGCATCTGCTCGAATTCGATTATAGGTTGTATAAATACAACCAATGGATACAGTATCAGATTTGTCATTTTTTAAACTATTCAGTTTATCAACTATACGAATAACTCCATTATCTTTTTTTACACAAGACTCCAGTAAACCCCTACACAACCTTTTCCATGTGTGTATTGATCCAATAGAGTCTTTATACCTGTTTCCTGTATAACGACCGGGATCTTCCACCCAAACACTTTTATCGATGAGGTAATTAGTTGGCAAAACGGATAGATTCACATTTTCATAAACCTTCGTTAGTAAACTATCAATATCTAATTGAAAATGCTTTTCTTGTAATTGTTGTCCTAAGGCTATTGAACTAAAACAAAATAATATTATTAGTAAACTTACTCTCTGAATCATAAGTTATTATTTTCAATAAATATAGTTAAATTTATTAAAAATAATAACTATAGGCTATAATTGGTTATAAATAATCAACTAATCGTGAGTGGCAATGAATGTTGCTCGGCTATTTATTTAGAAATCGATACCGTTCTTGGCATATATCCTTAATCTCGTGTAAATTTAAAGATCGTATTATACTACTATGATTAGAAAAACCATTGTCCTAGCCTGTTTCTTTTTTCTTGGATGTACAACCACGGGTGTTTTAGAAGATTCATTGAGTACGGATGATATCATCAAAGGATTAAAGGAAGCTTTAAATGTGGGTTCTATTAATTCTGTGGTTGCTGTTAATAAACTAGATGGTTATTTTGGAAATCCTCTTCTTAAAATTCCATTTCCACCTGAGGTAGCTAACGTTGAAACAACATTGCGTTCAGTAGGGTTAGGTAATTTGGTTGATAATGCTGTATTGGCTATCAATCGCGCAGCTGAAGATGCGGCTATAAAAGCGAAGCCTATTTTTTTAGATGCTATTACAAATATGACTTTTGATGATGCCTTAAAAATATTAAAAGGAGATACAATAGCTGCAACAACATATTTAAAATCTAAGACATTTACTAATTTGACCACTGCCTTTAAGCCTAGTATTCAATCCTCTCTTGATAAAGTTGATGCAACTAAGTATTGGACAGATCTCACTACAGCATATAATAAAATACCTTTTGTAAAACCTATTAACACTGATTTAGCAGCGTATGTAACCGGAAAAGCACTCGATGGATTATTTTTATTAGTTTCTAAAGAAGAAGTTAAAATCCGAAAAGATCCTGTGGCGCGGGTATCTGATATTTTAAAGAAAGTGTTTGCTAAACAGTAAAATAATAGCAATAGATATTTTTTTAGCTAATCTTTTTTAAAAGTCGGGCACTATGATGTATAGTTAAAATATCTATTTGATTAATAGATATTACACGATAAACTAATCTATAACTGCCTATTATAATTTCACGTATATTTTTTTCATTCACCTCTGGTACAACTCTGCCAATTTTTGGATTTTTTATTAAAATGGATGTCGCTGAAAAGAACCTTTCGGTTTGAATTTTAGCATATTTAAAAGAATCTTGAGCAATATATTCAGCAATTTTATTGATATCCTCAATGGCTTGAGGCATCCAATTTATTTTAACCATTTTTTTAGTTTCACTTTGGCTTGCTCAGTTGTTTTCCCTTTTTTTTCGATGGATTGTTTTAAACCATTCTCAATTTTTTGAAGTAAAATGACCCGATCAAGAAGATCGTCTATCGAAAAATGTTCAGGAAGGTCTTTTATAGATTGAAGAAGTTTTTTTTTGGTTAACATAAAGATATTTTTATAAAATTGCTTTATTAATCTTGTTTCAAATTCTGATCATCTGTATGGGCAATAGAATCGCGCATGCTTGTATCAGCTTGAATATTTTTTAACCGGTAATAATCCATCACACCTAAATTCCCACTCTTAAACGCTTCGGCAATAGCTTTTGGTATCTCTGCTTCTGCTTCGATCACCTTTGCTTTTGCTTCTTGGGTTTTAGCTTTCATTTCTTGTTCCAATGCCACAGCCATTGCCCGTCGTTCTTCTGCTTTGGCTTCCGCTACTTTTAAATCCGCATTTGCTTGATCGATTTGTAGTTTAGCACCAATATTCGCTCCTACATCTACATCTGCTATATCAATAGATAAGATTTCAAACGCGGTACCTGCATCAAGTCCTTTTTGTAGAACGAGCTTGGATATTTTATCTGGATTTTCTAAAACCTCTTTGTGTGATTTAGCAGAACCAATGGATGTTACAATACCTTCACCTACACGGGCTAAAATAGTTTCTTCACCCGCTCCACCTACAAGTTGTGCAATGTTGACACGTACAGTTACTCGTGCTTTTACAACAAGTTGAATACCATCCGCTGCTACAGCTGCTACATTAGGTGTATTGATAACGCGTGGATTGACTGATATTTGAACAGCTTCAAACACATCGCGACCTGCTAAGTCAATTGCTGTAGCTTGTTTAAAGGAAAGCTGAATATTAGCTTTATCTGCAGATATGAGTGCTTTAATGACAGCAGGCACATGTCCGCCAGCGAGATAATGTGTTTCTAATTCAGATGTGGTAAGATTTAATCCTGCTTTAGTTGAAGTAATTAATGATTCAACAATAATACGAGGTGGTACTTTACGGATACGCATAAAAACAAGTTCAAACAACCCTACACGTACACCTGAGAAAATAGCTGTAATCCAGAGATTAACCGGTACAAAATAAAGAAAAGTGAAAAATGCAACAATGGATGCGACAATAACAAATACTAAAAGAGCTCCAGTCATAATATTATTTTATTAATGGTTCTACAAATATATGATTAAAATCTATTTTGCTAATTCTTACTTTTTCACCTTGATTGACATATTCACCAGTTGTTTTTGCTTCGATGAGTATATCATTAAAATTAACTTTTCCGGAAGGACGCAAAGCAGAAACAGTGATACCTATATCACCTATGTTTAAGTTATAGTTCAATTCTTCGTTTACTCGGCTGGTTATTTTTTTATGAAGAGAAAATTTTTTCCATGTCCCTGATCTAAATGCGTAGATAAGAATAATGGTGAATAAAATACTGTATCCGCCAGTTGCAACTAAACCTGTTGATGTTCCAAAATATTTAAAAATTAGTACTAGTCCTGTAATAGAGAAAACTTTTCCTAATATACCAACTACTGTTGTCCCTGGTATAAAAATAAGCTCAGCTAGCATTAGCACTATGCCTAAAAATAATAACAGCCCAATTGAAAACCATTCCATATTAAAAAGGTATCAGAACCTAAAATTACACTAAAATATGGACTGATTCTAAATAAAATACTAAGTTTGATCGGCGTAAGTCGTTTATTTTATAGCATGGATATCGAATTTAATAAGAATGAGGATATGTTTAAGCAGTTGTGCTATCAACTTAAAACTAAGTTGAAAAAAGTATATCTTGGAGGGGGGGAGAAGAAGATAGCTGACCAGCATCAAAAAGGCAAGCTTACAGCTCGTGAGCGCATAACCTATTTATTAGATCAAGATAAGAAGTGGATAGAAATAGGAGTTTTTGCAGCTGATGATATGTATGTAGATGAAGGTGGGTGTCCTTCTGCAGGAGTAGTTGTTGTGATAGGTTACATTAGCAATAAGTTATGTGTTGTTGTGGCCAATGATGCTACTGTGAAAGCAGGTGCTTGGTTTCCTATGACAGCCAAAAAAAATCTGCGTGCTCAGGAGATAGCGATGGAAAATCGACTTCCAATTATTTATCTTGTTGATAGTGCTGGTATTTATTTGCCTATGCAAAATGAGGTGTTTGCAGATAAAGAACATTTTGGACGAATTTTTAGAAACAATGCGATCATGTCTTCCATGGGTATTGTTCAAATTTCTGCTATCATGGGAAGCTGCGTAGCTGGGGGAGCGTATTTGCCTGCCATGTCTGATGAAGCGATGATTGTAGATAAGACGGGTTCTATATTTCTAGCAGGCTCCTACCTTGTAAAGGCTGCTATAGGAGAAGATGTAGATAATGAAACACTTGGAGGGGCAACGACCCATTCGGAAATATCTGGTGTGACAGACAATAAATATCCTACAGATCAGGCATGTTTAGATGCTATTAAAGGAATCGTGTCTAAAATAGGCGATCCTGATCAAGCAGGATTCAATCGAGTAGAGTCTGCTCCACCACAATTAAATCCAGAAGAAATTTATGGTATTATTCCTAGCGATCGGGTGAAGCCCTACGATATGCATGAGATTATTAAGCGCCTTGTTGATCACTCTGAGTTTGAAGAATATAAAGAATTGTATGGTCAGTCAATTATTTGTGGGTTAGCGCGTATTGATGGATGGGCAGTTGGTATAGTAGCCAACCAACGTAAGATGATGAAATCTAAAAAGGGTGAGATGCAAATGGGTGGTGTTATTTATTCTGACTCTGCTGATAAAGCTGCTCGATTCATTATGAATTGTAACCAAAAAAAGATTCCTCTCGTTTTTCTTCAAGACGTAACAGGTTTTATGATAGGAAGTCGCTCTGAACATGGTGGAATTATTAAAGATGGAGCCAAATTAGTTAATGCCATGGCTAATTCGGTAGTACCTAAGTTTACGATTATAGTTGGCAACTCTTATGGAGCAGGTAATTATGCTATGTGTGGAAAAGCATACGATCCACGGCTGATTTTTGCATGGCCTACAGCGCAAATTGCGGTGATGAGTGGCGCATCAGCAGCTAAAACACTCTTGCAAATTAAAGTGGCTACTCTTAAGGCAAAAGGAAAAGAAATTACAAAAGAACAAGAGCAACAGCTTTTAGAGCAGATTACTCAAAAGTATAATGAAGAAACATCACCTTATTATGCAGCATCTCGGTTGTGGGTAGATGGTATTATTGATCCGCTAGAAACTAGATCAATTATTTCAATGGGTATTGAGGCGGCTAACCAATCTCCTATTGAGAAAAGATATAATGTAGGTGTTATTCAAACGTAGCTAATTAGAAATAAAAGTGAATAACAACGAAATAAAAGCACTAATCTCTTTACTAGATGATAATGATAAAGAAATTTCATTACATGTAGAACATGCTATTCTTAATCTTGGTGAAACTATTGTTCCCTTTTTGGAGCAAGAGTGGGAAAAAAACTTTAATCCTATTATTCAAAAAAAAATAGAAGAAATGATTCATGTCATTCAGTTTTCTACTTTAAAGACTAGAATTGCTAAGTGGAAAAATACAGGATGTACAGATTTGTTGGAAGGGTTATGGGTTGTTGCTACCTATCAATATCCTGATTTAGAATATGAAACGATAAAAGAAAAAATAGAGCAAGTTTATTTTGAAGTGTGGAGAGAATTTAAAACAGATTTACATCCGTATGATCAAGTAAAAATTTTAAATAGTGTATTTTTTTCTAACCTTAAGTTTAGTGCTAACACGCGAAATTTTCATGCGATATCTAATTCTATGATTAATGCTGTGTTGGAATCTAAAAAAGGAAATCCAATCTCGCTTTGTGTGATCTATATGCTTATTGCACAAAAGCTCAGCTTGCCTATATATGGCGTTAATCTTCCTAATTTATTTATTCTTGTATATAAAACTCCTGTTTTTCAGTTTTATATTAATGTGTTTAATAAAGGAATTATTTTTTCAAAAGAAGATATTGATAATTATGTTCAGCAGCTTAACCTACCACCTTCTCCTTTATTTTATGATCCTTGTACAAATCTAGATATTGTGAAACGCGTTCTTCGCAATATGATTGTATCTTTTGAGCAGGGCGGAGACAATCAACGTGCCGAGGAGGTTAAAATGCTTTTAATGACTGTTTCTGAAAATATGAATTAAACACCTTCTGCTACCACTGATTGTACTTCGGGTATCATTCGTTTAAATAAATTTTCAATGCCCGCTTTTAAAGTGAGTGTAGAAGAAGGGCATCCACTGCACGAACCTTGTAGTAGTACTTTAACTATGCCATTTTCATAAGAGTGAAATTGTATAGCGCCTCCATCTTGTTCTACTGCAGGTCGTACATATTCAGCTAGTAATCCTTTTATTTTCTTTACTATCTCCGAATCATTTTCATTAATATCATCTTGAACAATATCTTCTGCGAGGATAGGTTTTTTAGATTCAATATATTCTTTTAGAAATGGTTTTATTTTCCCTGTTATTTCTTCCCATTCTATGTTTTCTGATTTGGTGAGGGTAATGAAATTATTAAGAAAGAATACGCGTTTAATCTCAGGATATGCAAAAAGCTCCAAAGCTAGTGGTGAACCTTTGGCAGATTCTGCATCTGGGAAATCTAATGACATACCCTCGGGCACGATCATGGTGTTAAATACAAATTTAAGTGACTGTGGGTTGGGGCTTGATTCGAGATAGAGCGTAATAGGCATCTGAGATAGATTCGATTATATTTACAAATATATAAACACAAGCTAGGTAAAAAAAGTTTATAATCAGTTTCATGGCACATGGATCAAACGGTTAACTACCATACTGTCTTTGAAGAAGAACTAAAAAGGCTTAATCCTGCTCAGCTTCAAGCCGTAGAGCATACGGATGGCCCTGTATTGGTTGTTGCAGGGCCAGGTACAGGTAAAACACAAGTTATTGCTGCTCGGATCGGCTATATTTTAAGTTCTCCTAATATTCAGGTTTATCCTCAAAATATATTGTGTTTGACTTATACTGAATCTGGTGCTATTGCTATGCGTAAACGATTGGTTCAACTCATCGGACCTGAAGCATATAAATTACATATCTATACATTTCATGGGTTTTGTAATCGGGTAATACAACAAAATCCGGATTTATTTGGCATTAAAACATTACAACCTGTATCTGATCTTGAGCTCGTTTCTATTTATAAGCAATTGATTGATTCGTTTGATGCTAAAAATCCGTTGAAACGGTTTTATGGAGATGTTTATTACGATAAAGACCGATTAAAGAACTTGTTTTCACTCATGAAAACTGAAAATTGGTCAGTAGAATATATTCTATCAGAAATTGAAAATTATAATCAATCATTGCCTAAAAGGGATGAATACATCTATAAAAGAGCACAAGGTATTTATAAAAAAGGAGATGTGAAGCAGCATGCTATTGATGCTGAATTAGAAAAAATGAAAAAGACAGAGGCTGCATCAAACGCTTTTGATGTGTTTGAACAGTTGATGAGAGAATCTGGTCGTTATGATTATGATGACATGATTCAATGGGTGATTAAGGCATTTAAACAACATGAATCATTGCTTTACCGGTATAAAGAACAATATCTGTATTATTTGGTTGATGAGTTTCAAGATACGAATGGTGCGCAACAAGAGATTCTGAATTTATTAACGGAAGATATAGATGCTAATCCTAATTTATTTGTTGTTGGCGATGATGATCAATCCATTTACCGTTTTCAGGGCGCTAATCTTAAAAATTTTGTTCAATTTATCAGAGCATATAAACAAAACTTATTCAGCGTTGTGCTTAATGAGAATTACCGATCTGCCCCATCTATTATAGAAGCAGCTCAAACACTTATTGCAGAAAGTCAAGAGCGGCTATCTGATTTTATTGAAAAAGAAAAAAAGTTGAGTGCTACATGTTTAGATTCTGTTGATAGTCCTCCTGTTCAGATTATAGAATACAGAACAACCGTAGAAGAAGAAACAGATATCATTAATCAAATTGAGAAGCTGTATCGCGATGGCGAAAATTTAAATGATATTGCTATCATTTATCGTCAACATAAATTAGTAGAGAATATTGTAAAAGTGCTCGAGCAGAAAGGTATACCATTGGCTATCAAGCAACGTATTAATGTGCTTCATATTCCTATTGTTCAAAAGATTATACGAGTTTTGAAATATTTGTCTGAGGAATCGCGTCTACCACATTCAGCTGAGCTTACTCTTTTTGAATTACTGCATTATCCTTTTTTTAATATTGATATACGTGATAGCGCTACATTGTCTTGGCATAGTCATAAGATTAAAGAAGCGACTTGGCGAGAACTTATTGCTAATAAAGAAAAACTGTTTCAACTTGGATTAGTGTCTGCATCATCTATTTCTAAGTTTGAAAAAAATATAAGTCAATGGATACAAGATGTGAAAAATCTTCCTGTACAACGTCTTGTTGAAAAGGTATTAACTGAAAGTGGTATTCTTCAGTATATTCTAACGTCGTCTGAGAAGACATGGTTGTTGCAAGCTGTGATGACGTGGTATGAATTTCTTAAAGAAGAAAATCTTAAAAATCCATCACTTTCACTCCATGAATTTTTAAGATTATTGGAGGATATAGAGAAAAATAATTTAACTATTCCATTTATAAAGTCTATTGGCTCTGATCAAGGCGTACATTTTGTGACAGCTCATAGCTCAAAGGGTTTAGAATTTAAACATGTTTTTGTTTTCTCTTGCACCACATCTGTTTGGGAGTTAAAAGCATCGCCGACCAATCAATCATTTAAATTGCCTGACTCACTTGTTCCATCCGTAGAAGAAGAAAAAGTAGAAGAGGAGAGACGTTTGTTATATGTAGCTATGACGCGTGCGAAAGAGTCGCTTCGGCTATCTTATGCGCGTCAGGATAAAAATGGTAAAGAACTTGAACCAAGTCGATTTATTGCTGAGATTTTAAAAAATAATCGATTTAATGTGACGTACAAATCTATCGATGAGGATGTATTGATTGATCATTACGTGCAACTTCTACACTATACACCATCTTTACAAACCGATGAATTGCTTGATCATCAACTTATAGAAGATGCTCTGTCCAACTATAAGATGAATATTACCCATTTGAATAAATACCTTCGCTGTCCGGTCACATTTTATTTTGAACATATTGTTCATGTGCCTATGGCTAAAAATGAGTATATGGGATTTGGAAGTGCTGTACACTTTGCATTGGAACGTTTATTTAAAACGATGCAAGAAGATGAACATCATGTGTTTCCATCTGTTGAGCAATTTTATCATTTCTTTGAACAAGGCATGCGTCGTGTGCGGTTCAGTTTTACGGATGATGAATTTAAACGACGTTTAGACTATGGCAAAGAATTACTGCCTGCCTATTATCAAAACTATAGTAAGGGTTGGAAAAAGATAACCGTCTTGGAGTACCGTATAAATTCTGCAGAAGTAGAAGGTGTGCCTATAACTGGTATATTGGATAAGTTGGAATTTGATGGAAAAAAAGTCAATGTGGTGGATTATAAAACAGGAGACCCAGAGAAAGGTCTTAAAAAATTAGCTAAACCTAGTATCCATGATCCGCTTGGTGGAGATTATTGGCGTCAAATGGTTTTTTATAAAATACTATTAGATAGTGAAAAATATAAAGGATGGGAAATGCTCACCGGTGAAATTGATTTTATTCAAAAAAATAAGAAAAATGAATTTGTAAAAGAAAAAATTATTGTTCAGCCTGAGGATATTCTTATTGTTCAATCTCAAATCAAAGAGACCTATCAAAAAATAAAAAATCATGAATTCGCCACAGGCTGTGGTAAGGAAGATTGTGCTTGGTGTAATTTTGTGAAAGAATTAAAGTGATAAACTAGATTTGTTTAGTATAGAAATATTTCTCCAAATCATAAACCTTTTCTAAATTTGACACTCTATTTATATTAATTTTACATTAACTATAAACGCATGTCTACAACCTCAACTCATACCAGCGTTTACCACGAGAAAATAAACCATCTATTCCAAGAAATGAATAAGGTGGTGATTGGTCAGGATTACCTTATCAACCGGTTGTTAATTGGCTTATTTACACAAGGACATATTTTGTTGGAAGGTGTTCCGGGGTTAGCAAAGACACTAACCATTAATACACTAGCCAAAGTACTCGCACTTTCATTTAAACGTATTCAATTTACACCTGATTTACTTCCCGCTGATCTAGTTGGGACATTAATTTATAATCAAAAGACGGCTGCTTTTGAAGTCAAAAAAGGACCCATTTTTGCTCATATCATTTTGGCCGATGAGATTAACCGTTCGCCAGCCAAAGTGCAATCTGCCTTATTAGAGGCGATGCAAGAAAAACAAGTGACGATTGGAGAAGAAACATTTAAATTAGAAAAACCATTTTTGGTTCTCGCTACGCAAAACCCTGTTGAACAAGAAGGAACCTATCCTCTCCCTGAAGCGCAAGTCGATCGGTTTATGATGAAGATTTTTGTTGGCTATCCGACCAAAGAAGATGAGTTAAAAATCATGCGCCGAATGTCTAATATGGACTTTAATTATGAATTGCAACAGGTGCTTCAAAAAGAAGATCTTGATGGTATACGAAAAGAAATTAACCAGATTACCTTATCTGAGTCGCTTGAGAAATACATCATCGAACTTATTTTTGCTACGCGTTATCCAAAGGAGTATAACCTGAATGATGAAGCGGCCTATATTCAATATGGTGCTTCTCCGAGAGCAAGTATTTATATGAGTACTGCGTCTAAAGCATTAGCTTATTTAAAAGGAAGAGCTTATGTGTTGCCTGAAGATGTGAAAGAAATTGCAAAAGATGTATTAAACCATCGTATGATTTTAAATTATGAAGCAGAAGCAGATGGTATTACTACACATCAAATCATCGAAAAAATTTTGAGTAAAATCCCTATTCATTAGGTTATAAAACTAATAGTCTTGGGTTTTTACTAATCTAGTAATTTTGGAACGCGAAAATAATCCGAGTCTTTTTTAGGAGCGTTTTGTAACCCTTTTTGATGATCAAGAGAAGGCTTAACATCGTCTTCTCTGAAATTATTTTTTTCCTCCGATAGATGAATAAGTGGATCCACATGACTGGTATCTATTTTTTGTAATTGATCGATCCATTCCAAAACACTATTAAAATCTTGGAGAATTTTTTCTTCTTCAGCTGGATCAAACCCTAGTCGAGATAAGTGTGCTATTTTTTGTAGTGTTTCTTTATCTACTTTCATGGTGTAGGTGAATCAATTCATTGTTTAATATTTTATAGACGTTGTTTTTATAGTCATCTAAATTGTCTAACGTATATAAATTAGGTAAAACCGGAGGATGCACAATCATGCGTGATTTTCTCCGTCTTACGATTAATTTACCATTGCCTGGCAAAATTAACCAATTGTCTGCAATCGTCACAGGCACAATAGGTATTTGAAGCTCGATCGATAACCTGAATGCGCCTTCTTTAAAATCAGCGAGGTGGGGTGGATTTGTACTGCGCATACCTCCTTCCGGAAAAATCACAAGACTGTACCCTTTTTCAATCGCTTTTTTAGAACGTTCAAAAACGACGTATCTGTCTTTTTTACTTTCGCGATCTACCGTGAGATGAAACTGCCGAAAAATAAATCCAAAAAGTGGAATATGCGCTAATGATTTTTTTCCAATAAATTGAAAAGGTCCTTGAGTGATCAACCCCATCATAGGAATATCTAAATAAGAGAAGTGATTCGCACAGTAAATAACGGGTTGTTTGCGTGATGGTCTATACCGATATGTAATCTCAACTGGAAGTAGAGCTAATCGTAAAAATAACCAAGCCCATGCTTTATTAAACAAGTATCCTTTTTTTTTCCATGACGATCGAATCATAAGTATGAGAAAAAAAGGATACAATAAGAGTAATATTATGACAAAACAAAATCCTGTCCAATAAGAATATATACGGCTAATCATTATACGATTGAAATTTCAATTAAAGTTAAGTTGCTAATTTAATTTAATAATTTAGAAAAAAAACAGTTGTGGTGTGTGGCTTTATGGTAGGGTATTTTGGTTCTCACATTATATCTTAGCTTATTTTAGGATTATTAGCTACACGTGTCGCGAGTAATGAATAAAAATGAACGATTTTTCTATTTTTTCAAAAAACATTTTCATTTTTTCATACCCCATTTCAGATGCCGGAAACGATATATAAATAGAAAAAACTTGCATGAGGACATATCGAAATAATTCTAATTATTATGAAAATAATTTTATTTTTTGATTAAAAACACGCTTTTTAGCTGATTTTTAATTCTAAAAGTGGATTTTTATATATATGACTATATATTAGAATAGTTCTATTTTTTATACCAAAAATTCTAATTTATATTTTTTTTAATGATTTAAAAAAAGGCTTCTATTCTCTTTAGATTAATTTTTTCTTGTAAAATGAAAATAATTTTTGTGATTTATTTTTTTATGTTTATGTTTGGAAAATCATATAAGATGATTTATTATTATGGAGGATTTACAAACGTTTGTTACTACTGATTCTGATTATGAACAAAAAGCACGCTATACACAAGCTATCCGTTCAGGGAGAGCTTCGCCATGCGACACGGACATATCACCACGGCTCAACTTCCTCATCACAAAGGAAAAAATCACATCAATTATTATACATCAAAGGATTGGGGGATGGCGGAAAGTTTACTGGTCCACCAAATCATTAAATTTTAAAGAGAAGACACAATAATCATAATGATAATTTAATAGTATAGCAAGGATTAACATGAAATATTTTGTACAAAATCAGAGAAATAAAAGAGTATTCTCAAGGAGTTTAGTTCTTTTAGCGATAGGCTTAGTCGGTTTATCGTGTAATAAAAATGGCGAAGAGGTCAATCCTGAACGTGTGAAAGAAATAAAGGAAACCATGGTAGAGTTTCGCTCGACAGCAATAAAGGCTGAGGAGTTGTACGATTTAGCACTTATAACTGCTGAGCAAGAGCCATCGGAAGCTTTGAATTATTCGAAAGAGTTGGCAGCAGCCGGTAAGCAAAATAAAAGTACGTTGTTGGTCGCTTATGCGCACCATGTGGAAGGATATGCTTATTTTATAAAGGGTGAGTATACTCTTGCTATTGAGCATTACCTACCAGCTCTTACAACGATGAGAGAGATCAAAGATGAAGGATTAGTTCTTTTGCTAAAGCACATTGGCTTGTTGAATCATGAACTGGAATTTTCAAATGAAGCATTGCTTTATTTTGATCAAGCATTAAATTTAGCTATTGAAATAAAGTCAAGCCCTGAACGAATAGCACTTATCTATAGAAATAAGGCTTTTGTTTATCAAGATCAGAAAAAGGAGTATGATAAGGCTATCGAGTATTTTACCAAAGCGTTAAACGTGCGAGAAAAAATGGGTGACAAAAAACTCATCAGTGAATCTTATATTGATTTGGGTAATTCTTACCATCTCAAGCAAGATTATATGCAAACAGAACTGTATTACAAAAAAGCATTGGAGGTAGCTGTGGAACAAAACAATGAAAAAGCAATAGCTTGGTGCTATAATAATTTAGGTCTTAACGAGTATGATCAATCGCATTGGAATAACTCATTGAGCTACAGCGCTAAGGCATTGGCTTTGGAAGAGAAAGCTAACGATATAGAAGAAATGCTAAAAACACTTTATAACATAGGTTTAGCTAAAAAAGAAAAAGGAGAAACATCGTCTGCTTTAGATGTTTTTCAGCGTATGGAAGGATTAGCTAAACAAATTAATAACGAATATCAACTCATGGATGCCAAAGATCAACTTTCCAAAGTCCATGAGCGTTTGGGCAATCTGGCTACTTCGATCAGCTACCGCAAGGCTCATACAGCACTCAAAGAAAAACAAGAGCACGAGTTGGCAGCACTTCGCAGCAAGCTGGATCAGGGTCGCACGCAGGTGATAGGTGCTAAGCTACAGTATGATAACCTACAAAAACAAAAGGAACAAGAAGAGAAAATAAGCCTTTATCAAATGTATGCGTTAGGTAGCGGAGTGGGTTTACTGGTATTGGGTGTAGTAGTTGTCTTATTATGGAGAAAATCTAAGGATCAAGGCCTGCGGATTACAAAAGTATCGGGGATGTTGAAAGATTATATGTATTCACGTATCCAACAAGCCGAGCAGTTGGAGATTGAGAAGGAACGGATGAATCAATCCAAACAGAATGGCAATATCGGTGGCATTGATTTTGGCGATATTCATTTGAATTAGTTGAAAGAAATAATTGGAGAGTTTAGTTGAGTAAAATAAAAATAGTAGAAGGGTCTTTAGTAAAAGAGGTGATCATTTGATCACCTCTTTTACTATTATGAAAGTATTGATAGAAAAATTTTTCAATTATCTTTCCCTTTTTTCAAATCTTGAACAGGAGGGATATTAAAATCTATAGGCTTTTTTACTTTTTCTTTTAGCAACGCTATTTTCAACACATCACCTACTGTTTCCACATAATGAATAGTAAGTTTTTTTGTATATTCACTTTTCATTTCTTTAATGTCTTTCTTATTTTTTTTACAAAGTATAATTTCTTCAATACCTGCTCGCTTAGCTGCTAGTATTTTTTCTTTGATTCCGCCTACGGGAAGAACTTTGCCACGAAGTGTGATCTCTCCGGTCATGGCTAATTTTGGTTTTACTTTTCGTTGGGTGTAAATAGAAGCTAGTGATGTGAGCATCGTAATGCCTGCAGAAGGTCCATCTTTAGGAATAGCCCCTGCCGGAACGTGAATATGTAAATCGTAATGATCAAAAATAAGTGGATCGATGGATAATTCATTGGCATGGGCTCTTAAATAAGATAAAGCCGTCATAGCCGACTCTTTCATTACATCGCCAAGCTGTCCGGATAAGGTCAATTTTCCTTTGCCTTTACTTACACTTGTTTCGATAAGTAATATTTCGCCTCCAACAGGTGTCCATGCTAAGCCGGTAACAATACCTGCTTGTTGGTTGCCTTCATATAGTTCTTTATCAAAAATTTCAGCACCGAGTATGTTTGTTAGTTCTTTTGTTCCTATTTTTTTAGTGTATTTTTCATCTAATGCTTTGGACTTTGCGAGTCTTCTTACCACGCTTCCTATTTTTCGTTCTAAGCTTCGAACACCCGATTCTCTGGTATAGTCTTCGATGAGTTTTATAATGGCTTCTTTTTCGAATTCAATATCTTTAGGAGTTAGACCATTTTCTTCGATCTGTTTAGGGATAAGGTGTTTTTTGGCAATTTCTAATTTTTCTTCCAATGTATAACCTGTCAGTTCGATAATTTCCATTCGGTCGCGTAAAGCAGGCTGAATAGTCTCTAATGAATTGGTGGTAGCAATAAATAAGACTTTAGACAAGTCATAAGCTTGATCTAAATAGTTATCCATAAAGGAATGGTTTTGTTCAGGATCTAGAACTTCTAATAAAGCGGATGAAGGATCTCCACGAAAATCAGAAGCGATCTTGTCAATTTCATCGAGAATAAAAACAGGATTTGAAGAACCTGCTCGTTTAATATTTTGAATAATTTTTCCCGGCATAGCTCCTACATATGTTTTACGATGGCCTCTGATTTCTGCTTCATCATGAAGTCCACCAAGAGAGACACGAATGTATTTTCGATTTAAGGCCTTTGCAATAGATTTACCTAGCGATGTTTTACCTACACCCGGAGGGCCATATAAACATAGAATAGGAGATTTTAAATCTTTTTTTAATTTCAATACAGCGAGATGTTCCATAATTCGATCTTTTACTTTTTCCATGCCGTAATGGTCTTTGTCTAAGATCTTTTGTGCTCGTTTCAGGTCGAAGTTGTCTTCTGTGTACTCATTCCAAGGAAGATCAATTAATAACTCTAGATAGTTGAAATGAACAGGATATTCAGCTGCCGCAGGGTTCATTCGTTCTAATTTTTCAACTTCCTTTTTAAAATGCTTTTCTACGGACTCTGTCCATTTTTTATGTTTTGCTTTTTCCTTGAGGTCTTCTATTTCTTTTTGGTTGCCATCGTGCCCCAACTCATCTTGAAGCACCTTGATCTGCTGGCGTAAATAATAATCACGTTGTTGTTGATCTAAGTCGGAATGTACTTTGTTTTGAATTTCTTGTTTGAGCTCTAGGAGTTGAATGTCTTTCATCATGTATTCAAGCAAGATTGTGCCTCGCTCATAACCACTGTTTAGCTCAAGTAGTTTTTGTTTATCAGCCACATCAACGTTGATATTGGAAGATAAAAAGTGAGTTAAAAAATCCGGATTTTCTATATTGTCTAAAGCAATTCGTGCTTCTTGTGGAATTTCGGGATTGAGCTTTAGGATTTTAAAAGCAGCGTCTTTAAGTGATTGAATTAATGCTTTTGCTTCTGGCTTCTCACGATCGTAAGGTTTTTCTTCAACCAATGTAATTTTTGCTGTTAGAAAAGGATCTTCATCTATAAATTTTTCTATTTGAAATTTTTTACTTCCTTGAATAATGATGGTTGTATTTCCATCGGGCAATGTAAGCATTTTGATGATTTTTGCCACAGTGCCTACTTTATAAATATCCTCTGTTCCTGGTTCATCTGTTGTGGAAGAAGATTGGGTGACTACTCCAATAATACGATCTGTTTTGTAGGCTTTTTTTACCAGTTTGATTGACCGTTGCCTGTTGACGGTAATGGGTATAATAATACCCGGGAATAAAACCGTATTTCGAATAGGGAGGATAGAAATAATATCCGGAATAGGTTGATCTTGGCTAGATCCATTATCTTCCGTAGATATAATAGGAAGGATATCTTGAGATTCTTCATTTGCTTTTGATAAGAAAAAATGAAGTAATTCTGTTTTGGAGTTTTTCATAAAAATGTGTCAAATTGTCAGCTTATATTATACGTCATAATCTGACTTTGTATTTTATTACTTTATACTATGTATACATCAATACCTATGCCAAGTTATGCACCTTAAACTTGAAAATCTAATCTATTTTTATAATTTTGCTTTTTAAACCATTTATTTTATAATATACTATTTTTTATATATTTAAAAATCATGAATAAGCTATACAAGGATTTAAAACCTATTTTTTTTATAGATATTGAAACGATCTCAGCTTTGTCCGATTATGATTTGTTAGAAGATGCATTTAAGTACCAATGGGATCGAAAAGCATCATTTTTAAGTCATGCCGATAATACCTCCGTAGCGGCTCTTTATTTTGAAAAAGCAGCTATTTATGCTGAATTCGGTAAAATAATTTGTATAGGTATGGGGTATTTTTTTAATGATTCATCTGGCCAGCTTCGCTTTCGCTCTAAGGCTATTGCTCATGATAATGAAACCGTGTTATTGAATGAATTGGCACAAATTCTTGCAAGGCTAGATAAGTCTACTCTTCTTTGCGCTCACAATGGAAAAGAATTTGACTTTCCTTATCTGTGTAGACGTTTTTTGATTAATGGAATGCTTATTCCGGATATCTTACAACAGGCAGGTAAGAAGCCTTGGGATATTAAACATATCGATACGATGGAGTTATGGAAGTTTGGGGATTGGAAACACTTCACCTCATTGGATTTACTTGCTACTGTTTTTAACTTACCATCTAGTAAAACGACCATGACTGGAGCTGATGTGAATAAAGCATATCATCATGAGCATAATTTGGCGAAGATCAAAACCTATTGTGTAGAAGATGTTATTCTTACAGCGCGCGTGTATTTAAAACTAAAAGGAATCAGTTGGATGCTTACGGATGAGTGTATAGATAAAGAATAAATTTATGTAATCAAAGTTTCTATACATTTTGCAATAAGAATAGGTTTGGGTAATTTTTTTATTTCGGACAATGTGTAAAAAGTCAAACCAGCCTCTGATGCGATTTTCTTTTTATCTAAAACAGTTTCAAGTGCAATATCCCAAAAACAGGCATGAATAATTTGATGACTAAGAACATGTTTAACTTCATATCGTTTTTTTGCTTTCTTTATAGAAGTAGGAAGAAGGGTATAGGGTTTTTTATTTTTTTCTTCAATTAAATAGAATTCATATAAGCCTTTCCATATATCCTTGTCTTCCCGTAAACGCATGCCAATAGTATTTTTATAGCTGAATATAAAATAGTGAAAATGCCTATGTTTAGTTTTTATTTTTTTTGTTTTGACAGGAAGAAGGTTTATTTCTTGTTTTTGAAATGCCACACAAGATGTCTTAAATACACATTCAGTACATTGAGGATTTTTAGGAACACATTGCAGTGCACCAAACTCCATAATGGCTTGATTGTAAGTAGCTGTATTTTTTGAAGGTAATAATTTTTGAGCAAGCGCGGCAAATATTTTTTTACCTTGTACCGATTGGATGTCGTCATATATGCCAAACACACGTGATAGGACACGGAATACATTTCCATCTACAACAGCTACCTGTTCGTTGAATGCAAAGGATGCAATAGCAGCAGCGGTATAGGGTCCTATTCCTTTTAATTTTATTAGTCCTTCATAGGAATTAGGAAACATTCCATCTAACGTACTAACGATATGTTGAGCAGTTGACAGGAGATTTCGCCCTCTTGAATAATAGCCTAATCCTTGCCATAAACGCAAAACCTCCTCCTCTTTTGCAGCTGCTAATTTTTGTATGGTTCCAAACCGTTCTTTGAACTTATTATAGTAGGGCAAGCCTTGCTTGACTTGCGTTTGCTGCAATATGACTTCTGACAACCAAATAAGGTAAGGATTTGTTGTTTTTCGCCAAGGCAAATCCCTTTGATGGCTATCATACCAGCGCAAAAGTTTTTTACTGAACCAGTCTGGAGTCATATGACTTTGATAAATGGTAAGTTTTTGAAAATCAAAAAATTAGTATAAATTTGCCTCCTTAAAATCAAGTTGTAAAGTGACGAAGGCGGATATTATTGCAAAAATAAAAAAAGATACAGGGATTGAAAAAGAGGATGCATTAGCTACTGTAGAGGCATTTTTAAGTATTGTAAAAAATTCCATGAAAGATGGGCATGCCATTTATATAAGAGGGTTTGGCACATTTTATAATAAAAAGAAGGCTAAAAAAATTGGTCGAAATATTTCTAAAAATACAGCTATTGTTATTGATGAACATTTTGTGCCTAGTTTTAAACCTTCTAAATTTTTTGTTGAAGAAATCAAAGCAAGTGAGAAAGTTAAGCTTGCTAATAAAAAAGTAAAATTTGATGAATAGGTTACAGATTATTTTACTTCTAGTAGGAATAGGATTAGTAGTTTTGCTTTTTAGTTTGCCAAAAACACTTGTGAATACATCTGCGAAGAAAATAGATACGGAGTCTAATGCAACCATGAAACAATCCGGTAATAAGGGGGCTATTTCTTTTTCTTCCGAAGAAGTAAAACAAATAAAACTTTGGAAGATAAATTATGCAACCATAGAAAATAATTTAGACTCATTAATTAATATATATATAAAACATCTTTATTATGATAGTGCTGCTTACTATGTTGAGCAGCGCTATACATTAAAAAAGAAGCAAGATGATTTGGTTAAAACCGCGGTTCTGTATGAGCAAGCTGCTACTGTTGAAATAGACTCACTTCAGGCCCAGTTTTACAATCAAAAAGCACGCGCCTCTTATGAGGAGTTAGTTGAAAAAAATCCTTCTAGGTATGATTTTAAGACGAAGCTGGCGCGGTTAATCGTTTATTCTGATAATCCTATGCGAGGAATTAAGATCTTAAGAGAGGTAGTTGAAAAAGACCCGCGTAATAGAGAAGCATTGGATTTTTTGGGGCGATTTTCGATACAGTCAGGCCAATATGATAAGGCGGTCGAACGTTATGAGCAGTTAGTAAAATATTATCCTTCTGATACAGTTGGAAGATATTGGTTAGGATATAGTTATGCACAAGCTGGCCGAAAGCAAGATGCACGTAGTCAGTTTGAATGGATTGAAGCAAAATTAATTTCTAAAAAAAATAAAACAAAACAAGATTCTCTGTTGATGGGTGATGCAGCTTATCAGCGTTCATTATTACAATAACATTTAAAACATAAACACATATGCCAAGCGGTAAAAAAAGAAAAAGACACAAAATAGCAACACACAAAAGAAAAAAAAGACTTCGAAAAAATCGACATAAGAAGAAATAATACGTGTGTATATCTAATCAAGTAAGTTTATAAACAACTATTGCCTTGAGTAATGAATTAATTATCAATTCTACTCCAAGAGGTAGTCGTATTGCCTTATTGAAAAATAAAAGCCTTGTTGAGTTTCATTATGAACACAAGGGTACAAAATTTTCAGTAGGTGATATCTACTTAGGGGTGGTCAAAAAAGTCGTTCAGGGATTGAATGCTGCTTTTGTTGATGTAGGATATGAAAAAGATGCTTTTTTACATTATCTAGATTTAGGACCTAATATTCGGTCGCTTAATAAGTTTGTAAAAGAAGTACAAAGTGGTGGTGTTAATCCACCTAAGCTGTCTCATTTTAAATGGGAACCTGAAATAGAAAAGTTAGGAAAAATAGGACAAGTGCTGACTAAAAATCAGCGGGTCTTAGTGCAGGTGGTTAAAGAACCTATTTCTACAAAGGGCCCACGTTTAACGTGTGAGTTAGCTATTGCAGGACGATATATTGTATTAGTCCCATTTACCAATGGAGTTAATATTTCCAAAAAGATTACGGATAATGCTGAGCGTCAGCGATTAATTCGTCTCATATCTTCCATTAAGCCTGATAACTTTGGTGTGATCATCCGAACAGTTGCTGAAGGAAAAGAAGTTGCCGAAATTGATAGAGACTTGCGTGATCTTGTACAAAAGTGGGAGGACGGTATGAAAATCCTTCAAAAAGCTAATCCAAGGGATATTGTAATCAGTGAAATAGATAAGGCAACCTCTATCTTAAGAGATATGCTTAATGCATCGTTTGATAGCATTACAGTAGATAGTAAAGACATTTATGATGAGATCAAAGCTTATATTCGGTCCATCGCTCCGGATAAAGAAAAAATTCTTAAATACTATTCAGGTAAAGCTAAAATTTTTGAAGCCTACGGCATTGAAAAACAAGTCAAAACTCTTTTTGGAAAAGAAGTAGCTTTACCTGGAGGAGGGTACTTGATTATTGAGCATACCGAAGCGATGCATGTGATTGATGTAAATAGCGGGAATAAATCTAACTCAGAAAATAATCAAGAGTCGACAGCTTTAAATGTGAATTTGGAAGCAGCACGAGAGATTGCACGTCAGCTCCGATTGCGTGACATGGGCGGAATTATTGTTGTTGATTTTATCGACATGAAACGAGTGGAAAATAAACGCTTGGTCTATGATCGATTCAAAGATGAAATGAAAGAAGATCGTTCGCGTTTTACAATACTTCCTCTTTCCAAATTTGGATTAATGCAAATCACACGCGAGCGTGTTCGTCCGGAATTAACAATCACCACGGTTGAAAAATGCCCTACTTGCGATGGAACAGGTAAAATATCTGCATCACTTAATGTGGTAGATATTGTGGAAAGTAATTTAGAACATATATTCAATAAACAGAATGAGAAAGGCATTACGATTGTTGTTCACCCGTATGTATATGCTTATTTCACAGAAGGTTTTATGTCGCCTCGTTTCCGTTGGTTTCTGAAATATAAAAGATGGGTTCGTTTGCAAAAAGACAGCTCTATTGGTGTGACTGATTTTAAATTTATCAATCGCTCTGGAGAGTCAATTGAAGTGTTGTAGGTTTAAAAAATAACTTCATACCTCTTGTTCTTCCTCCAAATAGGATGTATTTTTACTTAGTTAAAACTAAAGTAGAATACATTGCGTATCGTTCATCCGTTATTAAAAAGTGCATTTGAAAAGCGAGCTAAACAACTCGACTATACAATTACGCATGCTGTAGATATACAAGAACGTGTATTCAAAAACTTAGTTCATAAAGCTAGGTATACAGAATGGGGTAAAACGTTTGACTATCGTTCCATCGATACCTTATCCTCTTTTCAATCTAGAGTTCCTGTTTCTACCTATGAACAGCTTTTTCCGTTCATCCACCGTGTGATGAAAGGAGAAAAAAACATACTTTGGCCATCGGCTGTACGCTGGTTTGCAAAATCATCAGGCACTACCAATGATCGAAGTAAGTTTATACCCCTAACACCAGAGTCTTTGCATGAATGTCATTTTGCAGGAGGTAAAGATCTGATTGCCTTGTATATGCGACAAGCTCCCGCACAGCGATTATTAGATGGTAAAGCATTGACTTTGGGAGGAAGTCTTGAGCTTAACACATGGAATCCAAGTGGAAAATCATTTTATGGTGATGTGTCAGCAGTCATTACTAAGAATCTCCCTTTTTGGGTGCAATGGTTTCGCACACCTTCTTTACCATTAGCATTAATGAGCCAGTGGGAAGAAAAAATCAATCAAATGGCTGATGAAACTAGTCAACAGGATGTTCGCAGTATAGCTGGAGTACCTACGTGGACACTTGTTTTGCTGAAGCGTTTATTGGAGATTACTGGTAAAAAAACAATAAGCGACATTTGGCCAAACTTAGAATTGTATATGCATGGAGCAGTCTCCTTTGCTCCATATAAAAATACATTTCATACATTGATAGGCAAACCCATTAACTATATTGAAACCTATAATGCAACAGAAGGTTTTTTTGCCATTCAGGATATTTTAGGGCTAGAAGAGCTGTTACTTATGCCAAATTATGGTATATTTTATGAGTTTATCCCAATAGAAGAACTATCGAAAACTACCCCCAAGGCTTATGGATTACATGATGTAGAAGTAGGCAGAAATTATGCTTTGGTTATTTCAACTAACTCCGGATTATGGCGCTATCTTATCGGCGATACGATTCGATTTACATCTACTCATCCATTCCGAATTAAAATAACAGGCAGGACTAAGCAATTTATTAATGCTTTTGGTGAAGAATTAATGGTTGAAAATGTAGAACTAGCTATTGCTAAATCATGTCAATTAACTGAGGCGGTGATTTCTGACTTTACAGTTGCGCCTATTTATATGAATGATATTCAAAAAGGAGGCCATGAGTGGGTTATTGAATTTATGAAATCACCTTCTGATCTTTCTCTTTTTGTGGATACACTGGATAATACATTAAAATCACTTAACTCTGATTATGAGGCTAAACGGTCATATACCATGGCCTTGCAAGAACCTCTTATACAGGTTGTTCCAGAAGGAACCTTTTACCAATGGATGAAAAAGAGAGGAAAACTGGGCGCTCAGCATAAAGTACCCAGATTGTGTAATTCAAGGGAGTATGTGGACGATATTTTAAGCTTTAAGAGCCATTTTTTAAGCTAATTTTTTAGATTTGTAGGCTTTTTTGTTTTTATTTTCCACATAAGATATGCTTATCCACATTTTTTAATAAAAATTATTTTAACTATTTGATTTTCAATAATTTAGTAATTGTTTTTTGAATTTAATTTCTTGTGGATAACACTTAACTTATTTATTTTGAACAACTTAGGACAATATTTAAGCGATCTAAATACATTCTTGAAATTCTCTAACTTATAGCCAGTTTATGGAATTTGTACTTTTAATAGTTTTTATAGTGGCATGGGGCATACAATTGAGCTATTATCTAGTTGTATTTTCAAAGTTGTCTTTTTATAAATTTCCTCTAGTGGATCAGAAGGTGGAACGAGCTGTATCTATCATTATTGCAGCCAGAAACGAGGAAATGCAGTTGAAAAAACTAATTCCTGTCTTATTAAATCAACAGTATACCGATTTTGAGATAGTTGTAGTCGATGATCGTTCGGATGATCATACGTATGACTATTTATTTGAAATGGCTAAGCAAACTAAACGTTTGAAAGTTGTTCGTGTGGATACAACACCTGATAAAGTAAGCAGTAAAAAATATGCTTTGACATTGGGAATTAAAGCTGCCTCAAATGAGTACTTACTTTTAACAGATGCCGATAGCATACCAGCTAGTCCCTATTGGATAAAGCATATGCAGGAAGGATTTTCTAGTTCTGATAAGGAGATCGTATTAGGATATAGTCCTTATTATCGTGAAAAGGGATTTTTAAATTTATGTATTCGTTTTGATACCTTTTTTACTGCCTTCCAATATCTTTCTTTTGCCATAAAGAAACGGGCCTATATGGGCGTTGGTAGAAATCTGGCTTATACCAAACATCTTTTTATGCAACATAAAGGCTTTCATCGTCATTTAACTATTATTTCAGGTGATGATGATTTATTTGTTAATCAGGCTGCGACATCACATAATGTGGAGGTAGTTATTCATCCGGATTCATTGATTTATTCGATTCCTAAGCAGTCTTGGAAAGAATGGTGGCAGCAAAAAAAACGACATTTGTCTGTGGGAAAGTATTATAAGTGGACTGATCAATTACTGATTATATTATTTACATCCTCATCGTTATTTTTTCATGTTTTATTTTTTATACTTATTCTAAGTCTAGATCTAGACAAGTGGATGGCAGTGGTAGTGAGTTTATATGTTATTCGAATGATTATTGTCACTGTATTTCAGTATTTGGCTAGTCAAAAATTAAAAGAAAAAATTTCGCCTTTTTTACTACCTTTGTTAAATTTTTTACATACATGGTATTATGCCGGTATGGGGATTATAGCTGCTTGTTCTAAAAAAGTGAGATGGAAATAAATAAAGATAATACACCAAATAAGGAATTTTCTCAAAAGGCACTTGAAGACTTTAAATTAATTGATCTAGCTCTTGAGGGTGATGAGCATGCATTTGCAGAATTAATGAAGCGCTATAAGCGTTCAGTATATCATGTTATTTTAAAAATGATACGTAATGTAGATGATGCGGAAGATCTGACTATTGAAGCTTTTGCTAAGGCATTTAAAAATTTATCAAAATTTAAAAAAGACTTCACCTTTAGTACATGGCTTTTTCGCATTGCGACTAATAATTGTATTGATTTTATACGAAAGAAAAAACTGAATACCATGAGTATTGAATCATCTTATCGTGACGAGGATGGCGATTCTGTAGCAATGGATGTTCAGGATAGAGAATTAGGTCCACAAGATGAAGTCATTAAATCTCAGAAGGAAGAAATTATTAAAGATGTAGTTTCTAAACTTCCTGCACGTTATCAGTTGCTTGTAAAGCTTCGTTATTTTCAGGAGTTATCGTATGAAGAGATAGCTGATCAGATCAATGCGCCTTTAGGTACGGTTAAAGCACAGCTCCACCGTGCTAAAGAATTGTTATATGAATTAGTTAAAGGCAAAGAAGATCTGATTTAATTTTTCTTCTTTTCTTTTTATGGATTGAAATCACTAGCTTTGTAATATGTCTTCTCGATCATTTATTGTAGGTGTTACGGGCGGTAGTGCGTCAGGTAAAACCTTGTTCTTAACTAGGTTATTGAAACATTTTTCACCCTCTGATATTTGTTTGCTTTCTCAAGATAATTACTATCGGCCAGACCATCAGCAACCAATGGATGAAAATGGTATTTATAATTTTGATACACCCAATTCCATCGATTTTGAAGAGTATTCACGTGATGTGCGTGCATTAAAATCAGGAGTGTCTGTTCAACGTTTAGAATATACTTATAATAATCCTGATAAAAAACCCGCTATGCTGACATTTACGCCGGCGCCACTTATTGTGATTGAAGGTATTTTTGTTTTTTATTATCCAGAAATGGCCAATTTATTTGATCTTAAAATTTTTATTGATGCAAAAGAATATATCAAGCTTAAGCGACGCATTCACCGGGATAAAGTAGAGCGGGGGTATGAAATTGAAGATGTACTTTATCGCTATGAAAAACACGTTGCCCCTACATATGCTAAATACATTAAGCCATTTAAAAATGATGCGGACATCGTAGTTCCCAATAACCATGATTTTGGTATGGCTCTTGAAGTAGTGGCTGCCTATTTGAAGAATAAAATAGGGCTTATCAAATCGTCTCATGTGGGTGGCAAATAAGATATTTATTGTTCAGTAGTTATCATTTTCGTATACTTAACTATAGTTGGTTTCTATATTAACTTTGAAATAGCTCAGCGTGGCTAATAGTTTAATTTATACATGCATCTTCGTGTAGTTTTCATACTTCTTCTGTCTGTAGGTTTTTCTATGTCTGTGCAGGCACAGTGGAGAAGTGAACGATGCAAATGGATTCATTTGTTTAATCAGTCTTTTGAACTAGATACACTTACACTGCAACCTGGAAGTATAAAACTGATTGGGCATGCGGATACAACGGTTTCTGTTTATTGCGATAATAACAAAAATCATATTACTATTATTGCGCCTCATCTGCATTCCTTTGTAGATTCTGTTTTAATTTGCTATAAGGTGTTTCCATTTAACCTATCTAAAAAAATATACAGACGAAAATTTAGTGAGTATGATACAGTCTATACATTTGATAGCCGTATATTTAGTAGTTCATTTCCTGAGAAACGAGAGCAGCTACTTTCTACACCTGGCATTCAAAAAACGGGAAGCATTACACGTGGCATATCGTTGGGTAATACGCAGAGTATTTTTGTTAATTCAGCACTTAATCTTCAATTAGAAGGAAAGCTTAATGATGACATAACTATTGTGGCAGCATTATCTGATCAAAATATTCCTTTTCAACCGGAAGGCAATACACAACAGCTTCAAGAATTAGATCGTGTCTTTATTCAGCTCAAAAGTCGTTATGCGACATTAACAGTTGGTGATGTTGTTTTAAAAAATCAACCCTCTCAGTTTCTTAGGTATTATAAAAATGTACAAGGCGCATTTGCTGAAGTATCATATAAGCGGACGGATTCTGTTTATAGTACAACCTCTGTAGGGGCTTCGTTATCTAAAGGAAAATTTGCTTCTATTGTATTGAGCTCTTTAGAAGGAGTACAAGGTCCTTATCGTTTAAAAGGACCTCAGAATGAATTATTTGTTATGGTATTGGCTAATTCTGAACGTGTGTTTGTAGATGGTAAATTACTTCAGAGAGGATTTAACTTGGATTATGTTATTGATTATAATCAAGCAGAAATTACATTTACAAATCGGATAGTAATCACACAGTTTTCACGTATTCGAGTTGATTTTGAATATGTTGAGCGAAACTATAATCGTACTATTTTTACAGCAAGTCATTATCATCATATTCATCGATTTTCGTTTTTTGGAAATATATATAGTCAACGTGATATGCCATCTAGTCCATTGGGTATTACATTAACTGATGGGGATAAACTCTTTTTACAGACTATTGGAGACAGCTCTAGGCTAGCTGTTAGCTCAGGTGTAACAGAGGTTGGGTTTTATCCGGATAGAGTTTTATATAAACAAGTAGATAGTCTTACAGACGAAGGTTTGGTTAAAATTTATGTTTATTCTACAGATCCTCAAAAATCTATTTATCAGATTGTTTTTTCAGAGGTAGGGCTGGGAAAAGGGAACTATAGTATAGCTTCGAGTACAGCCAATGGGCGGGTTTATAAATGGATAGCTCCTAAAAATGGTATTCCTCAGGGTAGTTATGAACCTGTTAAACAGATTCCACTTCCTCAAAAAAATGAGATGTACACATTTGGAGGAGAGTATGCACTTGCATCTCATCATTCTGTTTTTATGGAAGGTGCTATTTCGCAATACGATATAAATCTATATTCACATTTAAATGATGAAGATAATATAGGCAAGGCTATAAAAGTAGGCTATCAAAATAAGGGAGATCCAATACAAGGACTAAAGAACTACCGTTGGGTGGCAGCAGTAGATTATGAATTTGATGAAAGATATTTTCGGCCTATTGATCGGTTCAGGTATATTGAATTTGATCGTGATTGGTCAGCTAACTCTAGTTTGGCAATGCCAGGTTCTGAGCGTATTTTTAATACATCCATAGGAATTGAAAAGAATCCATTGAATAAGTTAAGCTATGTATTTAGTAAGCGATTTCGTGGTGATCAGTTTAATGGCTATCAGCATCGTGCTGAATGGAATCAAGAATTGGGTTTGTTTTTTTTACAATCTTCTTTTTTTAATATGGTTAGTGAAAATGTAACATCATTTTCGCATTGGAATCGTTTTCAAAGCACATGTGGTATTAAACTTCGATCATTTACAGCGGGCTATCTATTTTCATTAGATAAAAATGAAATCAGAAAAATAGGTACGGACTCTGTTATAGCTACAGTTATGAATTTTGATGAGCATCAATTATTTATAAAAAATAGTGATAGTGCTTCTATTCAGTTTCATGCGAAACATGGTTTCCGATATGATTATTTACCAATAGATGGGTTTACTAAACGTGCCAGCCGATCACATACGACAGAGATAGGTTTTGAAAAATCATCATCCACAAATCAACTTGCTTTTAACTTTACGTATCGTGATCTCAAAAGTTTATTACTTGATATCGATAAACGCATAGAAGGTGAACAAACATTGATGGGAAGGGTTGATTGGAATGCGTATTGGTTTCAACGGGCAATCCGATCAGAGCTTACCTTTTTTACCTTTACAGGAAGAGAATTAAAACGAGCTTTTGTTTATTTACCCGTGGCTATAGGTAAAGGAACACATACATGGCGTGATGATAATAAGGATGGCATTCAGGATTTAAATGAATTTTATGAGGCAATTAATCCGGATGAAAAAATGTATGTTAAGATATCTATTCCTACTAATGAGTATGTATCTGCCTATGGAAGTAATATGACTTATCGACTCACATTAGGGGCGCCAACGACTTGGTATCATCAATCGTATGTTAAAAGAATGGTAGCCCGGTTTTCAAATACATCATCTTGGTCTGTTGAGAAGAAGACAACAAGCTCAGATTTTTCTAAACGATTTATTCCTATTGATAACCTTGAAGATGAAGAACTATTGGCTATTCGTGAGACTATTCGTTCGACGTTATTTTACAATCGAACAAATTCGGGATATGGTTCAGACTTTTCTATATTTTTTACACATCAAAAACATTTATTAAGCAGTGGATTTGAATCTAAGCAGAATAGAGAATACAAATGGAATACACGGGTTAATCTTACGCCTGTTACAAATCTTAAACTCTTGCTTAGTCAATCTGATGTAATATCTACCTCTAACTTTCTTTTAACCAAGAACTTTTCTTTTCGTAGTTATAAAGTTTCTCCGGAATTAGCATGGCAGCCTTATTCTTCTTTTCGTATAACAGGCATCTATGGATATAGTCAAAAATTAGCTTTAAGCCATGAAAATGCTTTATTCAATGAACTTGGGATGGATATTCGTTGGAGTAAAATTTCTCAAAAAACAGTGACAGCTTTGATACGTTGGGTTTCTATTGTATATGAAGGTGAAACGAATACACCGGTTAGTTATGAATTATTAGAAGCATTGCAGCCTGGTAAGAATATAACATGGTCTATTAACTGGATACAGCGTTTGGTGAATGGGCTTCAATTGACGTTTTCTTACGAAGGGCGCCGCTCAGCTAATCAGCCTGCGGTTCATATTGGGCGAATGCAAATTTCTGCTTTATTTTAATTTTTTATAATCAAGTGTATATTAAAAAACCTTGAAGTTATTTTTCAAGGTTTTTTAATATGAAATAAGATAATGTATGAATTAATCTCTTCTTCCCATAAACATCATGATGTAATAAAGCAATGTAACGAGTGATCCAATTGCGGCCACTACATAAGTCATAGCAGCCCATTTAAGTGCATCTTTTGCCATGCCGTGTTCTTCTGTGTTAACAATACGTTTTGACTCCATCCAAACAAGTGCACGTTTGCTTGCATCAAACTCAACGGGTAATGTCACTAAAGTAAATAATGTCATAACTGTATAACATCCGATGATGATAAGTAAAGCTGTATCGAATGGCAATACATTTCTAAGGAAATAAGAGCCAAACATGGATGCAATAACAACTACATTGATAACTGTAGCACTAATATTTTGCAATGGCACCATTGCACTTCTAAATTCAAGAAAGCGATAGGCTTTAGCATGTTGTACAGCGTGACCACATTCATGTGCAGCTACGGCTGCAGCCGCTGCTGATACACCACTATACACATCTTGACTTAAATTAACCGTTTTATTAGCTGGATTATAATGATCTGTTAATTGCCCTTGTACGCAAGTTACTTGTACATCATAAATGCCATTATCTGTCAGCATCTTCTCAGCCACTTCCTTTCCACTTAGGTTAGTAGATAGCCTTAGTTGAGAATATTTTTTGAATTTGTTTTTTAGCTTTGTGCTTATTCCAAAGCTAATCAGCATAAATACAATACCTATTATAAATATCATAGTTCTTTTAATTTAAAGTTGTTTAATTTTTTCTATTAATTGGGTGGTAGAAAAACCGTCTACAAAATTAATTGTTTTTACCTTACCACCGTTACTTATAACAATATCTGAGCCAATAATGTTTCCTATCGAATAATCTCCTCCTTTTACCAGAATATCAGGCAAAATGACACGTATTAGTTCTAAAGGAGTCTCTTCTTCAAACAAAATGACAGCATCCACAAACCCTAAAGAGGCTATAATACGTGAACGCGCATCCTGCCCGACTATGGGCCTGGATATTCCCTTTAACTTTTTAACGGATAAATCCGTATTAAGACCGATAATTAATCGATCACCTAAATTTTTAGCTTTTTCTAAATAATCCACATGGCCAACATGAAGTATATCAAAGCAGCCATTGGTGAAAACAATTTTTAATTTGTTTTTTTTCCATTCTTTAACCTCTACCATGAGTTGATCTAACGTTACAATCTTATCGGATGTGTGCATTGGCGCCATATTGTCTTCTGTGAATACTAAGTGAGATAACAAAACAAATAGCTCCTGATAGAAGCATGAATAGATATTGTGAAAGATGAAGTAGGGTTGCAAAAACAAGACCTTCCTCTTTGGGTAAGCCGTATAGGACAAGTACAGAGCTTACTAGAATATGAAAAACACCTGTTCCACCTTGAACGGGTGTAGCCATGCTAATGGTACCCATCAGCAAAATAGAGAAACCAGCTGTGAGTGGAAGATTGTGGGTAGAAGATAATGAAAAGATAACAACATAGGATGCTAAAAAGTACATTGTCCAAATAAAAAGGGTATGGAGTAAAAATAGCGGTTTATTTTTTACTTTTCGAATACTACCTATACCGGCTAAAACATTTTTACCAGTTTTTGTAATGAATGCAAATAATTTCGAGCGCATGAAGCGTTTTCGCAGCATCCATATCATTAAAGTTACTATACTAATAAATGCAAGCACCGTTAAGCCTATTTGCAACCCATTTGTTTGAATATGCTGAAATTTTTCATTTAATAATTTTGTAAAGAATTCACCCAATCGTTTTTGTTCTATAAAGAATCCCGCTAGCATAAGAAATCCTAATATAATTACATCGCAAAGCCGCTCAACAAGTACAGTACCAATGCCATGGTCAATGGGAATATTTTCTGTTTTTTGTAATAAGGCACATCGTGTAACCTCGCCTGCACGTGGGATAATAAGGTTCATAAAATAGCCTGACATTAAAGCCATGAAAACCCTTGACAAGCGAGGTGAATAGCCAAGAGGTTGCATGATCATTTTCCATCGCATTGCACGACTAATATGACTTGCTATACTTAACACAATAGATACTACAACCCATATATAATTAATATGCTGTAAATCCTGAACGAGTTTATGAAATTCTACTTTTCGAAATACCCATACTAAAAGCAATAGGGTTAACCCTATAGAAAGCGTATACGTAATGATTTTTTTTAATTTTTTTTTTAGCATCTTTTTTTTCAGACTAGCTTATTATGCGCATCTGGAAATATGATTGTAGGTTTGAATTTTTTAGCTTCTTCCAACCCCATCATGGCATATGAAATAATGACAATGATATCGCCCGGATACCCTTTTCGTGCTGCAGGACCATTGAGGCATATAATGCCACTGTTTCGTTCGCCTTTTATGACATAGGTTTCTAATCGTTCTCCGTTATTGACATTAACGACTTGTACTTTTTCATTTTCAATTAATTGTGCAGCATCCATAAGTTGTTGATCAATAGTGATGCTGCCTACATAATGAAGCTCGGCTTGTGTGATTTTAACACGGTGTATTTTTGATTTGACTACTTCTATGAACATAATGATTTACTCAAAGTGTGGATCAAAATTAAACAATTATAAGGTATTCATTAGTGACGTATTTATAGCTATGTTATGGAAATATAGAATAAGGTTTTTAATAAATAATATTGATTTATTTTGTATTGTATGTTTAAGCTAATAAACTAATAGGAGTATATGTTAACTATTGTGCTATGCTAAATCGAACTTGAATGCCAAAGGCCGTGTTGATGCGTTTATAGGCATTAGATGAGCGAGGATTGTTGAGCTCGCGTTGGAAGTAGCCTTGTAAAGTCAATCGTTGATTAATGACATAGCTAATAGTTGGTCTTATTTGTACACTTAAGTTGCCATTAATCAATGTAGGATCGCTCTCAAATTTTCGTAAAATAGTTTTAGAATCTCGGATAGCAATATCACATCGGAAGGTAGCGTCGTTTTTCAGAATGACAGTTCGGCCCTCTACTCTAAAAGGTAATTTTAAGCTGTTGGTTGTGTAACCTATTCCAATAACCCATTCTTTATTGAGTAGTTCAGTTACTTGTGCATTGGATAAATTCAATCCTACATTTCGATCCATTTTGTAATCTAAACGTAATGTCAAATTGCTTTTTGTTCGAATGTTAATACCAATGAGAGGAGAAAGCTGGTCAGAAATAATGATTTGATTCATTACATACAATGGTATATAGGCTTGGTATTGATTGAGTAGAGATGAAAAGGGATAGTCTTCTATGAGTTGTAGACCTGGTATATTAGTATAACTTAAGGATGATGTGAAATTTCCTGCATTATAACTCGATGAATAGCTATGAGTTAAAGTAATGCTGGAAAATGTATTTTTTAGAAAGCTTAACCTGCTTAATCCGGCATAATCGATGCGCCAATTAGGAAGCGGAATTTTATAAAAAGGGGATAGCCCAACTTGGTTGGCATTGGCTCCCGAGTAAGCAGCTATAAAAGAGGGTATAAGTACATCTTGTGAGTTAGCATCATAAGTGCCACCGAGCTGATATGGATTTTCATTTTGAAGGCGTTGCTGAATAATAGATCGATTGTCTTCAAAGCTTTTAAAGACAGTTGAGTTATTTATATTATCACTTCCTGCAAATAGTGTTCGAATCCCAATAAATGAGACACTATATGTTCCTGTTTTTGAAGGATTGAAACTAGTGAAAGCATTTGTAGTAGCATTATATCTAAAGATTTCTTGATAAGTACCAGTCGTATTTCGTTTAGCATCCAGCTGAATTCTAAAATCTCTAAATGGCTCTAATGATGCACGTGCAGAAACAGTTGTCGTTATGTTTTGTACAAAAGGATTGTTGATGTTTTCATTTTTCACCAACCATCCATTTTCTGCGGCCGTCAATCTAATGTTAGGATCTTGGCTACCCAGTAGGAAAGGAATACCAGGTGCATTCCAGTTTTCATCCATTCCGCCATACTTAGCCACAGGTTTAAAGCCAGGCAATGTTGTTTCTAGCCGATTCGAAAATGTGAGGTCAATAGAACGTACAGTCATTATCAATCGTGCTATACTTTTCAAAAATCTCCAATCTTTCTTTGAAAGAGCTGTGCTGTCCTTTGATGTTGTTTTATTTTTTTTCACCGCAGTGAAGGGTTGAAGAGATTCACGTAGAAACTTATTTTTATTGTATAATCCTAGTAAATCGATTTTTCCATTGATGCCTTGTTCGCTTGAATTTTTAATCAAATTGCCGAGTGTGTCCGATTGACCTACAGCCCCCGCTGTCCATGTGTATGTTGCCGCATAGCGTCCTTCTAATTTGCACCAATCGAGAAATGGAATTTTGTCTATAGGTATACGGTAGTTAGCCCCCACACGTTGATTGAAATTTTTCATTCGCCCCAACTTCTTTAGATTGGCAATGATAGAGTCCTTTTTTTGTTGTGTATTGATATCGCCTTCAGGTTCATCGATGATGGAATAAGATGTGGCATTGTAATCAAGTGCTAAGTTTTGAGTTAAATTCCAACGTACATCATAATTTCTATTGAATGTGAAATATTTTTCAAAGAAAGGAGCCATGGCTATTTGAAGATCTTTGGTGGATGAGCGTAGTTCCGTTCGCATAAAACGCCTATCTAAATCTCCTCGTATCGCGATGCTATTAGGGAATAATGAAAAATTAAAATCTTTAATCAATTTTAAGTAAGGTGAGCTTAAAAATTTCATCTTTTTAAACGGTTCGACATAAAAAGTATTTGCATTAAAATTATAGCCTACACCGCCTTTATAGGTTTGTAGTAGGTATGATTTAATTTTTAAATTACTTTGTTTGACATCGCTATAGGCATATGTAAATGAAAAATTTTCAATATCGTAAATATGGTTTTTCGTTTTTTTGCCTGTTTTTATTTTTTGAACATTAGTAAAGTTGATGCTGCGGCGTGTTGTTTGATCTTGTGTGTCTTGCAGATACTGTTGTTTTAAATTTTCATTCTGAATAGCATCTAGTGAAATAGTTAGCGGAACATCTGGATCAAATGGATTGAATTTAGGCGTAATCGTTTTGTTGTCATAGGAAACAAACATTGGAATACGTAATCCTGCTTTTTGAGGGAGTAATTTATCAACAGCGATATTTGAAGAAATATCATATTGTAATGTATAGTCTCTTGTTCGTTGTGATATCTTATCTTGAATTGAACCAAATCCAAAAGAAGTATAACGGACAGATCCAGTGACTGTTGCTAGATCAGCTAATTTCATGTTTAATCGTCCTGTGCTGGCCCAGCCTGCGGTTTGATTAAAATCTGTTGCCCTAAGTTCATTAGCCCATATGCAAATGGATTTAGGTGCTTGATCATCTGATTTAGGATTTCGTACACCAATCATGGTGATTTGGACAGAGCTTAAATCAGGATTACCAACAACTGTAATTCGGTGTTTGCCAGAAAACCCTTGATAAGGTTGAGACAATGGAATTTGATTGGCATTCCGTTGGGATTTAACTAAGTAGAGTTCATTAAGTGGTACTGCAATTTCATTTTCCTCAGGCCATATGTCATACTCATTGGTAGTTCCATTCGGAGTGATTTTAAGAGGAACCTCTACTTCATAATAATTTTCTGTAAAATCTGTTCCTAATCTTAAAAATGCAGTTGTTTCATAGTCTTTTGTTGACTCATAACTTTCTGCATGAATGAACATGCGAAGTGTCCCATAATTGATAAGGTCTAAGCTTGTATTTTTGAAAATAGCTCTTGCGTCACGGTCTTTTAAATTTTCAACGCATAGCTGTATAGATTGTTCATTTAGTTGTCTATTAATATTTGATGTTATATCGATGTCTCGTTGTAATCCAGGAGGAACAACATAAGGGGTCTTGTTAGGTTTGGTTTGATTGTTTTTTTCAATACCGACAATAGATGCCACAAAGTTTGGATTATAAGGCTCCAGTGGTTTTACAAGACCTTTTTCTACTAAATCTCCTGTAAACTTTCGCCAGGTTGTGGAAACTAAATGAAGTTGAAAAAATCGTAATACAACGGGTTGTTCAAATTCTGTTAAGTACATTCGAACAAAACGAATGGTTTTAAAACCATTAATATTTCCTACCTTGTTCTTATATTGTCGAATAGGAACTCTGAATTGGTACCATGTTGCACCATCTTGGCCATCAACTTTATCAACGATATAGTTTTGGCCTACTGTTAGTTGTCCTGGTTTAAGGTCAAGTTCATATTCGTAGTATTCTTCTAAGTCATTGATGGTATTATCTCTATTGACATCTTCATTGTCGGGCAAATTACTTGATGAAGGGAAAAAAGAAGTTCCGGATTGATTTTCAGGCGAATTGCCTTGCATGCCATTAAAATTTTTGTAGCGTTCGAGTACTTTTTGATTCAATGCATCTTTAGTACCACCTAAATAATAATCGAAGTTATCACCTGAAGGATCGTTTTGAATTTTCGCAAAAGCTTCAGGTGAAATACCAGTTAGCTTATTTAAAAAAGTATTTTGAAAATAGTTACGTTCATCTTCATCTGACAATCCATCCCATCCAATATCTTGATATGCTCTTGCTCCTGGTGTATTTTCAAATACATCATTGATATATGGTTTTTTAGGCATTCGTCCCCAAGGCGTTAGTTGTGTGTTAGTAGGATTGCCATCGATAGGAAGTCCATTTTCAAAAGCATGTCTTCCATCTTTTAAAACATCCTCTGAGATACTTCCTAAATTAAAATATAGTTTTCCGCCAGTTGTATTATTTTTATTTTCAATGCCATCATATACGATGCCTTTATCGCCCTGTATAAAAGGATCCATAACCCAAAATTCGATGTATTCGACGTTGAGGTTATCAAAATCAATATCATTTGTAAAAGCTTTAGTAATACCTCCCCAGTTTTTTTTAGGGTCTTTCAATTTTCCATCTGAGGTTAGGTCCGTATTATAATTATAAGCACCTCGTTCAGATGGATAGTAGGCGATATCAAACAGTTGTTGTGGTGTAACGATCTGTGGTTTTGATTTTCCTTTAAATACTTCTTGAGGGATAACGCCGCGCACATATTGATTTTCTATATCTTGTTCACTGATATTTTTAGGACGTGTTGCTCCTCCATAAAAAATAGGATCTATATTATACCAAGCCAATTTAGCACGCTTGTATGTATATTCAAGAGGGTTAGCAGCGCTGCCTTGAGGAAATTTTTGTGGTGTAGCTGAGAGCTTCCAGTTGGTTGCTTGACCATCTAAATTGATTCCAATTTCTGAGCTTTCAAAATCATCGATGTATGAATTGCCTTTTGCTATTTTAGATGTGCCAGGTATAAGTTGAGCAAATTCACCAGTGAAAGAGAAAGTAGATAATTCGTTTGTACGAAGGAAAGGAAGATAATCAATAATACGTGTGAGTGCTTTACTATCTCTTCGGTAATTAACATCCAATCCCCACATGGTATTACGCATGGGTTCATCTCCGATATTGACACGTGTTAGATTAGGTCGTTCATTAAGATATAAAACTGTGCCACCAAAGGTGAGATCTTTATCTACTTTATAATCAAATCGTGATCCAAGAAGTGTTCGTGTTTGAAAATTAAAGAAATCGGGTTTCTCATAGCGTACATTAATTTCTTTTCCTGAGTTTTTTATACCCTCATTGATGATGCGAACAATCCCTTGATCATAGTCCACAATAAAATCAACACCTTCTGTGAGTACAGTATTTCCCGCTGTGAGTGATACTGAACCTTGTGTTGGGGCAAAGCCTAATCGGATTTCACTAGATGAATTAGATTGAAACGATCCTTTCAAAAAGAATTTATTTTTATTTGCAGTAAGTGATGCATCGTTTCGTGTACTTCTATATATTTCATTAAAAACATACTTCTCTACTAAGTTGCTTTCAGCAATGGGGTCTAACCATTTTTCTCTGGTCAGGTATGATCCAAAAGGTTCAAGTACAGGGAATATAATTCGTCCACTGGATGCATCTACAGTAATTCCATCAATCCAATCAAAGTTTCCATCTTTTTGTGGATCATTATTTGGATTTAACCGATCAAGTTTGAAGATTTCTAGTAAGGGTACATCCTTCATTCGAATACCTTCATGAAGACTTGGATTATCTATACCTGTTAAATCATCTTTGTAAATAACTCGGAGTTGAAAATTTTGTCGGCTAATTCCTCCACTTGAATTGATAGAATAGATATTTTTCATCATTAAATCCCAAATGGATAAGTTGGTTTTTATGGAACTAGGTCGGATGAGTTTTAGTAAGATGACCTGATTGGGATTTAAATTTTGATAATCTTCTGTTAGCTCACCTACTTTATAGGTTCGGCCTTGATATGTATACTCATATGAAACAGCAATAGCTTCATCGTTACGAATAGGTGTGTTTAATGAAATATAACCTAATTGAGGTTGAAATCTAAATTCGCGATCTGTTAATTTACGTGCACCTGTAATGCGTTCAAAATCAGTTCCCTTAACCATTCCCAAAGTGGTTTCCAAACTATTAACTACTTGATCAACATCTCTAATAGTTGCTTGATTAAGAAGTGTTTGGTATAAATTATTTGCAGAATTAGAAGCAGGTCCTGGAATCGGTGCCAAAGAAGATGGATTTTTATTGACAAGTTTATCTTTATTACCCTCAGCAAGATCGGTAAAGCCGGCAATATTTCGAATAGTTTCTGTGTTGTTTGTTCTATTGATAACATACACTTCAACACGGGTAATGGTTACACCTGAAGTTGGATTAGGTATACTTTTAAGTGCTTTTTCATAATTATCTCTAAAAAAATGAGATAAGAAAAAATGTCTGTTGTCTTCGTAGTTATCTACTCTGATTTCAAAATCTTTGTTTTGTACACCTCCATTGATTTTTATACCTTCAGTTTTGCTACGTTGTGTAGAAGCAATACTTGTAACCCATAATTTTCCAAATTGAAGCTGTGTTTTAATTCCAAATAAATTTTGCCCTCCTTGAATAAGAGAATTCGTGATAGGTAGACTTACATTGCCGGCTTCGATCTTTTTAATAATATCTTCTTCAAATCCGGTATAGTCAAATTTGATATTATTTTCAAATTGAAAACTAGATTTTGTATCCCAGTTAGCTGTAATCGTTGCTTTTTCTCCGAGTTTACCTATAAGGTTCATGCTTAGCTGTTGATCAAAGCTAAATCCACCGTTGCGTTGTTGTCGAAGTGGGATAGTCGGATTATCTACGCGTTGAAACTTCGCGCCAAAATCAAGAGTAGCAAATCCATTCGGGCGAATATCAATATAGTTCCCTCCGAATATACGATCAAATAGAGGACTTACATAGATTTTTGGGATAAGTCGTTTACTGGTTATAACACTTTCGCCATCAAGTCCAGATGATTTTGACTTTATGTAGTTTTTAAAATAGCGCTGTTCTTGAATTTTTAGAAAATCATCGAAGGAAAGAGAACTAGGTGAACGAAAGTATCCATTTCCTAATTTCTCATAAATCGTATAGGTATTGCCACTATCGAGCTCTATTTGAGTTTGAATGTTACTTGGATTAGGTAGTGAGAGTAACGGCGATTTCTTACGATTAATTAATGGGTCTCCGTAGCGATCGGTTTCTTTTGATTGAGATCTTTTAGAGCGTTTGTATTTTTCATCAACGACTTCATCTTCGCCTTCTTCAGTTGTGACCTCTGTAGAATCAGTTGCAGTAAAATAATAATAGCTATACCATTCTTTTGCACTCACGTGGGTTTGGAATAGATAGCTGATTCCAAAAATAAATAAAGATCGTATTAATATATTTTTAATATAAAAAATAATTTTTAGTGCCTTCACTTCGTGAAAAAAATACGCCATTAAAAAGAGCTTAAAGATAAAAAAATAGCTGCGAATTATGAAAGAGACTAACGAATGTGAGCAAAGCTTTAGTGTTATATTATAGATTATTTTTTTAAATATAATTTTTATATACTAACTTGACTAACGTGCTAATTCCTGTAATGAGGATTAAAATAAAGACAATGGATTTAAATTGCTTCTCTGAAAAATTTTTAAGTAATTTTTTTCCTAAAAAAGTTCCAGCCACAGAAACTAGAGCTAAAATAGGAATAAGATAAAGATCTTCTTTATGCATATATCCATTTAAAAAATAAACCACCCCTCTGCTTGTATCAATACCTAAATCAATAATTGCTGATGTGGCAATAAATACATCCGTTTTTAAATTAAACGCAGCTAGTGCTACTCCTCGGATGGCTCCGCCTGTACCTAATAAGCCTGCGATTACGCCAGAAAAAATACCACCGCTAATAGAGTTTAATCGTGTTGGTTTTATTGTAATAGTGTTAAAAAGAAGGAATATTAAACTTATAGTCACGAGGAAAACAGCAAGTAAAAGTTCTAGTAGGTTTGTTTTAATAAATTGGCTAATGTATGCTCCTACTATTACAAATACTATCGCCGGAATTCCTATAAATAGGATGCATTTTTTATCAAAACCATTTCTAAAGAAAATAATTTTTGTGGCATTGCTTGTGATATGAAATAATGCGGTAATACCTAATACGGAGTGGAAGTCTAAAAAGTAGCTCGCAATAGGAACAAAAAATAAGGAAGAGCCAAACCCTCCAATTGTTCCAAGGATCTCAGCTAAAAGAGCTAAAAAAATAAAATAGATCAATCCATCCATGTCAATTTATTGATGGTTTAGAAAGAATATATTAAAAAAATGAATACAATTAATTAGACTATAACTTGGTCTTAGGCAATTATTAGTTGATATCCTCGGAAGAAACCAAGACTATGATCTTATTGTTCTTAACCTCTACTACACCCCCGGAAATAGGTAAAAAAATATCTTCTTGTTGATCTATTTTAATGCGAATTTTCCCGGATTGTAATGTGGCAATCAATGGAGCATGATGTTGAAGTAGTTCAAAAGAACCTTCTTTTCCCGGCAATTGAACAGCCGTTACTTCATTCTCAAATAATTTTTTGGTCGGACTAATAACTTCTAAAAACACGTCTTTTATTTTTTTATTTCTGTGCCTCAGCCAACATTTTTTCTCCATTGGCAATAGCTTGTTCAATTGTACCGACTAGATTAAAGGCTTTCTCTGGAAGATGATCTAGCTCACCATCCATGATACGATTAAATCCTTTAATGGTATCTTTGATATCTACTAGTTCTCCTTTTAACCCTGTAAACTGTTCTGCCACATGAAATGGTTGTGATAAAAACCGTTGTACACGTCGTGCACGGTGAACAGTCATCTTGTCTTCTTGGGATAACTCATCCATACCCAAAATAGCAATGATATCCTGTAGTTCTTTATAGCGTTGTAAAATTTGTTTTACACGCTGAGCTGTATTATAATGTTCATCACCTATGATTTCAGGAGTTAAAGCTCGAGAAGTAGAATCCAATGGATCTACTGCTGGGTAAATACCCAACTCAGCAATCTTTCTACTGAGTACAGTGGTTGCATCTAAGTGGCTAAATGTTGTAGCTGGTGCCGGATCAGTTAAGTCATCAGCTGGAACATATACCGCTTGTACAGATGTAATGGATCCTTTTTTAGTTGATGTGATGCGTTCTTGCATAGCGCCCATTTCAGTAGCCAATGTTGGTTGGTAGCCTACCGCAGAAGGCATTCGTCCTAGTAGAGCAGACACCTCTGACCCTGCTTGTGTGAACCGGAAAATATTATCAATGAAAAATAAAATATCTTTTCCTTTTCCTTCGCCATCTCCATCACGGAAATATTCAGCTATCGTTAATCCTGAAAGCGCTACACGAGCACGAGCTCCAGGAGGTTCATTCATCTGGCCGAAAATGAATGTTGCTTTTGAATCTTTTAAGGTAGCCATATCTACTTTACTCAGATCCCATCCACCTTTTTCCATCGAATGTTTAAAATTATCTCCATACTGAATGATGCCTGCTTCAATCATTTCACGCATTAAATCGTTTCCTTCGCGTGTTCTCTCACCTACACCTGCAAATACTGATAATCCTGAATAGGCTTTGGCAATGTTATTAATCAATTCCTGAATTAATACTGTTTTTCCTACACCTGCCCCTCCAAACAAGCCGATTTTACCCCCTTTGATATAAGGCTCTAATAGATCAATGACTTTAATACCTGTATATAAAACCTCTGTTGATGTAGAAAGGTCTTCAAATCGAGGTGCATGACGATGAATAGGTAATCCTTTATCTTTTTTCAGTTGAGGTAAGCCATCAATCGCTTCACCTACTACATTAAACAATCTTCCTTTAATATCGTCTCCAATAGGTACTTGAATAGGTGAATTGGTAGCTATTACTTCCATTCCTCGGTATAAACCTTCCGTGCTATCCATGGCGATTGTGCGCACGCGATCTTCACCTAAATGTTGTTGGCACTCAAGAATCACTTTTTGTCCATTAGGTCTAGTGATTTCCAGGGCTTCTAATAGTTGAGGAAGTGTAGATGATGTATGTTCAAAACTTACATCGACCACAGGCCCAATCACTTGTACGACTTTACCAATACGTTTGGTGGTATGATTATTCTCTTTCATTGTTATCTATTAGGGATTGCAAAGCTACATGAATCAGAGGATTCATGCAAGGGTAATCTTAATCATTGAATCATATAAAAAATATGCTTTTAGTGCTTAAAATGGCCTCTTGTAAGATTTAGTGTAGAAATACAGTTTAAGGGCTCTAACTGAAATCTCATGTTGCCTTGTACGGGGTTTGAATCTATTTTCAAGGTTTATAATTAATTATTTGTTAGATACCAAAACTGTGTTAAATTAGCAATAATTTAAAATGGCTTTTTAAAAAAAACACGACACTTTTTAATGGCATGGCTAAATTAAAAGATAGTATTTATCAACTTGCAGCTGCTGAGTTTCAATCTATTCATAATTCACTTGTTAATAGTGAAGCCGAACAGGCCGCTAAATTATTCCGCTATTTACGTGAAGATAAACTTTCAGAAGAGCAGATTCAGGGGGCGTTGAATCTTTATGGAACCAGTTATTATGCCTTGTGCTCTCGTTTACAGAGTAAAATAGAAGAATATCTTTTAGAACAAATGGATACTCCACGCAGTGACCTCAGTCGTAAAGTAGCTGCCATCAATCAATTTATTCTTACAAAAAAACAACACGTAGCTATTATGGTGTTGAAACGATTGGAAAAAGAACTTCTCAAAAGTGACTTATCAAATGAGCTAACCATTGTTTATAAAACACTTAAACGTATTCATATTAATTCACCCGAATATTTTACCTATTCTCAACTTTATAATAAACATATAGCTTACATGCTTGCGGTTGATAAAGTAGAAGATTTAGTGGCAGAGTTTTTTAAAAAGTATGGTGTTTATAGCTTAACTGCAAAACCACAAGACTTAATACCGCTCTCATTTATTAGCAATGAAATACAAAATATTAATAAGCTTTATACATCTCACCGTCTTTATATACATGAATCGGTTGTGTATCTTTTTTATCAATTAGTAATAGAATCTAAGCCTGATTTACAAGATGTTGAAAAACGATTTAAAGAAATTAATAGGATTTTTAAATCGTATCGATATGATACACTATATCAGCAGTTATATATTGTTTTTGATGTATTGCAATATATATACTATGTGTTGATAGGTGATAATACGTCCGCAGACAAGTCTATGAAAGCCATACAGCCGTCTTTATCTTTCTTACTTTCTAACTATCATTTGTATATCTATCCTCCTCAGTTCTTAATTACGCATATACACCATTTAGTTTCTGTTAAAAAAGAAAAAGAGTTATACAAAAACAATATTACCTTACTGTATGATTTTGAGCCTGATCCTAAAGATGTGCCTAGCTTTTTTGCATACATGGTGTATCGAAGTATTTCCTGTTATTATTCTGAACGGTATGAAGAGGCTATTCGGTGGTTGAAAAAGCTACTTAAGGATGTAGATATGTCTATATTTCCTACAGCAATGATAGAGGTTCAAATTCTTATTACTCTTTTTCATATTCTTTTACATGAAAATATACCTGCTAAAAGCCAGTTGGCAAAAATATCTTCTGCTATAGAAATTGCCCCTTTTCATGTAAAAGTAGTTTACAATATTTTACATTATGGATTGTATAAAAAGGAAGGAGAGTCGGTCGCCAGCAAAATACGAGACGAGTTTAGTGCTCTGCAAAAAACACATATTTCATACTTTTCACCCTTATTGATCATTCAACTCGATAAAAAACAAATTGGGGGACTAATTGATTATTTTGAATATATATAGCTAGCTTATTCAAATGTGTACCACTTGAAAGGTGTGCTAGCATGGTGTAAGCGAATGTCATGCTCATGCACATCATTAATACAATCTACTGGCTCAACTAGTGAACAGCCTATGCGAATAGCTGTTGGATAATGAGCGAGAAAACGATCATAAAATCCCTTGCCATAACCAACACGATGTCCGTTGATATCGAATCCTAACAACGGAACGATAATCATATCTAATGAGTCTGTGAATAATTTACCATTTACAGGTTCTGGAATACCCTTGCTATTTTCTCTGATCTCCGTTGAAGAGGAAAAAATAAAATGACGCATTGAAAAATCTTCAAAATTACTTATCGATGTTATTGTTTTGATGTGAGGATGTTTTTCCCATAATCTGCGAATAAGCGGCCATGTATTTACTTCCTTGTTTTTTTGAATAGGCAAGAATATATGAATGGTTTCAACATGATCTAGAATAATATGATTAAAAAATTGCTCTACAATGATTTGACTACAATGATGATGATCTTCTTCGCTCAATGTTTTTATCCAATCCCAAAAATGGGCTCGGATAGTCGCTTTATACATAAAGGGCCTAGCTCTTTTTTTTAATTAACTTATCACAACCACATGATGGACATGATGAGCTGGAATCTTTAGCTTTTTTAATAGAGCGTACAGCTAATTTTATAACATACCATAAAGATAGTCCTGAAAGAATACACACACCGATCCATTGCATCATAGTTGAAGTATATATTACAAATATCGCTAATACTCCTTTTTATTCCTATATTTCGAAAAAATAATATATAAGAAAAGCTATAAAAATCATGAAATGGAATCCCATACTTCCTGAACGGGAAAAGGAAATTAAAAAAATAATTAAGGAGCTTGTTCCTGCCATTATTGAGTCTGAAAATCCAGAAAGCAAATTCTTTAATTTAGTAGCTGGCAAAGTTGGCTTAATTACATTGTTAGGATATGTTGAAAAAGAAGGTCTAGCTAAATACACGGAGAAAATAGAAGAACTGCTTGGAGAAGTAACGCATGCATTGGAAAATGAAACCATGGATAGCTCTCTTCACTATGGATTTGCAGGTATAGCTTGGGTTTATCAGCACCTCGCTAATATTGGTTATTTTGAAGGATTTGATCCTGCTAATTTGGATGAAATTGATTCACACGTATTCACTGGAATAGAAAAGAATTTTGAATTAAAAAACTATGACCTGTTAGCTGGCATGGTTGGTCAAGGGATTTATTTACTTGAACGCATGCCGCATCCTGGTGCAAAAAAATATTTAGAAAAATTAGTTGATCTTTTTGAGTCCATGTCCGAAAAGGATGAACACGGTATTTATTGGCGCGAGTACCGACATTGGGATGTTGAAAATTATCAAAATGGAAAACCTAAAGACGTATTAAATCTTGGTGTAGCTCATGGCATGCCTGCCATTACAGGCTTATTGGCTCATATCTACAAAGCAGGTGTGAATCCTGAAAAAACCAAACAACTTCTTACTCAAAGTATGAATTGGTTGCTGTACTATAGTGTAAAAAATAAAGATTATTCATTTGACTACACCGTAGATGATCAAGTTGAATCTGATCGACCTGCTTCACGTTTGGCCTGGTGTTATGGCGATCCAGGCGTAAGCATTGTGCTTTTGCAAGCTGGTCTATATACTCAAAATCAAGAGTGGATCCAAAAAGCGGTTGATGTAGCTTTACTTTCGACTAAACGAAAATTAGATCAATCGGGAGTTGTAGATACGGGGTTATGTCATGGTGGAATGGGGTTGGTTCATATTTATAATCGCTTTTATCAAGCTACTCAAAAGGAAGAGTTTAAGGAGGCCGTTGTATACTGGTTAGACGAAACACTTCGTATGCGTAAACCTGAATTAGGTATGGGTGGATTTTTCTTTGCTCACCGCGATAAAGATAAGCCAACTACGTATTCTTCATCATTTGGTTGGCTTGAAGGGGGGATAGGTATATCTCTTATTTTATTATCCTTAATCAGTAAGACTGATCCAAGTTGGGATATTGTTTTTATGGCAAAGGTATGATTTGAAAAAAGTAAAAATAAATTTGTAAAATCAATTGAAATTGAGTATAATGCACCCAAATTAAGATGAGATTTTTAGAAAATAATAAATTTATAGAAAAAAATGAGAAAAAATAACTTTTTTGGAATTTTAGTCACAACATTGTTTTTTATTAGTTCTTGTACTCGGCAAAACCTTCAGCCATCTGCGGATAATACCCTTAGTGAAATTAAAGTTCGATTAGAACTTACAAAATTTAGAGTTAATGGTCAGCTAGGCGATGTGTACATTGACTATGCAACACGTAATGTCGTTGTATTTGTTCCATACAACCATAATCTGGCTAATACAGTGATTACTGAAATAGAATCATCGGCTCGTACAGAAGTCGTATATAATGGCAGCACGGTAGTGCCTAATACGATGGTCGACTTCACTATGCCACGTCTTTTCCTTATTCAAAGTGAAGATGGCAAAACAAGCCAGTGGACGGTTCGTGTAACCCCCTTGACCATACAAGCTATGACCATACCTGGTATGGTAGCTGCACCTGTTATTAATGCAGCAATGAAAACCATCACGGTAGAATTTCAATATGGCTCTCCAAAAGAAACACCAGTTCAATTTACATTACCTATGGGAGCTTCTACTTCCATTACAGAGCCTATAGATTTAGTAGCGCCTATTGGAGCAATTCCAAAATCTACGACGTTTGATTTAAAGGTGAAGGGATATAGTGAGCAGTGGACATTAATCACTACACATCGGGTGATATTGCATGAGTTCTCAACCCCAGCTAGCCCTAATGGAGATAAGTCAGGTTGGAATTTTACATCCATGGCTTATGTGAATAATACATCCAGTCCTGCAGGTAATGATATTATTCTTTATTATGATGACAATGCTGGCAATGTTAATGCTGCTGCTGGGGGGTTAGATCAAACTCAACCATCGTATCCATCTGTTAATAAAACACGATTTGTCTTTTATGGTGATAACGCCGCTGCTAAGACTTTTTTTCAAACCGGAACATTGGCAGATGCCAAGAGTTTTTTTGCAATGTATGTATCTGGCTCTTCCACAGCAGATCCTAACTCAAATAAGGTGGGGGGGTATCCTGCTATGAATCAAGTTTATATTTTAAAATTGGATAATGGCAAGTATGTGTTAATTTCTTTTCCAATTGATAGATATGATAAATTTCCCAATGAATCTTATTTTAGCTTCAACTACCGATTACTTGAGTAAAATCTAAATGATAGAAAAAAAGAATAGATTGGTTATGAAAACAATATTTAAATCAATAGCATTAGTAGGTCTACTTGGTCTTTTGTTTGGATGTGCTAGACAACCTGTGGTTGAGCCTGCTAATTCAACAGATGCAGGTTTAATGGGTGGACGTCTAGATATCACGGACTTTACTATTGCTGGTCAGTTAGGAAAGACACTTATTGACTTTGATAATTCGCAGGTTTATGTCTATGTCCCATATAATGCTAACTTAGCTAACCTGATGGTGACTAAAGCTTGGGCTTCTTCTCAAGGGAGTATTATGTACATGGGAAATCCATTGGCTGAAGGAATGAATTATAACTTTACTACTCCACTTAATGTACAGGTTGTTAAAGGCGATAGTCAAAAAAATTGGACGATTAGGGTTATACTTTTTGTGATAGATGCTTTCGATGCAGGGTCTAGTACATTTAATTATGAGAATGTAGACTATGTTAATAAAAGAATAGACTTTGATTACGTTACATATTTTTTAGGCTCTGGATCTCCTCGATCTATTGAAGTGCGTTTTGATCTTCCATTTGGTATGACTATTCCGATAAACCGTCAACTCGTAGATTTAACTAAGCCTCTTAAATTTACTATGACGGCTCCTAATGGTTATAGTGAGGAATGGACCCTTTATAGTGAACAAGTTGTGGTACTTTTTGATAAAGATACACCTTATCCTTCCGTTGTAGATTATGTGGGTTGGGATTTTAATAAAATGGAGTATGTTCCCAACTATCCAGCAAATCAGAAAGATGCTGACCTTGCAGCTTTTATAGATGGAAATATATATGGAGTAGCAGGTGGGTGTGACTTTGTGCTTTTTAATCCTCTTAATTCTACCAAGTATGTTTATTATGGGGATGGTATGGCAGCTCAAACTTTTTATTATACAGCCACCAAGGCAGCAGCTCTGACTCATTTTGATGCCAAGGTCGCTGTAGGCAAGAGTTATCCATATTTAGTAGGAAAGCCTTTAGAGGGGCAGGTATATGTGGTTAAAGTACCTAATGGCGATTATTTTTTACTCCGAATAGCGAGTAGTTCTTTTTATGGTGGACCTGGTAAGTTTAACTTTTTCTATTTTTCTTATCGAAAGTTAGAGTAATAGTTTTTTTACAATAGCAGAAAGGGAAGTTTAGTTAAACTTCCCTTTTTTTATTTATTATTTTATAATTTAGCGCTCTTAATGATGTATAATGACAAACGACCAACTAAAAGATCTCAAAATACGAATTGCTGCTTTGCGGCACTATCTTTGACTACGATCGTAAAGTAGCTCTTATTCAAGAGGAAGAAAAAAAAACACTGGCATCTGATTTTTGGAATGACTCTAAAGAAGCTGAGAAGATTCTTAAAGGGATAAAAACACTTAAAATTTGGACAGAAAGTTATCATACTCTTGAAAAAGGACTTATGGATTTAGAAACATTGCATGAATTTTTTCAGGCTGGCGATGTTTCTGAACAAGAAATTGATAAAGATTACCAGCATCTTCATCAATCGGTTGAAGAATTGGAATTGAAGAAGATGCTTAGCGCTGAAGAAGACCAGTTAAGCGCTGTTCTTGAAATCAATTCAGGTGCTGGGGGAACCGAAAGTCAGGATTGGGCAGATATGCTTTTACGTATGTATATTTTATGGGGGGAAAAACATGACTATGTAGTTAAAGAGTTGAGTTATCAGCCTGGTGAAGGTGCTGGAATTAAGTCTGCCTCATTAGAAATAGATGGTCCTTTTGCTTATGGCTATCTTAAAGCGGAGATTGGTGTGCATCGATTGGTGCGTATATCCCCTTTTGATTCAGGAGGAAGAAGGCATACGTCTTTCGCTTCCGTATTCGTTTACCCTGTCATTGATGATACGATTAGTGTTGAAGTGAACCTCGCTGATATCGAATGGGAAACTTATCGTGCGGGCGGTAAAGGAGGGCAAAATGTAAATAAAGTAGAAACAGCTGTACGCCTGAGGCATAAACCCAGCGGCATTATTATTGAGTGCCAGCAAGAGCGGTCCCAACTTCAAAATAAAGAAAATGCATTGAAAATGCTTAAATCTAAGCTTTATCAAATCGAGTTAGAAAAACGCAATGAAGAAAAAGCAAAAGCGGAAAGCTCTAAAAAAAGAGTAGACTTTGGATCTCAAATACGAAGTTATGTTATGCATCCGTATAAAATGGTGAAAGATGCTCGTACAGGTGTGGAACGGTCAGATGTTCAAAATGTGATGAATGGTGATATTGATGAGTATATCAAAGCTTTTTTGATGCAACAGTAATTTGCATTAAAGTAAAAAAGTATATTATAGCCCTAATCGAAAAAAAGATACATCGTCTTTAATGGTTTTATATAAATCATTTTCTCCCAGTTGCTCATTAGCCTGTGTAATAAAAACTTGTTTGATAGTAGGTGATTGTATTATTTTGAGTAAGTGATGAATGCGATCTATATCTAATTTATCAAAGAGATCATCGAGTAAAAGCAACGGAGGAATAGTCAGGTGTTTAAATAACAAATCCATTTGAGCTAATCTAAGACAAATAAGGAATGTTTTCTGTTGTCCTTGAGAGGCAAATCGTTTAAGTGGTTGATTCTCTAATGTAAATACTAAATCATCGCGATGAATACCCACAGTAGTTCGTTGGAACCGAAAGTCATCTTGTCTTGATTTCTTAAAAATAGATTCGATATCCGGTTGACTAAAATCGCTTTGATAGGTAATGCCAACTTGTTCAGATTCCTTGAAAAGGGAATATCTATATGTAAAAAGCGCTAAAAATTCAGCGATCATATCACGGCGTTTCTGAAAAAGTATTTTCCCATGGTCTAATAACTGTTGATCATATAAATTTAATAAATCGGCATCTGGATGTTTTTTTTGAAAAACGAGTTGTTTTAGAAGACTATTTCGTTGTTTAAGAGTATGGTTGTAGTGAATTAATGTTTGTAAGTAAACCTTATCCAGTTGACATAATAGGCTATCAAAAAATCGTCTTCTATTCTCCGCATCACCTTTGATAATGTCTATATCATCAGGTGAAGATATTACTATAGGGAATTTGCCTACATAAGTACTTATTTTAGAAATCATTTTTTGATCAAGCTGGATTTTCTTTTTTCCGTCAAAAGAACAGGTAATATGAGAGCTAGAATGAGCAGAGGTAATGAGGCCTTCTAAAAAGAAAAATTTTTCATTTTTCTTGATATTTTGTTGATCTAAGTGTCCAAAACCACTTTTCCCCAAACATAAATAGGTAATAGCTTCTAATAAATTGGTTTTACCAACCCCGTTTAATCCTATTATAAAATTATATTTAGTAGAAAAAGTAAATTCTGATTGCGTATAGTTTCTAAAATTAACAAGATGAATCTTCTGCAATCTCATATAAAAAGTTTTATATATCGTGAATATTATTATAATTTTGGAGGTAAAAAAATAATCTTTTAAAATGGCATATCTATTCACTTCCGAATCTGTATCCGAGGGTCATCCGGACAAAGTAGCCGATCAGATATCTGATGCGCTTATTGATCATTTTTTAGCGTGGGATCCAGATTCAAAAGTAGCCTGTGAAACACTCGTTACGACGGGTCAAGTGGTTTTAGCCGGTGAAGTTAAATCGAATACCTATTTGGATGTTCAACAAATTGCACGAGAAGTTATTAAGAAGATTGGCTATACACGATCAGAGTATATGTTTGAAGCTAATTCATGTGGTATTATATCTGCTATTCATGAACAGTCTGCAGACATTAACAGAGGTGTTGATAAAAAGAAAAAAGAAGATCAAGGGGCTGGTGATCAAGGTATGATGTTTGGATATGCTACAAATGAATCAGACAATTATATGCCTCTTGCTTTAGATCTTGCGCATAAGATATTGTTTGAGCTTGCTCAACTTCGACGAGAAGGAAAACAAATGCCTTATTTAAGGCCAGATGCTAAAAGTCAGGTTACTATTGAATATGATGAAAACCATCGCCCTGTTCGTATAGATACGATCGTGTTATCTACTCAGCATGATGATTTTGATTCAGATAAAAAAATGAATGATAGGATTCGTCAGGATGTGATTAATATACTTATTCCTCGTGTAATTAAAAAATTAAAAAAGCCTGCTTTACAAAAATTATTTGATAATAAAATCATCTATCATATTAACCCAACAGGAAAATTTGTGATTGGTGGTCCGCATGGTGATACAGGCTTAACAGGTCGTAAAATCATTGTTGATACGTATGGAGGTAAAGGTGCACACGGGGGAGGCGCTTTTTCGGGAAAAGATCCTTCAAAAGTAGATCGCTCAGCAGCATATGCTACACGCCACATCGCTAAAAATATGGTAGCGGCTGGTGTATGTGATGAGTTGTTGGTTCAGGTCTCTTATGCTATTGGCGTAGCCAAACCAATGGGTATTTATGTTAACACGTATGGCACGTCTAAAGTTAAACTATCCGATAGTGAAATAGCTAAACGCATAGAGCGTTTATTTGATATGCGTCCTTATGCTATTGAACAGCGTTTAAAATTAAGAAATCCTATTTATTCTGAAACAGCGGCATATGGTCATATGGGCAGAGAAAATAAAATAGTTACAAAGGAGTTTAAGCGTATTCATGATGGAAAGGAAGTGGTTAAAAAAGTTCCAGTAGAACTTTTTACATGGGAGAAGTTAGATTATGTGAATGCGATTAGAAAAGAATTCAAGCTTTAATAATTAAAAAAGGCCTTATTAATAAGGCCTTTTTTAATTTAATTCTGTTTTATTAATTAAGCAGTTAAGGCAGATGCAGTCGTTTCTTTAACTAATGTTATAAGCTCCATTTCTACATCCCAATCCTTTGCTACTTTTAATAAAGCAGCTGCTTCCATTTCTGTGATATAGCCTTTTTCACATACTTCTTTCCATAGGCTCTCAAGGTAAGATAGTTTTTTTTCTTTAGATAAACTACCCATAATATCTTTTAAATATTTTCTTGCCCTGTCGAAAGCTGTGTAATAATCCTGGCTGATAAATCGATTCGCCCATTGAAGCTCATCTTTGGCATCCAATGTAGTTGCTGAGTCTTCTAACTTTTTTTGCTCTTCATAGTCCAAGCCATGGTAATGGAAGATGACTGACTTGAGCAAAAGAAATCCTTTTTTTTCTTCTGTATTCATAGGTATTTTTGAATGTTTTGGGTTATTGTTAAATTTTTATGTTCTTTAAATTTAACATTTTTATTGTAAGAAACCAATTTTATCTCACAAATAAATATATGAAAATATTTAAATCATTTATAATTCTTATTAAGATAATAATAGTATTTTTTATCATATCTTGCAAAGAGAGAAATAGCTTACGTCTAGCCGATGATAAAATAGTAAAAGTTATTAAAACAGCGCGGTCATACATAGGTGCTCCGTATCAATATGGTGGTACTACTTCCAAAGGGATAGACTGCTCAGGCTTATTACGTAATTCATTTAATAAAGTCGATGTGTCTATTCCTAGAACTTCTAAAGAACAAAGTAAAATCGGGGTAAGGGTCAAATTAAAAAATATTCAGAGAGGAGATATGGTGTTCTTTGCATTTAAAAGAGGGAAAAAAATAACACATGTTGGTTTGGTTACGAGTATTTCCAAGAAAAAAATTACGTTCATACATTCCTCTACACAAAAAGGAGTTATAGAGGAAAATTTATTAGCACCACATTATTTGAAAAAATTAGTATTAATTCGCCGTATTTTATAAACCTCCTTGTTTTATATGATCGTTAAGTTTCATCAAAATACGATATCTTTACAAAAATAATTGGGGGATTAGCTCAGCTGGCTAGAGCGTTTGCATGGCATGCAAGAGGTCACCGGTTCGAATCCGGTATTCTCCACTTTTTAGTCTCTTAAATAAATCATTAGATTTTTTTAATGAATCAATCATCTCCTCGAATGCATTCTTTAGCCATTAAACAAAAAGCAAAAGAATTGGGTTTTGATTTTTGTGGAATTGCAAAAGCTCAATTTCTGGAAGATGAAGCTCCTCGACTTGAAAAATGGCTTAATCAAAATCAGCATGGTCATATGTATTATATGGCTAATCATTTTGATAAACGATTAGATCCACGAAAACTGGTGGATGGTGCGCAGTCTATTATTTCTGTTTTAGCTAATTATTTTCCAGATAAAGATTTAGCATTGTCTAGTTCTGAGACGTATAAAGTTTCAAAATATGCTTATGGTATAGATTATCATATTGTTATTAAAGAGAGGTTAAAAAAGCTTCTTTTATTTATAGAAGATAAAATAGGAAAAGTGAATGCCCGAATTTTTGTGGATTCGGGCCCAGTTATGGATAAAGCTTGGGCTTCTCGAAGTGGCCTTGGGTGGATAGGAAAAAATAGTAATCTCATTACTAAATCGTATGGAAGCTTTTTCTTTATTGGTGAAATTATTTTAGATGTTGTCTTGGATTATGATCATGCCATTGCTGATTACTGTGGAACATGTACTAGATGTATGGATGCTTGTCCTACCAATGCTATTCATGAGCCTTATGTAGTAGATGGAAGTAAGTGTATTTCTTATTTTACAATTGAGTTGAAAGAAGATATTCCTATTGACGTAAAAGGAAAATTTAATAATTGGGTATTTGGCTGTGATATTTGTCAAGATGTTTGCCCATGGAATAGATTTTCACGACCTACTTCATTTCAGGAATTTCAGCCTATTCCTGAATTAACAACCATGACTAATCAAGAATGGGAAGAATTAACACAAGAAGCATTTGATCAATTATTTAAAAAATCTCCTTTGAAGCGGACTCGATTGGAAGGATTACGTCGAACCATTCGATTTATAAAAAGCTAATACTTATGTAATAGATAGCGTTCTCTTAATGATACAGCTATTTTATAACGTTCATCTTTAGTATCATGATAAAGTGATTCTAAGAGTTCATAAATAGCCTTGATTCCTATTTGGGATGCCCATTCAAAAGGTCCGTAAGGATAATTTGTTCCAAGTTTCATTCCAATATCAATATCTTCTTCTGATGCAGTACCTTCTTGTAAGGTGTAAAATGCTTCGTTAATGATCATGCAAATAATGCGTGGCATGACCATGCCTACACGATCTTCTACAAAAAGAAAAGAGGTTTCTAGTTCTTTAAATAAATTAAATAGAGAAGAGTGATTAGATTTAGTTAGTGTTGTTACTTCTATAATTTCTCTATTTAAAAATGTAGGCCATCCATTGAAGCCAATGCATCGATCTTGTAGGTCGGTGTTGTTTAATTTTGCTTGAAAGAAAAGTTTGGCTAATGTTGTTTTTATTGTATTTAAAAATATAAAACCATGTTTTGTATTTTGATAGATGTTTAAATTTTCAGGATAATCGGCTATTAAAAAATCGATAATAAGATCTACATCTAATAGAATATTATGGTTAAATACATAGTCTGTATGATGGATATAGCTATGCTTGGTTGTAAACTTATTTATTGTTTCCTTCATGCACGTCGCGTCTCCTATGACTAGTATTCTCATATTTTTCTATATTTGAGTTCAGCTGTTTTGGACAAAGTTAATCACAAAGCAATTAAAAAAATCAAAGTAATGAAAATAATCATTCAAAGTAAAAAAGCCCCAGCGCCCATAGGGCCTTATAGTCAAGCTATTTTAAGCAACAATACACTTTATGTATCTGGTCAGATTGCTCTAGACCCTGAAACGGGTATTTTACTCAATAAGAGTATTGAGGAGGAAACACACCAGGTTCTTAAAAATATAGAAGCTGTACTTCAAGAAGCGAATATGAATTTTTCACATGTTGTGAAATGTTCTGTTTTTTTGATAGATTTTTATGAATTTGCTAAGATGAATGCTATCTATGGGCAGTATTTTCAAGATAGTCCACCTGCACGTGAGACAGTGGAAGTGAGCAGATTACCCAAAAATGCTCGTATTGAAATTTCGTGTATTGCTATAAAAGAATAAAAAAATGGAAAAACCTGTACGTGTACGATTTGCACCAAGCCCAACAGGCCCTTTACACATTGGAGGGGTTCGAACAGCTCTTTATAATTATCTTCTTGCTAAAAAAACGGGAGGTGTTTTTATTCTTCGTATAGAGGATACAGATCAAAATCGGTTTGTGCCTGGCGCGGAAAAGTATATTATAGAATCTTTAAAATGGTGCGGAATAAGTCCAGATGAAGGTCCTGAGCAAGGCGGCCCATTTCAACCTTATAAACAATCAGAGCGTAAATCTATTTATAGGGATTATGCGATGCAATTAATTGAAAAAGGACATGCATATTATGCATTTGATACACCTGAAGAATTAGAAGCGATGCGGGCTCGTTTAGAGGCTGCTAAAGTTCCTTCTCCTCAATATAATGCTATATCTCGCATGCAGATGAAAAACTCATTAACACTGCCTGAGGAGGAAGTAAAAGAAAAATTAAAAGCTGGGTTGCCATATGTCATACGTTTGAAAATACCACGAAAAGAAGAAATTCGTTTGAAGGATAATATACGTGGATGGGTTATGGTTAATTCTTCTACGCTCGATGATAAAGTATTGATGAAGTCAGATGGTATGCCTACCTATCATTTGGCCAATGTGGTTGATGATCATATTATGCAAATTTCACATGTGATACGTGGAGAGGAGTGGCTTCCATCTGCTCCGCATCATGTATTGATGTATACTTTTTTTGGCTGGGAAGATACAATGCCTGCATTTGCACATCTCCCATTATTACTCAAGCCTGAGGGTAAAGGTAAGCTAAGTAAGAGAGATGCTGAGCAGCATGGATTTCCTTTGTTTCCTTTAGAATGGAAAGATCCTGAAACGGGTGATGTGTCAAAAGGATTTCGAGAAGAAGGGTATTTGCCTGAAGCACTTATTAACTTTTTAGCCTTATTGGGGTGGAATCCAGGAACTCCACAAGAACTGTTTACTAAAGAGGAATTAATTCAGAGCTTTTCACTGGAGCGGATTGGAAAATCAGGAGCCAAATTTGATATTCAAAAAGCAAAATGGTATAATCAGTGCTATTTGAAACAGAAAAACAATCAAGAGTTGGCAGCTTATCTTGTAGAGGATTTGAAAAAGATAGGTATAGTTGTATCGACAGATAAGGCAATTAAATTATGTGAATTAGTGAAAGACCGAGTTTATTTTGCTAAAGACTTAACAACTGAAACATTATTTTTTTTCCAATCACCGGATAGTTCTGATTTAAAAATAGTAAAAGACAAATGGGATAATACTCTTCAAGTAGTAGTGAGTCAATTTAAGGAGGAGGTTCTAAAGATGGAGTCTTTTGTGGCAGAATCTATTAAGAAAGGCTTGCAGGCTATTTTAGATAAAAAAGATATAAAAATAGGGAAAGTGTTGCAGCCTATACGCGTTATTCTTACAGGTAAAACATCTGGCCCTGATCTTATGCTTGTGATTCAAGAGATTGGTAGAGAAGAAATAGTGCTTCGATTGGATCGAGCTTTGAAAGAGCTAACGTAGTTTTTACTAAAGAAAGATGTCTAAATTTTCTTTGAAGTTACTTTATCTGTTAAGTCTTTAAGAATTTCTTTTCGTGCATAGACTTTGCGTTTCAACAAAGCTTGGCTTTTAGGATCAGAGTCAGCCATATTGCCTTTGTTTTCTTCAGCGTAAGTAATATATTCTTTGAGCATTTTTATTTTGATAAGAGTTTGCTCTAATTCACTTCGCTCAAAAAAGTCACCAAATTTTCTAACGGCTTCTTTGTCCAAGTAGAATAGCTCATATACTTTGTCTACGGCCGCAATAAATCGCATTACAAGTTTTTTGGAATTTTTGGTGGTCAGTTTTCCTAAATTTCTCCATCGTTCTTGTATTTCTTTTAGTTTTGCAACAGCATCTTTATCTGATTGGCCTGCTAACTTTTCAACTTCTTTACAAATATCGTCCCATGGCTTTTCAGCTTTATCATATTTTTGAGTGTAAACCAATAAGTGGCTTACACTTGATATAGTATCTTGAAATATGTTTTTGAGTTCGGTTGCTTTTTCTTTAGGAATCATACCTACTTTTTTCCATTGAAATCGCAGTGTTTTAATTTGTCGAATCACTTCAGGTGTTGTAGTCCCTTTCTTTAAAATACTTTCGGCATCTGCTATAATCTGCTCATATTTTTTAACGCGTTCAGAAATAGTTTTTGTTAGATCATCGTAATAGGCGTTCTTTCTTTCAATATATAGCTCGTTAAATAGCACAAATTTTTCTGTTAGAGCGTCTTGATATTCTTTGGCTACAGAGCCTATTTTAATCCATTTATCTTTGATTTCATTAAACTTTAATGAAAAATCTTTCCATTTTTCAACTTTATTTTTACCATTCATTAAAGCTTCAAACTCTTGAATAAGGGTAGTTTTTGCTTCAAGATTTTTAATTCTATTTTTATCTATGATTTCATTAATCTTTTCTTCTGCTTGCTCTAGTTTTTCTAGTAGTGCACTAAAATCTCCTATAGCATTAAATTCACCCATTTGACTTTTTAAATGGAGTAATTTCATAAGAAAAGATCCTTTATTTTGTGCTTCGTCAATAGATTTAACTAGATCATCTACTTTTTTACGAAATAGTTCAAATCGGTTAATAAAATAGGCAATAGCGAGTTCATCGCTTTCTTTTACAACTCCAATTTTTCTTTCAGGGAATGTTAGAAATGGCTTTAGATAAACACTCCCATCTTTAATGTATGCATAATCCGAGGATTCTTTACCACCCTTTTTTCCTTTAGAAACAACTTTCGAATTCATCGTTTGGTTACTCATATATGACTTGTTGTTAAGTTTAGTATATAAAAATACGCAATTTTGATTAAAAATAAAAAGGCATTTGTTATTTTTTACCCATTTTTGCAAACTTAAAGATTTTATATATGGGGAATGAAACAATTATTTTTTCGATGGCAGGAGTTAATAAGATATATCCTCCTAAGAAACAGGTCCTAAAGAATATTTACTTATCCTTTTTTTATGGAGCCAAAATCGGAGTATTAGGACTAAATGGGTCGGGTAAATCGACGTTATTGAAAATTATTGGAGGTCTTGATAAAGAGTTTCAAGGAGAGGTTGTTTTTTCGCCAGGGTATACCGTTGGTTATCTTGAACAGGAGCCTAAGTTGGACGGCAGCAAAACGGTGAAAGAGATTGTTCAAGAAGGTGTTCAAGAAATTGTACAACTGTTAAAAGAGTTTGAAGACATTAGTTTGAAATTGGGTGAACCTATGCCTGATGAACAAATGATGAAGCTGATTGAGAAACAAGGTGTTATTCAAGATAAATTAGATCAAGTTGGTGCCTGGGAGTTGGATAATCGGTTAGAAAAAGCTATGGATGCGCTCCGATGTCCGCCATCTGATTCATTGATTAAAAATCTTTCAGGTGGTGAAAAAAGACGAGTAGCTCTTTGTAGATTATTATTAAAAGAGCCGGATGTATTGTTGTTAGATGAGCCGACTAACCATTTGGATGCAGAATCTGTGCATTGGTTAGAGCAACATTTAAAGCAGTATAAAGGAACAGTTATTGCTGTTACACATGATCGTTATTTCTTGGATAATGTGGCTGGTTGGATTTTGGAGTTGGATAGAGGGGAAGGTATTCCGTGGAAAGGAAATTATTCATCTTGGTTAGAACAAAAACAACAACGTTTGTCGAATGAGGAAAAAACAGAATCTAAACGACAAAAAACATTGGAACGTGAATTAGAATGGGTGAGAATGTCACCTAAGGCTCGTCAGGCGAAATCCAAAGCACGTATTAGTTCCTATGAAAAATTATTATCTGAGGAGGCTAAACAAAAAGAAGAAAAGCTTGAGTTGTTTATTCCTCCAGGACAGCGATTGGGGAGCAAAGTAATTGAAGCAAAAAATGTATCAAAATCGTATGGTGATAAGTTGTTATTTGAGAACTTAAGTTTCAATCTTCCTCAGGGCGGCATTGTAGGAATCATTGGTCCGAATGGTGCTGGTAAAACTACCTTGTTCAAGTTAATCACAGGAAAAGAAAAACCAGATGCTGGAAGTTTTGAAGTTGGCTCCACAGTTCAAATTGCCTATGTAGATCAGGAGCATGATCAGTTGGACTCCACTAAAACAGTGTTTGAAATTATTTCGGGTGGTACGGAGTTGATGAATTTAGGCGGTAAGTCTGTTAATGCGCGGGCTTATGTAAGTAAATTTAATTTTACAGGTAGTGATCAGGAAAAAAAGGTAGGTGTGCTTTCAGGTGGAGAGCGCAATCGTGTTCATCTAGCAATGACTTTAAAACAAGGTGCTAATTTGTTATTGCTTGATGAGCCAACCAATGACCTAGATGTGAATACATTGCGTGCACTAGAAGAGGCACTTGAAAATTTTGCAGGATGTGCTGTTGTTATTTCGCATGACCGTTGGTTTTTGGATCGTATCGCAACGCATATACTGGCATTTGAGGGCGACTCTCAGGTTTTTTTCTTTGAAGGTAATTTCTCTGATTATGAGGAAAATAAGAAAAAACGATTGGGTGATTTAGAACCTAAGCCGATTCGATATAAAAAGTTAGTATAAAATAGAAAAGAACATATTATTTAAATTGAATTATATTTACTTGACTTTAAACCCATTATAATAAATTATGAGATTGATAGCATGTATTTTAATAACTCTATCTTTAACTTTTGCTCACTTTGCTCAAGCAGGTCAGCTTTATATATTTGAATCAGATGGGAATGGTTTTAATACTAAAACATTTTTTTATGATACCGGTAAAGAAGTGATTGCTATTGATGCTCAGTTTACATATGAGCAGGCACAAAAAAGTATTGATTTTATTAAAGCTAAAACAACCAATCCAATTACTTACTTAATTATAACTCATCCTAATCCGGACAAGGTGAATGGAATACCTGTTTTTAGAAAAGCAGGGGCAAAAGTAATGGGTTCTAGAGCGACTCTTAAATATTTAGAAGATCTCTATAATTACAAAAAAAATTATTTTGTGAATATGGCAAAAATGTTTACAGAAGAAACATATCCTAAGTTACCGTTAATAGATATCTATGATTGGGATACAGAAACATTGACTTTAAAAAATAAAGAAAAGATAGAAATTCAGGAATTAAATAGGAGTGGTGTTTCTACTAATCAAACAGTAGTATATATTCCATCTCTTAATTCTCTTATTGTAGGCGATCTCGTTCATTATGATGCTCATGCGTGGTTAGAAGGGCCTATTGTTAATAATAAAACAGCATACTCTGCAGAAAACTGGATTGCAGTATTGAAAAAAATTCAAACCTTGTATAAGTCTGATGTGGTAGTATATGGAGGTCGTGGAAAGTCAGGAAAACTAATGGATGTTATACCTGCGCAGATAACTTATTTAAACAAAGCGCAAGAAATCACCAAATTATATGTAGGGTCATTGCCTGGGGTTACATGGGAGGAAAAAAAGAAAAATGTAAATTATGCTGATCTGACGAAGGAGTTTGAAAAAACATTTCCCACTTATACACTTAGTTATATGATTACATACGGTTCATATGGACTAGTGAATAGTTTGTAGTATTTTCTTGTTTCAAAAAAATAATTTAATGAGGTTGGACACCATGTGCTTAACCTCATTTTTATAATATCGGAAACTCAATTATAAATTCAGTTCCTTTGTTTTCTTCAGTTTGGAACATAATTTTTCCATTCATTTGTTCTACGCCACGTTTTACAATAGCTAGGCCAATTCCTGTTCCACTTGTTTTAGTGCTAAAATAAGGATTAAAAATGTTTTCCTTAACAGATTCAGAAATTCCTATTCCATTGTCTTTTATACTTATGTATGCATTCTTCATTTCATAGTTTGTGTTTAGACGAATGATTATAGCGCCTTTTCGATCAGTCGGAATAGCTTCCAACGCATTACTGATGAGATTTAAAAAAATACGTTGAAGGAGTTGTTCATCTCCCAATATTAAACAAGGAGAAGATGGAGGATAATATGTTATTATAAGGGGATTGCTTAATTTATATAGTTCTATTGTGTTGTGTAGGCAAGCATTTAGATCCACTTTTTTTAGCTGTATATGAGGCATTCCTGCAAAATCAGAAAATGATGTAGTGATTTCGTTAAGTCTATCAACCTGTTCTAATAAGCGATCGATTGATGTAGAAACTATTTTTTTGCTTTCTTCAGGTATTTCTTTTATGATTTTTTTAATATGTTGCAAAATAAGCTTCATAGGGGTAAGTGGGTTTTTAATTTCGTGAACGACTTGTTGTGCCATCTCTTGCCAAGCTAGTTCTTTTTCTTTTTCACTCACTGATTTTTTGTTTTCCTCTAAAGTAATAAGCATTTTATTGTATTCATTAATAAGTAGGCCTAGTTCGTCTTGTCTTGAATAAGAAAGAGGTGTGTTTTTGTTGACAAGTGTTGTTTGTTTTATTTTTTCGGTGAGCAATCGGAGAGGGCTAATAAAAATACTAGATGTTGTATAAAGAAGTAGCATAAGTATTAAAAATACAATAGTAAAGACAACGAGGCTTGTATTTATGATATTGACTAGTTGTTTATTTAGCTCTGTTTGTGAATCAAAAAAAGGAATACTGAGAATGCCGATAAGCTTGCCTGTTTTGAATGATCGGATGGCAGTATAGGTTGTATTGTAATAAAATTTTCCAATGTGTTCTTTTAAAACAATTTGCTTGATGCGTAGCTCTGTAATAGTCGATAGAGCAATAGGATTTATAAAATTTGATAAAAAATGTCTTTCATAAAGAATTGGTTGTCTTGAAAATAATAATCGGCCATTGGTACTATATAAATGGATATCTGCTTGTGCTAGTGAGCTCAGCTCATAAATAGATGAATAAAATGATTCTTTATTTATTTTTTTTGAAGTATAGCTTTCAAGTTGGCTAGTGAGTTGTGTGCTTATATTTTCAGCTTTTTTACTAAATGAATTTTTAAATGATTGTTGATAGTTGATAGATACTATCCCTATAATTACAATACTGAGTAAGACTATTGGGATAATAAATGAGCTTGTTAAATAAAACTGTAATTGACTAATGAGGCCAAGGGTTGGCTTATAAAAAATAAAATAAATACTGTATCCGAGTAAAATAATTAAAATAGGGATCAAAAAATTTACGAAGAAAAAACAAAACACGGAAAAGAAATAATATATCGAAGATTTTCTCGAAGATATGATAACTATCCGCTCATCCTTTCCTTTAAATCCTTGATGATGTAGTCCGTTTCGCTTGATGCCTTTTTTAAATAAATCCGTATGGGTAAGAAATACGCTATCTATATGGGCAAGGTAATCAAATCCGCCCCAACTTGTAGTTAATTGATTTTTTTGATAGATGGCATAAGGATAAGGCTCAATCAATGATTGTTCTGTTAAAGGCATTGTTGCTAATAGAGGATAGGATATGCTATTTGGAATACTTAATCGTGGGTCTAGCTGAATGACGATGTATGCGATTGGATTTTTACTCTTGCCCATTATTTCTATAAATTCTATATAGCTGTTGACTTGGGTGGTTGATTTACTATATATCGTAATTTTATTTTGCCCTAGTTGTGGTGTGAATGTTTTTAAAATATCTTTTTTAAAGTCAGTATATGTTTTTTTAAAAGTTGGATTTATAGATTTCCCTTTTTTATCAAATAGAAATAAGTTTAGGTCATATCTATCTGTGTAATAAATAAGATGTTTTTGATATATTTTTTCAACTAGAAATAGATGATTTAATGTTGGAGGTAAAAAAAGAGATTGGAGTGTGGTATCTTTTTTTATTTCCTGACTAATTTCTTCTAAAATTAATTTATCTATAAATGTACTTTTGATTAAGAGGGTATGAGCGATTTGCTCTTTTTCTTTTTTTAGATTAGCCGACTTGTAAAAATAGAAACTACAGCTTGTGAGTGCCGCTGTAAATATAATGCCAATCAGCAAGTAAATAAAGAATGAATATCTAAGTAAAACTACTGGTCGTATAAGCTTGAGATATAATAATATAATGATGTAGCCTGTATGAATAGATAGTAAAAACAACCACTCTATATGTGATAAGCAAACTATGCAGCTTATTAAAAACTGAATAATACTTAATAAAGCCACTGTTTTGGTTTTGCTCCAGATCGCTAGTAAATTTTTAAGAGTAATGCCTACGTAAAGGATATAGATAAACGCTAGTAATAGTGCACAACATATGCTTATTATAGATTTTGCAGAAGGTGCGAGATATAACCATGGTGTATTTTGTAATTCATAATGTTCGAAAAGAAAATTGATAAGCTGATGATTGATAACGACTATTATAGAAGAAGTAGATAGCCCTATAAAGGCTATAATGTATTTTATATATTTTTTTTGGATCGAATTAAAAAATAAATCAATGCGAAGGCGAACATAGTTAATGTCTATAAAAATAAGAAAGGTAAATAAAATTAATAGAAAGATGAATAAATATCGAATGGATATAACTAGTTCTTTAAATAAGATAAACGATATTGTATCAGAAAAAATAGAATACGAATAAAGTAATAAATAGGCGGCAGTGGCTATTCCCAGACTTATTCCTGTTAGTAATATAAATAAGGACTTCCAATATGATTTTTTTTTAAAAAAAGAAATACTAGTTAGGGTGCTAAATAAAAGTAGAAAAAAGATGCTGAAAATAAAAAAATACAAACTAGGTGTAGTAGGTGTTGTTTTGGATTGAATTTTAGGATAAAAAGATATGGAAAATAAAAAATTTCCTTCATTTCCAAAAACATTATATCCCCATCGTTTATCAAATTGATTCGATAAGTGGTGTGTATTTTTTGGCAATAGATCATGGTATGAAGAGGATATATATCGATTTTGAATAGCAGGTTTAATGGATAAAGGTAAAAGAATAAAAATAGTATAAGTAGAACTAGAGGTTTTTAATTCTTTTTTTAAAACAATAAATTGGCTACCACTCGACTCATAAAAATAATAAGTTTTATTGTTTATGATAGAGTGATAATCGGGTACCATATGATGATCTGACCAGTAGAGTATGCGTTGGTTTCGATATATATAAAAGGGGTAGTCTGATGTAATGGTATTTAGTTTATAGAATGATAATTTTTTTTTCTGTTCTATTTTTTCTTTAATTTGATTGGCTGTATGATTTAATATTTGGAGCTCTTTTCCAATAGCTTTATTAACAGATAATAATTCTTCTCTTGTCGATGGGTTGTTTTTTGAATTTTCTAATGAATAATATATCCCTAATGTAAAAAAACAGAGCGATGTGAGTAGTAGTACGTATTTTTTTAAAAAGTGCATTATATATGTAGTTTTAATGGACGATATTTTTTTTAATAAACTGTTCTATGTCTGTTTTACTGAAACCCATAGTATTAAGAATAGAAAAGGTATGCTCGCCTAAATGAGGTGGGTCTGATAATAATCCTGATTTAAATTTTTCATGAAATTGAGCTATAAAGCTTCTAATGCCTTTCAGGTTAGAGTTCTGAAGCATAATCGATTCAATATTGGTACTGGAAAATAATTCTTTAAGATTACGGATTTGCCCGGCTGGTACTTTTTCTTTTTCGCATGCAGCTAAAAGATATTCTTTTGTATGCATCAAAATGTATTGACGTAGTAATGCTATCAATTCTTTTTTATTTCTAACGCGTTCTTGGTTTGTTTGATAGCGTGGATTATTTATTAAATCTGTTGCTTTAATAATTTTGCATAGGGCTGTAAATTGTGTATCGCTACCTATAGCTAGTATTAGCTGATCTCCATCGGCTGTTTCAAATATACTTCCATAGGGTGCGATTGATGGGTGTTCGGAGCCTATACGTTGTGGAATATGATGGGCTACTAAAAAATGAGCAGCTTGATTAACTAATGAGGCAACAGCTGTATCAAATAAAGACACGTGTACATAACATCCGTTACCTGTTAAGAGTCGTTCATATAATGCAACTAATAATCCTTCTTTAAGTTGGTGGCCTGCCAGCACATCAATAAGAGCAACAGGCATTTTAACAGGTGGTCCTTCCTTTTCTCCATTCATAAACATAAATCCTGTTTCAGCTTGGATCACCGCATCGTAACCTACTTTAGAGCTATATATACCGTAGCCAGTTAAATGTCCATAAATCAATGTAGGATGATGAGCTGAAAGTGTAGCATAATCGACGCCTAGTTTTTCTGCATCACCTGGTTTAAAACTGACTAGAACAATATCAGCTTTTTTAATGAGTTGATGAACAAGTGATACACCTTCTTCTTTGGTCAAATCAATTCCAATAGATTTTTTTCCCCAGTTAACAGATGAAAAATAAGAAGAAATATCTGTTTCGGTAGGTTCTGTATCTAGTTTCCAACTTCTTGTTACATCGCCATTAGTTTTACTGTTTTCAACTTTAATTACTTCGGCGCCCAGTTCTGCAAAAAATTGCCCAACACTCGGTCCTGCTAAAACACTTGCTAGTTCAATTATTTTTAGAGATTGGAAAGAAGAACCCATACTTATTTTATTTCAATTATAACTAGAGTGATGTATATGTTATATCTACATCTGCCAATAATTGCTTGAATATCTCTATTTTTGGTAAAAATCACAAGATGAGAAGAGTGTTATTCTTTTTGATTGTATCATTTGTTGTAACTTATTGTAGTAGAAAAAAAACGACTGAAGCTGGTAATCAAACGACATTGGTATTAAAAACTATAAAGCCGCCTGCATTTTCAGCAGATTCTGCTTATTTTTTTATTCAGAAACAACTTCATTATGGTCCTCGTGTTCCTAACAGCAAAGGTCATAAACAATGTGGTGATTATTTGATTGCACAGTTTAAAGATTATAATGCCCAGGTCACGATTCAATCATTTCAAGCTACCACATTTACAAATGAAACACTTCATTTAAGAAATATCATTGCAAGTTATAATACAAGCAAAAAAAAGCGAATTATTTTGGCAGCACATTGGGATACACGTCCTTTTGCTGATAAAGATGAAAAAGATAAAAATAAACCTATTGATGGAGCTAATGATGGTGGAAGTGGTGTTGCCGTGTTGCTTGAAATAGCACGTATTTTGTCTACTCAGGCAGATCGCTTTCCAACGGGTATAGATATTATATTATTTGATGGCGAAGACTATGGCCCTCTCCATGATCAGTCTATAGATTCAGAAGCGATGTATTGGTGTCTAGGATCTCAGTATTGGGCAAAAAATAAACATCAAACTAATTATGGTGCCTATTATGGAATATTGTTAGATATGGTAGGTGCACGTGAGGCTACTTTTTTGCAGGAATCCTATTCTTTGCATTATGCCGGAGAGATTGTTAAAAAAGTGTGGAATACCGCAGAGCAACTTGGTTATGGTGCTTATTTTAGTTCTCAAAATTCTGGTGGAGGTATTCAAGATGATCATGTGGCTGTTAATGAAATAGCTGCTATTCCTATGATAGACATTATTGATGATTTTTCGTCGAAAGCCTATCATCATACACATTTAGATCAATTGGATATTATTGATCATCGAACACTCCAAGCAGTAGGGGAAACTATTTTATATGTTATCATCAACGAAAACTAATTACGTATGAGTTCTCCAAATTTTATTGACTATGTCAAAATATGTTGCCGATCAGGAGCTGGAGGTGCAGGGTCGGTTCATTTTCGTCGTGAAAAATTTGCTCCAAAGGGAGGACCTGATGGGGGGGATGGTGGACGAGGTGGGAATATTATTTTGAGAGGCAATAAACAGCTTTGGACGCTTCTTCACTTGCGCTATCGTAAGCATGTGATTGCTGATAATGGCAAGGCAGGTCAAGGTGAAAAACGAACAGGTGCCCAAGGTAAAGATGTTATTTTGGAGGTGCCTATTGGAACTGTAGCTAAAGAAGTGGATAGCGATAAAATCCGTTGTGAGATTACAGAAGATGGGCAAGAAATCATTCTTACACCTGGCGGAAGAGGTGGATTAGGGAATGATCATTTTAAATCGTCCACTCGGCAAGCACCTCATTATGCCCAACCTGGCGAACCAGGTATTGAAGAATGGATGATCTTAGAATTAAAATTACTAGCTGATGTGGGCCTTGTCGGATTTCCTAATGCAGGGAAGTCTACTCTGCTTTCAGTTGTTTCAGCTGCACGTCCTGAGATAGCTGATTATCCTTTCACCACACTTACACCTAATCTTGGTGTAGTTGGCTATAAAGATCACCAGTCTTTTGTGATGGCGGACATTCCTGGTATCATTGAAGGTGCTGCGGAAGGTAAAGGACTAGGTATTCGTTTTTTACGACATATCGAAAGAAACTCTGTTTTATTATTTATGGTTCCTGCTGATACACCAGATATCGAAGCACAATATCATATTTTATTGAATGAGCTTAAAAAATACAATCCTGAACTGTTGGATAAAAAACGTGTGCTCGCTATTTCAAAATGTGATTTAATAGATGCCGTTGCCATTAAAAAGATTAAAAAGGAATTGAATTTAGGAATTTCTACTGTTTACATTTCAGCCGCTACACGTAAAGGTATAGATGAGTTGAAAGATATTCTTTGGAATTCTTTTTAAGAAAATTTAAAATAAAAAAATAATTGTTTCTTATGTAGTAAAAGTAACAATGAATGTTGTTCCAGTGATCTCATTACTTTCACATCGGATATTACTCTTGATCGCTTTTAATATGCACTTTACACTGTAAAGCCCCAGTCCTGTTGAGCTCTCATTAGCGCCCGTAGGTCTGTTGCTCAACTTACTGAATTTTTTAAATAATTTCTTCTGATCTTCCTTGTGAATTACTGATCCGGTGTTATGCACAATAAGCTCAAGACCGTCGTCTACAAGCCACAACTTGATAACTACTTTGCTGCCTGGACGGGTATATTTTATCGCATTTGATAAAAGGTTATCAGCTACGAACATAAATATCGTTTTATCCGAATTAAACATGAGTTCGCTTGGTATATCTTTTTCAACAACGATACGTTTTTCTTCAGCTTTTTTTTCATAAGCAATCAACTGATCAAGCAAACTTTCGCCAACATTAAATAACTCGCGATTTACTTTGAAGCGGCGCTTTTCAATAGCTTTTACATCTAGTATTTGGTTGACCGCATTGAATAGCTTATTGGCCTGCTTCATAGCAATATCGAGGTATTCATCACCCATCCCTTTTTTTACAAACTCCATCAGAGCCACCGTATTGCCAGCTGAGTTTTTCAGGTCATGGGCTAGGGTATGGATCGTATCATTTTGATGTTGGGAAATGCGCCGGTATCGGTAAGTGAAAAACAATAATAACCCAATGATTAATGCCAATCCACCAAGGCCCATAGAAGCATATTTAACATATAGCCATATCTGTTTTTCCTTCAGTGCTTTTTCGCGTTCGATCTCATAGTGCTGCACATTATTTTTAAGCTGGTTCTCCAACACCGCAATGCGCGTGCGCTCTTCCTGCTGTGTGATAAGTAGTGCATTGTATCGCTTTTGCTGTTGTAGAGCTTTTTTAGAATCCCCCATTTTTTCGTATATAGTGGAGAGAAGTTGTGCTACTTCGAGTAAACCCTCCCGGTTGTTTAGTTGGTTGGCTAGTTTCTCAGAGGTGAGCTCGTATGCTAATGCTTCTTGAAGTTGATTTTGTGCGAGAGCTATTTTCCCTAGTTCAATATGTGCAATTACCTCTATTGCTGTTATATTATTTCCTTGGCTTATTTTTAGTTCTTCTAAAAAATAGGTTTGGGCTTTTGGTGTATTTTTTATTTTAAGATATAATAAACCTAGCCTGTGAAATCCGAATGCTAGTTCATAGTTATCTCCAATTTTTTGAGCAAGTTGAATATATTTGGTGTAATAGGTTAAAGCTTCACGATATTGATTTAGAAGCTCATGCATTTTGCCTATTTGCCGATAGGTTTGTCCAATGGATTTATCATCTTTAAGTTCTTGATGTATAGATAATATCTTAGTAAGGCTTTCTAGCGCGGCAGTGTAGTTATTTTGTTTTTCATATACCAGGGCTCGGTAGAATCCCACATTGGCTAATAATGAAAGCGGTAGCTTAGTTTCATGTTGTAGGTCATCTATTTTTTTGTAGTAAGACAAGGCTTGATCCAGGAGACCCACACTAAAGTAGGTATAGCCCATGCTTAGATAATAGCGCCCTATATCGTCATATTTGTTTTGGTTTTCGGGAAAAGCCAAGAGTTTAAAGTAAACTTCCAAGGCTTCTACGTATTTGGTTTCTATTAAATAGATGTAAGCCATCATCTCGTAGCCTAGGTTTCGGCCTTCGGTGAATGTGATGGACTCGGAAAGTGCGATTTCCTCTTGAACCGTTGCACGCGCACCAGTATAATCAGCATTACGTATGTATTTGTAAGCTAATTCATTTAATCGGTAAACTTTGGCGGTATCGGCGGAATAAGTGGAAGAGGGTTGCGCGCAAACAGGCAGTAGGCTGTAATAAATAAAAAAAATGACCACAAACGGGATTCGTGATGCGTTTTTCATGAATTATTTAATTTATCCGCTTACTTTTTTTAAACTCCTGCATGGCGAATAGTTATGAATTTCTTCCCATGCGGGAGCTTAGTTGTTAATACTTGCCATTACCTGGCGGCGGCGGTGGTAATTGAGGTCCATCAATTCCTCCCTTTACAATACTATTCTGAGTTTGTAGTAATGTTTTCATACATAAAAACGGTTTTATAGTTAATTAAAAAAGTAAACAAGTAAATATACGAAATTAAATGAAAAAGTCAATAGAAAAATGGAAAAGTTGATAAATAAAGTTTATTTTTCACGTTACAGGGTTTATTTTTGTATTATTTTTATAATGTATTAGTTTTTTAGAATTTTTAGAGCTCTTTGATAAGGTTTGCACTTTTACGGGCTTAACTCTCAATAAAAATGGTCTATGGTATGAGCTTGGGGTATACTTTGTGATTGTTTAATATTCTATCACGTAATAGTCTACACAGCGATTTTCTTTTAATCTAGTCAAGCAGAAGCTAATTGTTTTTTGGGGTACCCATTGGCCTAAAGCAAGCTTTTATGTGTGTGGTTGGTAATTAGATAAAAGCCTTTAAGGGATTATTTTTTTTATCATAGCCAGCTGATGTGTGTAAGTTTGTTTTTCGTTATCGATTTTATAGATTCCTTTTTCATCCAACCCATCGATGCGCACATGGCCAGAAGCGTGTATAATAGAGTGATTTTTTAATACAATACCAACATGTGTAATTTTTTCATCGTTATTTTTAAAAAAAGCTAAATCACCTTCTTGTGCTGCTGTCAATGGAATTTTTACACCTTCTTCTGCCTGCTGCCATGCATCGCGAGGAAGTCTGTATCCATTCAGTTTAAATACGTGTTGTGTAAATCCAGAGCAATCTATTCCGAAGTGCGTTCTACCTCCCCACAAATAAGGTGTATTTAAAAAACTAAAAGCAAATGTAATGAGCTCGTGGCGGTCAGAGGGTGGAGAAGAAGAGTCAAGCAAAGATGTACTATCGATATTAAATGGCGTATTGTTAATAACCATTAATTTTTTGTGAATAGGAAGGCTATAAAAAACACTTCCACATAGAATGGGAAATATATTATCATTAGTTCTAACCAAACCCAAGATACTGCTTACATAATATTTATTTAGTTTATGTAATTGATTAAACTGTTCTTCTGAAAGAGCATAAGATTGATTAGAGCTAATCCATCCTTCATAATCATCATCTTTAATTTTTATCCGTATCCATTTTTTTTCAGTGGTTGATTCTAAAATGGTGTAAAGTTCTCCAAAAAGTAATTGCGTGCATAGTTCTGCTTTATCAGAAGGCTCTGATCGAACAGGTATAATGCTTATCAAACAAATGCCAAAACTCATAATTGTTTTTTTATATTTTGTTTAATAATAAAAAAGCGAACGGTAAATAGCGCTCGCTTTTTTATAAAATAAGATATTATGTTTTTATTGTCCAGCACCACCCATTGACTTCATCATTTCTTCTGCTGTCATGATTTTGTAATCTTTTGGAATAGCGAACTTAAGATCATCTATTTTTTCTTTTTTGACTTCTTTAGCAATGCAATGAATATTAAATCCACCTTCGTTGATTTTGTATTCTAATAAAACACCTTTAATGTCTTTGAATACAGGATTGCTTAACGCCGTTATATTAGATATACCCAATTGTTCAGTAAAATAGCAGTCTACTTTTCCTCCGTTCTCTGTTGTGATTTCTGCTTTTTTGCATAGATACCCTGCAATGGTTTTAGTTTCTTTTGACATGGTCACCGTTGTTTTGGATGTATTATACTTTTCCATATCTTTTGTGGTGAAAACATACCCCATTTTATTTCCACCCATTGTGGTTAAGGTAGTTACTTCATTTTTAGTACCGTCTACCAATACCACGCTTTCCATATTTTCCATCATAGAAGCTTCTATACGTGCATGATTTCCTTTAATGTAAGTAGTCCATTGTTTGCTTCCTTGGTCCTTCCAAAGATCACTGGTTACATTAAAAACAATTTTACATTCAATTGTTTTTTGAGCCATGAGTAATCCACTTACCATCAGGAAACTGCATATTAAAATTAGTTTTGATTTCATATCTAGGTATATTTTTAAGAGTTGGTTTAATATGAATCAAATATAGCTAATTATTTTTATTTTTCTCCCCCCTTAATTCGAAGAAAAGCGCTAATTTTGTGCCTCTGTTTTTTTAAAATAGACCTTTGCATGGTAGGATTAAAAGATAAGATAGAAAAAGCTGATGACGCTTTTTTTTCTAAAATGGCTGATTATCAGCATGAGCAAGTCGTTTTTTGCTATGATGAGTATACAGGCCTAAAGGCTATTATTGCTATTCATAATACAGTTCTTGGCCCGTCATTAGGCGGTGTTCGTATGTGGAACTATGCTTCAGATGAAGAAGCTATCTATGATGTGTTAAGGCTTTCTCGAGGAATGACGTTTAAAGCAGCTATTTCAGGTTTAAATCTGGGTGGCGGAAAGGCAGTTATCATTGGAGAGGCTAAAAAGATAAAGACAGAAGCCTTTCTTCGACGGTTTGGAAAGTTTGTAGAAAGTTTAAATGGAAAATATATTACAGCAGAAGATGTAAATATGAAAACATCGGATATGGAATATATTGCTATGGAAACAAAGCATGTGACAGGTATACCTGTGCATAAAGGAGGAAGTGGTGATCCATCTCCTGTTACAGCATATGGTACATACATGGGAATTAAAGCTACTGCTAAAAAAGTATTTGGCAGTGATAGTTTAGCTGGCAAGAAAATCGCTGTGCAAGGTGTTGGCCAAGTTGGTCTTCATCTTGTAGAACATCTTTCTAAAGAAAATGCAAAAATTTATATAGCTGATATTAATACAGATAAAGTAGCTGAAGTAGCTAAAATGTATAAGGCTCAACCTGTATCTCAAGATGAAATTTATGATGTAGATATGGATATTTTTACGCCATGTGCATTAGGTGGTATTATCAATGATGATACATTGTCCCGATTGAAGTGTTCCATGATCGCAGGTGCAGCTAATAATCAACTAAAGGACGAAAAAAAACATGGTAAAATGTGCGTAGATAAAGGTATTGCTTATGCGCCAGACTTTCTTATTAATGCGGGGGGGCTTATGAATGTGTATGGTGAATTAACAGGGTATAATCGTGAGGTTGTATTTGAAAGTGCACGTAAAATATATGATACTACCTTGGCTATATTTAATAAAGCAGCAGTTGATCATATAACTACTCATGAGGCAGCTATGCGAATGGCATTAGAGCGGATTAACCAAGTTGGTAAGTTGAAATTAACATATTAGATTTTTTATAAATAATAATTCTTTGATAGGATGGTAAGCAGGCGTTTACTTCGGATAAAAGCCTTACAGACGTTGTATGCATATTTGCAAAGTGAATCTGCAAATTATGAAGTAGCTATGGAGTATATCAAAGAAAATTTCTCTCCTTTTAAAGCTAATACAGAAGAAGAACAACATCTTTTCAAACAACAACAACAACAGGCTTTGGGTGTGTTTGAAAGAAATTATTTGCAACCCCATCCTGCTTTTGCGGAAGAAATAGATCTCGCTGTTTCCAATGCAGCTCGATCGGCTATTTCTTTTTATCATCAACAAAATCAAAAAGATGCGCTTTTCTTTTCTGGCCATGTTGTTTCTTCTATAGAAAAAATCCCTGAGTTAATTGCACTGATGCTTATTTTACTACAAGAGCTTCGGTCTATAGCTAAAGAAAAGAATTTTTCAGATAATGTATTTCTTCAAAAAATAGCAACGAGCTCATCCTATAAAGAACTAGAGAATCGCTATGGTGGCCATTTTCAATCTAAGAGAGATAGTATTAAAAACTGGTATGTGAATATCGTACGAAAAGATGAGAGTTACCAGGCTTTTATATTATTAAAAAAACCTTCTTTTGAAGAAAGCAAGGCTATTGTTAAGTATATTATAGATAAGATTTTTTTTAAGAATAATCAATTCATAGATTATTGGGAGGGAATCACCATATGGTGGAAAGAAGATAAAAATGTACTTAAAACTATTATTTCAAAATTAATTAAACCAATACAAGAAGATACTGAGCATGTACTTTTGTCTCTTTCATTTTCTGAAAATTGGGAAGAAGATAAAAATTTCTTAGTAAATTTACTTCGCGACAGCATTGCTAATCACCGTGTGTATGAGGAATATATTGGTCTTCAACTAAAAAATTGGGATATGGAGCGTGTGTCATTAGTTGATCGTTTTTTGTTGATTTTGGCGATAAGTGAAATGATTGTATTTTCAAACATACCTATTAAAGTAACACTTAATGAGTATATTGAAGTAGCGAAAATATATGGAACGCCTAAAAGCAGATCATTTGTTAATGGATTGCTTGATGCTGTTTCAGCTGATTTGTTAGCTAAGGGCAAAATAAAGAAAACAGGGAAAGGATTAATAGATAATAAATAAATTTAAAACTAATTGAATTTATGGATAAGAATACGAAAACAATATTAGCCTTTAGTATTGGTGTTGCTTTGGGTGCGGCATTGGGTGTATTGTATGCTCCTGATTCCGGAAAAAACACACGGGAAAAGTTGGCTTTTCGTTTATCTAAGTATCGAGATCAGTTAAAAAAAATAGTGGATGATTTTTTAGCAGCTAAGCATGTAGAGCCTGTTACGGCAGCAAAGTCGGAAAGTCAAAAACTGATCAATGAAACAAAAGAAAAAGCGGAAAAGCTTTTGGGTGATGTTGAGCAAATGATTAATCAGATTTTAAATAAAAAATAATATATTGCAGTATGAAATATTTAATTTGGTTTATTCTTATTTTTTCTGGTTTTGTTTTTTCTTGTAATCAAAAAAAACAGTCTAATGAAAATACAGGTCATTCATCGTCTATGGAGTCTGTCTTGCCTGTTATTACATTCTTAGAAAAAGAGTTTGAATTTGGAGATATTCAACAAGGTGATATAGTAAAGCATGTTTTTAAATTTAAAAATACCGGTAGCACTTATTTAAAGATACAAAGTGTGTCCGCATCTTGTGGATGTACAACTCCTCAATGGCCAAAAGAAGCTATAGCTCCACAAGCAGAGGGTGAGATCTATGTGGAGTTTAACAGTCAAGGTAAAATGGGTATGCAGACAAAAACAATTAGCATTACTGCTAATACCGATCCTGCCATGACACAACTTACTATTAAAGGAAATGTTTTAACTAAAAAATAAATTTTTATTATGTATCGTATGCAAATTATATTAGCACAAGCACAAACCAGCCAAGGAAATGGAATGGTTGCCAATCTTATTCTATTTGGAGCTATTGCTCTCATATTTTATTTTTTCATGATTCGTCCTCAGCAACGAAAACAGAAAGAACACAAAAAATTCAGAGAAGAAATAAAAAAAGGAGATGATGTAGTTACTATTGGCGGTCTTCATGGGAAAATTTTCAGTATTGAAGAAGACAAAATAGTATTAGAGGTAGATAATGGTGTTAGGCTTACATTTGATAAGTCAGCCATCTCTATGGAGTCGAGTAGAAAAATGGCTCAACCTAAAAAATAATTTTTTATTTTTTTGTATACTAAAACTTTACAAATAGGTATTACCGGTGGAATAGGATCCGGCAAAAGTACGGTTTGTAAAGTTTTTTATGTTTTAGGTATTCCCATTTATGAGGCAGATCTGCGTGCACGTTGGCTTATGGAAACAGACCAAGTGCTTGTTGCACAGATCAAGAACGCATTTGGTGGTGATGTCTATGATTTTAATGCTAAACTCAATCGTGCATATTTGGCTCAGTATGTTTTTGGCAATCCTGAACGTATACATTTGCTTAATGAACTCGTTCATCCGCGTGTAGCAGAAGATTATGCTCAATGGTTTAAATCTCATGAGCATAACTATCCCTATCTTATCAAAGAGGCAGCGTTGTTGTATGAATCTGGCTCTTATCAACAGCTCGATAAAATCATCAATGTTCATGCTTCGGAAGCAATTCGAATTCAACGTGTTCGCCAACGAGATCCTCAGCGAACGGAAGTAGATATTCGTGCAATAATCGCACAGCAACTGACAGATGAAGAACGCTTGCAAAAAGCAGATTATATTATTTATAATGATGGCACTCAGTTAGTGATTCCGCAGATTCTTTCTCTTGATGCTATATTTTCATCACATTAGTGGTTATAGCAGCCATGAACGGTTTTTCTCTAGTTTAAGATCACGTAGAATGCTGGCTTTCACACGCAACTGAACACTATAAGATGCTCTCATACCAAAAGGAATCCATTCTATAGCTAACTCCCAACAATGTAAATCGCGAATAAGCATTAGTTGTGTATCATCCATTAATTTTTTTGTCTGTATATTAAAGGATGTTGTTATATCTATTTTCCATTTAGGTGTTATGCTCACATTTCCTTTGATCCTTACTGAACTTCCATCAAACTTGCTTTTAGCAGTAGTCAAATAGGTATAAGTTAAATTATAACCTAAGGTTAGAGTCCATGGAATATCCCAATCGATGTAATTAAGTGTATTGGGGGGTGTAGTTGCTTTATTTCCATTCTTTTTCTTAAAAAATGGACTTAAATTAGCTCCTATTAATAAGGTAGCATTTGTTATTTTGCCAATAGAACCATTTTCATTCAAACTGTATTTTCTTGTGCGAATAGGTAATGTTTTGCTGGATGTATCTCTCTTTTCGTATAGATAAGGATCTAAAGTTGAGTTAATATCAAAATTGAATTTACCAACTGTTTTGTTTGTAGATAATGTAATAGTATTTAAATTCATGCTATCTGCAAGCAGGTTATAACTAGTTGAAGCATTTAGATTATCAAAAATTTTAATCTTTTTAAATTTTTGAGTGGTGTCATTTTTAGTTTTAACTTTGATTTCTAGTGTGTTGTTTAGAGTAAAACTTATACTACCAGATTTTCCAGCGCTTGGCCCACCACCATACTGATATCCATTAAATTTTGATTGATTGATAGTTTTAGTTTCCCCGTTAGGTGTAGTATAGATAAGTTCGTTATAAGAGCCAAATTCTTTTTTTGAAAAATCCGGGTTATACCCAATGCCTATAGTAGGCGTTACTGTATGCCGAATGCCTTGTAGTCGTCCTCGGAATTTAGCGGTTCCATAAATAGTTGTGGAAAAAGTAACACTTGTAGTATAGCTGTATCCTCTTGAGAATTTTCTAAGTGTATCTACAACTTCTGCTTTTTCAGATGTCGAGTTGTAGCTATGCACAAGTTGGCTTGGATACCAAAATTCGTTATAGTTAAACTTAGGGTTAGCGCTTAAGTGTTTTAAGATTTTAAAAGTAGTCTGTAATTGCGCCCTGTGTTTAGCACCTGTTTTGGCATTTTTTATAAATAAATCTAAATTTTCTGATGTGAAAGGCAGTCGTGTTGTATTGTCTGCCGGATTAGCAAAATCATTATTGGATATAACATATGCACTCTCAAAACCGTAATCCACGCTCAGGTTTTCATACCAGCTGTTGCCTGGATTTAATGCCTTCTTGAAAGGATAGACATTGCCCATGTTTAAACTAAATTCTGGTAATGTTAAAGACATGCTTCGATCCTTCCTATTTTGATTATGCCTTAAGTTAATTCCCATCGTAATAGGTGTATTGCGTATGCCTGTACTAAACGACACGTTTGAAGTGGATTGGGGATTAGTAACCTCATTTAAATTAGCTGAATTGTTTTGGTTGAAATCAAAGCTTGATATACTGACATTCGCAGAGAATCTGCTTAATCCTTTTGGAGTAGGCATGTGGGTCCATGTAAACGAATTCCCAGACCCATTTGCAACACCATTTATTTTATTACTTAGACCAAAGGCAATACGGCCATTAAAGGCATACCGCTTATTGTAATTACTTTCAAAGTTGGCTCTATAGCCTCCTAATGTAAAAAGATCTCCAGTCACTTTCATATCCAAGTGATCACTGATGTGCCAATAATACCCTCCATTTGAAATGAAAAAACCATTCGCGGCAGATTCGCCAAATTTGAAAGACACGATTCCAGATGTATTGTCTTTTGGTAAAGGAAAATATCCCAAAGGGAATCCGATTGGAGTAGGTATACCATTAATGTTTAAATTAAAAGGACCAGCGATGACACGTTTATTGGGAATTAATTTTACACGTGTGGCAGCAAAATGAAAATGAGGTTCCGCGAGGTTACATGTAGTATACTTGGCATGTTTAATAAATAATTCATCAGATGCATTTTTCTTTACATTCTCACCATGAATAAAACCTTCGCCTTGCTGTGTAATGATACCTCTTATTTTACCCCTTCGTGTTTTGTAATTATAGCGCATCTGTTGAGCAGTGTATTTGTCTGTATTTTCTGTAAATACAGGGTTGCCTATAGCTTTGCCAAGGCTATCTGTTTTTCCTTGAGCAGACAACTCGTTTTTGGTGTAATCAATTTCAATTTCCTCTGATTCTAAATTAATTTTTCCATAGGTAACTTTCCCTTTTCCATAAAGCAAAAGTTTTTTAGTGCCCATTAAAAATATAATGGAGTCTTTGGCTGAGTAGGTGATGGTTGTTTCAATATCTCCTTTTTTTTGTTGCGATGTACTGTCTGTTATTTTTTTACCAACAGAGTCCACTATTGTTTTAGGTAGAATAGATAAAGAATCTGACTGGCTATAGGCAGTCAGATTTATTCCTACGCTAAAGGTGATAATAAAAAATAATATGTATCCTTTTTTTTTCAGTTCCTTAAAAATGTATAAATTGCCTGCAAATTTATTGGTTCGTACGGTAAACTACGAAATTTCGTGAGAAATATTGCTTATATAGTTGTTTTTTCTATCGCTTTTGTATTAAGTTCCTTTGCGCCCTTAAACAATCCGACCTACAAGATTAAGAAGATAGTCATTGACGCAGGTCATGGGGGTAAAGATCCTGGGTGTCATGGCAAATCAACTAAAGAGAAAGATATAACCCTTGCTGTGGCGTTATTACTTGGAGATATGATCAACAAGTATTTGCCTGATGTTAAAGTTATTTACACACGTAAAACTGATGATTTTGTAGAAGTGCATAAAAGAGCAGCCCTTGCTAATGAACGTCATGCAGATCTGTTTATTTCCATTCATTGTAATGCAAACAAGAAAAAGCATATTCAAGGAACAGAAACTTATACCATGGGGCTTGATAAAAATAATGTTAACCTGGAAGTATCCAAACGCGAAAATGGTGTTATTTTACTGGAAGAGGGGCATGAAACCATGTATGAAGGCTTTGATCCAAATTCCCCTGAATCGTACATTATATTTTCCTTACATCAGAATGCCTATTTTTCAAATAGTATTAAATTGGCAGATAAAATAGAGGATCAATTTAAAAATAGAGCCGGAAGAGAAAGTCGAGGGGTTAAACAAGCTGGATTTTGGGTGTTATGGAAAACATCTATGCCTAGTGTACTTATTGAATTAGGATTTTTAACTAATATTGACGAGGAAAGTGATCTAGCAGATGAGCTTACACAAACCTATTTAGCTTCAGCCATCTTTAGAGCATTTAGAGATTATAAACATGAAATTGAATCCATGAACTAATGCGTTTTCCAAAAGAAATTAAAGTAGCTCTATTAGTTATTGTTGCGGGTACTATTCTTTATGTAGGATTTAACTACTTAAAGGGTATTGAGTTTTTCTCTTCAGCTAAAACATACCACATTATTTATGATCGTGTTGAAGGACTTTCTGTTTCAGATCCTGTTCGTGTCAATGGACTTTCTATAGGTCGAGTAGAGTCAATTGAGCTTTTGCCTGAAAGTCGAACAAATAAAATACTTGTTACTATTGCGATAGATAAAAAAGTAAAAATAACAGATTCTACTATTGCATGGCTAACAGATGATGGCTTGCTAGGAGGTAAAAGTATTTTATTGCGTGTTAATCGAGGTTCTCATATTTTTAATGAACATGATACCATCTCTTCAGCTATTCAACGAACACTTAGTGATATTATCGCTGAAAAAGAGGTATATGTTGATTCTATCATTTATAATGTTCAATATCTTCTAAGCAAATTAACAGAAAGCAATAATCTAGGTATTGTATTGAAAGAGCTTGCTGCAACGTCTCAATCCATTCATCAGCTTATTGAAGTAAATAAATCAAATCTGTCCGGCCTCATTTTAAATACTAAAGATATAACTGCTAATTTGAAAGAAGTATCTAAGGATATGATACCGCTTGTTCAGAAGTCGAATCTATTTGTAGATTCGCTTAATCAATTGCAATTGATTCAAACTGTTGATCATCTCAAGAAAATAGCCCAAGATATGAACTCTGGAAAGGGAACGATAGGGAAGCTTCTAAAGAATGATTCGTTATATGCTAATCTTAATAAAGCCATTGAGAATTTAAATCTTTTATTAATAGACGTAAAAGCTAAGCCTAAGCGTTATGTTCATTTTTCTATATTTGGAAGAAAAAATAAATAATATAGAGTAATATTGCTTGTATTAAAACCAGAAATAAACTATATTTGCAGTTGTAAGTGCTAATTAATCTTATTTGCATAATGACGGAAGAGGGGGCTTATACCCCCTCTTTGTTTTTACAAGACATATGGGTGCGACAAAAGAAGAGATTAAAAATAAAATCCTACAGGTCTTTAACCAACTGGCAAAAGAAGATTTTTTTATAGTGGAAATTGTTGTGGCGGGCAATGAAAATAATCCTCGCATTACTGTATTGCTGGATAGTGATAAAGGTATTACAATTGATGAGTGCGCAGACATAAGCCGTGTTTTTAATAAAGAATTAGAAGTGCTTTCTATAACTCATTATACATTGGAAGTATCTTCGCCAGGATTAGATTACCCTTTAAAGCTTAAGCGTCAGTATACAAAAAATGTAGGGAGAAAATTAAAAATTATGACAAACGATGGAGATCAAATAACAGGTATATTGAAACAAATGAATGAAGAGTCTATTTTAATAGAGCTTTCTAAAGAGAAAAAAATAACTAAAGAAATGCTTGAAATAAACTTAAGCAATATAAAAAAAGCAAATGTGTTGATATCTTTTTAAAACAATTTGACATGGAGCACAATGAAGTATTAGTTGAGTCTTTTGCAGAGTTTGCAAAGTCCAAAAGTGTGGATAGACCTACGATGATGAAAATCGTAGAAGAGGTTTTTCGAACTATGATTCGAAAGAAGTTTGGTACGGATGATAATTTTGATATTGTTATTAATCCCGATAAAGGTGATCTCGAGATATGGCGTATACGCACTATCGTAGATGATGATTCTGAAGATATCTGGGATCATGATAAAATCAGTTTATCTGATGCCAAGAAAATAGAAGCTGATTTTGAAGTGGGTGAAGAAGTAGCAGAACGTATATACTTAGCCGATTTTGGTAGGCGAGTAGTGTTGACAGCTCGCCAAACACTTGTACAAAAGATCAGAGATATGGAAAAAAATGGTCTTTATCAAAGGTATAAAGACATGGTTGGAGAAGTTATTTCAGCTGAAGTCTATCAAATTTTAGCTAATAAGGAAGTACTTGTATTGGATGATGAAGGTAATGAGTTAAGCTTGCCTCGTTTTGAGCAGATAACCAAAGATCGGTTCAGAAAAGGGGACTTTATTAAGGCTGTTGTTCATAAAGTAGATTTAGTGAATAGTCAGCCTAAAATTGTTCTTTCAAGAACAGCTCCCGCATTTCTTGCTAAGCTCATGGAGGCTGAAGTGCCTGAAGTGAGCGATGGTGTTATAGCTATAAAGAAAGTTGTAAGAGAGCCTGGAGAAAGAGCTAAGGTAGCTGTAGAATCGTATGATGATCGTATTGATCCTGTTGGAGCATGTGTTGGTGTAAAAGGATCACGTATTCATAGTGTGGTTAGAGAGTTGGCTAATGAAAATATTGATGTGGTGAGTTATACAGATAATTTGGAACTCTATATTGCACGTGCGCTAAGTCCTGCTAAGATTTCCAGTATGAAGATTGATGAGGAAAATCAACGTGTTGAAGTTTATTTAAAGCCTGATCAGGTCTCCTCAGCTATTGGAAAGGGTGGTCAAAATATTAGGCTGGCAAGTAAGTTGGTAGGGCTTGAAATAGATGTATTTAGAGAACTTGATGAACACGAACAAGGTGAAGAAGATGTACGGTTAGAAGAGTTTTCAGATGAAATCGATAAGTGGATTATTGATGAATTAAGAAAAACGGGACTAGATACAGCGCGTAGTGTACTTAGTTTATCTAAAGAAGAATTGGTTCGACGTACAGATTTAGAAGAAGAAATGGTAGATGATGTTATAGCTATTTTAAGGAAAGAATTTGAATAAACAGAAGATATATAAGTTAATAGCTGTAGCTTTTCTAATTACAACTATTCAGGGTTGTCAAAAAGCAGATTCTGATACGTATTATCAGATGGAAGAGCAGTATACATCTTTTTTGAGCAGATATAAGGTAGGAGATATTATTTTGTTTAAGAACCAAAAAGATACTATTTTAAAATTAAAATTAATAAATGTAGGAAGATATACGACATCAAAAAAAATAAAAAATAGCATTAGTCACACAGACAACTATGAGGTTAAAGCGAGTATTTTAAGTCCTAAGGAATGGGTAAGTTTTAAGTGCTATTTTGGATTTTCGACAGGATTTTCTGCAGATAGTGTGTTTTTTTTCTTTGATATAGATTCTGGGCTGAACGCTAAAAAAATATATAAAACATTATTTACACACGTCTCAGCTTATAAAAATCAACTTTCTAAAATAGATAGTTTGAAAATTGGAAGTAAAAAATATGTAAACCCTATATGCTTACTAGATGCACAGGATAGTTTACGTAAGGTTTATCTTATAAAGGATAAAGGTGTTATAAAGTTTTTAGTAGATAAGAGTAGATACTGGTACATAAACGAATAGAATAGATTAATATGGCAGAAGAAAAAATGATGCGATTAAGCCAAGTGGCCAGAAAACTTAATGTAGGCTCTGCAACCATTGTTGAGTACTTATTTAAAAAGGGATTTAAAGTTGAAAATAACCCTAACTCTAAGATTACAATGGAGCAGGTTGAGCTATTACAGAAAGAGTTTGAATCTTCTGTTTTAGAAAAAAAAGAAGCTAATGAAATCGAGATAACTACTAAGATAGGCCATGAGGATGAAATAAGTAATGACAATAAAAAAGATGAGACTATTACATCCAAATCAAAGGTTAAATTAGCAGGGGTTAAGCTGGTTGGTAAGATTGAGTTGCCAGGCAACAAAAAGAAAAAAACAACCACAGTTGTAGATGAGGAGAGTCTAAAAGAAAAAAAAACTGTTGAGGAAGAATCCGTTGAAGAAAAAAAAGAAGAGCCAAAAAATATAGAGTTAATCGAAGGAAAAGCAGACACATTAAAAGGATTAACAGTTATTGGTAAAATAGAGCTTCCTGCAGAAACTGTTAAAAAAGAAAAAAATACAGACTTTTTTGATAAGAAGAAAAAAAGAAAACGAATTATAAAGGTTGAGGAAGGCAAGCCTCAAGATACTACACAAAAAAAAGCTTTCATTGGCAAGCCAAAAGAGAAGGAAACTAATAAGGAAAAAGAAGAAATATCAGATAAGGAAATACAAGAAAAAATAAAAAATACATTAGCAAAGCTAAGTGGTAAAAATACGTTAGTCGGTAAAAGTGCTAAGTATAGAAAAGATAAACGAAATGCTTTTGCTGAGGCTAAAGAAGAAGAATCGCTTAAAGAAAAAGAGCAAAGTAAAATATTGAAAGTGGCTGAGTTTGTTTCAGCTAATGATTTGGCATTGCTTATAGGGGTTTCAGTTAATGAAATTATATCTACTTGCTTATCGTTGGGTATGTTTGTCTCTATTAATCAACGCTTAGATGCTGAGTTAATTACAGTTATAGCAGATGAATTTGGCTATAAAGTTGATTTTACTACTATCGAAGAGGAATCTAAAAATGATATAGCGGAAGAAAAAGATGACCCTTCTCAACTTGTTGAAAGAGCCCCTATTGTAACGATTATGGGACATGTTGATCATGGTAAGACAACATTATTGGATTATATACGAAGTTCTAAAGTAACAGCTCAAGAAGCAGGAGGGATTACACAGCATATAGGAGCCTATGATGTTGTTACAGATAATGGTAAGCGAATTGTATTTTTAGATACACCAGGGCATGAGGCTTTTACAGCAATGCGTGCTAGAGGAGCTAAAATTACAGATATTGTAGTTATTGTAGTAGCTGCTGATGATAATGTAATGCCTCAAACGAAAGAAGCTATTAATCATGCTCAAGTTGCTGGCGTACCTATTATTATTGCTATTAACAAAATAGATAAACCTGATGCCAATCCGAATAAAATTAAAGAAGAGTTAGCTCAACTTAATATTTTAGTTGAAGACTGGGGGGGTAAATATCAATCTCAAGAGCTTTCTGCTAAAAAGGGAATTGGTGTCCCAGAGTTATTAAACAAAATATTGCTTGAAGCTGAATTGTTAGAGCTAAAAGCCAATCCGAATAAAAAAGCAATAGGTACTGTTATAGAGGCATCTTTAGATAAAGGCAGGGGTTATGTTACAACCCTACTTGTTCAATCAGGAACGTTGCATATAGGTGATATTATATTAGCTGGAGCGCATTATGGCAGAGTCAAGGCTATGATGGATCATCGTGGCACAAGATTAAAAACAGCTATACCTTCTACACCTATACAAATACTTGGATTTGATGGTGCTCCTCAAGCTGGAGATAAATTTAGTGTTATGGATAGCGATCGTGAGGCAAGGGAGATTGCCACAAAGAGAGAGCAGATTCTTCGTGAGCAGAGTATTCGTACTAAAAAACATATTACACTTGATGAGATTGGTCGAAGATTAGCAATTGGTAATTTTAAACAACTTAATATTATTATCAAAGGTGATGTTGATGGTTCAGTTGAGGCACTTTCTGATTCATTGTTGAAATTGTCTACAAAAGAAATACAAGTTGTTATTATTCATAAAGCCGTTGGACCTATTTCCGAGTCGGATGTATTACTTGCCTCTGCTTCAGATGCGGTGATTATAGGTTTTCAGGTAAGACCAACTGCTAATGCAAGAAAATTGAATGAGCACGAGCAAATAGAAATTAGACTTTATTCTATCATTTATAATGCCATTGAGGAGTTGAAGCATGCGATGGAAGGTATGCTTGAGCCTAAATTAGAAGAGGTTATTGTTGGTAATGCTGAAGTTCGAGAGGTATTTAAAATATCCAAAATGGGTACTGTTGCAGGTTGTTATCTTGTCGAAGGATATATTAAGCGAGCTAATCGGGTACGTCTTATTAGAGATGGTATCGTTGTTTTTTCTGGTGATATCGATCAGTTAAAAAGATTTAAAGAAGATGTTAGCGAGGTTAGAATGGGCTTTGAATGTGGGATTAGTATTAAGAATTTTAATGATATCAAAACTGGCGACATTATTGAAAGTTATGAAAATAGAGAAGTTAAACGTAAGTTATAGGTTTGCCTTTTCTGTAGTAAAAATAAAAGCCTCATAAAATGAGGCTTTTATTTTGTTTTTTTATAAATAATTCTTAAATAATTGAACTTTAGTTGATTGGCTTAATTTTTTTAGAGACTGATCACGCAATTGTCTTATACGCTCTCTGGAAAGACTTAATTTTTCTGCGATTTCTTCTAAAGAATGTGCTCTTTTGTTTCCTAAGCCATAAAATAGTTTAATTACTTCTTTTTCCCTGTCATTTAAACTAGCTAATAATCGTGTTATCTCAATAGATAGTGATTGGCTAACTAATTTCTCAGATGGATTGAGCGCACTCGAATCTTCTAATACATCAATAAGCGATCCTTCTTCATCACTTGAGAAAGGGCTATCTAATGATACGTGCCATTTTGCGAAATTCATAATATCCTCTATCTCAGAAGCTTTCATTTCTAAAACCTCTGCTACTTCTTCCGTGGTAGGTTCACGATTGTGTATTTGCTCGAGTTTCACGCTCGCATTTGTAATTTTTTTGATATCAGCAATTTTATTAAGTGGCAATCTTACAAGTCTTGATTGTTCTACAATAGCAGATAATATGCTTTGGCGGATCCACCATACAGCATAACTGATAAATTTGAAGCCTCTTTTTTCATCAAATTTTTGAGCTGCGCGTACTAAGCCATAGTTGCCTTCATTGATTAAGTCATCAAGCTTAAGGCCCATATTTTGGTATTGCTTAGCCACACTGACTACAAATCGCAAGTTAGCACTTACCAATTTTTTTAATGCTTCCTCATCGCCAGCTTGAATTCGCTTCGCTAGTTCTACTTCTTCCTCAGCTGTAATCATAGGTAGCTTAGCAATTTCTGCTAAGTATTTATCAAATGATATACTTTCTCGGTTTGTAATCTGTTTGCTGATCGTTAGTTGCTTCATGGTTTGTGGTTTTATTTATCTGTTAAAACTTACAATTCGTTATATTTATTAAATTTTTTTATCTTTTTATTATGTATACGAATAAACCGCTTAATCGTTACCGCCAAAAGTTGCGACTTAAAGAAAACAAAAAAAGAGTTTATTTCGTTCTTAAATTTCTGTTTTTTTTAATCTTGGGTTATACCCATTTGCACTACATGTCTGAGGTAAAATCCTATGGTATTAAGCCTATTTACTTAAGAGCACTTTTATTGTATATATCTGCTAATCTCATTATATCTACTTTGCGGTTGCTGTTGGTTTATATTTATATTAAACGGCATAAACTACAAAATGATTACAAGGATAATTTTATTTTAGGAATTAACCAAATTGCATCTATACTTTCATTTTCAACTATAGTGGTTGTCGTTCTTTATTTGTTGAAAATTAATCCTGGACAGCTTTTTACGTCTTTGAGTATCGTCGCAGCTTCGTTGGTTTTATTATTTAAAGATTATATTTCTAATGTCATGAACGGGTTGATCATTATGTTTTCTGATCAATTTTCATTAAATGAATATGTGAAAATAGGAAACTATAGAGGGCGTATTGTAGATATTAACTTATTGCATATTCAACTCAAAAGTGATGAAGAAGATGTTATTCATATACCTAATAATTTGGTGCTTTCTAAGGATGTGGTAAACTATACCAACGGGAATGTCCAGACTATGTATGTTGAATTTGAATTAAAACCCATTTTATATGATAAGTTGTTGGAATTAGAAAGTGAACTTATTCAACAGCTGAATAAGCATTTTTCTGACTATGTTCAGAATTCTGGTATTCATTTACGTATAATTAAGATTACTAAAGATGAGGTTGTTGTAAGGATTACTATTGGTTTAGTTAATCAGGGGAATCAATTTGAGAAGTTAATTAGAAACTATTGTAATCAATTTGTTGTTAGCTTCTTAAGTAAGAATATACTTATATGAATTGGAAAAATCTCTCAGATAGTGCAGGTTTAGAAGAATTAAAAAAACGTTCTTTTCAGAGCTCAGTATTGATTTTTAAACATAGCACGAGGTGTTCTATCAGTAAAATGGCTTTGGATCGGTTAGAACGATCATGGAAAGAAGATGAAATGCTAAATGTAATGACTTATTTTTTGGATTTATTGGCATACCGGCCAGTTTCTAATCAAATAGCGGAAGACTTTGATGTTGAGCATCAATCGCCACAGCTATTATTTATTAAAGACGGTAAATGTATCTATCATGCCTCTCATGGCGATATTGATTACAAAAAAGTTGTTGATAAATATCTTTTATTAGTGTAGGTATTTTAGTCAACAGCTGAATTTTCAACTTTTGATTTCTTGTTAAAGTCTAAGCGGAGTGAGAATCTGAGCGTTTCTGCTAATGGATTTGCTTGAGAGCGTGAGACGAGATAAGCCACATCAAATCCAAGGGACTTATATTTAAGACCCAATCCAAATGTAAAATAATTTCTATTGCCTTTTCTTGGATTTTCATAAAAATAACCCAGGCGTCCAAAAAACAGATCATTGTAGGCATATTCTGCTCCCCATGAAAGGATAATTTCTTGGAGTTCTTCTTTTAAGCCATCCGGTGCATCTGCAAATGAGCCAAACATGCCGCCTAATAAACTTTTATTTCCTGCTGGTGGAGTAGGAACCATGAGTTTATTCATATCCATGGCTATGGTTAATTTATTGTAAGGGTCTAGCTCTGTGGTTAATCCAGCTCCTATACGAAAATTGGTTGGAATAGCTTCTTTATTGTTTGGATTTGAATAAGTAACCTTGGGGCCTATATTGGATATATTTAAGCCATAAGTTAATAGCGTATTCTTTTTATTTAAGAGAAAATCTTTTTGGCCAAATAAAGAAACATCTGCTGAGGCGGACAGTACAGATTTGACCTGTGTTCCTATGTTTTGATTAAAATTTCCTGTTAAATTGGAGTGTAATAGTCTTCCTAATACAGCAACACTAAAGGTATTAGATAACTTTCTTGAATAAGAAGCATCAAATGTAAATTCACGTGGGGTGAAATCGCCTAGGGATACATTTTGATTATTTCTTAAATTAATATCGCCATATGTAAAATATTTTAATGCTACCCCGACTACCTCTTGTTTACTTATTTTCATGTATCCCGCTAAATAAGAAATAGACATATCGTTTACAATGCGAGCAAGCCATGGGGTAAAACAAAGAGATACGCCGTAATCTTTTTCTATGAAGGCTAACTTTGCCGCATTCCAATACATGGCATTAGCATCTGGAGATGTTGCAACGCCTACATCTCCCATTCCTGCTGCACGTGAATCAGGTGTGATTGTTAGAAATGGTAGAGCTGTAGTGATAATTCGTTGGGTGGTATCTTGGCCTATTATAATGCCTGTTGAGCCTTGTGAATAGGCTTTAGGTGTTAGACAAACCACATAACTTATAAGTACTAAGGGTGTTGCTAGTAGGTATAAAAAACAACTATTCTTCATCATGTTTTCAAATATAATGTATACGCTGGATTATTGTAAAAAGATTAATCGGTTAAATTTAATCGTTTTTTGACTTGATTTTTTTGTAGAATTCAGTTTAATGGTACAATTATATATTCCAGGTTTAATTTTTTCACCTGTATGATCAGTTCCATCCCAGGTAATAAAATCTTCTTCGGAGTCTATTTTTTTAGAGATGGATTTAATATATTTTCCATCAGATGAAAAAATATCTATCGTTACATCGATAGGGTTTTGATAGGGTGTACAAGTAAATGTTGTGGTATTGTTAAATGGATTAGGATAGGCTGTTGTTTCTAATATCTCAAAAGACTTTTCTTTAATAAAGGCATCGATTGATTCTTTTTGGGAGTTGTGATATATATCCCACGCTTTCACCGTAAATGTATAGTGTCCATTTTCCTTCTGTAGAGGAAGTATGATTCTTCCTAATTGATAATTGTTTAAGTCGCTAAAATAATAGTCGGTTATATTTATACTTTCTTTTTCTCCTGTTTTGTTATTAGTTATTTCCAGTGTAATGCCTTGATCTAGTTTTTGAGAAATAGCGATTCCATTTTCATCAAACAAGGTCATATAAGCTGTTGGATTTTCATCTACTGTATTTCCTGAAACAAATAATGTGTCATTAAGATAAATATGTAGTTGGGGTGGTATGGTATCTTGATCTACCATGGCACTTTTACCACCAATGAGTACTTGGCAAAATCCCCGAGCATCTTCCTGATCATTAAATGCATACATCGTTATTTTTCCTGGACCTGTTGCATAGTTAATTGTAGATGGAATCATACATGTAAAACTGATTTTTCCGTTTTTTATTGTACCAGACGCTTGGTAAATTTTTTCTCGTTCTTTGAATGTGAATGGTGTGCTTTCATCGCCTTTCGTTTTTTCGCTATGTGTTTTATCCCAAATGCGAACGATAAGATCTCCATTAAAACCAGGTATTGTTTTTGTGGATGTATTTTCTATAAACCCTTCAAAGGTTATTTTTTTAAAAGCTTGTAATGTGTCTTTAGTTGTGATGAAAGGATGTTGATTACATGTTGTTAGATTTATATTATATTTTGAAGATGCTAATTTCATCGACGGGTCTCCTAATAGAGAGAAATTTCGATTAATGACACCACTGAAGCTTGTATTCTTAGTTTTTCTGATAATATCCCCCAATCTGTTTTCAGTATCAAATAGTGTTTCGTAGAATTGATTCAGTAATAAGTAATTCGAATTTGAAAATACGGGTCGTGTGGTTGTAATTAGACCAATCGCTCCTCCTTTTGGATTAAGGATCATTTTTTCTCCTGCTGAAGTTAGCTCTGGATCATCAAATCTTCCAAACTCACAGGTTGCTGTGATGATGAGGGGTAGTTTGTCTTTATTTTTCCATGAGGTAATCTGTGGTATGTCTAGTATTTTTTCATTAGCCCAGCCGTATTCACTGCCATGGCCTGTATAGTTAATAATTAAGCAGCCTTTTTCAACTAATGTATTGATAGCTTGGTTGACAAGAGGCGCTGACTGTCCGTATGCTTCTGTGACCTGAGGGTAACTGTCCAGGTATATTTTTTTTATATTCAAATAGGGATTAAGCGTATCAAGTTTAGTTGCTATTTTTTCAGCGTCTTGTGTGTGGGTGTTTTCATCTCCATCATCAGCAATAAATGCAATGGTGTTTTTCCAGTCTCCAGTAGTTTTAGCTGTATAGGTTATAAGTTTATCAATAACTTCTTTTGCTTCTTTTATACTTTTCACAGGTATTCGTCCTATTCCTACATCAAGGGTATGATTTTCTGGCGGTGCTTCCCCCCATTCCCCTTCGTGATCTTCTAGGAAACCTATATAATCATCAGAAGAATAGCTGTAGATTGGATGAAATGATTCGCGTGACTCGTAAGTGGGAACAGTATATTGGTCTGTTTTTTTGTAATTATAAGAGCAGTTTCCTAATAGTAAAACGTATTTAAGTTGGTTGTTTTTTTTGTACAAGAATTTTATAAAATCTCGTATAGCGGTAATGTCTTGTGCGCCAGAAGAAAATTCGTTATAAATTTTATCTATCGTAATTACAGATGCTGAGATAGCATCATGTTCTAATCGCCATTTGGCTAAACGTTCTGCTTCTTGTGCTAATGATTGGGTTGTGATGATTAGTAAAGTAGGTGTAGCTATAGCATGAAGGTCTTGATTGTAGATTTTGTATCCTTGTAATGGAGATGGAAAATTATTTTCTGCAAATAATATGAATTGAACTAAAGGTGTTTTCTTTTCCGGTGTAAATAAAAAATTAGTTGTTGTTGGTTGATAGGTTATCTCTTGGATTTGTTTTTGATCAGATATATCCCAGATATGAAGAGGTGTTGCATCGCTATAGTTGATTTGAAATGTTAGTTTTTCATTTTTAGAGTTAGGATATTGAATATAGGTTGCTTGATTATATAATTGAATTTTACGTTTTGCTTCTATTGCGAAATAGTTAAGATATCCTTTTGCTCTATAGTCATTTTGCTTATCGTAGGTATAGTTTATAGTTAGTATACTATTATCTGGGGTATAGGAAAAATTAGTTTTACTTTCATTTGCTTTTAGTGTATAGGGTGCATCTACAATGGGTTGAATAAGTTGCTTGCCTACTAATTTGCTATTGATAGTAATAGCAAAGTTGGAAGGAGTGAAAGAGGATGCGGCTACAGAGGAGGTGAATTCAATGGACTTGTTGTCAACTAATCCTGGTAAATTTAAATTAAATGAATACATTAATTTTTTATCAAAAATCTCACCCAGCCATTTCCTTCCAGAGTGCAAAAGATTGATGCTATCTCTTTCATGAAAGAGATAATCGGTATAAGTTGATATAATAGATGTAGAAGGTGCGATTGGTGTTTGTTGTTTGGAGATTCGTTTACCTGGTTCGAAGCCTAAACACAAAAAATAGAAACTCGTATCTGAGTATTGATTTTTTTCATGGTAAAAATGAGCTGTGGTGGCATTGTACATGATGCGATCAGGACCTTGTGCAAAGAATAAAATATAATCATCCTCATTGAATAGGTCATCTTCTTCGCCTTGTATAAAAATAGAATTCTCCGTGAGATCATCTGCTCGTGTGATACTATTTTTTTGAGGCAGCATGCCTCCTCCATTGCCATAAAGTTTTATAAAACGTGGATTGATTTTTTCAACATCGATGCCTAGTGTTTTTAAGTAAGTAAAATCTATTTTGTGTATACCTGTTTGCGTGATGGGTAGTTTATACCATTCTCCTTCAGCTAAGACAGAATGCTCTTTGCCGAAACTAGTGTTAGTATAAAATGATAGAATACTGGCAAAAAAGATGAAATAGGTCAGTCGCAATATGCCTACAGATTTTAGTATACAAAGATAAGCTAAATCGTGATCGTCGCCTAATTTGTGTAATATTACCCCATGTTTTATAGTTTATACGTGTTGTTATTTTTAGCTGGCCTGGCAGGTGGTTTTTTAGCCGGCTTATTAGGCATTGGTGGTGGAATTATTTTTATTACGGTTATTCCCTATGCGTTAGAGTCGATGGGTGTGCCTTCTTCTGAGATGGCGCCTTATATCATAGCTAATTCTATTTTTGCTACATTTTTTTCTTCGCTATCGGGGTCTTATGTTTTGATGAGGAAGAGAAGTTTTTATCTTAAAGAAGTGTTGACTATTGGATTTTTTGCCAGTTTATCTTCGTTGGCATGGCTTTATTTTTTTGTTAATACACCACATTATTCTAGGCAGTTTTTTAGTTTTTTTGTCATTATCATCTTGTTAATTATTTTTATAAAAACACTTGTTGCAAGGCGTGCAATTAAAATAGATACGCTTCCACGTTATATGTATCTTCAATATAGTCTTGTTGGTTTGATAGGAGGGACGGTATCGGCCCTCACCGGTCTTGGTGGTGGTGTTATTGTAGTGAGTATGCTTACTGGTTTTATGCATTTTCAGATATTGAAATCGACATCTATTTCTCAAGGGGTGATTGGCCTCAATGCCATTGCAGTTACAGTTTTTAATTTATATGAAAGTCCTTCTCATCTATACCACACGCAGCAAATGGGTTATATTATAGTTCCGATTGTTGTGGTGTTATCGGCAGGTGTATTGTTTACATCTGGTTTAGGAGTGAGGGTTGCTCGACAACTTCGGCCCGTGTTGTTAACTTATTTGTTTGCCGGATTTATTTTGGTGCTCTTAATAAAGAAAATCATAGACCTCTATGGTGAGGTTAATCTCTAATAAACACTTTGTTTGTATAGTGAATATATTACACCACTATACCACATCACGGTGTATTAAAAGAAAATTATAAAATAATTTTGTAAAAAATAATGATTTTTTTAAAAAATTTCATATCTTGCAGCTGGATTTAGTAGGTATGAAAAAAGCGCTTTTTCTTTTTATAGTTGCACTCGGTTTTCTGTCCGCCTCAGCATATGCTCAAGTGGTGGATTCTTTAAAAATATATGAACCCAAAGTATCTAAAACAACCATTAAGCGGATGAAGTGGGAGGTGGGAACTGATCTAAAGTGGCTTATAGAAAACAATGAAAATAACTTACCTACTTTTCTTCTTCGAAAAAATATATTAGAAAAGAAAAAAAGAAGTTTTGGGGTAAGAAAAATTGGATACAGATGGATTGCTCAAGCTGTTTTCAGTGACACTAAATATGACTATCCTAACCCACCAACTAATGTTCTTTATTCGTATGAGCGTATACGAAGGATTGTATTTGGTGTCTATGCGGGACGTGAGTGGCAGAATCAATTGGCTCCCCGATGGCAATTTTTCTATGGTATGGATGCAGGACTAGGTTATTATAATTATTTGCAAATTAATGCGTATCTCAAATCAGCAGGACTTCCCGAAACGAAAGAGTTTTATAAGAGGATAAACCGATATGAAGCAAGCATTCTTCCATTCATAGGCTTTAAGTTTTTTCTTCACTCTCGGGTATCTTTTTCATTTGAAAATAGCATCGTATTACGTGCTTATTGGGACCATTTAAGAATAACTCGAGAAATTGAAGATGTCCTTAATACAACCGTTGTGGAGGTTTATAGAAAAGAAGACACCTCTTTTTCACCAAGTTTTAGCGGGTGGTTATGGTCCAAGTTTAATATCAGTTTTTACTTTTAGCCCTATATGAAAATGAAAAAAATAGTTTATATATATAGTGTAGTTGGTATGTGTATCCTTCATGATGCATACGCACAACAAGATAGTGTTGTAGCGACAACTAATTCGTGGGGTGTTAACCGTTATAGAAATGAAGTAGCCACCAATCTGTTGCCGATAGTGGGGTTGGGCTCAGCAGATGTTTTTTTAAGGCGACATCATAGTAGAAAAATAAAAAATTTTCAATCTGTAAGAGAAGCTTACCGGATCAGGGTGGCAACAGGAATAGGTAAGGAAAATTATCCTATTAATTTTTCCTCTTCCACCAGAATACGTGATAGACTATATACAATACGTAAGCAATCTACCGGTTGGTCTCTTTCATTACAAATAGGGTATGAAAAACAGAAAATAGTAGGAAAGTTTCAACTTTTTTATGGAATAGACTTGGTTGGAATGTATCATTTAAATAAGGAAGAAACAATTGATGTAGTGGGTTATAGTAGGTCTAAAGAAACAATTAGTAGAGTTGGGTGTTCTCCTTTTATTGGATTTAAATATTTTATTCACTCAAGAGTAGCTGTCTCCGTAGAAACCGCATTATCAATTGCATATTTTAGTGTGCAGGAGTATCGTGAATCGCAAGGAGGTAGCCAAGATCCGGTTGAGCCATTTGAATACAACTACTCCGGATGGATAGTGGATTTTTTACCGATTAATTATTTAAACATAGGGTTTTATTTTTAACTTAAATATATATAAATGGAAAAGTTTTTATTTTAAATTTAGTCTAGCAGTTGTAATTATGCTAGGTATTTTTACAGATGCGTTTAGTCAAGGTGTATCTATTGTAACAAGTACTGGTTCTTCAAGTGTTTGTACGACCCCTGTTAAGATTACTTATTTTACCATTAGCTCTTATTCTGGTGGAGTTGGTGGTTGTTCTTGTTCGTGGGCTATTAGTGGAAATGGTAAAATTATAGGTTCAAATACTAACACAAGCCTTGAAGTAGAGTGGGATACAACCTATAGTTCCGGTAAGGTGCAGGTAACTCTTGCTAATTGTTCTAATAAAAAGGTTAATGGCACTTATATTAGGGATGAGTTTATCCAAACATTGGTAGGAGTTTCTATGGCTGCCTTGCCCGTACCAAATATTCCTTGTGGTTCCACAGATCAAGTTTCTGTTACACTTGCCAATGAAGTAAATTATGCAAACATTCCTTTAACCGTTAAAACGTACGAGTGGGTATTACCTTCTGGATATAAGAACTCATCTGGATATACTGGCGTGGTTACTACTACAACAGCAAGTATAAATATAATTCCTACAGCTTACACAGGAGGTATTATAAAAGTAAGAGCTAAAAGTGAGTGTGGAAATTATTATACTAATTATCAATCTGCTACTATCAACCGTACAGCACCAGCCATTACACTGAGTGGCCCCGCCTCTTTAGCATGTGGGTCTAAAGATGCAGTAACATATACAGCTACTTCTATACCCGGCGCCACCTACACTTGGAAGATTCCTTCCGGCTGGTTAGGTTCGAGTACAAGCAATACCATCACCGTTACACCTGATGGCAGCAGTGTTGGCGATGTAGAGGTCACAGCCACGCTTATCTGTGATGGTACAGCTGTGAAGCCTTCTGCAAAAAAATCAGTTTTGTTAAATGCGGTACCAAGCGGATTAACTATAGATAATTATGGAGCTGGTTCTCGTCCTATCACATGTACGAATTCTATGGTTTTTAGAGTTATTCCCAATGATCCAAGTTGGAAATATAAGTGGGCTTGGGGCGAAGGTATGCGTGTATCCGGATCAGTTACTTCGTATGAAGCTTTTTTTGTAGCCGAATCTACTATTTATGGATACAATGGAAAAACTTGGGTTCAAGTGGAAGTTACAAATGCTTGTGGGCTAAAAATAGCTACTCTTCGAAGAGATGATATAGAATATGAAAGTAATCCGCCTTTTGCTGTGGGTTATGTTTTATGTTATGGTGGTTGTCGTTATTCTATACCTGCGCCACCCGAACTTATAATAGATCGTGAAGCAGAATTATATGTAGCTAGTATTGCATCAGGAGGATTTAATACTAAATACACACAATACATTTGGGATCTTTGTGATGGACCATGGTCCTATTCCACTTGCTATGCCGCGGCTTTACCAATTGTTAATCAAGGATCAGATCGGATTAAACTCAAAGTGCCTTACTCTATTTCCGGGTCTACGATGTCTGGCCGTAAGACATTGAAGGTAACAGCGAAAAATGGCTGTGGCGAATCGAGTACATATAAACAAGAAGTTGTAATAACATCAAGTCCTTATCTCACCGCCTATCCCAACCCTGTTACTACAGGTAGTTTGATGTTGGAGCGTGAAGGATCTTCAGATAGCAATGCATGGAGCTATACGATTTATGATACCTTTGGTCAATCAGTACGAGCGGGTGTGATAGAAAAAAATCAAACTACGATACAAGTTGATGTGCAGGGCTTGCCTAAAGGATTATATTATATCCTGGCGCAAGATGGTGCAGATATACATCGGCAATATGTTCGTGTGGAGTAAAGTATATTTTGCTTTTCGTTTTCTAGAAATAAAAGAGACAGCTCATGCTGTCTCTTTTATTTCTGTTGTGTAGGACTAAGTAAATTCTTCGATTCATGTTTTTGCAAACAAGAGTAGCTGTATTTTTTTACAACCCCTTTTGAATTTTATTTTCTACTTCTTTTATCGATTGTTCAATGATGGAGCATCCCTCTACAAGTTGGCTTTCTGTTATAATTAGTGGAGGTGCTAAGCGGATGATGTTGCCATGGGTTGGTTTGGCAAGTAATCCATTTTTTTTCATTTGTAAACAAACCTCCCAGGTCAGTTTTCCTTTTTCATCATCATTCATGATAAGAGCATATAAAAGACCTTTGCCTCGTACGTGTTTGACAAGTGATGTTTTTGTTAACAAAGCTTGCATGCGGTTATGAAGTATCTCGCCCATGGTGGCTGCATTTTGTACCATGTTTTCTTCCATTAAAACAGTTAAAGCCGTGATAGCCACGTGCGAAGCAAGTGGATTTCCGCCATATGTTGAGCCATGTTCGCCTGGTTGTATAGTCAGCATGATGGCATCGTTAGCAAGTACAGCCGACGCAGGCATTGTTCCACCTGAAAGTGCTTTTCCAAGTAATAAAATATCCGGCTTCACTTGTTCATGATCACAAGCGAGCATTTTACCTGTTCGCCCTAAACCTGTTTGTATTTCATCAGCAATAAATAAGACGTTGTTTTTTTTACAAAGTGCATAAGCTTTTTGAATATATCCTTCATCTGGAATAACCACACCCGCTTCGCCTTGGATCGGTTCCATCATAAAACCTGCTACATCCGGATCAGCTAATGCTTGTTCAAGAGCAGGAATATCATTGTAAGGTATGATAACATAACCCGGCATGTATGGCCCAAATCCTTTGTAACTGGATGGATCTGTTGAAGCAGAGATAGCTCCTAATGTTCTTCCCCAAAAATTACCTTCTACAAAAATAATTTTGGCTTTGTTTTCGGCAATGCGTTTCGCAGTATAGCCCCACCGTCGGCAGAGTTTGATAGCTGTTTCGCCGGCTTCTACACCTGTATTCATGGGTAATACCTTATCGTAACCAAAGAGATTAGTTATAAATTTTTCATATACACCGAGTACATTATTATAAAAAGCCCGTGAGGTAAGGGTAAGGTATTTGGTTTGTTCAATGAGCGACGCGATGATACGTGGATGGCAATGACCTTGATTTACTGCGCTGTAGGCTGATAGAAAATCATAATATTTTTGTCCTTCCACATCCCACAGATATACACCCTCTCCTTTTGTCAGGACGACAGGGATAGGCTTGTAGTTATGGGCGCCATATTTTTCTTCTAATTTTATGGCTTGTTCGGAAGATGTGATTTTTTCTATCATATTTTTGTTTTTTTACCTATAAAGAGCTTAATAATCAACGAAATTAATTTTAGTTTGTTTATTATTTATGACTATAAAAATGAGTGTTTAATTTGAGAATATCAATAAAAAGTGTTAAAATTGCAGTCCAATTTTTAAATGATCATGGCACGGATTTGTGATATAACAGGTAAAAAGATACAAATGGGATATAAAGTATCGCATGCGAATAATAAAAGCAAGCGTACATTTAGTCCTAATTTGCAGAAGAAACGATTTTTTATTCCTGAGGAAAACAGATGGATTACATTGAAGGTATCTACTACTGCTCTTAAGACAATTGACAAGTATGGTATCCATGAAGTGATTAAAAAGATGAAAAAAAAGGGAAAGAAACTTCCTGTATAATAATATAGAGTTATGGCAAAAAAAGGAAATCGAATTCAGGTTATATTAGAATGTACAGAACATAAAAATTCCGGCTTGGCTGGGATGTCTCGTTACATTACAACTAAAAACAGAAAGAATGATCCCGAGCGATTGGAATTAAAAAAATATAATTCTGTTTTAAAAAAATATACTATTCATAAAGAAATTAAGTAAGCATTTAATCTTATGGCAAAGAAAGTTGTTGCAACACTAAAGAAAGAAGGTACGAATAAAGGATACGCAAAAATCATTAAGGCTGTTAAATCGGCTAATGGGTCCTATAGCTTCAAAGAAGAAATTGTACCAAGTGAGCTTGTACAGGAGATACTTAAAAAGAAGTAATTAAAGTTGATGAAAGTTTTATAAAATAAAGAGGCCCTTCAAAAAGGGCTTCTTTATTTTATATTTGTTGCATATAGCTGAAAAAAATGGGCCTGTTTAATTTATTTTCTAAAGAAAAAAAAGAATCCCTCAATCAAGGGTTAGATAAAACGAAACAAGGTTTTTTCTCTAAATTGAGCAGAGCTATTTTAGGTAAATCTAAAGTAGATGATGATGTCTTGGATGCTCTGGAAGAAGCTCTTATTTCAGCTGATGTTGGTGTAGAGACAACATTGAAAATTATTGATTGTGTCAGAGAACGTGTCGCACGTGATAAGTATGTGAATCCTCAAGAGTTAACCAGTTTGTTAAAAGAAGAAGTTACGCGTATGCTTACTGAAGGGCATGCAGAGTCAAACTATACATTTGAGGCATTGCCAAATTCGAAGCCATTTGTGATTTTGGTGGTAGGTGTTAATGGTGTTGGTAAAACAACTACTATTGGCAAGCTTGCAGCTCAATTTGCTAAAGCTAATAAACGCGTGGTATTGGGTGCTGCAGATACATTTCGTGCGGCTGCTGTTGATCAATTGAAATTATGGGGTGAACGTGTTCAAGTGCCTGTTGTCGCACAAGGTATGAATGCTGATCCTTCATCCGTGGCATTTGATGCAGTGAAAACGGCTGTCGCTATGGGTGCTGATGTGGTGATTATTGATACAGCTGGTAGGCTTCATACTAAAACACATTTAATGAATGAGCTTGGCAAAATTAAACGTGTGATTCAGAAAGTTATTCCTGATGCCCCTCATGAGGTTTTGTTAGTGCTCGATGGAAGTACAGGGCAAAATGCATTTTATCAAGCTAAAGAATTTATGCAAACAACGGATGTTACTGCTCTGGCAGTTACCAAGTTGGATGGTACAGCGAAAGGTGGAGTGGTGATTGGGATAACGGATCAGTTTAAAATTCCTGTTAAATATATTGGTGTAGGTGAACGCGTGGAAGATTTACAGATTTTCAATGCGCTTGAGTTTGTAGATTCATTGTTTAGAAATACATTCTAAACAATCTATTATATAAAGCTAATCTTTAGGTGCATCTTTATCTTCTTCTTTTTCCATAAACTTACTTACGTGAGTGATAATTTTATCTCTCAATGCTTGTTTATGTTTATACTCAGTGTAGGAATTTTTTATCCATAAGTAACTACGGTAAAGCGTGATGCCTGTGACGAAACTGATTAAGATATAAAAGGCCAACCAACGTTCATGTGTTTTTTTCTTTTTTTGGCTATGTTGTTCTTCGATATAGTGTTTATGAAATTCGGCTACACGTAGTTTGGATTGTGCAGTTGTTATTTCTTGTTGGTGTTTTTGTTGTTGCCACTTTTGGTTAGCTCTATCGTAATCGTGTAAAGCTTGAAAGGCAGCTTCAGGTATACCTTGTTGTGCATAAAGATTGGATTGTTCTTTTTTACTGAGCACAGTATATTCAAGGATATTAAATTGTTTAGCTAGGGTCTCTACTTGTTTTAGATAATATAAAGCCTCTTTATATTTTTTTTGATTTTTTTTAACAATACTGATTTGAAATAACGTGGGAATCATGTTGGCTATCGGTAAGCGTTGGCTCCATAGTATTTTTTGTTCAAAAGATGCCAAAGCGCCTTTCCAATTTTTCTTAGCCATTCGTTCTACGCCCTCTTCATCATAAAATTTTGCCACCCAATCGATTTGATTTGTTTCTTCAGCATAGGTAAGTGCTTTTTGTCTTTGAAAAAGAACATCTGCTTGTTTTTGTTGGGCTTTTGCTATTATAATTTGATTGTATTTGCATTGTAAAATAAGAGTGTGGTCATGAAGTTGTTCAGCCAGTTGGTGTGTCTTTTGTAGGAAATAAATAGCTTGGTCATAGTTGTGTTTTTTTTGATAAGCTAATCCGATTTGGTAAGCTGTTTTAGCTGTTTGAACTTGATTGAAATGGTTTTCCCAATAAGTAAGTGCTGTTTTGTTATAAGCAATGGACACATCATATAATTCATTTTCTAAATAGATTAAAGCAATTTGATTGCATGAATGAGCAATTGTTTTGTAGTCATTTAGTTTTTTCTCGATCTCAAGTGCTGCCAGTTGATGTTCCAATGCCATCGTATAATTTTTCTGTAGAGAATAGGCTACTCCTTTTAAGCTCAATGCTTCCGCAATGCCTTCTGCGTAGTCTACAGAATTGGCTAGAAAATATTGGCGATCAGCATATTCGAGTGCTTTATTTGGATTGGTATAAATATGTTGTTTAGCTAGCTTGCCTACCTCATCTATCTTTTCTTTATCGGTTATGGAGTTAGTTGAAAACAAGTGCAGGCTTAATAGAACGATTCCTATAGATAAGAGCAGTAAGCTGATTTTTAGTTTCATCTTTTTGAGGATTTATCAGAAACAAATATACAAACTCACGAAGTTCACATCAATAAAAATGTGAATTTTTATAGACTTTTTTTATTTTGAGTTAAATTGGTATTTAATCTATTCGTAAAGTGCTTTTTCGAGCGTTTAAACTATCTACCACAATGCTATATACGTCATTCATTAATTCCGGATGACTGATATAGAAATCATAGCTTTTTCTGTATGTTTTTGGTGTGATGTGGTATTTTTTAAAAATAGTAGATTCATAAAACTTATAAACTCTGGCGGTGGAGTCTGCTGTGAATAGACGAATTTCATTTGTTTTGGCTTCAGCGATATGTATAGCCAGTAATAGTTCTGCCATTTTTTCTTTTGGAATAATTCCTTCCGGAACCTTTGTTTGGCGTAGGCATGCTGTAAGTGTCAGCATAAGACAAAGTGAGATAATAATATGTTTCATTCCCACGAAAATACGGAATTTCCTAATTTTAGTGTCTGATTGGTTTTATAAAGATGAAAGAACTTATTAAAAAAGTATATCGCTATGAAATCGAGATTCGTAAAGCACTCACGACTCGATTGCAGGGCGACTTCCGTTCCCTTTTTAAAGGTACCGGTATTGAGTTTGATGATGTCCGTTCCTATCAGTATGGGGATGACGTTCGTGCTATTCATTGGGGTAGTTCTGCTAAAGGGCATGGTACGTATGTTAAAACATTTAAAGAAGAAAAAGAACAAACCGTTTATATGATTGTAGATGTGAGTGCGTCACAGAATATAGGTCAATCCTCTTGTCGTAAAGTAGATCAGGCTAAAGAAATAGCTAGCGTATTGTCATTGGCGGCGTTGAGAGAGCAAAGCCATGTTGGTATTATGGCTTTTTCTGATCAAGAAGAGCTTTATATTCCGCCAACCAAAGGGATGGCACAGGCTACTCGTATCGTAAAAAATTTGTTTGACTTAAAGCCTTCTTCTCTCAAAACAAATATAGCTGATGCCTTTCGATTCGCACTTCATCGTATTCGACGTAAAAGTGTGCTTATTTTTATTTCGGATTTTATTGATACAGGCTATGATTCGTTGTTAAAAGCTGTTGCGCGTAAACATGATTTGGTTCTTATTCATATGGTTGATTCTCAGGAGATGTCTATTCCGGCGTTAGGAACTGTTCCATTATATGATGAAGAATCTGGGAAAGTACATTGGGTCAATACATCAGCGAGATCATTTCAGAAAGAATCAGGTAGGCGATTTCATGATCGTCAGAATAGACTTCAATCGTATGCGAGAAAAGCTCATTCTAATTATGTATGTATCCAAACAAACACATATTATGTGCCACAACTTATACGGTTATTTAGTTTGCGTAATCAACAGAGAAAGACAACTTAATGGAATATGAAAAACAAACTCATTCTATTTATTTTTATTTTTAATGTTTATCTTGTTGTTGCTGAGCCGACGCCTCTTATTAAAGGTTGTTTTTTAAAAGATACTATTAAGGTAGGAGAGCCAGTGGCATTTTGTTTATCTGTTCATTACCCCAGCAATCAGACTGTTCTATTCCCGGATTCATCGTATACCTATTTTCCATTTGAATTTTTGGAGAAAAAAGCTTTTCCTACGAGATCAACTAAAGGGTGGAGTATAGATAGTGCCTGTTATATTGTTTCTACATTTGAAACTCTACCTCGGTTGGGATTAGCATTGCCTGTTTTTTTTATTCATGGGACAGACTCAGTGAGGTTGGGAAGCACTATTGATTCTATTTATGTTAAGCTTACTGTTCAGCAACTTCCGGATTCTGTTCAGCTTAAAGAGAATGTGGTATATCAGTCTATACCTACAGCATTTAATTATCCTTACTTTGTAGTTGGAGGAATTGTATTGTTTGTTTTAGTTCTATTAGTTATTATTTTGTTTGGAAAACGCATTCGTCAGTTTTTCCAACTTCGACGGCTGAAAAAAGAGTATAATCGCTTTATGCGTTTATTTGATATGTATTTGGTTGATATTACTGATCAGAACTATATTTCATCTGTTGATAAGATATATGCTCTTTGGAAAGCGTATCTTCAATCGTTAGAAAAAATCCCGTATACTACCTATTCCTCTTCTGAAATAAAAAATAATATTCAACATGAGCAATTAGCTGATATCTTGGATTTGATCAACCAAGCTATTTATGGTTATAGATATGATTCTAAATTAAAGCAATCTATAGATTTGTTGAAAGAGATTGCTTCAGAAAAATACTATTCTTATGTAACGCAAATGGGTAAGAAGTAGATAGTTGCTTTTATAAGGATAAAAAAATTAGAACAGTAAGCTGGTATTTTGTGGAGGGATTTTATTTAGATGGCGGTATGCTTTCTCTGTTGCTTCCCGTCCGCGGGGCGTACGTTGTAAATACCCTTCTTGGATTAAAAAAGGCTCGTAAACTTCTTCTATTGTTTCAGGTTCTTCACCACAGGCTGTGGCTAGTGTCGTAATGCCTACGGGGCCACCTTTAAACTTAGTGATAATGGTTGTGAGTATTCTGTTATCCATATCATCCAATCCATTTTGATCTACCTCCAGAGCATCTAATGCAAAAAGCGTAATGGGCATGGTTATTTCGCCTGAACCTTTTATTTGAGCAAAATCGCGTATTCGTTTAAGCAAATTATTTGAAATTCGAGGTGTTCCACGGCTTCTTCTAGCTATTTCATGTGAGGCTTCAGATTCGATGGGGCTACCTAATATAGAGGCTGCCCGCTGTACTATCTTTTGAAGAAGAGAGGCATTGTAGTATTCTAATCGGGCATTGATACCAAACCGGGCTCGGAGCGGAGAAGTTAATAACCCTGCTCGAGTTGTAGCCCCGATGAGTGTAAATGGATTAAGGGCAATTTGTATAGATCGTGCGTTAGGGCCACTGTCTAAAAGTATATCTATTTTATAGTCTTCCATAGCAGCATAGAGGTATTCCTCTACGACCGGGTTGAGGCGGTGAATTTCATCTATAAATAATACATCTCTTGGTTCAAGATTGGTTAATAATCCAGCTAGGTCGCCAGGCTTGTCAAGTACAGGTCCTGATGTTATTTTAATTTGCGTTCCTAGTTCTTGTGCAATAATATGAGCAAGTGTTGTTTTACCAAGTCCTGGAGGGCCGTGTAGTAAAATATGGTCTAATGCTTCAGATCGGCCATTGGCAGCTTGCACAAATATTTTCAGGTTTTCTATGATTTTGGCTTGTCCTGTAAAATCATCGAATGAAAGCGGTCGGAGTTTTTTTTCAATCACCTGTTCCTCTTCGCTGAAGTGATTGTTGGTGTTTTTTAAATAATCCTCACGCATGGTGTTATGACTTGTCTTTCAAATTTACACAGTTTTGAAGGATGTTGGGTAGGAGGGGATGTAGAATAAAAGTTTTATGAATAATGGATTGTAAGTTAAATTGCATAAGTGAAATCCTATTTTCGTAGTCTATTTTTCATACATTTATGCTTATGAATACTATTGAGATTATTGAATATAATTCTTCACTGAAGAATCATTTTAGTTCGATTAATTATGCCTGGATTGAAACCTATTTTGTGATTGAAGGAGCTGATAAGCAAATGCTTGATCATCCGGAGGAATATATTATTAATCAGGGTGGAGTAATTTTGTTTGCACGTTATGATGGAAAGATTGCAGGGACATGTGCGTTGATTAAGAAAGGTGATCATCTTTTTGAATTAGCCAAAATGGGGGTAAGTGATCCATTTCAAGGCAAGGGTATTGGGAAAAAATTGATACAGTCTGCTATACAAAAAGCAACTTTAATGGGTGCTACAGTTATTTTTCTTGTTTCCAATAGGCGTCTTGAAGCAGCTCTCCATTTATATAAGAAAATGGGATTCAAAGAAGTGGCATTTGATCCGTCGACAAGCGGCTATACCCGATGCGATATTAAAATGGAGTTGGCTATTTCATAAACTTACCGGTTATGGTATTGGTTAGCATAATAAGTTAGGTAGTCTCCTGATGTTACTTGTTCTAGCCATTCCTTGTTATGTAAATACCAATCAATTGTTTTTTCTAATCCTTCTTCAAATGTTACAGAAGGCGCCCAGCCTAATTCTTTTTTAATCTTTGATGCGTCAATGGCATAGCGCAAATCATGTCCTTGTCGATCTTTTACGTAAGTGATTAATTTTTCTGAGCTGCCTGGATTTTTATCTAATTTTTTATCCATGATGGAGCAAAGTAGTTTTACTAAATCAATATTTTTCCATTCATTAAATCCCCCAATATTATAGGTTTCTCCTTTTTTTCCTTTATGAAAAATAAGATCAATCGCTCGGGCATGATCTTCTACAAATAACCAGTCGCGTACATTTTCACCCTTTCCATACACAGGAAGAGGTTTATTATTTTGGATATTATGAATAAACAGAGGAATTAATTTTTCCGGAAACTGATGTGAACCATAATTATTAGAACAATTGGAAATAATAACAGGAAGTTGATACGTATTTTTATATGCTCTTACAAAATGATCAGAGCTCGCTTTTGAAGCAGAATAAGGCGATTGAGGATCGTAGGAGGTTTCTTCCGTAAAAAATTCGGTTGGATTATGCAATGAACCATACACTTCATCGGTAGAAATGTGGTAGAAAAGATGTTTGTCTAATTCTTCTTTCCAATTATTTTTAGCCACATTAAGTAAAGTAAGTGTGCCTATGACATTGGTATAAGCAAAATCAATGGGATTGGTAATTGATCGATCGACATGTGATTCAGCAGCTAAATGAATAACTCCTTTGAAATTATGTTTGCTGAAAAGATGGTCTAAGAAGACAGTGTCCGTAATATCTCCTTTAACAAAGAGATAATTTGGTTTTTTTTCAATATCTTTTAAATTACCTAGATTTCCAGCATATGTCAGTTTGTCTAAATTAACAATTAAGTAATCAGGGTATTTATTTACAAATAGTCGAACAACATGTGAGCCGATGAAACCAGCTCCTCCTGTGATTAATATTTTTTGCTGCATAAAGATTTTATAATTTTCGTAGCAATTCGTTCATCGAAGTTTCTTTTACTAATCGCTCGCGTAATTTGTTAATTGGAATACGCTCTTGCGATGTGGTATCACGATGGCGAATCGTAACGGTGTCATCTTCTATTGTTTGATGATCAACCGCGATGCAAAAAGGAGTCCCAATTAAATCTTGACGTGTATATCTTTTTCCAATAGAATCTCGATCTTCATAAATAATATTGAGATCGTATTTTAGTTCCTCTACTACGTGTTGTGCTTTTTCAGGGAGTCCATCTTTTTTTACAATCGGGAATACAGCTGCTTTGATTGGAGCTAGTGCTGGATGAATTTTTAAATAAATTCGTGTTTTGCGATCTTCTCCTTCACCGGTTTCTTCCTCTGTGTAAGCGTTGCATAGTACAGATAAAAACAATCGATCAGCTCCTACAGATGTTTCGATGACGTATGGTATATAATTTTTATTGATCTCATTATCAAAGTATTGAATTTTCTTTTTTGAAAATTCTTGATGACGAGATAAATCAAAATCGGTTCGAGAATGAATGCCTTCTATTTCTTTAAATCCAAATGGAAAATTAAATTCAATATCTACGGCGGCATTAGCATAATGTGCTAATTTTTCATGATCATGGAATTTTAATTTAGAAGCAGGAGTTCCAATCGCTTGATGCCATTTCATTCGTGCTTCTTTCCAATAGTCATACCATTTCATTTCTTCGCCAGGGCGAACAAAAAATTGCATTTCCATTTGTTCAAATTCACGCATGCGAAATATAAATTGGCGCGCGACGATTTCATTTCGAAAGGCTTTTCCAATTTGTGCTATGCCAAATGGAATTTTCATTCGTCCTGTTTTTTGAACATTTAAAAAATTGACAAATATGCCTTGTGCCGTTTCTGGTCGTAGATAAATAGTGTTTGATTCATCAGCAACAGCACCTGTTTGCGTGGAGAACATTAAATTAAATTGACGTACGTCTGTCCAATTTGCGGTATCTGAAATGGGGCATTTTATTTTTTCAGAAATGATTAAATCGTATAACCCTTTCATATCTTCTGCAGCCAAACATGTATTCATGTTTTTCAGTAAGGAGGCAGCTTCAGTAGATTTCCCTTCTTGTTCATAAATAGCGGCTTTTTCTTCTATCAACAAGTCGACACGGTATCGTTTTTTAGAATCTTTATTGTCGATCATTGGATCATTAAAACTATCGACATGTCCGGATGCTTTCCATGTAGTAGGATGCATGAAGATGGATGCATCAATACCTACGACGTTGGCATGGAGTTGGGTCATGGTTTTCCACCAAAATGTTTTCAAATTATTTTTCAACTCTACGCCATATTGACCATAATCATATACGGCTTGTAAGCCATCGTATATTTCGCTGGAAGGAAATATGAATCCATATTCTTTAGCGTGTGAGATAATAGTTTTAAAAAGATTTTCTTCTGTAACCAGTTCTGATTGTTGCATAGATACAAAGATAAGATTTTGTTCAGAACAGAAAAAAAGCAGCTTTCGATGAAAAAGCTGCTTTTAGAATTAAAAATATAGATTAGTTACAAAATGATTCCGAAGCTGAAAGCATTATACTTTCCAAATCTATAAGGAATAAATTTTTGATCATACAGAGTAGTTATATCGTAATTAAAAAACATATTAAATTTACGAACACCTACTTGTAGTCTTAATCCTGCATGCCAATCTGTTAAACCAAAATCATTCGAGCTACTATGATGGTTTTTATTTTTATACTCATCTATTACTTTTGTATAGGCGCCTAGTTTGTATCCAATATAAGGCCCAAAACCGATACGAAATCTTTTTTTGCCTTGATCGTACATTAAAAGAATTGGTAGATTGAGATAATAGGCTGTTAATTTCCATTTATCGAAGCGGTTTAGAATATTATTAATACTTGCGTATATATTAGGATCAGCATACATAAAATTATACCAGCTTAATTCTAATCCATACATTGTATAAAAAGTTCGATTTTTATTGATGGGGGATTTTGCCATAAAGTTAACAGCTGCATATCGAGAGCCTCTAGTGCTTAACCTATCTCCATGTGAGTTTTCAGGGAATTTAAAATCACGTAAATAATTATTAAATCCAAGATGTACAAAAAATTCACATTCAATTGTTTCTGATTTATTTTTAAATCCTGTTAATATGTTTACTCGTTTTTGTTTTTTTTCCCATGTTACAAGCTGTGAATTGGCTTGAGAAGAATAGTCCATAGCAGTTGTATCTTTATTATCAGCAGTGCGTACTTTTACCATTACAAACTGTGATTTTTTATAATCGCCTTGTGTGAGCAAAAAAGTGGTATCATTTTTAAGTATGACTTTTTTTTGTTGAAGATAGTCTTCTAAATGAGTAATTACTTGATTGAGGTCGAATTTTTTCCATTCGTCTATTTTGCTTGCATCCTTTACTTGAATAATAATCTTGCCTTGATCACCTACATTGATAATGACAGTATCGGGAGTTTGCGCATGTGTATTTTTAGACAGTATAAAGAATACAGTTAAAAATAAAAGGGGTTTTAATTTTGTTTTCATATGGTTTATTGATTTATTTTTCCAACTTTTCATTATTGTTTTTGTCTTTTAGTGATAGTTTATTCCATTCAATCTCTGTTTTCTTTAAACGTGTAAGGAATTGAATAGTGTTTGTGATCCATTTTTTCTTTTTTTTATCCATTGATACATAATTTTTTTGTTGAATTGTTATTTCAATTGTTACTGATTTTTTAGTTGAAGATGAAGAATCAGGGATAAAGGTTGCATCTGGCGTAGTAGTATCATGAGCTTGGGCTAGTAATCTCGAAATAGAATCATTGTTGATGGTTGATTTGTTTCTATAAATTTTATTTTTTATTTCATTCTTTACTTTCTCGGAATAAGATGCAGTATTTATTTTTTTAGTAAGTGGAGTATGAATTTTTAATGTATCTTTTAAAGATTTTAAGGCTATGTTGGATTGAATCGGATTAGATAAATAATAAAATTGATATAATCCTATTAAAAAAAGCAAAATACTTGCTGCGGCACTTATCCATTTCCAAGCCTTTATTTTTTTATTTTTTTTTAATTCTTGCAATTGAACTTCAAGTGTGTTCCAAACTTCTGGAGAGGGAATCTGTTGAAAGTCTTTTAATTTATTTTGAAAAAATTGATCAATATTAGATTTCATAGGTTGACTTATCTTCTTTTTTATCTAATGTTTGAATATATTGTTGTAATAAGTTTCGGGCACGATTAAGTTGAGATTTAGAGGTACTTATTGAAATATTCAGTAATTCTGCTATTTCTTGGTGGCTATAGCCTTCAATTGCATATAAATTAAAAACGGTTCGATAGCCAACAGGTAGTTTATAAATTAATTTAAGTAATTCTTCTTCTTGATAAGATGAGGTCGGGAATTCAGACGAAATTTCGGAAGCTTCCACCATATCTACATGTAAAAACAACTTTTTGGTTTCTCGAAGATGCATCAATGCTTCATTGACTACAATTTTTCGCATCCATCCTTCGAATGAGCCTTTATTTTTATATTGATTTATTTTGGTGAAAATTTTCATAAATGCTTTGATCAATACTTCTTCTGCTTCAAACCGATCTGAAAAATAGCGAAGAGAAATTCCCATCCATTTGGATGAATACAATTGATACAATTCGCGTTGGGCAATGGCATCATTTTTTAAACAACCTTGAATCAGTTTTCCCTCCGAAGAATATATATGTGTGGTCAAATACCGTCTCATTTCATTTACTTGAGTGTAAGATGCGGTTAGGTGGGGAAAGGTTGCTTTTACAAATTTCAGTATTTTATATAAAAAAAGCCCTTTTATGAGGGCTTTTTTGTTTCAACTATGCAATAATTAGCTATTCATAACCCTCTTCTGTAGATTGATTTACTTCTTCTTTTTTTGGCCAGTACATCACTTGAATCCTGTTTTGGTAGTTTGGATTATACTTCGCTTCTGATTCTAGTTTATCTATGAATTCTTGATAAGGAACTCTCCAAGGAGATGCATTTCGCCCAGGATCCATAATTAGAAAATAACCATTGGTGTCATCGCTTTTTATGCTATAGACTACTACTGCATGCATGACTATGCCTCCATTTCCTGAATCATCCCAAAATACCATAAGGGGGCCATACGTTTGTAACATTTCAAACCATTTTTCAGTTGTATAAGATTGTGGATAATCAAATTGTAATCCTGTTAGTTTAATTAATAATTCTTGTTCATATTGTGCTAAGGGAACATTTTGTTTGTATAAGCTGCTAAATATATCATCCGGAATACTTTTAAGCAGATTTTCAATAGTATAGTTTTTCCCGTCTTTCCAATTGTACATCATTGTTAAAGCGGCTGCCCAGCAAACCTTTGTTTTAGGTTGGATTACCAACTTTACATTTGGAACTGTGTATTCATATTTATATTGACTAAAAGAATTAAAATTAATAATAAGCGTGCTTATTATTAATACAAAAGTGTATTTCTTGTTTTTCATATTGTTTAATTTTTTTTAATAATTTAAATATAAATTGTTTTTCTATAATTCATCAGCAGAGCCTGCCCCTTCTCGTATGATTTGGATTGTGTCTTGTGTACAATCAAGCACCGTAGAAGGTTTACTTCCGCTATGTCCTCCATCAATGATCATGTCAACGAGTTTACTGTATTTTTCATAGATTAAATCCGGATCTGTTATGTAGGGCATGAAATTGTCAGTTGTGTTTTCTTTGATTGATGTGGTAATGATGGGGTGATCTAGTTCTTTGACCATTAATCGTGGAATAAGATGATCAGGAACCCGTATACCTACTGTTTTTTTAGAGGTGTGTAATAGTTTTGGTACACTTGAATTGGCTTTCAGTATAAATGTATAAGGGCCTGGTAATACTTTTTTCATGATTTTAAACACAGGTGTGCTAAGGTGCATCACATAATCAGAGATGTGACTAAGATCGTAACAGATGAATGAGAGTTGTGCCGGTTTGACTTGTTTAAGATGGCAGATGCGTTCGATGGCCCTAGTGTTCAAAATAGAGCATCCCATGCCATAGACTGTATCTGTAGGGTAAATAATGACTCCTCCTTTTTTCAGGCAGTCTACAGCTTCTGCTATTTTTCTTGGTTCGGGATTTTTGGGGTGTATAATAAGACGCTTGGCGTTCATTTTTCTATTTAATAATTTTTATTTTTGCATCATGGCAATCAAAAATAGAAAATTCGTTGTTCTTATATTAATTTCCACAACGGTCGTTAGTTTTTCTTTTTACTTTTATCAGGTTTTGTTTACAGCTAATATTCAAGTTGATCGCGAAGATGAAGATTTATATATTCCTAATCAGGCATCCTATGCGACTGTGTTAGATAGTTTGGCTAAGAAAAAGTCCATTCAGGATATACTTTCATTTCGTTTTCTAGCAAAGGTATTAGGTTATCCTTCTAGGATTCATCCGGGCAGGTACGTGTTGAGAAAAAACTCATCTAATCTTTCTGTTATTCTAAAATTACGCTCGGGCAAACAAGATCCCGTCAAAGTTACATTTAATACGATCCGCACAAAAAAAAATCTTGCAGGTAAAATTTGTAAATACCTTGAAGTAGATTCTTTGGATTTTTTCTCGGTACTTACTACTCCAGCGATTGTGCAGAAGTATGGATTTGATACAACTACTATTTTATGTATGTTTATTCCTAATACCTATCATCTGTATTGGAATATGACTTCTGAAAAATTATTGAAACGATTTCATCATGAGTATCAATCTTTTTGGACAAGCGAGCGTAGAGAGAAAGCGAATCGAATGGGCTTGACTCCTATACAGGTGAGTATTTTAGCATCGATTGTACAAGCTGAAACGATATATGATAAAGAAAAACCTGCTATAGCTGGTGTTTATATGAATCGGCTTAATACAAATATGCGGCTTCAAGCAGATCCTACAGTAGTATATGCAGTAGGTGACTTTACAATTCAACGTGTTCTCAAAGGGCATAAAGAAATTGATTCGCCTTATAATACGTATAAATATTCGGGTTTGCCACCGGGCCCAATTAATTTGCCATCGATTACCTCTATAGATGCGGTTTTGAATTATGAACGTCATGATTATCTTTATTTTTGTGCGAAAGAAGATTTTTCAGGCTATCATCGGTTTGCTGTTTCATTTGAAGACCATTTGAAAAATGCGCGTGTGTATCAAAAAGCACTTGATCAATCTGTTATTCATTAAGGTATGATTCAACATGAAACGACATTGCGTGTACGCTACGCTGAAACAGATCAGATGGGATATGTGTATTATGGAAATTATTTCACTTATTATGAGGTTGGTCGTGTCGAGCTGATTCGTTATTTAGGAGTGACTTATAAACAGTTGGAAGAAAATGGAGTGATGCTTCCGGTATTGGAGGCAAGTTGTAAGTATATTCGTCCGGCACGGTATGATGATTATTTGACCTTGCAAACAACTATAAAGGAGAAGCCTGGTATACGCATCAAGTTTGATTATGAATTGCGCAATGCTCAACAAGAATTGCTTAATGTTGGGCAGACTACATTGGTTTTTGTTAATACTCAAACGATGAAACCATGCGATATACCAGAGCTTATGAAAAAAATCATGTATCCTTATTTTGATTAGCTTTTAAAATTGAATTTTATAGCTGATATTCGGCACAATCAAGCTTTCTTTAAATGGATCTATAGATTGTGCTTTATAATTATATCTGTAGCCGTTCATCTCTTTTGATCCTAATAGATTTAGTATTTGAATAGACCATATGCTGGCATGGTAGGTCTTATTTATGCGGTAGTTAATTGTTAGGTGAACTAGCCAAGCGGATGGTTTTTGTGATTCAAAAGCTTTGGAATCGTCTTCTATAATTCTTTTCGCAGCTAGAGAGGCAGGTTCATTTACCGGCATGAGTCGATCGCCACCTTGAAAGGTGAAGCGTGTATTTATATTTAATATATTTTTCTTTTTTGATCCAACGAGCCATTCTTTACCTATTACCACATTGGTTATAATCCCTTTATTAAAACGCGTGTTATGCCAGATTTCATCTGCTGATTTATATTTAGAATCCATCAGAGAGCATGTCATCAAATAGTAATAGCCGTGGTGTAAAAAACGTTCTAAAGTAATATCTAAACCTATATTTTGCCCTATGCCTTTGTTAAATAAAGGTTCATTGAAAAACCAATTTTGATCTAAATTGATGATTGAAAAAGAACCTGTTGATGTGATAGGTACATTAAAAAGATGTTGATAGTAAACCTCTGTGATAAGTCGACTATGCTCACCGATTAATCGTTCGTAGCCAAGTATAAAATGATGGGCTTTCATGAAATCTAAATTTTTATTGGGTTGTGTGATTGTATTAGCTGAATTACGTCGCGCCAAATAAATATTTAATTTTTCCATCTGACTGTGCAAACCATAACCCATGCTTATGGTTTGTTTCTGATCAATCATCCATCGTAAACCTAAGCGAGGCTCTAGGCTGAATTGATTGGTGAGTAGAAAATAATGACCGTATGCACCTGCATTTATAGTTAGATTGGACATTAAAGCATATTGAGATTGAGTATAAAATTGAAAAAAGTAGTTTGCCTCATTTTCATCAATAGTATTTTCTAGCGGTTCTTTAATTGCCGGAGCTTGTTGGAATAATGTTTTATAGGATAGTTGGTTAACAATAATACCTGTTTTATTTGTATGTCTTGCACTGAATTTATGTTGAATGTAAGATGAAAGGGTGTATTTCCAATTGTTGTTTTTTATTTTATAAATAGGATGTACTAGTAGTTTTTCATCTACTTCATCTTGATTAATGCTCATAGTTGTTCCGGAGAATGCTAAAGTAGAATACAGATATGTGCGAGATCCTAGTGTATAGTGATGGGATAATCCTGTAGCAACCATCGCTTGTTTGGTTTCGTTGGTTTGCTTGTCTTGATCATATAGCCAACGTGTAGAATCTTCTTCCGCTTCTTGTCCTGATGTATTATTGCCACCTAATCCCCAAAGTGCAAAAGTTCCTGCTTTTCGAGTTGGGAATTGACATTTGAAAGATAAGTCTTGATAGGTTGTACCATCGGCGTCATCCGGTAATAGTGGAGTAAGTAATCCTAATGTTGAATAGCGGTAATTGACCAGATAGGATGATTTTTTTCCTTTCACAAAGGGTCCTTCGAGTGCTGCTTCTACACCTATACCACCTACTTGAAAAGCATATTCACGCTTTTCATTATTGCCTGTACGCATATATATATCAAATACACCTGAAAGTGCATTGCCATATTCAGATGGGAATGCACCTGTGAAAAAATCAGAATTTGCAAGTAGTTGACTACTTAACATCGTGATTCCACCTGCACCAAAACTAACCACTTCAGAAAAATGACTTGGATTGGGAACCTCTACACCTTCAATTCGCCATAACAAGCCTTTGGGGGCATTCCCACGAATAACAATCCCGTTGTTACTCATAGTCCCAGCTACACCTGCAAAAGAAGAAGCTAGTCGTGCCGGATCATTAAATCCTCCAGCATATCTGTTTGATTCTTCTACACTCAATTGGCGTGCGCTTATACTAGCCATGTTGTTTAATGGTTTTTCTTTTCCTGATGAAGGACGAATAACGATTTCATCTAATGTTGAAAAAGATTCTTTTAATGAAATAGGTAGAACAGTTTCTTTGCCTGCGCTTACCATCACCTCTCGTATGATTTTATTGTCATATCCCATATAGGCGATTTTTAAGTCATATCTTCCAATAGGTACTTTTTCTATTTTAAAATAACCTTCCTCGTTTGTTGTTGCCCCGACTACTGGATTGGTTTCTAATATAATCACCGTAGCAAAAGGAAGTGGGGTTTTAGTATCCTCATCTAAAATCCTTCCTTTTATTGTTTGTGACATGTCTTGTGAAATAGCTCGCATATTACCGAGCAACTGTAAGAGTGTTATAATTAAAAAATAGGTTATTCTCATGGCTATTTATTTTAAGATATGCAAAAGTGCAGGGTTGTTTTAATGATTGGTATACTGATTTTTCAGTATTTTTAGGTATGACAGATAGGAATGTTGAGCTATTAGCACAAGACTATTTTGAATTACTCTCTTCTCAAGTATTTATAGAGGAAATGTTGGATTACACTATTCTTCAAAGACATATTGATCTATTGAAACGACTAGATGTATTAAAAACAAGTTCCATGTCTATATTTGATTTATTTAAAAAAGAGCATGTGTATTTGTCTAAAACTTTTGAATTGGTATTAGGGTACAATATTGAAGAGGCGCATAAAGCAGGCAATTCATATTTTGATTCGAAAGTTCATCCTGATGATTTTGTAAGTCTTTTGAAAGCAGGAAATTATTTTATAAAAATGGCCTTTGAACTTTCTTCTGAAAAAAGAAAAGATTATAAAGTGGTGATGGATTATCGTATTAAAAATGGAAAAGGAGATTATGTTCGTGTTATTGAACAGTTTCAAGGTTTAGAATTAGACCATCAAGGGAATATATGGCTCGCCTTATGTGTTATGGATATTTCCCCTGATCAGGATTTGGAAACACCTCTTCGAAATAGAATTATTAATATCAAGAATGGTGAAATTTTTCATTTTCCTGATATAAACCAGGATATTAGAACTTCTCATCTTTCCCTTACCGAACGTGAAAAAGAAATATTGAAGCTTGTTGCACAAGGTCTTATCAGCAAGCAAATTGCTGATAAGTTATACATTAGTGTACATACGGTTAACACACATCGTCAACGTATCATTGAGAAGTTGGATGTGGCCAACACTTTTGAAGCTATTCAATATGCTTCGAAGCTTGGAATCATCGCCTAGTTTAGTTAGCCTTTTGTTGTCTATGCTGTGCATCTACAACAGCAATGGCTGCCATGTTTACAATCTCTCGGACAGAGCTCCCCAGTTGTAAAATATGTACTGGTTGATTCATTCCCATGAGAATAGGGCCTATAGCATCCGCTCCTCCCATCTCCATTAAAAGTTTATAGGCAATATTTCCTGAAGTTAGGTCAGGGAATATTAGTGTATTCGGTCCTTCTTGAGATAAAGCGCTAAATGGATAATTTTCTTGTTGCAAAGCTGTATTCAGCGCTATGTTTGCTTGCATTTCACCTTCAATAACTAAATCCGGATAGCGTTTTTTTGCTTTTTCAGTAGCTAAGCGCATTTTTTCTGGAACATCGCCTTTGTTAGAACCAAAGTTAGAGTAAGACAATAAGGCGATACGAGGCTCTATGTTAAAAGATTTTACCGTTCTTGCTGTTAATCCGATAATTTCTACTAAATCATCAACAGTTGGGTTGATATTTACAGTTGTATCTGCAAAAAAATAAGTACCTTTTTTATTGTTTATAATATACATGCCAGCTACACGATTTACTTTTTCTTCTACGCCTACAACATGTAAAGCCGGCAAGATGGTTTTAGAATATTCTTTTGTTAAACCGGATATGAGTACATCACCTTCTCCTAATTTTAACATCATCGAACCAAAATAGTTTCGTTCGCGCATGAGCTTTTTACCTTCATAGACACTTATACCTTTTCGTTTTCTTTTCTCATATAACAGTTGACCATAATCTTCCATTTTTTTGGAATCGTCAAAAGGATCTATACATACGCAATTTTGGAGATCTAATTTGTTCTCTTCAATAATGTCTTGTATTTTTTTACGATTGCCTAATAAAATAGGGATACCGATTCCCTCTTCTTGAATGATTTGTGCTGCTTTTAATATTTTTTGATTGTCTGCCTCCGCAAAAATAATTCGTTTTGGATTTTTTTTCGCACGGCTAATAATGGAGGACATCAACCGGTCATCAATACCAATACGTTGTTTTAGTTCAATCTCATAACCTTCCCAATCGGTGATCGGTTTTTTAGCAATGCCTGTTTCAATAGCAGCTTTGGCAACAGCAGGTGAAACAGTCGTAATCAATCGAGGATCTAATGGTTTTGGGATAAGGTATTCTTTTCCAAAAAGTATTTTTTTGTCTCCGTATGCTTTACTCACCATATCAGGCACAGGTTCTTTGGCGAGTTTAGCTAAAGCATAAACAGCAGCTAACTTCATAGCTTCATTGATGCCTGTTGCACGAACATCTAGTGCTCCACGAAAAATGTAAGGAAACCCTAATACATTATTAACTTGATTAGGATAATCGGATCGCCCTGTTGCCATGATAAGATCTGTTCGGGAAGCCATTGCGATATCATATGGTATTTCAGGATCAGGATTGGCTAATGCAAATACAATAGGGTTCTTGCCCATTGCTTTTACATCTTCTGCTTTTAAGACATTGCCCGCTGAAAGCCCAATGAATACATCAGCGCCCTTCATGGCTTCTTGAAGTGTATAAAAAGGTTGGTCAGTTGCAAATGGCCTTTTGCTTTCATCCATTTTTTCTCTATCTTTTCGTATGACACCTTCTTTATCACACATCAGGATGTTTTCTTTTTTAACACCGAGTGAAATATAAAGCTTTGTACAAGCTATAGCGGAGGCGCCAGCACCATTCACGACCATCCTGATTTCGTCAATTTTTTTATTTACAATTTCTAAGGCGTTTAAGAGTGCAGCAGATGAGATGATGGCTGTGCCGTGTTGATCATCGTGCATCAACGGAATTTTCATTTGCTTTTTTAACTCTTCTTCAATGAAAAAACTCTCAGGTGCTTTAATATCTTCTAAGTTAATTCCTCCAAATGTAGGTTCTAATGATTTTACAATTTTGACAAATTCAACAGGATCTAAGCAGTCAATTTCTATATCGAATACATCAATACCTGCAAATTTTTTAAATAGAACCCCTTTACCTTCCATCACTGGCTTAGATGCTTCAGGGCCAATATTGCCTAGCCCCAGCACAGCTGTTCCGTTTGAAATGACAGCGACTAAATTTCCTTTGGAAGTATATTTATATACGGCTTCTTTATCTTCAGCGATCTCTTTACAAGGTTCTGCTACGCCTGGTGAGTAGGCCAATGCAAGATCCAGCTGAGAGCTTAGCATTTTAGTGGGGACAACTTCAATTTTGCCAGGCTGTGGATGCATGTGGTAATACAACGCATCTTCTTTGCGAATTTTAATAGACATAGAAATGGTTTTTGTTTTTTATGTAATATTGATAGTGAAAATAAACACGAATCTAGAAAAAATACGTGAATTAGAAGTACATTTTATATGTTAGATAGAACAATTGCGCCGCCTTTTTCTCTTCCATCAACTTTTATGGTTTTGCCACCAGAGAGTTTTAAAGGTAAAAATGGGATTCCTGTACATAGTATTAATTCAGGGACACAGTCTATTCTAAGGTTGGAACTGATAGTTCATACTGGATTTTTCAGAGAGCATACGGCTCTTTCTTCAAGTGTGGAAACAACTGGCACGTCTCTTTTTGCTGCTAAAATGCTTTCAGAAGGAACTAAAAATTTTACATCTAAACAAGTTCAAGATTATTTGGCTCAATATGGTGCGTTTTATGAGGTTGATCATACACCTTATTATACTTATTTTACTTTTTATGTTCTTAAAAAATATCTTCCTTTTATCCTAACACTTAGTGATGAGCTTCTTGATAATGCATTATTTCCAGAACATGAGTGGGAAGGTATAAAAAATAGAATTCTTCAAAAGTTGCGTGTTGATCTTGAGAAAAATGATTTTGTAGCGAATCGCTCTTTTTATGAATTGTTATTTGGGAAAAACCATCCAGTCGGTAAACATCTCACTGAAGAGAGCATAAGACAAGTCTCTTTGCCTGAGATTAAAAATTTTTACCACCGTGAACTAAAAAATTCTTTATTTGATGTTGTTCTGGCAGGGAAATTAGATGAAGGGATACAACAAGTTGTTCTTAATCATTTTGAAAAAAGAATAGTAAAAACGCATTTTCAAGAAATTGAGTTGCCATCTATTCCCAAAACATATTCGTCAAAATTGAAATTAATTGAACGACAAGGTAGTCTTCAATCGTCTATTCGCATGGGACGGCCAACCTTTCCTAAAAAACATTCGGACTATATTGATTTATCTATTTTAAATGAAGTGCTGGGGGGCTATTTCGGATCTCGATTGATGAAGAATATACGAGAAGAAAAAGGATTTACATACGGTATAGCATCTCGCTTGCGTTCTTTTCAGCAAGAGGGTTGTTTAGTTATTGGTACAGATGTAAAAAGGGAATTTACAAAGCAAACTATTGATGAGATTTTTTATGAGCTAAAACAGCTTCGTACGGAATTAATTTCTGAAGATGAATTAATGGCTGTGAAAAACTATATGAAAGGTGAGCTTCTAGGATCTATTGGTACCTCTTTTGAGCGAGCTGATAAGTTCAAGCATGTTTATCTACATGGGTTAGATTGTAATTTTTATCAAAAATTGTATTCTGCTATTGATGCGATTACACCAACGCGTTTATTGGAGTTAGCTAATCACTATCTTCGTGAAGAGGATATGCTTACAGTTGTTGTAGGTGGATATTAGGTTACTCTACACGAAGTACAAGTCCTTTAAGGTATTCTCCTTCGGGATGGTAAATACTGATCGGGTGATCGATTGGTTGGGTGAGTTGATGTAGAACTTGCACATTTCTTTTTGCATCTGCTGCTGCCGAAAACACAATTTTTCTAAAAAGAGTTTTATCAATATTTTGTGAGCATGAAAAGGTAAATACAATACCGCCTTTATCTATTTTTTTAAAACACTGGTAATTTAAATCTTTATAGCCTCTTGCTGCATTGGGTACTGATCGTGCATTTTTAGCGAATGCAGGTGGATCAAGGATAATCAGCTGATAGAGTTCATTAGTCTCTCGTAAAAAATCAAAACTGTCTTTTGCAATAGCTTCGTGATGCGTTGAACCACCAAAATTAAGTTTAATATTTTCATTACAACCTTGGCATGCACTTTCGGATATATCTACTGAATGGACTTGTCGAGCACCACCAGCTAAGGCGTACACACTAAATCCGCCCGTATAACTGAAGGTGTTGAGTACGGAAGCATTTTTTGAATAAGCCTGAACTAAATTTCTGTTGTCGCGTTGATCAATGAAAAAACCTGTTTTTTGTCCTTTTTCTACGTCTACGTTGAATAAAAGATTATTTTCTTTTACTGTTATAATGGATGAGGGTGGAGGATTAGTCAGCCATCCATTTGGTGTTTTGACGCCTTCTAAAAATTGAGGACTCATTTTGTTTTTTACATACACGTAAGACAGACCTAAATCTTGAAGGCTTTTGACAATAAATTCTTTCAAACGTTCAGTTCCTTGAATGAGGAGTTGAATGACGGCTACAGAATCATACACATCGATAATTAATCCAGGGAAAAAATCTCCTTCGGCATGAATAAGCCGAAAGCAGTTGGTGGACGTATTGAATACATATTTTTTGCGAAAAGCAAAAGCTTCTTTTATTTTTTTATCCCAATATTGAAAGGTATTGAGGTCTGCTGTTGGATCAGAAAATTCAACGAGTCGAACTATGATCTGGCTTTCTGGATCAAAAAAACCATATCCCAGCCATTGGTGATCAAATGAATGTACAGCTATCCATTCACCTTTTTCTGCAGAAGGCATATCTTGAACAGCTCCCGAGAAAATCCAAGGGTGTCTATTCTGAACAGATTTTTCACGACCTTTTTTTAGGCGAAGTAGTTTCGGCATGCCTAAAATTACGGAGAAAAAAATATAAAAAGGAATAGCTTTTTTCTCCAAGTAAGGGTAGAGGTAATAAACTTTCACTACCGTGGCTTATGAGACCTAAGTTATGATTGTCGTTACCTTTCGTAAAAGAATTTCTACAATCGATTTTTTTACTGCTTATTTTTGTCACTTAGGAAAGAGTAAGCTTAAGAAGTCGCTGTGCTTCTTTTTTAACAACACCACGTGGGCTGTCTATAAATAATTCAGCAATCAATTTTATTTCTTTTTTCAACAAAGGCCAATACGCAATGGTATGTATAAGTCCGCGCATGGCTTGGTGTGCATGCCGGTCAGCCCATTGATCAATGGCTTTTTTTAAATAAGGGTAGGCGCGTTGAGCAGCTTCTTTGCTTGTGCTTGCATAGCCAGCAATCGCAGTAATGGCATAATCTCTAGCAATGACACTTTTTTCAGTAGAAATAAGTATTTCCAATTCTGGTAGGAGCGATTCGATGAGATCGGGTTTCAGGTCGGCTACCAGTGCTAAGGCATGCATGGCTTCGAAGCGTGCGAAGGTATGTTTGCTTTTTAATAAGGCGACCAGTTTCTGCGCATACCTGGCTATTAGTTTTGGATTTTCTTTAGCCACTTCCGTCATGACTTCCGCACAGTCTATACTCAGTCGTAATTCCTCTGATTGAAGATGTTTGGCAATTTCTTTGAGAAGCTCTGGGTTTTTTAAACATTTTTGAGCAACGGCCTTATTGGATTGGCCATCGCGTTCTTTTTTTTGCGAAGAGAGTTGGGAGATAATAGATGCCATATACTTAAGTTTATTTAAAAATATTTTTACAATGTGATCATTGGCACTTCCATGAGTAATAGTTCTGTATTGTCTGTTGCTGTTACATCTAAGCGTTCCACACCTTCTACGCCTAGTCCATCACGTTTGTGTAGCGCGTGCTGATTGATTGTAGCTTCGCCTTCTATAACAAAAATATAAATTCCATTTTTTTTATTTTTCAATGGATGTGTTATAGAAAACCCTTTATCAAGTTTGCCAAGATGAAACCAAGCATCTTGATGTATCCATACACTTTTATCAGTAGCATGGGGAGAAACAATTTCTTGAAATGTATTATGTCGGTCGGCTGGATTTAATGTGAGTTGATCATAACGTGGAGTTACATTTTTTTCACGAGGGATAATCCATATTTGCAGAAGTTGAACTTCTTTGTCTTTATTTTTATTGTATTCACTGTGTGTGATACCAGTGCCTGCGCTCATCACTTGAATGTCGCCATGTTTGATAACTTGTGTGTGCCCCATGCTATCTTTATGCTCGAGATCACCAGCTAGTGGAATAGTAATAATTTCCATATTGTTATGAGGATGAGTCCCGAAGCCCATACCTGCAGCAACGGTGTCATCATTAAGAACACGTAATGCTCCAAAATGTATGCGTTCCGGATCAAAATAAGATGCAAAACTGAACGAGTGATACGTGTTCAACCAACCATGATGGGCATGGCCTCGTGTTTCTGCTTTGTGTAAAATGAACTTGGTCATAATAAAAATTTTATGTTGTAAGTATACTTTTTTTATATTTAATATCCCATTAAATTTTAATTCAAGGTTTTTATATGATCAAACTAATTCGAACAAAAAGCACTAACCCTGATTTTAGACATCTTATTCAATTATTAGATAAAGACTTATGGCTTAGAAATGGAGAAGGGCAAGCTGTGTACGATGTTCATAATAAGATTGATTATTTAGAAACAGTTGTTATAGCTTATGTGAATGATGATCCTGTGGGGTGTGGATGTTTTAAAATAGTTGATAAGCATACAGTGGAACTCAAGCGGATGTTTGTTCGAGGAGATCACCGTGGAAAAGGAATTGCTTCTAAAATATTAAATGAGCTGGAACAATGGGCTCGTGAATTAACATACACACATGTTATATTAGAAACGGGCAAAGAACAGGTTGAAGCTATTTATTTATATAAGAAAACAGACTATCAGCTAATTGAAAACTATGGTCCTTATATAGGTATGGATAATAGTATCTGTATGCGAAAGGGTATTTAATACGGTACAGATGAAAAAATCAAAGCCTAAATTTTCAGTTTATATGTATTTAGCTGATTAGCGATTTTTCGATCATTAGAAAGGCGTGGTACTTTATTTTGTCCACCCAGCTTTCCTTCTGCTTTCATCATATTTTGGAATCCATTGGATTGAAGTACGCTGATTTTGAGGCGACATAAAATATGTCCTTTGATAAGATCATCGTAGTATACATTTAGTCGTTGCATATGTTGGTTGAGTTCTTCTGCAAAAAGATTTAAATTTTCTGGTGGATTTGCAAATTCAATGAACCACTCGTGATGCGGTAGTCCTTCAGATGGTGTAACTTGAGGGGCAACTGTAAATTCAATGACTTGCACAGTGGGAAATTTTTCCAATGTAGCTTTCATGGCTTTTTCAACTTCTTCACCAATAACGTGTTCACCAAAAGCAGAAATAAAATGTTTGATTCGTCCGGTGACTACTATCCGGTATGGATTTTTAGAAACAAATTTAACTGTATCACCTAAGGAATATCCCCATAAGCCCGCATTGTTGTTGAGGATGATAGCGTAGTTTACGCCTAGCTCAACATCGGCAATTGAAATGCGGTTGGGATGATCTGAAAAATAATCTTCACTGCGTATGAACTCATAAAAAATACCTGTATTTAGAAGGAGTAACAATCCTTCTTCATGCTGGCTATCTTGAAAAGCAATAAATCCTTCTGACGCTGGATAAAGTTCAATGGAATCAATTTTCTTTCCGATAGAATCTGTTAGTTTCGCGCGATAGGGTTCGAAGTTAACTCCACCATATATAAATAATGAAAAATCAGGAAACACATCTTTTATTTTTTTTCCGGTACGTTCTTGAATACGGTCGAAATACATTTGTACCCAAGGCGGAATACCGGAGATAAGAGTCATATTTTTAGTACATGTTTGATCAACAATACGATCTAATTTTTCTTCCCAGTCCTCGATGCAGTTGGTGTTGTAGTCTGGCATTTGATTAGTGCGCAAATAGCTTGGCACATGGTGATTCACAATCCCGGATAAACGTCCGATAGGAATTTTTCCTTTTGTGTCTAATTCCGGGCTTCCAGAAAGGAAGATCAGCTTTCCATCTAAAAATGATGAACGACCCGTTTCATGAATGTAGTTGAGTAATGCATTGCGTGCGCTGTGAATATGATTGGAAATCGAATCTTTTGTAATGGGGATATATTTTACACCTGATGTTGTTCCGGATGTTTTAGCAAAATACAAGGGAAGTTCAGGCCATAACACGTCTTTTTCGCCGGCAATGATTCGTTTGATATAAGGAGACAGTGTCTCATAATCACGTAGTGGGATTTGGTTTTTAAAATCATGGTATGATTTAATATTTTCAAATCTGTGGTCTTTGCCAAAAGCTGTATAACGTGCTTTTTGGACAAGGTGTTTCATCCATTTTTCTTGATAGGCTATGCCATCAGTGGTCCATTTTTTTTGTTGATGGACGATCCAAGAGGCGATTGGTTTACTTAAAAATGAACGAATTCCCATTTGTTTGCGAATTTACCAAAAGTATATTAAATAGCATCTAAAGAATATACCAAACTCTATTCAAATTCGTTATAAATTTGTTTTCTAAAATAATTTATAGATCAAACATATGAAACGATTAGGAATTATTATTGGAATAGGTTTTTTATCAGGGATAATAGGGGCTTATGTTTATCAGATCATACAGCCTGCCCCTTCATCGTATAGTAGTAATACATCAATTGCATCTATACCGGATGCTTCTTATACGCATTATTCTTCATCAGTTCAGTCTACACCTGTAGATTTTGTAGAAGCTTCTCTTAAAAGTACATCTTCCGTTGTTTACATTAAAACAATTACAGAGACAAGTTATACACAAAACAATTGGTGGGATTGGTTTTTTTCAAATGAAGGAGGAACACAGCCAGTTGTGAGTTCAGGCTCTGGAGTTATTTATAGCGCGAATGGGTATGTGGTAACTAACTACCATGTTGTAGGTAATGCTGAATATACAGAAGTGATTTTTCAAAAACGATCGTATAAAGCACGTGTGGTTGGTGTAGATCCATCGACTGATTTGGCTGTTTTAAAAATTGATGCGACTCAGCTTCCAGCTATTACATTAGGAATCTCGAAAAATGTTCAAGTAGGGGAGTGGGTTATTGCTGTAGGAAACCCATTTAATTTGACATCTACTGTTACAGCTGGGATTGTGAGTGCGAAAGGGAGAGACATTAATATATTAAAAGGTCAATTTCCTATCGAATCATTTATTCAAACAGATGCGGCAATTAATCCAGGTAATAGTGGAGGTGCGTTGGTGAATACTAAAGGAGAGTTGATTGGTATTAATACAGCTATCTTATCTAGAACCGGTGCTTACAATGGTTATGGATTTGCTATACCTGTGGATATTGTCAAAAAAGTGGTAGATGACATCCTTTTATATGGAGAAGTGCAAAAAGCATTTATCGGTGCAGATGTGGTAAATATAGATGATCAACTAGCTACTCAATTTAAATTAACAACCTACAATGGTGTCATGGTGAGCTATGTAGAAAAAGAAGGAGCTTTAGAAAAAGCAGGGATTCAGAAAGGTGACATTATTTTAAAAATAGATAATGAGCCGGTTTACAGTACGAGCGAGTTTAATGAAAAGATAAGTTATCATCATCCGGGTGATAAACTTCAGATCACATACCAACGCTATGATAAGTTAAAAGATGTTCAAGTGGTACTTACAAATCAAGAAGGTACTACTCAGCTCATTAAAAATAAAAGCACCTATAATGAATTCTTAGGTTCTGATGTAGAAATTGTTCCTAAAGTAGAGCGGGATCGTATAGGTATCACACATGGTATACGAATTAAAAAAGTGAAGAAAGGGTTATTGGCTAATTTAGGTATCAAAGAAGGATTTATTGTAACAGATATTAATCAAGTTAAAATTGAAACCGTTAATCAGTTTGTGCAGACTTTAAGTCAAAGCAAAGGCCGTGTGATTATAGAAGGTATAGATGATCGAGGCGTAAAAGGATATTATTCCTATTATTTCAGATAAACAGCGGCAAAATAATAATTAGTTTTAGTGCCGGCTGTCGTGTAAAATGACAGCCGGTTTTTATTTATGCGGGATATATCAAGCATTGTTTATTAATCATTGAATCCCTAACTTTGCCCGTAATTCAAATTAGTTAGTTCATGAGAGAGATCCAATTTCGCGAAGCCTTACGTGAGGCCATGAGTGAAGAAATGCGACGAGATGAGCGCGTTTTTTTAATGGGCGAGGAGGTAGCTGAATATAACGGTGCTTACAAAGTAAGTCAAGGCATGTTGGATGAATTCGGCCCTCGTCGTGTGATAGATACACCTATTACAGAGCTTGGCTTTGCTGGTATTGGTGTAGGTGCTGCCATGAATGGTCTTCGTCCGATTATTGAGTTTATGACTTTTAATTTTTCATTAGTAGCTATCGATCAAGTCATTAATTCAGCTGCTAAAATGCTTTATATGTCTGGTGGGCAATATGGGGCGCCTATGGTATTCCGCGGCCCTACTGGAAATGCAGGTATGCTCAGTGCTCAGCATTCTCAAAATTTTGAAAATTGGTATGCCAATTGTCCGGGATTAAAAGTAGTTGTTCCTTGTAATCCCTATGATGCTAAAGGATTATTAAAAACATCTATTCGGGATAATGATCCTGTGATTTTTATGGAATCTGAAGTGATGTATGGAGATAAAGGAGAAGTTCCAACAGAAGAATATACGATTCCACTAGGTCAAGCAGATATCAAACGAGCGGGAAAGGATGTGACGATTGTTTCTTTTGGTAAAATGATGAAAGTGGCTTTACAGTCAGCTGTTGAACTTGAAAAAGAAAATATTTCTGCTGAAGTCATTGACTTACGTACTGTTCGTCCGATTGATTATGAAACAATTATACAGTCTGTTAAAAAAACAAACCGACTTATTATTGTAGAAGAAGCATGGCCATTGGCTGCAATCTCTTCAGAGCTTACTTATTATATCCAGAAAAATGCATTTGACTATTTAGATGCTCCTGTTCATCGTATCAATAGTATGGATGTGCCTTTGCCTTATGCACCTACATTGATTGAAGTTATTCTTCCTAACGTGAAACGTACTGTACAAGCAGCAAAAGCCGTGTTGTATAAGCTATAATTTTATAGCCATGAAAAAAATAAAAAAAGTACTAGTAGCGAATCGAGGTGAGATTGCATTACGTATTATGCGCTCGCTTCGTGAAATGGGCATCGCTACAGTAGCTGTATTTAGCGAGGCTGATCGCAAAGCCCTCCATGTACGCTATGCAGATGAGGCGGTCTGTATTGGTCCTCCACCTTCCAACCAATCTTACCTTTGTAAAGATAAACTCATTCAAGTTGCTAAAGAATTACATGCTGATGCAATTCATCCTGGATATGGATTTTTATCTGAGAATGCTGATTTTGCACGACAGGTTAAAGAAGCAGGACTTATTTTTATTGGGCCTTCTCCTGAATCGATTGAACTTATGGGCAGTAAGTTGGCAGCAAAACAACTAGCAGCAAAATATAATATTCCACTTGTGCCTGGTACTGAAGCAGCTATTACTGATGTGAAAGAAGCTAAAAAAAGAGCGCGCGAAATCGGCTATCCTGTTTTGATCAAAGCCAGTGCAGGTGGTGGTGGAAAAGGAATGCGTATTGTTGAAAATGAAAGCCAATTTGAAGAACAAATGGATCGTGCGACCAGTGAAGCTCAATCTGCTTTTGGAGATGGATCTGTTTTTATTGAAAAATATGTAACAGGCCCCAGACATATTGAAATTCAAATACTTGGCGATCAACATGGCAACACATTGTATTTATTCGAACGTGAATGTTCGATTCAGCGTCGTCATCAAAAAGTAATTGAAGAGGCTCCTTCTTCTATTTTGACACCATCTGTTCGGCGGGATATGGGTGAGTGTGCTGTTCGAATTGCCAAAGCATGTGGCTATTATAATGCGGGCACTGTTGAATTCATTGTAGATGATCAATTAAATTTTTATTTCTTGGAGATGAATACACGTCTTCAGGTAGAACATCCGGTGACAGAACAAATCACCGGTATTGACTTAGTGAAACAACAAATTAAAATAGCACAAGGTGAAAAACTTGCCTTTACTCAAGAAGATTTAAAAATCAATGGACATGCTCTTGAAGTGCGTGTGTATGCTGAAGACCCATCAAATAATTTTTTACCTGATATAGGTACATTACAAACGTATGTTCGTCCTCAAGGCCCAGGCATACGTGTGGATGATGGATTTGAAGAAGGTATGGAGATTCCTATTTTTTATGATCCGATGATTGCAAAACTGATTACCCATGCATCTACCCGAGAAGAAGCCATTCAACGTATGATTCGTGCTATTGATGAATACCACATTGCCGGTGTACAAACCACGTTGAGTTTTTGCCGTTTTGTTTTGAATCATGACGCATTTGTTTCCGGAAAGTTTGATACACATTTTGTTAACCATCATTTTCGCTCAGAGTATTTGCAGTCTTCTTCTTCAGATGAAACCAGTGATCTTGCAGCGCTATTTGGGGCTTATCTGCTTTCAGTAGATAAAAAAACGAAAACAACCACATCTGCATCTTCTTCTCAATCAAAATGGAAAGAGCGGTTGAAGTAATCGAAATACATGATTCGAATATATATGAATCGCTTTCAGAAAATAAAATTTCATAGCATTGATGATTTTTTGGATTATATTCCTGAACAGGAATTAAAAATCGTAGCGTGTTTCAGGAAACTCATTTTTACCTGTATTCCGGATTGTGAAGAAAAACTGGCATATAATGTGCCGTTCTATTATCGTCATCAACGTGTTTGCTTTATTTGGCCTGCTTCTATTCCTTGGGGTAATGTTAAAATGAATGGTGTGCAATTAGGTTTTTGTCAAGGGTATTTACTTCGAGATGAAATAGATTATTTAGAGAAAGGAAATCGCAAGCAAGTGTATTCCAAGACAGTTACAGCTATTAATGAAATTGAAGTAGATATACTGAAGGCTTATCTCTTTGAAGCTATTCGCATCGATGATCAGCTTCATCAAAAAAAGAGAATAAAAAATAATAATCCATAATAGAATCATTATTCTTTTAAGAATAGTGTTTTTATAATCTCATAAATTCCTTTTAGATTTATACCTATGAAAGATCAATTATCTCCACCATCCAGTCGATCCGTTCTTATTCCTTTACTAATGACTGTATTTATCGATTTGTTAGGAATAGGAATAGCCATTCCGATATTGGCACCTTTGTTGCTTAATCCCAGTGTAGGGATTTTGGCTTCTGATATTGCTTTTCGGGACAGAGCTATTTTATATGGATTTTTAATAGCCTCTTATCCCATTGCTCAATTTTTTGGAGCTCCTCTTCTTGGGGCTTTGGCTGATCGGCATGGAAGAAAAAAATTATTGCTTATTTCATTGGGTGGTACATTTGTAGGGTATATTTTATTTGCAATTGGCATCATTCAAAAAAATATAGAACTCTTATTTATAAGTCGAATTTTAGATGGATTTACAGGTGGAAATATTTCTATTGCGATGTCGTCTATTTCGGATGTAAGTACCGATGAAAAAAGTAAAACAAAAAATTTCGGATTGATTGGAATGGTATTTGGTTTGGGTTTTATCATCGGTCCGTATGTCGGTGGTAAACTAGCTGATCACACATTGGTAAGTTGGTTTAATTATGCGACACCATTTTGGTTTACTTCTATTCTAACGATTGTTAATATTGTTTTGGTTCTCTTTTTATTTAAAGAGACATTGCGCACGTCTATTCGTACGCCAATTAGTTTGACCACAGGTATTAAAAACGTAGCAAGAGCATTCTATCTTCCTCATTTGCGTGTTGTATTTATTGTCATTTTCCTTCTTGGATTTGGGTTTAATTTTTTTACACAATTTTTTCAAGTGTATCTAGTTAAAAAATTTTCATTCACAGAGTCAAGTATTGGAGATATGTTTGCGTACATTGGGTTATGGATTGCTTTTGCACAAGGAGGGGTAGCTCGCCCTTTTTCAAAAAAATTTAATCCCTCACAAATTTTAAATAGCAGTATATTTTTATTGGGGCTTGTGTTTTTGGTATTACTCGTTCCTTCTCGATCCATTGGGCTTTATATTATTTTGCCTTTCATCGCTATACTTCAAGGACTTATTCAGCCTAACTCTACGACTATTGTTTCTTCTCTTGCCTCGAAAGATTCGCAAGGTGAGATTTTAGGAATTAATCAATCGGTGGTCTCATTAGCTCAAGCTATTCCGCCTATTGTCTCCGGATATATTGTCAGTATTAATATTAACTTGCCCATGATTGTAGCAAGTCTATCAACATTATTAGCAGGGCTTGTATTTGTGTCTTTTTTTTCAAGGAAGAAAAAAGAAAAGTTTCACGAGGTTTAATAATTTAGTTATGATACCAACTTCTTGGCAGCAGCATATAAGTCCACTTCAACACGCTTTTTTAAAAAGAGCGTGGTTGACTGATGCTTCTTTTTTAAACTTTAATTTTATATCAAGTTATTTTTTATAGTAAATAGATAATGAAAAATGACCCTAAAATAATTAATGCATGGTGTCTATACGATTGGGCAAACTCCGTATACTCTTTAGTTATTTCATCTACACTTTTCCCCATTTATTACAATGCGGTAACTCAGTCGCCTCAGACGAAAGATCATATTGAATTTTTAGGATTTTCTATAACCAATACAGTACTTTATTCTTTTGCGCTTTCTTTTTCTTTTTTTCTTATTGCGGCTATTTCGCCTTTTCTTTCAGGAATAGCCGACTATACTGGACGAAAAAAACAGTTTATGCGATTTTTTATTTTAGTAGGATCTCTAAGTTGTATAGGTTTGTATTTTTTTAATGGTCAAAATATAGAATATGGAATTCTTTGCACTGTTTTAGCCAGTGTTGGATTTTCTGGAAGTTTAGTTTTTTATAATGCTTTTTTGCCAGAAATAGCCACACCTGATCGGGTTGACTTGGTTAGTGCCAAAGGATTTGGATTTGGATATATTGGAAGTGTTTTGCTTCTTATTTTTAATCTTCTTACCATTAATTTTTATACTTCTTTTGGATTTTCAACAGAATTGAATGCTGTTCGCTTTTCTTTTGTATTGGTTGGTGTCTGGTGGATTTTATTTTCATCTATTAGTTTATATTTCCTTCCTTCTACTATAAAAAATGTCAAAGAGGAAAAAGTAGGTAAAAAAGGATACTATGAGCTAGTAAAGGTGTGGAAAAATTTTAAACACATTCGATCGATGAAATTATTTTTAGCAGCCTTTTTTTTCTATAGCGCTGGTGTTCAAACGATCATGTTGTTAGCAGCAACATTTGGCAATAAAGAGCTTCACCTCCCAGGGTCAAAACTAATTCTTGCTATATTAATTATTCAACTCGTTGCTATTTTGGGATCGTATCTATTTGCAAAATTATCTGCTAGAAAAGGAAATAAGTTTTCATTGAGTATAATGCTTATAATCTGGATGCTTATTTGTTTAGCTGCTTATTTTACGAGTAATGAATACCAATTTTACGGTATTGCTTTCGCGGTAGGGCTTGTCATGGGTGGCATTCAGTCACTTTCTCGTTCTACTTATTCAAAACTTATTCCAGAAAACACCAATGACCCTACATCTTATTTTAGTTTTTATGATGTGGTCGAAAAAATTTCTATTATCATCGGAACATTCGGATATGGCCTTTTGGAATACCTTACTGGCAGTATGCGTAATAGTGCCTTGCTTCTCGAATTATATTTTGTAATTGGATTTTTGTTTTTACTTAGGCTTAATTCTAAATTCCTTTATCAAAAAAATAATACCTGAAAGGTTTAAATTGTCCGTTTTTCATTTAGAAAAAAGTAGTCTATAACTATATCACCCCTTTTACTGATGGAATATACTAATATAATAGTCTATTTAAAATCAAATTTATTGCAAAACGGGAGAGGTGTCCACAAAAGCGCGAACCGAATGGCTCGCTAGCCTATGCAGCGTGGGTAGGTGGGTAAGCGATCCCTTCGGTTGGATTTTGTGGGGTCTTTTTCTTTATCCCTTTCTTTTGGACAAGCAAAAGAAAGGGAAATAAAACATGCAATCCATTGAATAAACAAAAAATATAGCCCAAATTATAAGGGATTTAAACTATCTTTTTGCTTTTGGAAGAAAAACGGGAAAAAAGAGCAACGGCTGCAATAGTTAATCCTACGAATAAGCCTATCCAAATGCCAATAGGTCCACCTTTATAATAAATTCCTATGAGATATCCGAGTGGAAGGGCCACAACCCAATACGCAACAAATGTAATAAGCGTAGGAACTTTTGAATCTTTCAATCCGCGTAATGCACCCAAGCCTACCACCTGAATCCCATCAGATAATTGAAATAATGCAGCAACTAATAATAAAGAAGAAGCCATGGATATAACCGCATGATCTGAACTATAGAATGTGGGTAAAATGTGATTCCCAATTACAAAAATAAGTCCGCAAAAAAACATAAATAAAAATACTAACACAAAAACAGAATAACCTGCCGTGCGTAATGAAAGTTGATCTTTTTTTCCTAAAAAATACCCCACTCGAATCATTGCTGCCGAGGAAAATCCGCTTGCAACCATATAAGTAATGGAGGCTAAACTAATAGCAATTTGGTGAGCAGCTAATGCTTCGCTGCTAATCCAACCCATCATAATAGCAGAAAATGCAAATGCGCCCACTTCAAAAATAAACTGCAATCCTGCGGGCAATCCAATACGCAGGATCTTTTTAAATATATCTTTTGAGTAGGAGAGTAAAGCAAGATGGCGTAGGTATAATCTAAATGAACGATTTCCAATAATCACCAACAACATACTTCCTGCCATGATACTTCTTGCCCAAAAGGTAGCCCAAGCCGAACCATTCATACCTAGGTGAGGAAAGCCAAATTTTCCATAAATCAATACGTAGTTAAGAAAAACATTAAGCACGTTAGAAGCAATCACTACGACCATCACCGCCTTTGTAAAAGATAATCCTTCTAACCATTGACGACAATTTTGAAAAATGAGTAAAGGAATTAAAGATAGTAACATAATTCGTAAATAGGGTATAGCTAATTCTATTACTGGAAGTGGCTGATTAAAAAAATATAATAGTGAGCTCAACATCCAACATATACCAACTAATATAATTGCAGAACATAAATTAATCACCAACCCGTGACTAAATAGTTTTGAAATCGTATGTTGATCATTTTCGCCTTGGGCAAATGATAGTAATGGTGTAATGCCATAAGATAATCCTATGCCAAAAACTAATACTACTGCAAATACACCATTAGCTAGCGATGCCGCGGCTAAAGGGGTAGTTCCCAATCCACTTACCATTAGATTGTCTGCCAATCCGGTTAAGATATGTCCTAGCTGACTTAGACAAACGGGATAGGCTAGCCGAAGTGTGGCTGTATAATGCTTTTTGTAAGCAGCAGATAGCATTGTTTAAAGTTAAACTTTCACTATATTATTTATATTTATCGGTTTAATTCTCAAAGCTATGAAAATCATTGAGGTAGTAGATAAAAACACAGCAAAGGAATTTTTACATTTACCTATCCGACTTTATAAAAAAGATCCTAATTGGATACGTCCATTAGATAAAGATATCGAAGATGTTTTTGATCGAAAGAAAAATAAATATTTTCGACATGGAGAGTGTATACGTTGGATTTTAGTTGATGATCAAGGAAAAACAATTGGTCGTGTCGCTGCTTTTATTGATAAAAAAACAGCTCATACTTATGATCAGCCTACCGGAGGTATGGGTTTTTTTGAATGCATAGAAAATCAAGAAGCCGCTTTTAAATTATTTGATACGTGTAAAATATGGCTTCAGCAAAAAGGCATGCAAGCCATGGATGGTCCAATTAATTTTGGCGATCGGGATAAATGGTGGGGCTTATTAGTAGATGGTTTTACAGAGCCTAATTATTGTACACCTTATAATTTTTTATATTATAAGTCTTTTTTTGAATACTATGGATTTAAAGAGTACTTTAAACAATATACCTATCATCGGTATGTACATACAGGCGGATTACAGGACAGTATAAAAGAAAAGGCTGAACGAATAGCTCAAAATACAGCCTATACATTTAGGCATATTGAAAAAAAAGAGTTAAAAAAATATGCTGAAGATTTTTGCACTATTTATAATAAAGCGTGGATTAAACATAGTGGAGTCAAAGCGATGTCAAACGAACAGGCGTTAGCGATCATGAAACGACTCAAACCTGTTTTGGATGAACAACTTATTTGGTTTGCTTATTTTAATGATGAGCCTATTGCATTTTATATTATGCTTCCCGAGCTTAATCAGATCTTTAAATATGTGAATGGAAAATTAAATGGTATAGGTAAACTCAAATTTCTATATCATAAATGGAGAAAGACATGTAAAAAAATGTTTGGTGTCGTTTTTGGTGTCATACCGGAACATCAAGGCAAAGGCGTAGAAGGGGCCATTGTCGTTGCTTTTTCTAAAGTAGCCTGGACTAAAGGATTCCCATATGAAGAATTAGAAATGAATTGGATTGGAGACTTTAATCCTAAAATGATGCACGTAGCTGAATCCGTAGGAGGTAAAATTAATAAAACACATATCACCTACCGCAAATTATTTGATGAAACAAAAGAATTTAAACGAGCGCCTTATATAGAATAAAAATTCGCATACAATTCTCTTATTCTCAAAATTTGTACCTATTTTCGCACTAAGAAACCAAGTATATATGAGTTTATTAGTAGTTGGATCTATAGCGATCGATCGTATTGAAACACCATTTGGTAAATCAGAGAATAGTATTGGAGGTGCAGCTACCTACATTGCCTTGTCAGCCTCTTATCTTACATCTAAAGTTAATGTGGTTGGTGTTATTGGAAATGATTATCCAGTCGATTATTTACCTCTTTTACAAAAACATGGAATTAATACAGAGGGTGTACAAATAAAAAAAGAGGAGAAATCATTTTTCTGGCATGGCAAATACCATAACGATATGAACACCAGAGAAAGTTTGGCTACAGAGCTTAATGTCTTTATGAATTTTGATCCTACCATTCCTGATAGTTATCAAGATTGCAGTTATCTTCTTCTTGGTAATATGGCTCCCCAACTTCAGCAGAAAGTAATTCAACGCCTGAAAAAACGTCCGAAACTTGTTGCTATGGATACCATGAATTTTTGGATCGATACGGCTTTGGAAGATTTATTTAAAACATTGAAAATGGTGGATGTTCTTTCTATTAATGACGAAGAAGCACGTCAACTGTCACAAGAATATTCTTTGGTTAAAGCAGCTAAAAAAATAATAAGCTTAGGCCCTAAATTTTTAATTATCAAGAAGGGTGAACATGGTGCTTTCCTTTTTCATGAGAATAATGTATTCTTTGCCCCTGCTCTCCCATTAGAAGATGTGTTTGATCCAACCGGAGCTGGCGATACGTTTGCCGGTGGATTTATTGGCTATTTGGCAAACACTAAAGACAATTCATTCATGAATATGAAACGAGCAATCATCCATGGCTCAGCAATGGCTAGTTTTTGTGTTGAAAAATTTGGCCCTGAGCGATTAATTAATTTAAAGCAAAGTGATATCAAAGATCGCGTTCAGGAGTTTATAGATCTTGTGCAATTTGATATATCCATCATCTAACTATTGAGTTATGGCAACTATTTTAAAAAATTTAAGTGCGTTCTCTCCTAAAAATCTTTTTAACATATCATCTAAAAAAATAGCTATTGTTGTAGCTGAGTGGAATCAACATATTACAGAAGCTCTTTATAAAGGAGCAGAAGAAGCTCTTCTTCAATATAAAATTCATAAATCTCATATTTTGCGTAAGGATGTTCCTGGAAGTTTTGAATTACCACTTGCTGCTCAATGGATGGCTCAAAAACCGGAAGTAGATGCTGTGCTATGTTTAGGATGCATCATTCAAGGCGAAACCCGTCATTTTGATTTTATCAGTGAGGCTGTTGCTCATGGCATCATGACTGTCGGACTTAATTCCAATAAACCTATTATTTTCGGTGTTCTGACTACCCAGACAGAAGAGCAGGCTGTTGAACGTGCAGGAGGAAAACATGGCAATAAAGGAACAGAAGCTGCTATTACAGCTATTAAAATGCTTAATTTGAATTTTTAAAATTTCACTTTCCTAGATTTAGCATATAGCAATTTTTTCTGCTATATTTGCAAAGCTTTTTAGTTAAAATTATATATTCTATGAAAACAAACTCGATTATTTTAGCGCTTATAGCTTGCTGTCTTTCAACTTTAGCTTTTGCACAGGTAGAAATCAACAAGAATCTTCAAATGACAGGTGGAACGAATGCCGATCGTCTTATTACTAATGTAGGCGATCCGTCGACATCTACAGGCGCGGTGAATGTCCAAAGTCTTCAAAAAGGAACACTTATTTATGCTGTGACGGGAGGTACGGCTAATGCCATTACAGCTACAACCACTCCTTCGTTTGCACCGCAAGCAGGAAGTACAATTTGCTTCAAAGCTACAGCTACTAATACAGGAGCAGTAACGCTGAATGTAAATGGGTCCGGTGCGGTTAATCTTCTTAGAGGAAATACAGCGCTAGTAGCTGGTGATATCCAAGCCAACCAACTTGTAACAGCTACTTATGATGGTGCTACTTGGCAGGCCACAGGTGGTGTAGGTGATAATTTAGGGAATCATCAAGCTACGCAGACTGTAACAGCTAATGCTAACAATGTATACGATATTGGTAATTCAACTAATGGGTTTAAGGATTTGTACCTTACAGGTAGTCTAAAACTAGATAATACGGTCTTTGTTAATAACTTAGGTGGGAGTACCTTATTAGGAGAAACGCAGAATACAACTAATACAGCAAATAGCAATCTTTTGGTTGGCTATCAGTCAGGTAAATCAAATACTACTGGTTACGATAACGTATTTATAGGAAAAAGAGCTGGCTATACGAACACAACTGGAGCGGCAAATTTGTTCTTAGGAATTGACGCAGGGTATTCAACTACTAGTGGCCTAGAAAATGTTTTTATCGGATATGCTGCTGGTAGATTAAATTCATCAGGAGGCGCAAATGTATATATAGGATACCGAGCTGGTGATTCAGGAAATGGTAATTACAACACCTTTATAGGGCCAGAATTTGCAGGAGCAAATTTTGGAACAGGGTCTAGAAATATTATGATTGGACATCAGGTAGGCTACAATAGTAATGGAAGCTACAATATATTTCATGGTGAAAAGTCAGGATATAATACAACAGCAAATTATAATATGTTTATGGGTATTGAAAGTGGATATAGTAATACATCAGGTACCCAAAATATTTTCTTGGGTTATCAATCTGGGTATTCTAATCTAGTGAGTAACAATAATTGCTATCTTGGCGTCCAAGCTGGTATGTGTAATACCGGTAGCGATAACGTAGCTATTGGTAATTATTCAGGTACTTTTGGGATAATTCCTATGACTATGAATTCAACTAATGGGGTTTTTGTTGGTCGGGATGCAGTTCCAACTGCTTCTGGATTAGATAATGTAATTGCGATAGGTAAAGGAGCACAAGTATCAACTAGTAATACTATACAACTTGGTAATAGTACGATAGCAAGTTTGAGATGTCAAGTTGCTCTAACGATTGTTTCGGATTCTACTAAAAAAGAAAACTTTAAGCCTATTAATAGTGAAGAAGTGTTAGTCAAGATTAGAACGTTTCGGCTAACCAGTTGGAACTATAAAGAGCATGATCCTAAAAAATTTCGTCACTACGGACCTATGGCACAGGATTTTTATAATGCATTTGGTTATGATGGAATAGGCAGGATAGGTAGTGATACAACTATTAATACCGGGGACTTGGCAGGAATAAGTTTTGTGGCTATTCAGGCTTTGGAAAAGAGAACCTCTAAACTTAAGGAGTTAGTTGATAAAAAAGACCAAACCATCGAAAAGCAACTAGAGGAAATTAATAAACTCAAAGCAGATATAGGTAAGCTTCAAAGCCATTTAGATTTAATAAAAGTAGAGAATCAAACTATGAATCAAGAAATAGCTGAAATTAAAACCCTTCTTAAAAAGAGTTCTTCTGTAGCAGTAAAAGAATAAATATGTATTAAATTGAATCTTACAAATGTGGGTTTGTATGAAGTAAGTAAATTAAAAAGCTAAATCCCACAAAAAAGCCCGGCAACCCCGGGCTTTTTTTATTCATGGGATATCTGCAAAAAATACAATAAAATTCAAATTAAATACATATATTTGTAACGCTTTTTAATTACTAACTAAAACAATATAACATATGAAAACACTGGTCTTTGCTACCACATTGGTAGTAGCTTGCAGTATAGGCTCAGTTTTCTCTCAAGTCACATCAGTCAAAGCCATTCAAATGGTTGGCGCTATGGCAGCCGATCGTACAGTCTCCGGTGTTTCTGACCTTGGCCTTATTGGCGCTATTTATTTAGATGGTCAAAAATTTGTAGACAATCTGAATACAGGTAGTTTCTTATTGGGTTATACCAGAAATACAACCAATACAGCTAATGAAAATGTATTCATTGGAACGGAAGCTGGTAAAAATAATACAACCGGAATGCATAATGTATACATGGGCTATCGTGCGGGTTTTACTGGAGCTACCAATAACTACAATGTTTTAGTAGGCTATCAAGCTGGGTACTTTAATACTGCTGCCAATAATACGCTTGTAGGTTACCAGTCTGGCTATAACAATACTACAGGTTCCAATAACAGTTTTTACGGCTATCGAACTGGCTATGCTAACATGACAGGTTCGAATAATAGCTACATAGGACATCAAGCAGGCTTGAATAACACCGGCTCAGATAACGTAGCTGTTGGCGTTAATGCCGGACAAATGCCATCTAACAAAGGTGTATTCTTAGGTTATGGAGCAGATGCGACCATGGCGGGACTCACAAATGTGATAGCCATTGGCTATAATGCTAAAGTAGGCCAAAGTAATAGTGCTATTTGGGGAGGTTCTGGAGCAGATGCTGTAAAAATTGGCATTTACATTGCGAATCCATTAGCAGATCTTCATATTAATGGAAAAGATGCCATGGTTGTACCTGTAGGAACTACCGCTCAACGTCCAACTACACCTCAACTTGGTATGATTCGTTTTAACACAGATACAAATGTATTTGAAGGTTATGTATATGATGCTGTGAGTATGACCAATAAGTGGCTCCAATTACATCCCTAGTATTTTAAGTAAAAATTATTTAACAGCTAAGATTAAATAAGAAACCAATGATAAACAAACGATACATTTTGCCTTTTATAGCTTGCCTATTTATGACAACAGTAGGCATGACTCAAATTACGATGAATAAGAACTTACAAATGAATGGTGCCATGGCAGCCGACCGAACCATTACCGGGGCCACCAATGTATACCTGGATGGCAAAATCATCATTGATGCTGTGACTTTTGTGGATAATAAAAATGCAGCTAATGTGCTTGTAGGAGATACAAAGAATGCAGGGCTTACAGGGGATAACAATATTTTTATTGGTACAGATGCCGGACGATTTGCAGCTAATAGTTCATCAACAATCTTTGTAGGTTATCAAGCAGGTTTTGGAAATACTAATTACGATGGAGCTATAGGACTGGGTGTTGGTGCAGCAGCTTCTAATAAAGCAAATTATAATACAATGGCGGGTTATCAAGCAGGGTATAATACAGGAATGGGTACAGATAATACTTTTTTAGGGTATAATGCGGGAAAAGATAATACTATTTTTGCAAGTAATGTATTTTTAGGATGTAATGCTGGAGCAACAGGGATGATGCCTATGTTTGGTGGATTAGCTACACTAATCGGTCCATTTGCTGGAGCACATCAAACCACGAAAAGTCTATTTGTTGGCTACTATGCAGATGGTGCAATGAATAATTTAACCAATGTTAGTGGGATTGGTACTTTTGCTAAACCGGCTAGTGATAATACCATGATGATAGGTGGTGATGGTGGAATACAAATAAATGTAGGGATTAATACTGATAAGCCACGTTCTGTATTGGATATTAATGCAACGGGTGCTGTGATTGTACCGGTAGGCACAACTATGCAACGGCCTACAGCTGTTAAGGGTATGGTTCGGTATAATACAACTATCAATAAAATGGAAGTATATAATGGGGCTGCTTGGAAAAACTTTAATTATTAGTGGAGTAAAAAACGTATTTAGTTTGAAAATTATGAAAACAAAAAAAATAATATATACTGTAAAGGCTTCTCTATTTTTTAGCATCATAAGCATCATAGGCTTGCCAGCTGTCGCACAGGTTTTGATTAATAAACCATTGCAATTCATGCCGGCTATGACTCCCGATGGAGAATTAAAAGATGTATCGGATTTTTCAATGGACGGAGTGATTAGTTTAGATGGAGCAGTTTATATCAGCAATCAAGGTGGAGGCGCTGGTACGATTAAGCTAGGTGCCACAGGAAATACAACGAGTAAAGGAGTCAATAATATTTTTATTGGTACAGAAGCGGGTAAGGGTCTTAGTGGAACCAATGATGGTGAAAATGTCATGATTGGTTATCAGAGTGGAAAAAATGCAGCTAATAACTTTTCATTTTTTAATGTATATGTTGGAAGTCAAATTGGTATTAATAATATTAATGGATCTAATCATACATTTTTTGGCTACCAATCGGGGTATAATAATACGACTGGTGATTATGGTACATTCTTTGGTTATCAAGCAGGCTATAGTAATACCACTGGATATCAGAATTCTTACTTTGGTATGAGTGCAGGTAGAGGTAATACAACGGGTTACTATAATACATCTATTGGTTATAACTCAGGCACTTTTGCTAATACCAATGGCTACTATTGTTCATATATAGGGGTGAATGCTGATGCAAGCATGACCGGTATAGATGGGGTAACAGCTATAGGCTATAATGCTAAAGTAGGTCAAAGTAATGCGGTTGTATTTGGAAGTTCAACGGATCCTATTCAAGTGGGGATTAATACTGCTACACCTCGAGCTGATTTAGATGTGAATACGGCCGGAGCAATGATTATACCTGTGGGAGATACTGTCGACCAACCTGTCACACCTGTTAAAGGGATGATTCGTTTTAATAACATAACAAATCATTTAGAAGGATATAACGGTGCAGCTTGGATTAATATTGATTAAAAGAATTTAAAAAGATTAAATCTTGCAAATGTGGGTTTGTATGAAGTAAGTAAATTAAAAAGCTAAATCCCACAAAAAAAGCCCGGGAGTACCGGGCTTTAACCTTATATATATATCTTCAATTTTAGTTTAATGTATTAACGTAAAGAGACAGTTGAGATTTCTTATGTGAGGCATTGTTTTTTTTGATGATATTTTTTTTCACCAATTTGTCAATCATGCCTGTTACTTTTTTCAATAAGTCTTGCGCCTCTGTTTTGTTGGTAGTTGTTTTTAATTTTTTAATAAACGTACGCGTTGTTTTTAATTGGTATTTATTGCGTAAGCGTTTTGCTTCACTGGATCGGATTGCTTTTTCTGCTGATTTATGATTTGCCATGCTCCTTGTATTCTTTTAATTGGATTGCAAATATATAAAAATAATTTGATTTTTTCTACGTATAATTTTAAAAAAAATAATAGTATTGTTTTTTAACCCTTTTTTATGAAAAAAATAGTATTATTTTTTATTTTAAATTCATTTTTTATTAAAAATAGCATAGGGTGGGGATTTTGGGCACACCCCGCTATTAATTATTTGGCTGTTTTTACGTTGCCTCCTGAGATGGTTCTATTTTATAAAAATAATAGCATGTATATAGCCACTCACGCTGTCGATCCAGATAAGAGAAGATATCTTATCAACGGGGAAGAGCCACGGCACTTTATAGATCTGGATGACTATGATTCATGTGTTTATGCTATGAATTGGAAACAGGCTATTGAGGCATATACAGAAGACTCATTAATGGCTCATGGTATTGTGCCTTGGCATATTACACGTATGACGTATCAGCTGACTAATGCTTTTCGAGAAAAAAACACAACACAGATTCTTAAGTTATCGGCAGAGATTGGCCATTATATTGCAGATGCACATGTCCCTTTACACACGACTAAAAACTATAATGGTCAACTTACACAACAACATGGTATTCATGGATTATGGGAGTCAAGGCTTCCTGAATTATATGCGACAGCATATGACTTTTTTGTAGGCAAAGCGTATTATATTGATGACCCCCTGGAGGAGTCTTGGAAAATTATTCGTGAATCGCATCACGCTGTTGATTCGGTTTTAATGTTTGAGAAAGAACTTACTGCCATTTTTCCCATCGATCAAAAATATGCTTGGGAAGAACGCAATCAAAGTCTTGTTAAAGTGTATTCCAAAATGTTTACTGATCGATACCATCATTTACTTTATGGTCAGGTAGAGCGACGAATGAGAGCGGCTATTCGTGCAGTTGGTAGTTTTTGGTATACGTGTTGGGTTAATGCTGGTCAGCCTGATCTTTTTTTATTGATCAAACAGGATCTAGCTATACCTGATGAAGAGAATGAGAGCAAGCAAGAAAAAATTCCGGCTACTCGTGTGCAAGAACAGTAGTAGAATGGGGTAAAATGAGTATAAGTATTTTTATGTAATTTTGTAAACAAGACGGAGCTTATGGCTAAAACGACAACTACGGTTACAATTGATAAGAAACCTATCATTCTTAAAGAGTATGGTAGAAATGTGCAAAATATTGCAGCATATATACAAACTGTTTCTGATCGCGAGAAGAGAACGTTATATGCCAAAGCACTTATTGATTTAATGAGGCAAATTAACCCTGCTTTAAATGAATCTCAAGATACCATGCAAAAATTATGGGATGATTTGTATATCATGTCAGAGTTTAAGTTGGATGTTGATGGGCCTTATCCAAAACCTGATGAAAATATTCTCTATAAAAAACCTCGTAAGCTGCCTTATAATACCAATCGGCTGTATTACAAACATTATGGTCGAAATGTGGAGATTTTGATTGGTAAAATTATTGACATGGAAAAGGAAGAGGATAAAGAGGCGGGCATTATTTATATTGGTCGGTTGATGAAGAGTTTGTACATATCTTGGAATAAAGAATCTATCGATGATGCTGTTATTGCAGAGCATATTGAAAAGATATCTAAAGGTGAACTTAAGGTTAATATCCAAAAAATAAAGGAAGGTAATTTATTTAGTTTATTATATAACGATAGTAAAGCTATTAAGAAAAAGAAAACGTACGAGCATAATCAGAATCATCATAATTACAAAAAAAAGAAATACTAAATGGCCTCTTTTCAAATCGAGGGTGGTAAACGTCTGTCAGGTGAAATAATTCCTCAAGGAGCAAAAAATGAAGCGTTACAAATCTTATGCGCTGTCTTATTAACAGCAGAGCCTGTTATTATTCATAACGTACCTGATATTCGTGATGTCAATAAGCTTATTCAATTGCTTTCAGAGTTAGGCGTATCTGTTGAAAAGTTAGATACACATTCTTATCGTTTTACAGCGAAAGCTGTTGCTATTGATTATTTAGAAACGAGTAATTATCAAAAAATAGCGTCCGCTTTAAGAGGCTCTATCATGATTATGGGGCCGTTATTAGCTCGCTTTGGGAAAGCTAGAATTCCTAAACCTGGTGGTGATAAAATTGGAAGACGACGCGTAGATACCCATTTTATAGGCTTTGAAAAACTAGGCGCAACGTTAAATTATGACCCGGCTACTTCTATATATTCTGTGTCTGGTAAACAACTTAAGGGGGCCTATATTTTATTAGATGAAGCATCTGTGACGGGAACAGCAAATATTATTATGGCTGCCGTTTATGCAACGGGTACAACAACCATTTATAATGCGGCGTGTGAGCCTTATGTGCAGCAGCTTTGTCACATGCTCAATCGCATGGGAGCAAAAATTACAGGCATTGGTTCAAATTTATTACATATTGAAGGGGTTCGTGAATTACATGGTACTACACATACCATTCTTCCAGACATGATTGAGATCGGAAGTTTTATTGGATTAGCAGCTATGACCGGATCGGCACTTACTATAAAGAATGCATCTGTTCCTCATTTGGGAATTATACCGCAGGTTTTTTCTAAATTAGGTATCCAGCTTGCTATTAAAGGGGATGATATTCAGATTCCCGCCCAAGATCATTATGAAATAGATACGTTTATGGATGGCTCTATTCTTACAATTGCTGATGCGATATGGCCTGGATTTACTCCTGATTTATTAAGTATTGTGCTAGTTGTAGCTACTCAGGCTAATGGTACTGTATTGATTCATCAAAAAATGTTTGAAAGTAGATTGTTTTTTGTAGATAAATTAATTGATATGGGAGCGCAAATTATATTATGTGATCCGCATCGCGCTACCGTCATTGGACTCAACAAAAGATATTCTTTGCGTGGTATAGAAATGACCTCCCCTGATATACGTGCAGGTGTAGCTTTACTTATTGCAGCTCTTTCAGCGCAGGGTAAAAGTATAATACATAATGTTGAGCAAATTGATCGAGGATATGAACAAATTGATTTACGCCTTTCTCAACTTGGTGCATCTATCACACGTCTCGATTAATTATTTAAAAAGATAAATTTTATTTTCCTCGCCTTTTAATAGTCGGCGAATATTCTTACGATGTGTTATCAGGATGACTAAAACAATGCTTGTTCCAAATAGGATAAGTGTTATGCCATGTGGATTAAAAAAAGAAATGAACTGAAAGCTGAGAAAAAATAGGGAGGCGATTATAGAGCTCAATGAGACATATTTAAATACTACTAGAATTATAAAAAATAATACGCAACAAACTAAAGCAGCTTTTGGGGCTGTATATAAAACGACGCCGAAAAATGTAGCTACTCCTTTGCCGCCTTTGAAAGATGTAAAAATAGAAAACAAATGCCCGGCAACAGCAGAACAGCCTAACGAAATGCTTACTACAATGGTATACTCAGCAGGTTTAAACCAGTTTAGAGTTATCCAGATCAAGCCTAATGAAGAAGCCAAAAATCCTTTTAAAATATCTATAACGAGTACACTAATTCCTGCTTTTTTCCCCAGCACCCGGAAGGTATTCGTAGCTCCTGCATTTTTACTTCCATGCTCTCGAATATCTATACTGAAATACCGTTTACTTATCCAGACAGCTGTAGGAATAGAGCCAATGAGGTAGGCTAAAATAAAAGCACTTGTCCATGTAATAAATGCCATACTATTTTTATATTGAAATTTTCAAATATACATTGAAATACTAATATCGTTTTATAATCAGTTGTTTGATAATAAATAGTATTTTTGAGCCTATTTAGGCCGATGTATTTTATATGTTCAGAGACCAACATTTATTTGATTTGATTACAAAAGAAAAGAATCGCCAAGAACGAGGTATAGAACTTATTGCTTCTGAAAATTTTGTGTCACCTCAAGTGCTTGAGGCAATGGGGAGTGTACTTACCAATAAATATGCGGAAGGGCTTCCCGGGAAACGGTATTATGGCGGATGTGAAGTAGTCGATGAAATTGAACAACTCACTATTGATCGAGCTAAAAAATTATTTGGAGCTGTGTGGGTCAATGTTCAGCCTCATTCTGGAGCACAAGCTAATGCCGCTGTGATGTTAGCTGTTTTACAACCTGGTGACAAAATCTTAGGGTTTGATCTTTCGCATGGTGGGCATTTGACTCATGGTTCTCCTGTTAATTTTTCAGGTAAGCTATATCATCCTTCGTTTTATGGTGTTGAAAAGGAAACAGGGCTTATTGATTGGAATAAGATAGAAGGAATTGCACAGCGTGAAAAACCAAAATTGATTATTTGTGGGGCATCAGCTTATTCAAGAGATTGGGATTACAAACGATTACGTGAAATAGCGGATTCAGTACAAGCGCTTTTGTTGGCTGATATTTCACATCCTGCTGGACTTATTGCAAAGGGATTATTGAATAACCCGCTTCTTCATTGCCATATGGTAACTACTACAACACATAAGACATTACGTGGGCCACGTGGAGGAATGATTTTGATGGGTAAAGATTTTGAAAATCCATTGGGGTTAACTACCCCGAAAGGGGATATACGATTGATGTCATCATTACTTGATTCAGCTGTATTTCCAGGTATACAAGGTGGACCGTTAGAACATGTTATTGCAGCAAAAGGTGTTGCTTTTGAAGAGGCATTGTCTGATGAGTATAAAAAATATACGATTCAAGTTCAACGTAATGCACGCGCCATGGCTCAATTTTTTATCAGTAAAGATTATCATATTATATCAGGTGGTACGGATAATCATTTGATGTTGATTGATCTGCGAAATAAAAATATAACTGGTAAGCAAGCGGAGAATGTATTAGTGGAGGCTGATATTACAGTTAATAAAAATATGGTTCCTTTTGATGATAAGTCTCCTTTTATTACATCTGGTATTCGAATAGGAACGGCAGCGATGACGACGCGAGGTATGAACGAAAAAGATATGGAATTAATCGTCGAATTGATCGATGAAGTATTGAAAAATCATACTCATGCTGAAAAAATAAAACAGGTTCGCTATAAAGTGAATGAGTGGATGCAAAAATTTCCATTGTATAAGTTTTAAAAAATAAATTCCCTTGACTGAAGAGAAAAAAAAAGAAATGTCTTTCCTTGACCATCTTGAAGAGTTAAGATGGCACATTGTTCGTTCATTGATTGCGGTAGGTGTATGTACAGTTGTTGCATTTATTTCGAAACGATTTATTTATCATACATTGTTATTGGGGCCAACCAGGCCCGATTTCCCAACTTATCGTTTTTTATGCAAACTAGCGCAGTGGGTTCATTATCCTGAATTGTGTATCACTAAATTGGATTTTATTCTTCAAAGCAGGCAACTCTCAGCTCAATTCACGATGCATATTACTTCTTCTTTTATGGCAGGATTTATCATGGCCTTCCCGTATGTATTTTGGGAATTGTGGCGTTTTATAAAACCTGCACTCAATTTGCGTGAACGGTATTTTTCTAAAGGAGCTGTATTCTTTGTAAGTGTGTGTTTTTTAACAGGCGTGTTATTTGGATATTTTGTGGTTTCTCCTTTGGCTATTAACTTTTTAGTTAATTATAAATTAGATGATAACATTATTAACATGTTTGATATCAGTTCATACGTTTCCTTTTTAATTACAACCGTATTGGCCTGCGGCATAACCTTTCAATTGCCTGTAGTGGTGTATGTGTTATCTAAAATAGGTATTATGACTCCTGCTTTTATGAAAAAATTCAGAAAGCATGCTATTGTTGTAATATTAATTGTGGCAGCTGTTATCACGCCTTCTCCTGATATTTTTAGCCAACTATTAGTTGCCTTTCCATTGATTGTTTTATATGAAATGAGTATTGTTATTTCACGTCGTATCGAAAAGAAAAAGAAAAAAGCAGAAGAGATTCTATTATCTGTATGAGTGTAACGATTGCCATTGGATCAGATCACGCGGGATTTGATCAAAAAAAAATACTAATATCTTTTCTACGAGAAAAAGGATATGCTGTGCATGATTTTGGAACTTACTCTACTGATTCTGTAGATTATCCGGATATTGCACATCAGGTAGCCGACTCTATTCAGAAAAAAGAATATGATGTAGGTGTACTCTTATGTGGCAGTGGTAATGGCGTAGCTATTACAGCAAACAGGCATCCAGGTATTCGAGCTGCGCTGTGTTGGAATGAAGCTATTGCACGTTTAGCTAAAAAACATACGAATGCTAACATTCTTTGTTTTCCTGCTCGTTTTGTATCTGTGGATGATATGAAACAGATGATCGGTGCTTTTCTTAGTGAAGTATTTGAGCATGGCCGTCATGAAAAACGTATAGAAAAAATTGAGTAATTTAAATGAAGGGTAGTAAACACCTACACATGTTTCGATTTCTATAATTGAACCTGAGTTTATTAATTTTAAAATATTTTTTTCCTGAAAATACTATTTTAGTCCAAAATAAAACTAATTAATCTTTTTAGTATATTGGCTTGCATTTAAAATCTATTGCACCTTTGTACAGATATGTAACATCCGAAATTTAAAAAAATGAAGTCTTGTACAAAAATAAATACCTTTACCTCTTGACTTTTTTTGATTTCGGTGTTATATTTGCATTAAGTTAAAAAAATAGATTTAGTCGGGTTTGAAAACAAAAGTAAGGATATTAGGATCAATAAAAGGAGGGTATGAGAGCAAACCGGCAGATCCTCCACCAAAAGGTCCACCTAACAATTAAAAAAGTAAAAAATAAAAACCATGAAAATACTTTATACCATTTTAATATTCACGCTGATTATAAGTTTAACCAATTGCGAGAAATCCTCATTCAAAAAATCAGAAAATAATAACAATCCGTCTTTGAAAATTATTGCAGTCAACAGTTCGATGCTTTCAGAGGATTTAAGATGGATGGTTGAGCTAATAGATAAAACTAGAGTTTCAGATCCTCAGAAAGCTTTATTTTATTGTTCCCAACTTATTGAATCTTCTCAGAAGTTAAAAGATAAGCATGGGGAATCATTAGGTTATTACAAAATGGGATTTATTTATGATGAACATCTATCTGTATATACTGATGCCTTGGTTAATTATTATAAATCTTTACAAAAGACAGATAATCCTCAGTCAATTTCTTATTGTTACCTACGAATGGGAGTCGTTTACTACAAACTCGAAATGTATGATCGGGCCTTATCGTATTATCAACAGTTTTTAGAAAATGCGGAAAAGCTGGATAATAAAGTAGATCAGGCTACAGCTTATAGGGCGATAGGGATGACTTATCGTGAAGGAGAAAAAGATTACGATATGGCCTTATCCTACTTAAAAAAATCTTTAGATATTCAGCAAGCCTTGAGGAATGAATCAGGTCTTGCTGATTGTTACCATACCATTGGAGCTACTTATTATATCATGAAAGACATGGTTAAAGCCAGAGAGTATCACTTACAAGCTTTAACTATTCGAAAAGGGAGTGAAAATGAAGATTTAGCGGATACTTACTTTGATTTAGGTCTGATATACAAAGAATTAAAAGAGCATACAGTATCGATGACTTATTTTAACCAATCATTGGAACTGAGTGAAAAGTTAAATTATGATCATCTGGTCAAACGTTGTCATATGGAACTGGCCATGGGATATACTTTTCAAAAGAAATACCAACAATCGTTGTATGAATTAAATCTGGCTAAATCACTGGCTGACAGTCAAAAAGATAATCACTCATTAGCAACTATTTATGGTCTGTTTTCTGAAACCTATGAAAAAAATCATAATACCAATGAAGCCTTACTAGCATTAAAAGAAAGCCGAAAGTATGGAGAATTATATACTACTCAACAATATCAAGAAAATAAAAAATTAGACAATCAACGGGCTTCGGTGACGAGTTGGGAGATAAAGATAAAAAAATCAAAAGAAGACACAGGCACCTCTACTTACCAATGGTTGTTTTTTTCATTGATCGGGTTGATTACCTTAGTAGCCGGAACAGTAGCTTTATACCACACGAAAGTTTCCGGGATAGCGAGTTTTGCAGGACTAGGAAATAAGAATAAAAAGCAAACAGAAAAGATACTGCTCACCGAGCTTACAGAATTGAAAGAGCAGGTTAATCAGGTGTTAAATAATAATCAGGCACAGTACAGCGATCAGATTAAGCAAGAGGCACAAGCCATTTATGCAAAGATGCAAGAGATCGAAACACACCAACAGCACATCAGCAAGAGAGGTATTTCCAAACGGAAGTTGAAGGAGCTTTGGGATATACTTCAAAACTCCCAAGCGTTTCTAGCTTTGGCTAATCAACAAAAGGGTAATTATAATCAAACAGATCATTCATAAAAAATACTGAGTCAATTCTCTCTGAAACTTGGAAACGTATCTAATTGGTAATCAGTTTAGCTAAAATGGTAAATTTTCATCATCGGGAGGAGGAGGTTGTTGGGTATTCATCTTGCTGCTGAAGGTCATATACGTAGGATTATCAGACTTTACAGGAGAATCGCTTGCATCGGCATCTAAGAATTTGGTGAACTTTCCAATGAACTTCAGATTGACGGAGCCTAGAGATCCATTTCGATGTTTTGCAATCATGACTTCAGCTATGCCTCTTGCTGGATTTCCTGCTTCATCTTCAGTGATGCCATAATATTCTGGACGGTATAAAAACATGACTAAGTCAGCATCTTGCTCAATAGATCCTGATTCACGAAGATCTGATAACTGTGGTCGTTTATCTCCACCTCTTGTTTCTACTGCACGGCTTAATTGAGATACAGCAATGACAGGCACGTTGAGCTCTTTGGCAATACTTTTTAATGCTCTTGAGATGGAAGCTATTTCTTGTTCACGGTTGCCTACACTTTTATTTGAACTGTCTCCGGACATGAGTTGAAGATAATCGACGACGATGAGTTGAATGTTGTGTTGTGCTTTTAGTCTTCTGCATTTGGCACGAAGTTCTAAAATAGGTAAGGCTGGTGTATCATCAATAAAAATAGGCGCATTGGATATACGGGCTGTCTTATGAACGAGCTGTTCCCATTCATGATCTGCTAAACTTCCTCGTTTTATTTTTTCACTTTCTAGTTCAGCTTCTGCGGAGATCAGTCGATTTACTAATTGAATAGAAGACATTTCTAATGAAAAAACAGCCACAGCTTGTCCAAAATCAACTGCCGCATTTCGAATGGCTGAAAGTACAAAAGCAGTTTTACCCATACCCGGACGAGCAGCGATGATGATTAAGTCGGAAGGCTGCCAACCCGATGTCATTCGATCCAGTTCTGAAAAACCTGTAGGTACACCGGTAAGCCCATCTTTGTGTTTTTTTCTATTTTGTAATTCTTGTAATGCCTCCATCATCAACGAAGACATGCTGCTGTAATTTTTACGTATATTGGATTCGGTGATTTGAAATAAGGAACGCTCCATTTTATCCAATAGGTCAAATACATCAGTTGTATCTTCAAATGCATCGCGTTCTACTTCTGAAGCAATTTCTATTAAGCTGCGTTTGATCGATTGCTCGATGATGATGCGTGCATGAAATTCAATGTTAGCAGAGGAGTTGATTTTATTTGTTAACTCAGAAATATATGTAGCACCTCCAAGTAATTCTAGTACGCCATTTTCGCGAAGCTTTGTTGTGACAGTTAGTATATCAACAGGTTTTGAATCTTGAAAAAGCTGAACAATGGCTTTGTATATTTCAGCATGGCGATCATCATAGAAGTGCTCTGCCTTTAGGATATCAATAACATTGGTTAATGCATTACGCTCCAGCATCAAGGCACCTAAAACGGCCTGTTCTAAGTCAATAGCTTGTGGTGGAAGTTTGTTGAGTTTACTACTCAAATCTCCTGTTAGGACATGTCTTGATTTATACCCTAATTTACTACTGACTGATTTTTTAGAATCCATGAAATGATGATGTGTTCAAAGCTACAAAAATTCCCTTCCGAAACCAGCAGTTTATCTGGTTTGAGGCCTACTTATTTTTCCACAATCATTCCACCAGAAATCCACAAAAAGAAACTAAATTAGTACGTTTGAAAGGGAATAAAGTAAAAACACCACATCAACCAAAATAATTCCATTGGTGCATGAAAATTCAACAAGTTGAAAATCCGGCAGTAGAAGTACATGATTTGACCGTTTCGTATCAGCGAAGGCCTGTTTTATGGGCTGTTGATTTCACATTGCCGTCAGGTGCGTTGGCAGGGATCATTGGCCCGAATGGAGCAGGAAAATCTACTCTTATTAAAGCTATTATGGGATTGGTACCTGTAAGTAGTGGGTATGTTAAAATTAAGAATCAGTTGCTAGATGAGGTTCGTAAACAGGTATGTTATGTGCCGCAACGTGAAAGTGTGGATTGGGATTTTCCAGCGTCGGTATTAGATATTGTATTGATGGGTCGTTATGCGCAGATGGGTCTTTTTAAACGGGTTAAAAAACGAGATAAAGAATTTGCTATGTCATGCCTTCAAAAAGTGGGCATGGATGGATTTTATAAAAGACAGATTGCTCAGCTTTCGGGTGGGCAGCAACAACGTGTGTTTTTAGCACGTGCGTTGGCTCAAGAAGCATTGATTTATTTTATGGATGAACCTTTTGCTGGCGTTGACGCTTCTACGGAATCAGCGATTATTGCTATTCTAAAAGATATGCGATCGGAAGGTAAAACCATTGTGGTCGTCCACCATGATTTACAGTCGGTTCCTGACTATTTCAATTGGGTGGTTATGTTAAATACTCGTTTAGTAGCTTCTGGCCCAACAGAGGATGTGTTTAATACAGCTACATTGCAAGAAACGTATGGAGGTAAACTCAGTGTATTGGCTGAAGTAGGGGAGCTTCTTAAGAAACAACAGTTCCCGAATAGAGAGTAGATTGGTTTTTTACTTTCTGAATGTTATACAATAAAATTTATTATCCCATATAAATTCCATTTTTTTATCCCTGACATTAGAAGGAATGGAATTTTCTAATGCTGTCAAGTCAAATGCTTTATCTTTAAAATATTTTTTTGAAAAGGCACTCTTCTTGTATTCAGAATTAATATAGTCTGATGTTTCATCTGCAAGCATTATTTTGGTGCCGTCTTTTGCTACTCTAAGCATTTCTGCAATTGCCGCTTTTTTATCATTGAAAAAATTTATACCACCAACATGAAACACAATATCAAACTGATTGTCTTTAAAAGGTAAATCTTCACCACAGCAATTAACAAGTGAAAGATTTAGTTTTTTACTGAATCGCTTTTTGCATTTTTTAAGCATTCCAATTGAAATATCTACTCCGACAAAATCCAGTGTAAGAGGATTGATCGATGGGGGAATATAATTCAAGTCTGTTCCAGTCCCAATTGAAATGTAAAGAACAGAAGCATTATTTTTCCATTCAATGTTATTCATCAGATATTGTCGTACTAATTGAATAGATTTTCCATATTTCAGTTTCCCAACTACTTTTTCAAAAAAGTCGTAACCGTAAGACATCCAGTTATACATTTTCATGAATTTTTCGTTGTCTCCACTGATGAAGTCTTTATTTAAAAACAGGGGAATGTTGTCTATCTCCTCGAAATCTAGCTCAAGTAGTTCTGGCTTTAATTTATTTTTTAAGGGTGTAGTCATGTTTAAAAATTAGTGTCGATGATTTTTTGTATCATTTTTTATGGTTCATCACACTGCGATTTTATGTTTTTAAATAATTTTTGAAACTCTTGCTCATCTGTGCTGTCTCTGGAAGTACGTGTAATGTGCTCATTGGCACAATTCCACCAACCAAATGCCATCAACTCGACTTTGGCATAGAGTAGTTTGTCTTTAGAATTATATTTAATATAGAACTCCTTCATAAACTCATCTGGAGAACCATTTTTGAGTTTTTGTTCCTCTGCTAGTTTTTTCCAAGCTTTCAGCATTTCATCAGGTTTATTTGATGCTAAAATTTTTGCATAATCAGTGCAGTATTGTGTATATTCATTTTTGATGAGGATAGATGGATTCGAGTAAGCCTCAATAGTAATTTTTTTCAGTTTATATTCCTCCTGTAATTCTTGTATATGTTTTTCTTTTAACTTTTCCCAAAATGGTATGGAAACAATTTTCATTGTTTTATATTTATTCATCATATTGGAATACTCTTGAGTAAGAGTATCAGTATTTAACTTTTTAATATCTTCTGGCTCAAAAACTGTCGCATCTGTATTAAGTAGAGATGATCCAAACCATAATTCATAGGTATTGTCTAATTGTTCTTTTGAGGTGACTTGTGGATTATACTCGCCTGTGTATTCACAGGCTTCAGTTATCCAACTATAAGTGGCTACTGTATCACTCGTGTTGGATGTGTTTTCGTCTGTGTTTTTTTTCTTAGAACAAGAAAAAATGATAAGCGAGCTGAAAAATATAAAGACTATTTTTTTCATAATTAATAATAATTTTTTCATATGCTATAAATATACTGAAAAAGAATATTTTTTATAGTATTTTAGATGCTTTAATAACCTGATGTTTATTTATGGATGTTGTAAGAAAAGAATATGAATTAAGTCTAAATCAATCCGTATCTCAGCTTTATAAGGTATTTGAATCTTATCCTCTTAAGCCAAAAATAGAAGGTTGTCCTTGTTGTATTTCTGATGCAGGGGAATTAAAATTTCATTCTAAGTCTTTAAAGGAATTAACTGAAAATGATCTTTTGCCTTTTATTTATGCTTCACAGTCTACAGTTGGAGATTTAGAAGATTTTAAACATTTTTTGCCTCGAATACTGGAATTAATTGTGAAAGGTAAAGGTTTGCCTAACGTTATTATGTCATATATTAAGAAAAATTATTATGCTCAATTTATAGAATGGCCTTTGTTAGAACAAGAAGCAATAGTAAATTTTTTACAGAGTTGGTGGGATTACGAGTTATCTGCTGATCATGATGAATATTTACCATCTAGTGAATTAAGAGATTGTATTGAAGCTATAAATAAATTAGATGATGATTGTGTTAAATTTTTAGAATTTGGATTAATGAATAAGTCAGCTTATGCTATTTGCCATATAATTGACTTGTTAGGGGATGATATTTTTCGAGCAACCATATGGAACGATAAGCAAATCCATCTTATTTTTCTTTGGCTTCAGAAAAAAGAAACTATGGATATACTTAAAAATCATTCTTATTTTCAATATAATGGATGGAAGTTATCATCGTGGAAACTTCCTGGTTATGACTGGAAATAAAAAATTAATCTTTGATTTCCTTTTTTTGATGTGCATCGATAAAGCCTTCTAAGTAATTGATACGTTCATACATTTTACGCGCTGTTTCATCAATACGAAAGTCTAGCTCTACTTTAAGTATATTGAATATAGCCAATAATCCAATTGCCATGATGACAGCAACGCTGATGAATAATTTGGGACTTGGTTTTAGAGAGGTTAAAAGAATTAAGGCAGCTATAATAAAAACGCCTCCTACAAATAAGCGCCAGAGTCTACGTCCTTTTTCTAATTTTTTTTTCAGATCAGCTAGCTCTTGTTCTGCTTTTTCAACGGTTAGTTTTTCATTCATTGGAGTAGCTTTGTAGTTGCTTGTTTTAAAATTTGGATTTATTAATCTAAGATTTTTTTAGAATTTGTGGATGAGAAGAGGAATATCGGGGTAGTTTGTGGTTATACCTATGAGAGACTAAAAAAATGATTCAATTTTTTTCCATTCACTATCCTCTAAAAATTTTTGAAATCCTTGATAAAAATATTTTTCTTTTTTATTCGAATCCAGATTTTTATTTGAATTATCATTAAGATTAATCTTTAATATATTTGGATTTTTATTTTCTATGGCGTTTTGAATAAGTCCATCAATATGAGGGTCTGAGTATGAATAGCCGATAATAATAATTATATCTGTATTAATACAATCCTTTAGAAATGCTGCTTGAAAACTTTTAAGTGGTTGAATAGAAGTTCGATCTAATTTGTTATAGCCAGTAACAATATTGTATACAATAGGATTATTCCCAATTTTAACTTGGCTCCTGATGCTATTTGGATTTAAACAGAATCCCTCTTTAGGCTTAGAAATATATTCATACTTTGTTTTATTCATTAAAAAATCATAATGCCAATATATACATCCATGAAGGTTGTAATAAGTGAGGCACTGGTCATCATTTAATATCTTTGGTATATTAGCAATAAATGCATTTTCATCTTTAAGTGGCATATCAAATCCATCGAAAAAATTTAAATTTGTATCATGAAATATATTTTGAAATAATCGATCATAATTTGTTGTATAAACCCTAGGTGTAATATCTTTTTCATCTTTTAAAAACAATATAAATTCCTTTAACTTTTTACTAAGATTTTTTTTCTCTTCATTATCATAATAGTTATTATCGTATTTGGATATTTCTAGGGATATAATGAATATATAGTTTTTAATCGCACTATTAATATAAGTCATTTCTTTTGTTAATGGATCACATGTAATGCAATGACCTGTTGCTAAATTTTTTATTGATCTAGTTTCTTCATTATAATTGTAATTCATTATTTCATCGTATATATTTTTATTCAAACTAAACCAAGCTGAAAGACTTTCTCTAAAATTCGGTCCACCTCCTGTTTCAGGAATATAGTAATCTTGAATATTTTCTAATGTATTAATAATTGTTTCGAAGTTTATAGAGCTTTCATCTATTTCTTCTTCTTTATAATCTTTTTTAAGATATTTATAAATATATTTTGCTAAATTTTCACCACTCTTGGTTTTATAATTTTGATCTTCAAAAAGTTTTTTAGTAATAGCAGTTGTTAATGGTGCTCCCCAGCCACGCGGACCTCCAGCGCCTAATAATATAACAGCTCTTTTCATAAACTAGATTCTTATTTTTTTATGCGGAGAGGGCGGGATTCGAACCCGCGATACCCTTTGGAGGTATACACACTTTCCAGGCGTGCTCCTTCAACCACTCGGACACCTCTCCGTATTTTTTAGAAGATTGCAAATATTCGAATAAAAAGCACGATCTACAAATACTTACATGCTCATTTCACCGCATAATGGTTTTGTCCAGGCATCACATATTTGTGTTGTATTAGAATGTTGCCCGAATAAGAACATTAATTTTGTTACAGCTGCTTCGGTAGTCATGTCACCACCAGAGAGTATGCCCATTGCTTCCAGTTGGCGCCCTGTTTCGTAATGATCCTGTCGCACATGTCCACCATTGCATTGAGAAATATTTCCAATAATTAGTCCTTGTTTGATGGCATCACGGAGAAGATCAATAAACCACGATGCGGTAGGGGCATTTCCTGTACCGTATGTTTCCATAATCACACCTTTAAGATCAGGTGTTTGCAGGAGTTGTTGCACCGCTTTTTTTTCTAATCCAGGAAAAAGTTTGAGGATCAACACATTGGTATCAACCTTCGTATGTACCGTGAGTTTTGCTGAAGGATTATATTTTTTTAGTGCATACTCATGAAATTCAATATCTACTCCTACCTGAGCGAGGGATGGGTAATTGTCCGATTGAAATGCATCAAAGTGTGTACTCTCGACTTTGCGTGCGCGGCAGCCGCGAAAGAGTCGCGCATTAAAATAAATGCCTACTTCTGATACAACGGGATGGTTATTTTTTTTAGCTGCTGCAATTTCCAATGCGGTAATTAAATTCTCACGCGCATCGGTGCGTATAGCACCAATAGGTAATTGAGCGCCGGTGAAGATCACCGGTTTGTTTAAGTTTTCGAGTAAAAAACTCAACATAGATGCGCTGTAGGCCATGGTGTCTGTGCCATGAATGATGACAAATCCATCGTATAAATTGTAATGGTCACCAATAATCGTAGCCATTGAAATCCAATCAGTTGGTGTGATGTTAGAAGAATCCAGCAAAGGATTGAATGATAATACACTTACCTGTGTGTTGATATAATTCAACTCAGGTAACTTCTCTAAAATGCCTTCAAAATCAAATGGAATTAAATGATTTTTTCCTGCTTCCTTAACCATGCCGAGTGTGCCTCCAGTATAAATCAGAAGGAGTGACGCTTTTGCTTGTGCAGGGTGATTTATTTTTTTGATGGAATGAATCATGATTGAAAAAGTATTTTGGCATTTTGTGTAGTGATCGTGTTGATTTCTGCTTCGCTCATTTTTTTTACTTCTGCTAATTTTTTGATAATGAATGAAAGATAAGATGGTTCGTTTCGTTTTCCACGATGAGGAACAGGCGCAAGGTATGGACTGTCAGTTTCGAGTACGAGGTATTTTAAGTCAATAGATTCAAGTGTTTCTGCTAGTCCTGAATTTTTAAACGTCACCACCCCTCCGATGCCAAGGTAGAATCCCAATTCTGTAATTTCCAACGCTTGTTCCTTTGTTCCTGAAAAACAATGAAATACACCGGTAAGCTCTTTAGTTTTATTTTTTTTAACTAATTCAATAGTTATATCAGTGGCTTCGCGTGAGTGAATAATGATGGGAAGTTGATAAGTCTTAGCTAAGCCAAGTTGAATAGTGAATGCTTCTTCTTGTTGGGCAGCGTATGTTTTATCCCAATAATGATCGATGCCTGTTTCTCCTATACCTTTGAATAAGGGTTTATTTTTTTGTAGCCACTCTTCAACACGATATAATTCACGCTGTACATTTTTGGTTACACTACAGGGATGTAGGCCCATCATGGGGAAGCACGTATGAGGGTATTTTTGATTCACTTCTAACATCGCGTCAATGGAGGTGTGATCAATATTGGGCATATAAATAGATTGAACATTTTGCTCGTACGCACGTGCAAGTATTTCCTCTCGGTCGGTACGAAATTCATCTGTATAGATATGTGCGTGTGTATCGATCATGCTAATAGTATTATATCAAAAATACGATTTTTAGGATGAGTATGATTATTTTTTTGCTAGAGTTATCACTACTTGGAAATGAGTATTTTTTTTTCGAATATTCGTTTGTATTTCAACTCCACAGACATGAGGTCTTTTTCTATTATAGCTTTGCTTCTTTTTTTACTTATTGGTAATGTCTATTCGGCGTATCTTTTTATTCCGATGTCTAAAGATCAAAAAAATCATTTGAAAGCGTATGGGGTTGCGTATGGGGTTTTGGAAAAAGGCATCTACGTAGATTGGTTGTTGAATTATGAAGGTGGAAGTTTTCTTATTCCGTATGCATCACCCGTAGAAAGTGAGTTGAAGCTTCGTGGAATAACCTATCAGGTATTTTCAGATGCCCAGGTTAATCAACTTTTGGATCAACTTAAAAATCCGGTGAGTAATATGGATGCTGTTCGATTGGAAAAAGCACCTTCTATTGCTGTATATTCTCCTAAGTCTAAGCAACCGTGGGATGATGCTGTAACATTGGCGCTCACGTATGCGGAGATTCCATATGATGTTATATTCGATGAGGAGGTGTTGACTGATAAGTTGCCTACGTATGATTGGCTTCATTTGCATCATGAAGATTTTACAGGTCAGTATGGGAAATTTTATTCATCTAATCGGTATTCAGCGTGGTATATTGATCAGCAACGTGAAGCAGAGGAGCTGGCTCGTCAATACCATTTTTCTAAAGTATCGCAACTGAAATTGGCTGTTGTAAAAAAAATACGAGACTATTGCGCAGGTGGTGGATTTCTTTTTGCTATGTGTTCGGCAACAGATACGTATGATATTGCTTTGGCTGCAGATGGTGTGGATATATGTGCGGAAATGTATGATGGAGATGCGGCTGATTCCCATGCATCATCGAAGCTTGATTTCTCCAACACATTTGCTTTTCAACAGTTTCAGTTGGAAATGAATCCGTATGTGTATGAATATTCAGATATTGATAATAATCCGGTGGATCGTCCCGGTGTGACAGAAAGCAATGACTATTTCACATTGTTTCAGTTTTCAGCTAAGTGGGATCCTATTCCTACTATGCTCACGCAAAATCATGAGTATGTCGTGAAAGGATTTATGGGTCAAACAACAGCATTTAAGAGCAAACTTGTTAAGCCTACTGTAGTTGTGATGGGTGAAAACCGATCCATAGGTGAAGCTAAATATTTACATGGTGTGCTGGGAAAAGGTTTTTGGACTTTTTATGGAGGGCATGATCCAGAAGATTATCAACATATGGTAGGAGAAGAGCCAACAGATATGAGTCTTTATCCTAATTCACCAGGTTATCGTTTAATACTTAATAATATACTCTTTCCAGCTGCTAAGAAGAAAAAAATGAAGACGTGATTGGAGTTGTTATAAATTTTCTTCAATAAACGTAGTCATAAGAGTATAGATATGGAGGCGTTGTTGTCGAATACCATGGTTCTGATTAGGATAATAAAAACAGTCAAACAGCTTTCCAGCTTCAATAAGTGCACGTTGAAACTCTAAAGAATGCTGCATGTGTACATTGTCATCCGCTGTGCCATGGATAAGCAAAAATTTCTTTGTTAATTTTTTGGCATGTTCGATAGGTGAAAAGTTATCATAGCCTGTTGGATTTTGATCAGGCGTTTGAAGATAGCGTTCAGTATAGATCGTGTTGTACCATTTCCAATTTGTTACGGGGGCGACGGCTATTCCTGTTTTTAAGATATTATTTCCTAATAGTAATGCAAGCGAAGAAACATATCCTCCATAGCTCCATCCCCATATTCCTATTCGTGCAGCATCTACGAAAGGCAAATGAGATAAATAACGGACAAGTTCCAGTTGGTCTTCTGTTTCATATTTTCCTAGATTAGCATAAATCAAGTCTTTAAATTTTTTTCCTCTCCCATCTGTTCCTCTATTGTCAATACAGGCAATGATGTAGCCTTTTTGAGCTAGCATTTGAAACCAAAAATAATTTTCATCTTTATCCCATTCATTTCTGACAAGCTGACTACTCGGTCCACCATACACATGAATTAAAACAGGATATTTTTTTGATGTAGAGAAATGAGGAGGTTTGATTAAGAATCCATAGAGGGTGGTATCAATGGTAGTTTTAAATGTAAAAAATTCTTTTTTACATAATGTATATGTACGTAGATGATTGTTTAGTTCTTCATTGTTTTCTATTATGCGAATAGGTTTTTGCGTAGCCATGCTATACAGTGTGATTACCGGTGGCTGATCGGCCGAGCTGTATTGATTAATATAATAGGTGCATGTTGGATTTAATTTAGAGAGGTGAGTCCCTTTTTCGAAAGTGTGTTTTTGTTTACTCTCTCCTTTAAATGAAATACTGTAAAGATGGCGCTCCAAGTGGGAGTCTTCAGTGGAGGTGTAATAAATACGCTCATTCTTTTCATCAATCGTTAGTAGGTTGTCTATTTCCCAAGATCCTTGAGTAAGTTGTTTAATTTGTTGACCATCTATAGTGTATAAATAGGCATGATTAAAGCCATCTTTTTCGCTTGTATAAATATATCTTTTTTTATCCTTTAAATAGATGAGTTGGCAGCTATGTTCCACATCAATAAATGTAGTGGATGCTTCTGAGTATATATTTTTTGTAGTGTAATTATCGGTATTAATGTGAATAATATCAAGCTTATTTTGTAACCGATTGAGTAGTGTGATTGATGCGGTATTTTTATCTGCGGTCCATTGTATTCTTGGAATGTAAAACTCGTCTTGTATGTTAAGCGTAATAGATTGGTTTTTATTTTTTTCAATATTATATATCGATACACTTACAGATGAGTTTTTTTCTCCGGCTTTGGGATATTTAAATGAATAGCTTAAAGGATAAGAATAGCCTTTCCATAATTGCATCGTATATTCTTTTACATTATGTTCATCGAATGATAGGTAAATTATTTTTTTACTGTCGGTAGACCAGTCATAGGCTTTTGTTAATTGAAACTCTTCCTCGTATACCCAATCAGAGCTTCCATGAATGAGTTTATTTTTTTCTCCGGTTGTTGTGATTGGAATTTCTTTTTTTGTTTTTAAATCAAAATAATATAAATTATTAGCACGTGTATAAGCTACTTTCGTTCCATCTGGGGAAAAGCTGACATTCGATTGAGGTCCTTCTTCTGAAATGTAAATTAACGATTGGGTTGCTCTGTCAAAGACGTAATAAGTTGATGTAAAAGACCTTCTGTAGATATGATGTAAATCGAGTTGAAGTAAAATTTTAGATTCATCAGAAGAAAAATAATGAGCAGTGATATAGAGGGGTAGTCCATTATTTTTTTTTAAAACTGCATAGCCTGAAAGAATCGTGTCTTTTTTTTCGTTTAGTATATTGTTTCTCAAAATATAACTCCCATTGTGAATATCAACTTCTTGTGTTGTGTAATGAAGTCCGTCGTTCATCCATTGAAGGTCTTCAATGAATTTGGTTTTAAATATATGATCTGACCAGATTGATTCTAGTGTAATATCTTTGGTTTGGCCATATACGGGTAGTTTAAAAAAGTATGCTGCAATGATTAAGTAACGTCTCCAATTTTTCATCAGTTTGTTTTTATTTCCCCTTAAAAATAGCTTTCCTTTTTTCTATAAATGCATTCATGCCTTCTTTTTGATCTTCTGTTCCGAAAAGAAGATAAAAATTTTTTCGTTCAAAATGCAATCCTTCATCAAGGTGTGCTTCAAAAGCACGGTTAACAGACTCTTTAGCAAGCTGAACAGCAATTGGCGACATCTCAGCAATCTGTAAGGCTAGTTTAAAAGCTTCCTCAAGATAAAAATCGACAGGCACTATTTTATTAATTAAGCCATAATTTAGTGCCTCTTCTGCATCGATAAACTTCCCTGTTAAGACCATTTCCATCGCCCTGACTTTGCCAATCGCGCGTGTCAAGCGTTGTGTGCCTCCTGCTCCAGGCATCACGCCAATTTTAATCTCAGGCTGACCAAACTGCGCTGTTTCAGATGCTATAATCATATCGCAGGTCAGTGCCAGCTCACAACCTCCACCTAGAGCAAAGCCTGATACTGCTGCAATAATCGGTTTCTTTGTTTTTTTGATTTGGTCCCATGTGCTGAATTGGTCAATCAGGAGCATGTCGGTAGAATTTTTTCCTGCCATTTGTTTGATATCTGCTCCCGCTGCAAATGCTTTTTGATTGCCTGTGAGCACGATAACCCGCGTAGACTCATCTTTATCGAGTTCTTTTAAAGCATCTCGGAGCTCACCCATCAATTCTAAGTTAAGGGCATTAAGCTCATTTGGACGGTTTAACTCAATTAACGCGACATGTTTTTTTATTTCTTTAGTACATTTAATGAAATTCATAGCTCTAATCTGTCTTTATCAAAAATAGAGAAGTTTAAAGGGAATAAAAAAACCTTCTTATATAATAAGAAGGTTTTTTGGTCTAAAAACAGGTTGTATAAATTAAGTAAATTATATGCTTTGTGTATGTTAATACATATTCTATTCAAAAGGTAACCTTATTTAAAGGTATTTTTTCATGGAAAAGGCAATGGGTTTGTCATCAAAACAGGCTTTTGTTTTAGCCCAAACCGCTTTAAATAAGTCAGATTGGCGATATAGTTCTAAGTCTTCGGCAGATTCCCATTCACTGTATGTTATAAATACATAAGGATTGCCCACATCTTGGTATAGGTCTACATAGCGGCATCCGTTAAAATCTCTGATTTTATCTTGATTTTCTTTGAAGATAGAAATAAAAGAAGGGACAAGCTCCTTTTTAAAAGTCATACGAACAATTCGGGCAATCATCTTTAATATAAATTAATAATAACAGGACTATCAACCTGAACACCTAATAACTCAGAAGCATGACCTTTGTAAATAGCAATTTCTAAAAGATCATTGCTATTGAATAAGGCTATACAGTCTCCAGGCTCCACTTCATTATAATAATAACGTATCTCATTTATTGTCTCACGACCTACTTTTAGCTCCATTTTTTTTTCTTTTTGAAAATTGATAAATAAAGCACGGTCAATGGTAGTGATCAGATTACCATAATGATCCACATGGCTGATGGAGCCAATCAGTTGCTGATCGCTGATACGTACTTGGCGATGTATCTTACGTTCTAATGTCTTTATTTCTTTTCCTAGGTCACGTATGTTTTTGCCTGATGCGATGTGTGCAGCAGCTTTGGCCAAAATTATTTTTTCAGGAAAGGAGGTGAGTTCTACAGTTGGTAATTCAATGATTACCTCAGGATCTTTATCAATGATAAGACTTAAAATACCATTATCTGCCGCTACAAAATAATGGTCATAGGCTTTGACTGCCAGCCATCTATTTTCTTTCATGGAAGAGGATCCTATAGCTAAGAGGTGAACTGTATGCGCAGGAAAATTTTTATATATAGATTTAACTGTATAAGCTGCATGGGCTATATTGTAGGGTTCAATGTCATGGGCGATGTCTATAATTTGTAAAGCGGGGTTAATAGCATACATAGCTGCCTTTACAGCAGCGGTGTAATGATCTTTGTAACCCATGTCGGATGTAAACGTAATAAATGGCATAGGGGGTAAGTAGTTAAGTATAATTCCCTATTTTTATGCTATATTAAGTTAATTTTTTGTTAAAATTTACTAAAAATACAAACTTGTTAGAAAAGGTTATTACACTCGACGATGTTTCATTAATCGACTTTTTAGGAGTTGAGAATAAGAATATTAAAGAAGTAGCTTCAGCTTTTCCGGAAAGTAAAATTGTGTCCAGGGGTAATCAAATTCGTGTTCAAGGTAAAGAATCGGATGTTGTTAAGATTTTAGATATTCTGAATTCACTTGTTGTTCACTATCATAAGTATGGAAAAATCACATCTGAGCATATTCAGAACTATATCGTAAGTGATGAGGAGTCGCAGGTGGTAGAAGCCTCTGATGAAGAAGTTTTGGTTTATGGCACACGTGGCATGGCCATTAAAGCCAAAACACCTAATCAAAAAAAATTAGTAGAAAAAGCTAAGCACTATGATTTGCTGTTTGTAGTAGGGCCTGCTGGTACTGGAAAAACCTATATTTCAGTTGCCTTGGCTGTGAAAGCATTAAAAAACAAACAAGTCAAAAAAATAATTATCACGCGGCCGGCAGTAGAAGCAGGTGAAAATCTTGGTTTTTTACCTGGTGATCTGAAAGAAAAAATTGATCCGTATCTACGTCCTATTTATGACTCATTAGATGATATGATACCTCCTGAAAAATTGAAGTATTATATTGAAAATCGAATTATCGAGATAGCTCCGCTTGCTTATATGCGAGGGCGAACACTCAATGAGGCTTTTATCTTGCTCGATGAGGCTCAGAATACCACTCCGATGCAATTGAAGATGTTTTTGACCCGAATGGGGCCTAATTCAAAAGTGATTATTACGGGCGACCAGTCACAGATTGATTTGCCTCAACGTCAGAAGTCTGGTTTGATTCAAGCTATGGCGATATTGAACAATATAGAAGGTATTGCCATGATTGAATTAGAGGGTGCAGATATACTCAGACACCGTTTGGTGAAGGACATTATTCAAGCCTATGACCGGGAAGAAAAAGATACCCACCAATGAAAATAGATAAAAGGGTTGATTTTTAAAAAAATTATGCTTTATCTTTGCGGGAATTTTAATATAAAACCTATCTTAGCTATATTATGTATTGGACATTAGAATTGGCCTCTTACTTGGAAGATGCTCCTTGGCCGGCTACTAAAGAAGAACTTATTGATTTTTCTATACGATCAGGTGCGCCTTTGGAAGTGATTGAAAACTTACAAGAGCTTGAAGATGATGGCCAGCCTTATGAAAGTATTGAAGAAATATGGCCTGATTACCCTACAGAGGATGATTTTCTTTTCAATAAAGATGAATACTAATTTTCTTAGTGTTTTATTAAGTTGACATATACCTTTAGTTTGTTATTTTCTAAACATTATTTTCCTGCAATTATTATTCTGAATAATTGCGAGCTTTGGTAGGTATGGTATTTATTTACTGGGTTGGAATTAAGCTTTATGGGTGTGTTGTCTGGGTTGCTTCCTTTTTTCATATCAAAGCCCGGCAATGGGTAACTGGTCGAAAAAAGTGGAAGCAAAATTTGCAAACCGTTTTCTTTACGCATAAGACTCCTGTGGCATGGTTTCACTGTGCTTCATTAGGAGAATTTGAGCAAGGCAGACCTCTTATTGAACAGTTTCATCACACGTTTCCTGATTATACCATTTTACTTACTTTTTTTTCCCCCTCAGGGTATGAGATAAGAAAAAATTATACTGTAGCCGACCATGTTTGCTATTTGCCATTGGATATACCTTCTAATGCTCGCTTTTTTCTTGATGTGGTGAAGCCATCGGTTGTTTTTTTTATAAAATATGAGTTTTGGTATTTTTTTATTCGGGAAATAAAAAACAGAGCAATACCACTTTTGGGTGTGTCCTATATTTTTCGCGCAGATCAACTCTTTTTTCGATGGTATGGGAAATGGTATAGAAAAATGCTTTATAAGTTTGAGCATTTTTTTCTTCAAAATGAATCTTCTCAAAAACTACTTGAATCCTATGGCATTCGTAATGTAACCGTTGCAGGAGATACCCGTTTTGATCGGGTAGTCACTATTCGTGAATCTGTTCGTGAGCTTCCTTGGATAGAAAAATTTAAAGATAATAAGTCTCTGTTTATTATAGGGAGTAGCTGGCCAGCTGATATGTCTATTCTTCTTCCTGTTATAAAGAAAAATCGTGATCTGAAATTTATTATTGTTCCGCATGAGATTGATATGGATCAACTCATCGAGTTACAGCATCGCCTTCCATTTCCTTCTCTATTCTACTCACATCTTATATCAAATTTGGATATCCCGATTGCAGAATTTCCCATTTTGATTATAGATGAAATAGGATTGTTGTCTTCATTGTATGCTTACGCAGAGTATGCTTTTATAGGAGGTGGATTTGGAAAAGGTATTCATAATACATTAGAGGCAGCTGTTTTTGGAATACCTATTTTTATAGGACCGCGTTACCACCAATTTCAAGAAGCAGTTGATTTGGTAGAGAAAAAATCAATATTTCCCGTTGCTACAAGCGAAGAATTAGCTCATTTAGTTCATCAACTGAAAACTAATTCGGCTCAGAAAACAGAGATTAAAACGACAACATTGAATTACATTAAGATGAAGACAGGCGCTACAGATACAGTCATTACTTATTTGAAACAACGCTTATAATCTTTAAATGATTCTTGAATAACTTCAAGAGCTTCTTCCACCCCATACACAGCTGATAAATCTACTATTCCTTTGGAAGATGTATGATCAGGAATTTCTTTATAGGTTAAAAAATAATGTTTTAATCTGTCAATGAGTTTGATGGGCATATCAGAGAGGTTAGAACATGCTCCGAATACAGGGTCATCGATGAGCACAGCTATAATTTTATCATCCGCTTCTCCTTTGTCAATGAGGCGAAACCCTCCAATGGGGCGAGCAGTCACCAGTATTCCTCCCCGGCTGATAGGCCGTTCGGTAAATACACAAATATCAATAGGGTCTTTATCACCTTCGGTAACAGCATTCATTCCTTTTTTTCTTGCCAGTGCAGCGACTGCTTCATCACAATAGGTTTGAGGAATAAATCCATATAAGGAAGGGCATAAACTTGAATATTTATGAGGCCGATCTAGTTTTAAGTGTCCTGATGATTTATCAATTTCATACTTTACCGTATCTAATGGCGCCATCTCGATGTAAGCTGTGACAATCGCAGGGGCTTTATCACCTGGCGAAATGCCATGCCATGGATGAGCTTGAAATAAAATTTTATCCGTCATATTTTAGGGGTACGTTTTGTAAAAATACAGTATTTGTCGGTTTGCTATATCGGTTTATAGATATTTTGAAGTATCTTGCATGTAATCAGTAAATTTGGGTGTTAGATTTTATTGTAAATAAAAAGACTTAAATAAGTATGGAAAAACAATTTTATGCAGTTTATCTTAATCCATCAAGATCCGATTTTGCAACGACAATGTCAGAGAGCGAAAAGGCAATTATGATGCAACATGTTGCCTATTGGATGGAAATGCTTAGGCAAGGAAAAGTTTATGCCTTTGGCCCGGTTATTGATCCAAAAGAAATTTATGGATTAGGAATTGTAGTTGTGGAAAGCGAGCAAGAATTAAAAAATATTATTGCAAATGATCCAGCCGGAAAGATTAATAAATACGAATATTTTCCAATGAAAGCCGTTGTGCCTACTATTTCAATTACTTAATTTAGGTGCTAATACTTTTGTAATTTAGTTTTGATGAGTAATTTCATTTTATCAAAATTAAGTTTAATTTGGATTAATTTTACTTTAAAATTTTAAACACTAGCAATAAATAATTCGTTATGGCACACACATCAATTTATCTTAACTTTATGGGAAATACAGAAGAAGCATTTAATCACTACAAAAAAGTTTTTCAAACTGAGTTTTCAACTCCTATTATGCGGATGAAAGATATACCTGCACAGCCAGGAATGCCAACGCTTTCAGAACAAGATAAAAATAAAGTAATGCATGTAGCATTGCCCATTCTTGGTGGAATAGAAATTATGGCAACCGATGTGCTCGAAAGTATGGGCCATAAATTGATTGAAGGTAATAATATTGCCCTTAGTTTAAATCCAGATACAAAAACAGAAGCAGATCGTTTATATAAAGAGCTTTCCCAGGGTGGTACAGATGGTGTTGCACCTCATGATGAATTTTGGGGGTATTGGGGGACTTGTAAAGATAGATTCGGAATCCGGTGGATGTTTAATGTTTCTAATAAATAATTTAATCTTTAATCTAATTAATTATGTCAACAAATAGTGTATCATTACTCAGAGTTTTAAAAGCAAATCCTGAAAAAATTTATCGTGCCTTTACGGATGCAAATGCGATTGCATCATGGCTTCCCCCTTATGGATTTTTATGTGTTGTTCATAACATGGAAGTAAAACAAGGTGGCGGATATAGAATGTCATTTATTAATTTTTCAACAGGCAATGGACATTCATTTGGAGGAAAATATATAGAAGTAAAACCAAATGAGCTTCTCAAGTATAGTGACAAATTTGAAAACCCGAATTTAGTTGGGGAAATTACTACGTCTATTTTTCTAAAAAAAGTATCTTGTGGTACAGAATTAAAAATTATTCAGGAAGGTATTCCTTCTGTTATACCTATTGAAATGTGTTATTTAGGATGGCAAGAGTCGTTGGATAAGTTAAAGAAACTGGTTGAGCCAGAAATTCCGGATGCATAAATTTATAATTTAGTTTTTTATATAAACTGTCTTTTTAAAAATCATGAAAAATAGTATTTTAAAAATTGTAATAGCAATTGTAATAACTGGAAATAGTTATTCAAGATTTACTTGGAATTGGCGATTTGGAAAAAATTTTGAATCCAAGTATTTATAATAAAAAATTCTAAAAAATAGAAGAGGTTTTGTTTTAAGTAGTCAGGTTTTAAAAAACTAAAATTACAAACAATGATTCAAGAACAATTAGATAGCCTTCTTTACCATTACTCCTATAGCACTTTATTCGTGTTGAGTTTTGTCTATTTCTTTTTATTGTATTTTGGTTTGGCTCCATTATTTAATGGTGCATGCAAACTATTATCTACTAAAAAAATAGTTCATAAAATAACATCGATTGAAGTTTCTAATAAGCAAATTTTATTTGAGATAAAACACTCTCTCATGTCAATACTCATTTTTGGAACATCAATTGTGCCCATTATTTATTTCATACGGATGGGGGCAATTACTTTATTACCAAATACTATTTTTAATATTTTTTTAGGTTTGATAATATTAGTTTTATGGAACGAATTTCACTTTTTTATAGTTCATAGAATAATGCATTTTCCTTTTTTATTTAGAAATGTACATTACATACATCATCAATCTAAAGTCCCGACAGTTTATTCGGTTTACAGTTTTCATGGGGTAGAGGCTTTATTGCTGAGTACCGTTCCTCTAACTATAGCTATTTTTTTACCTTTCTCATTTATATCAATCGCTATTTATCCTTTAGTAAGTATCTTAATAAATTATTCCGGTCATTGCAATTACAGGTTTGGAAATGGCAGCGGAAATAATTACTTGCTTTGGGCTAGTAATCACAATGAGCATCATTATAAAAATAAAAAGAGCTATGGTTTTCTATTAGCTATTTTCGATAGTATCTTTTCCAAGATTAAAAAATAAACCAAATCAAAAAATGAAAGACGTATATATAACAAGTGCTGGTATTTTTTTACCTAATAATCCTATTTCAAATGATGAGATGGAAGATTATTTGGGTAGATTAAACGGAAACGAAAGTACGTTGAAATCACGAATTTTAAAACAAAACGGCATTAAAAAAAGATATTACGCCATAAATAAAAAACAAGAAAGTACTCATTTAAATTCGGAATTAGCTATAAAAGCAATTGAAGCCGCAATAGCTAAAAGTGAGTTGCGCTCTAAAGAAATTTCGTTGTTGTGCTCAGGTACTACGCAAGGCGATTTGCCTGTACCGGGGTTTGCGAGCATGATTCATGCCGGTCTAGATTTTGATAGATGCGAATTGGCCAGCTTTCAAAGTGTGTGTGCAAGTGGAATTATGGCTTTAAAAAATGCCTATTTACAAATTAAAAGCAATGAAAAAGAAAATGCAGTTTGTGTAGGAAGTGAACTAGCAAGCAGGATGTTTAAGGCCTCAAGATTTGAGGCTCAACATGTCAAAGCGTTGCCTTTTGATACAGAATTTTTAAGATGGATGCTTTCAGATGGGGCTGGTGCGTTTGTGTTGGAAAATAAGAAAAGCAAAAAAAGTATTTCATTAAAAATTGAATGGATTGAAATCAAGTCACATGCCAACGAGTTTCCATTATGCATGTATACTGGAAAAACAGACAATAAAAATGAAAAAGAACAAACATGGCTCGACTATCCAAGCTATGAAGAAGCATCAAAAGCAGGTGCAATAAATCTCCAACAAGATGTGCGTTTGTTGGACAAAGTTGTTCAAACAGGTGTCGCTCATTATTTTGAGTTGATTGATGAAGGTAAAATTAAAAAAGATAAGGTTGATTGGTTATGCTGTCATTATTCGTCAGAGGTGTTTAAAAAACCTATTCAAGATTTAATGGAAAAAGGTGGTGGAGCAATAGCTGAAGAAAAATGGTTTAATAACCTAGCTTCAAAAGGAAATACAGGTGCAGCATCTATATTTATTATGTTAGAAGAGTTGATGTATTCAAACAAATTAAAACAAGGTGATATTATTTTGTGTATGGTGCCGGAAAGTGGAAGGTTTATTACGTCATTCATGCAACTAAAAGTAGAAACTCCTGAGTATAAGAATGAAATGAGTTTTCCTTATAGAAAAGTAGAAACACCTGAATTAAACATTAATAAAAACGAAACATCTGAATGGCTAATCAGGCAATTAGCTCAAATATGGATCGACTTTGAAACTGAACTTTTGAAAGTTCCAATTGTTGCTAAAATACATGCAGGCAAATTAAGTTTAGAGGATTATAAATTGTTATTGCATGATTTGAGACAACAGGTCATTGATGGCTCTCAATGGATTTCGAGAGCTGCGTCAAACATAGATATAGAATTGTTTGAATTGCGTTCAGCGTTTATTAAACATACTGCTGCTGAGCATAAAGATTATCAAATGTTGGAGAACAATTTTGTCAATTTAGGAGAGCCGTTATCATCCATTCAAACTAATCAAAAAAATATTGGAAGCATGGCATTGTCTGCATTTATATTTCAACAAGCGAGCAAACAAAATCCAATTGACCTGTTAGGAGCCATGTTTATTATTGAAGGTATTGGTAAACGTCTAGCTAGTTATTGGGGTTTAATGATAAAAGAACAACTACAACTGAAAGACGAACAAGTATCTTTTTTTACCTACCATGGTGTGGCCGATGAAAATCATTTCCATAAATTAGAAGAAGCGTTAAATCATCCAAGTATGAACTTAGATAGTGCGAAAAAAATTGCGAAAACGGCTAAAACAACAGCTAAGCTGTATAAACTGCAATTGGAAGAATTGGGAAATTATTAGGACTGAAAAATGGTTTATTAAATAGGTTCAAGGTTCGAAATTAGATATGTTGTATAGCGCCTAATTAGGTATTGCTCAATTTTCAAACTAAATGAATACATGATTATGAAAGAAGACACATCAACTATATTAAATAATCACGATGAAAGGGATCCCAACCCTTGGTTGGCCATGTACCTTGATTTGAGCATCCCCATTAATGATACCACTAAGGTTTCTTTGATGAGGGATAACGATTCGAGATCAACAAAATATCTATTACCCATAATAAAAGTGATTTCAAAAATAAGTATGTTTTTTATACATATTTTTAAATTCTTTTTTCCTAATCTTATTAATTCATCAAAAATTTTACATCGAATATTAGCATGGGGATTAAAAAAGTTTGTAAGCAAAGATGCCAACTTGCTCATATTTAGACATTTTCATGTGGGTAGTGAAATAATGGAATTTATTGCTAAAAACATCCAAAATATAGAAATTCAAACAACACCATTAAAGCCTTATGACTTTGAAGATATTAAAGATGATTTATTTTTAAAACACGATTTGAATCTATATAATTTTGTAATAAAACTCAATAAACAATTAAAAGAAAAAGGTATTACTATTAAAGGTAAAGAGACATTGGATTTAAGCATGATATCTGTTGATCAGTTTAATCATATGGAGTTCCCTAATAAGTGGACAAACATATTAGACTTAAGATCTGCAATAGAATTATTCACGCCGTTTTATCAGTTTTTTTTAACTTCTAATGATTTTGTCAGGGCATCTAATTCCCTTCAACTGGATGAAACAATTGCTATCTATACATCTCAAATTTTAGAAACCCCAGGTCATTTGGGCTTAGTCAATAATAAACATCCCATGGTTCCGGAAACCACTTACAGTGCTGCATACAGGTTGGTTTTACATGGACTAGCTGCTGAGACATTGCACGAAATTTTGGTAAACTTAAAGCAACAAAAAAATAAAGATGGGATTATGACCCCGCATTAAAAGAATCAAAAATAGTAACAACATGAAAGACCAAAAAAAACAAACAGACAATTCAATTTCATCTATTGATACAACACCAAAAGTGACAGGAATTGGTGGCATTTTCTTTTTTTCAGACAATCCGCAGGAAGCGAAAGAATGGTATGCTAAAAATTTAGGACTTGAAATCAATGAGTGGGGTTCATCCAGTTTTGAATCCAGAGATATGAATAAGCCTGACCAGATAAATACGCTTCAGTGGTGTGCTTTTAAAAAAGGAAGTGACTATTTCGCGCCCTCAAAAAAAGAGTTTATGATTAACTATAGAGTACGAAATATTGAAGGGTTGGTGAATAAACTCAAAGAAAATGGAGTAACCATACTTGATGAAATTGTAACTTATGACTATGGAAAATTTATTCACATTATGGATGCAGAAGGCAACAAGATTGAATTGTGGGAACCAATGGAGGCTCACTAAAATAGCATGACAAATTAAGATAATAGTTTATGGTAAAGAAAAGTAAAAAAGATCTATCATCAAAACAGCGTGAGGAATTATGTAATGTATTAAAAGGACGTTTTGAAAAAAATATAAATCGTCACAAAGGTCTTGAATGGGCTAGGATACAGGCAAGGCTAGAAGCCAATACTGAAAAATGGTGGTCTCTTAATGAAATGGAAAGAACTGGAGGCGAACCGGATGTTGTAGGCTATGATAAAAAGACGGGCGAATACATTTTTTATGATTGTTCAGCCGAAAGTCCTAAAGGCCGTAGAGGTGTTTGTTACGATCGTGAAGGCCAGGAGTCAAGGAAAGAGCATAGACCTAAACATAATGCCATCGATATGGCAGCCGCGATGGGCATAGAACTTTTAACGGAAGAGCAGTACCGATTATTACAGCAATTTGGAGAGTTTGATATGAAAACCTCGAGTTGGGTGAAAACACCTTCTGGCATTAGAAAACTTGGTGGTGCGCTTTTTTGTGATCGCCGTTATGATAATGTTTTTGTTTATCACAACGGTGCACAATCTTACTATGCTGCCAGAGCGTTTAGAGGTTTGCTAAGGGTCTAAGAAATTTAAGTATGAAATGCTATAATCTATCTCAGCTATAAACTATAAAATAGATTAAACATCAATCGTAGCAATACATTTTAACTCAATCGCAATAGGCGTAGGTAGACAGTTAACCTCTAAAGTTGTTCGGCAAGGTTGGTTGGTTTTAAAATACTCTGCATAAAGTGCATTGAATAGATTAAAGTCTTTTTTCATATTCGTTAGAAAGACAGTAACATCAATCAAGTTTTCCCAACGTGATCCACTTTCTTCTAAAATATATCGAACATTTTTAAAAACAGAATGGCATTGCGCTACAATATTATAAGATACAATTTCTCCTTTGTCATTTAAATATACGCCTGGAATTTCTTTACTTCCTCGTTCGCGTGGACCTACGCCTGATAAGAATAATAAATTCCCTACACGACGGGCATGAGGGTATGAGCCGACAGGTTCAGGAGCTTGAGAAGAAATAATAATTTTATCAGATTTTTTCATACATTGATTAATAGGCTGAGGTAATAAAGTTAATTAAAAATTAAATAAAGTAGGTGACGATTTATCCATTGCAGATATCTTGCTTGAGTTTAATGTAGTCACTCCATATTTCTTTTACAATATCACCGGCAGGTTGAATACGTTTAATATTAGCTGCTACTTGCCCAATTTCCAATTCACCTTCTTCCAAATCTCCTTCAAACATGCCGAGCTTAGCTCGACGTTTACCTAGAATAGCGGCAAGCTCGTCTATAGATGCGCCACGTAATTCCGCTTCATGTATTTGGTGAAAAAATTTATTTTTAAGTAAACGTACAGGTGTAAGTTGTTTCATCACTAGTTGTGTGCCTCCTTCCGGTGTTTCTATAATTTTAGTTTTAAAATTAATATGTGCCGACGATTCTTCACTTGCAGCAAACCGACTACCTATTTGTACGCCATCAGCGCCTAATGCAATCGCTGCCAGCATGGATCGTCCATCGGCAATGCCGCCGGCTGCAATCACTGGAATGTGTATGGCATCTCGAACCATCGGTATTAAACAAAGTGTGGTCGTTTCTTCTCTTCCATTGTGCCCACCAGCTTCAAATCCTTCTGCTACAACAGCATCTACACCTACTTCTTGTGATTTCTTAGCAAACTTCACACTCGATACGACATGGACAACGGTTACGCCTTTCTCTTTTAAAAAATTCGTCCATGTAGAAGGATTGCCTGCCGAGGTGAATACAATAGGTACTTCTTCTTCTATGATAATAGCCATCAGCTGGTCTATATCTGGATAAAGTAAAGGAACATTTACACCGAAAGGGCGAGCCGTTGCTTGTTTGCATTTTTGAATGTGCGTGCGAAGTGTATCAGGGTACATCGATCCTGCTCCAAGTAATCCAAGTCCACCAGCATGACTTACAGCAGAAGCAAGTTCCCATCCACTACACCATACCATTCCTGCTTGAATGATTGGATAGTGAATGTTGAAAAGAGTAGTAATAGTGTTTTTCATGCTGTATGGCGTATTTTTAGTGAAGTAAAAATAGATAATCTTTACATATTAATTGATTTACAACCTATGAGCCCAACTCCTCTTTTTTTTGAAACCCAAGGCAATCCATCCTCTCCAGCTATCACATTTATTCATGGATTCCCATTTACACACGATTTATGGAATTCTCAAGTAGAAGAACTGAAAAAAGATTTCTATACCATCACCTATGATGTACGTGGGCATGGTCAAAGTCCGGTTGGTGATGCGCTGTATTCAATTGAATTGTTTGTTGATGATTTAATTCACTTGCTAGATCATCTTGGTATAAAACAAACACTACTCTGTGGGCTTTCCATGGGTGGTTACATTGCCTTGCGTGCGTTGGAGCGTTATCCTGAGCGGTTTAATGGATTAATCCTATGTGCCACACGAAGCGAAGCAGATACAGATGAAGCAAAATTAAAACGTTTTCGATCAATGGAATTGGTCAAAAAGCCCGGAGGATTAAACGCATTTACAGAACCTTTTATACAGTCGGCAGTAAGTTCAACCACATGGATTCACAAACCTGAAGTTGTGGCTTATGTTCGGCAAATGATGATACAAACATCACCACTTGCTGTGGCTGGTACATTGCTGGCATTAGCTGCGCGTACAAATACGACTCCGGTATTAGAGCATATTCAGATTCCTACGCTTATTCTTGTTGGAGAGGAGGATGCCGTTACTCCACCAGCACTCTCTCAAGCGATGCATATCAAACTAAAATCATCAACGCTTGACATTATTCCTATGGCTGGCCATTTGCTGAACTTGGAAGAGCCGGTTGTAGTGAATCGTTCCCTACGTTCGTTTCTTCAGAAAAACTTTTTTTGAGCAAGTAAAGAAGGAGATAAATCAAGTACTCTGTGAGTATAAAAAAACCTATACCTATGTGAATAAAAATTTTAGAAAATGGAGTATAAAACACGCATAGAGGAAATTTACTTTTTTAAATACCATTTTTTCTTAAAAAAGTACTTATTTTTTATATTTTTAAACCTAAAAAATAGTTTTTTTTGATTATTTAACAAAAATAGTTGCAAAGAATAGATTTTATATTTAGATTTGTGCGTAACTAAACTATAGCTTGACTATAATGGCAAGCGAGATGCGCAAAAGCTCTTTTTGCTCATCATCTATCCCGTATAAGCAATGGGCTTTGGTCTATAGCCCGAGATGAATGGCTTTTTAATATTTAAAGCCGATTCGAAAGACTAAACAGATAATGGTATGTATTTTTGATATACCTTTAATAATACACTATAACGCTTGTAACCTTTTAATTAACATGAAGAAAAACATACTTATACTAAGTATCATCTTTTTATCTTTTCATAGCATAGCTCAATTTGATCAACATCAACTACAAATAACGATTTCATTATCTAGTTGTAGTGGAAGCAATCAATGGGTTAGAGGCGGGGCTATTTTTTTGGGTAAGGGTAGTAGCACATCAGGGTGGACACAAATATGGGAAGATGGACTTGTTATATATAATTATTTTTTTACCAGTGCGCCTGCTGGTACAATTAACATGAAACTAAGTGCATACTGTGGGTATGCTGTGCCTCCTCCTATGCCTATTTTACCTAAACGAGATACATTAGCAAGTAAGTCTCCTTTTGAACCTCCCTTAGTATCAGAATCAAAATATGTTGATTTTACAGGTTCTACTGGACCTACTTATATCTCTTATACTACGTGGATTGCTGGAGAAAAAATGAATATAGATATATGTTATAATCCTCCTCGCTTAGCTGCTCCTGTAAAAAAAGTAGGAACTGGAAGTATATGTTCTAATCCTACGGTTATTAAAACAATAGGTGATACATGGGGTTATTATTGGGAAGTAAGTGAAGATAAGACCTCATGGTATGAGATAGGTCTTACAACTAGTCCTGAATTGGAAATTACAAGTTCTAAACTATTCGTTACCGAATTTAAAGATAAAGGCTCAAATGAATATTTAGTGAATCGTTATGTTCGAGTTTCTCAAGATTATGGTTGTGGATCAAATATGAGACAAAGTTTATCTTCTGTTTTTTTATTTGTTCCACCTGCCCCAACAGGCAACACAATTGGACTATGTGAAAATGATCGAACCACCTTCACAGCCACTTTGTCTGGTCCATTAATTTGGCAATTGAGAGAAGGTGCGGGTTCTTGGCAATATTTAACTCAAACATCCGGGAATACAATTACAATTGGGTTAAATGATATTTATAAATCAGGTAGCAAATTTAGTACTCCTCGCTATATCAGATATAAAAAAGTTGGTGAAGCTGATTATTGGGCAAGCGATCCCTCTTCATCAATTGTCTATTATCCTAGTTCTCCATCATTAACTGATGCTAATGTAGAGATCACCCCCGCTTCTTGTACAGGAAGATCGGATGGGAAAGTAGTGATTAAAAATGTGACGGGAGGAACATCTACTATTTATGTAACATTAAAACTTGCAGATAAAGATATAGTTATTGGAAAGGCCAGTATTCCTTGGGATAAGTCTTCTCCTTTTACTTATGATAATATAAAAGATGGAAATTATATTTTACAACTAGAAAACTCTACTGTTTCTTGTCTAACTAATTATTATTTAACCGTTGGATCTAAACCGATATTACAGTTCACAGAAATAAAAAAAGAAAATCCAACATGTGGAGGCAGGTCTGACGGTTGGATTAATATAACAGTAAAAGATGGATTAGATCCAAGATATTATACCTTATATAAAAAAGATAGCAAGGGAGACTGGGTCCAGCAAGCTGCTCCTGCTTCAACTGCTAGTTCAACCTATGTCTTCACTACTCTCTCTCAAGGGAACTATAAAGTGATGGCTAGCGATGGATGTCAGATCGTAAGTCAGGAAGTGATGTTACAAAATCCTGTTTTTACGATGGATACAGTAAGCACTACACCGGCTTATTGTGGCCTCTCGTATGGAAAAATTACGGTTCAGATGAGTGGAGGGAAATCACCCTATACGTATAGCTGGAAATATGGAGCTCAAATTCTTTCGACTACCAAGGCTACAGCAGAAAACTTACTGCCTGGAATGTATACGGTAACAGGTACGGATGCGAATGGATGCAGCGGCCCACCGCTTTCAGTAGAAGTGGTGGAAGGTATTCACCCTATGCTTACAGTAGGAAGTGTGCCAACGGGCTGCGGTCTTGCTAAGGGAATAGGTATGGTAGAAATTAAACAAGGATTTTTGCCGTATACCTATAGCTGGAAAGATAAAGCCGGAAACACATTACGTGTGATTACCCGAAAAGAGTCTAGCGATACGTTAGCGCATCTTTTGAAAGGAACCTATCAAGTAGTAGTCCAAGATTCAAAAGGATGTCAGGTGCAAACAAAAGTAGAGATTACCGAACATGCTCCACTGGCTATTACTATTTTATCGACAACTCTTGCTAGTTGTCCAGAGTCTTCGGATGGGAAGGCTTTCATTAAAGTCGAAGGCGGTCTTGCTCCCTATATATATGAGTGGAATGATGCAGGAAAGCAAACTAAAGCCGAAGCCATTAATCTAAAATCAGGAAATTATACCATAAAAGTAACTGATGCGCTGGGTTGTAGTAAAGAACAATCTATCCAGGTTAAATCTATACCTGAACTTACATTTTCAGAAACCATCAAACCTCCTACCTGCTATGAGACCTGTGATGCGTCTATCCATGTGGCAGTAAGCGGAGGAACACCTCCTTATAAATACATTTGGAGCACCGGAGTTGCTTCCAATACTATTCAATCTCTTTGTGAAGGAAGTTATAGCTTGACGGTAGAAGATGCAAAAAAATGTGTAAAGACGGTTTCTTATAAAATAGTAAAACCCAGTGAACTTTTGGGAGTGCTGAAAGAAAAAGAAGCGACTATCTGCTCAGGACAAATCATGACGCTAGATGCAGGAGAGGCGAAAAGTTATAGCTGGAAGAATCAACAAGGAAATCTTATTGGTCAGGATCGTATTCTAAAAATTACTCAGGCAGGACAGTATTTTCTAGAAGTGACTAATCCGTATGGGTGTGTGATCAAAGATGAGTTTACACTTCACACCTCTACTAATTTACTGGAAGCCAAAATCATTTTTGCCAATCCTCAGGTGGTAGGGGATACGGTAGTCCTTACTGAAATCAGTTGGCCTAAACCAGATAGCTGGAGTTGGACGTATCCTTCTCAATTAATCCTCCATCAAAAAGGACCAGCGCCGAGTCAAGAGCAAGTGATCTTATCTGAACCAGGAACGTATTCGATTCAATTCATCGCTGGTCTTGGAGAATGTAGAGATACAGTAGTTAGAACTATTACAGTTCTTCCTAAAAGCGAGTCGACTACCTTATTGAATCAACTCTCAGCAGTACTCGGCAGTAAGGCCATTACCAAGTTAAGTTTGTATCCTAATCCAACCAGTGGAAAGTTTACCTTAGAGATTACGTTAGAAAAAGCAGCACCGGTTCAGATTCAGCTTTATGGATGGCAATCCACTGATCCGATGTTCGAGGCTACCTTTGAAGAAAACACGATTCATAAACAAGAGCTTGACGTACTGGGAGTTTCCAAGGGTTTATATGTGGTGATGATTTATGTGCCGGGAGAGAAACCTCGATTGATTAAGCTGATGATAGAGTAAAGAGATAAAAAATAAAAAAGTACGTCATTGTGATGAGTGGCGCAAGGCGCCGCGAAGAAGCAATCTTCATCATTAAGGAGATTGCTTCAGTCGTACCTCCTTCGCAATGACGTTAGGAGTTAAATAAATGATTAAGTAAAGAATAAAAGGAAAAGAAAAGAATAAACAAAAACGAATTGATGATGCGAAAATATTTACTTGTTTTTTTATGGGTTGGATTCAATAGCTTACAGCTTTTTGCACAGAAGAGTTATCCGGTTAAAGCGACTCTTATCTTAAAGGCGCCTCATTCACCGTATATAGCTGACTATATTACTATAGATAATAATCCATTAACGCTTACTCTTTTAAATCAAGATGCTTCCTTTTCGGGGGATGTAGTGTTTCGGTTTTCTATGAAAGGGGTGGGCATTACGATTCAAAGTAGTAACACAGGGACTGTTCCTGTCTCGGCTCCACTAGGTACCCCAGTGATGCTATCAGGATCAGATTTAACTTCCTATTTTCTTTCTTCTAATCTTTCTTTTTCAGGTTATTCTAAAACACAATATGATCAAAAAGGAGTACTTCCTGAAGGACTGTATGAATTTTCCTTTCAAGCCTTTGATGCTAGAAGAAATGATATAGCTGTATCCAATGTAGCTAGTTTTATGTGCTGGATTCAGCTGCATGATCCTCCACAGTTAATTTTTCCCAAGAATCAAATAGTAGTAGAATCTAAAACACCTCAACAAGTCACTTTTCAGTGGCAGGGCACAACCCTAACGAATGTCACGTATGAATTAGAACTCTATGAACTGCGAGTGACTGACAAACGGGATCCGAATGAAGTGATCCGGGGAGCGTCTCCTATCTTTACGACGAGCACCAAAGCCACGACCTATATTTATACCATCCAAGATCCACCCCTACAAGATGGAATGAACTATGCTTGGAGAGTGAGAGCTAAAACGGATACCGACAAAGAACTCATTAAAAACGGGGGCTATAGTTCGACCTTTACATTCACCTATCTTCCCATCTGCAAAACACCGAGCTTGGTCAAAAGCCTTCCCAATAAAAACAAGACTGCACAAATTACCTGGGCTGGAGAAGGAAAAGAATATTTGATTCAATATAGAGAAGAAGGACAAACAGATTGGTATGAAGAACTATCCTTAACTGAAAGCCTAACAATTACTCAGCTTAGACCAGGAAAAAAATACGAATACCGGATCAAAAGTGTTTGTGAGTACAACTATAGCAGTTATAGTCCAATAGATACATTTAGCATTCCATACAAAGAAAGTAGCTTTACTAAACCTGTTCCTCCACCAGCAGGTTATCCGCCTATTATTTTAGATGGAAGTACATATTTAGATTCCTTGCAAGCTAGCCCAGGAACAATAATCAAAGTGAACTACTTTGAAATGAAGATCAAGAAAGCCATACAAAACCCAAGAAGTAGACTCTATAGTGGAACAGGAAATATTTATGTGCCTTTTTTAAATACTACAGTAGCAGTAGAATATAAAGATATCCAGATCAATACAGAGCGGAGATTAGTTTCAGGTCATGTACTCACTGTCCGTGACCCTAAACCAATTACCAAAGTAAAACTTCCTGCTATAAAGCAAGTGAAAAACATTTGTCTAACTTATGGGCCAGATGGATATGATGAAGAGGGATTTGATAAGAATGGGTATGATCGGAATGGATATAATAAAGAAGGAAAAGATAAAGATGGATATGATGAGTATGGGTACAATGCACAAGGGCTAGATCGAAATGGACAGCCAAAACAAATTGATCCAACCAATACACAAGGAAATCCGACAGCTTCAACAGGTACGAACACGAATGGAGGCAATTCAACTCAAACAGGAACTAATGGGAACAATACTACTACACAAGCAGGAACAAATGGAGCCGGAAGTACTAATAATCAAAACATGAATTTAAGTGAATCAGAAAAACTAGTTAAAGAAGTAGTAGATTCATTATATCAGTCCAAAACTTCTTTACAGGAATCTCTTACTAAAGAGAAAGAGCAATATCAAAAACAACTTGATGAACAAGTTGATCTTATTAACCAATTAGAAGCTAGTGTTGAAAATGAAGAAATTACCATTGAATTAGATATTAGCATAGAAGAAACAATTGATAAAATAAAAGAACTAGATGACCTAGTAGAAGAGAAAAAGATAAAAGCAGTTAAAAATAATGAACAACTTAAAAAATTAGCAGATTATCAAAAAGATATTGCTGTTTTTACTTCTGAAATAAAGAAATCTGTAAATGATTGGGAAAAAATTTCACCCATAGAGAAGAAGAAAAAGATTGTTGAATATACTCAGAATAAGATTGACCAATGAAAAAAAGACTGACAATTAGTATTTTGCTGTTTTCTTTTATATCTAGTCAGGCATACGCATTGATCGCCTACAATGTAAAAGAATTTACTCCAAAAGGTAAAAATTATGACACAAAGCTTAATTACTTATATTATTACTACACCTCTAAAACAGAAAATAAAATAACTGTTCTTTATCATAAAACAGACAAGGGGATTGTATATTTTAAAGGATTGGAAGTAAGTAAAAATTTGGAAGATCAGCTTCCGATGATAGTACTCAAATATATTGGTAAATATATTGCCAATCAAAAGCTTAATGAAACAAAGTCAATAGATCAAACTAAACAAGTAGTTACAATAGCTGTTGATCGTGCTCTGGATCAAAAATATAAAAACAAATTGTTGACAGAAGGGAAACAAATGGCCAGTGACAGTAGTTATTTTAAAGGATATTGTAATACCAATTGGTACATGCCTGCTTACTATTATAATTATGTTCCATCTTTTTCAAAAGATACCATTCAGGATCTGGTTACGAATAAAAATACTGATAAATATTTTCCTTTTCAGAATTACATTATAAAGAAGCTCAAAGAATTTAATTACCACCATGATCAGAAAGATTTAGCAGCATGGGGTGATGAGGTCTTGCATGGTTCAGGAAAAGAACTTTCTAATTATTATTTTCAAGATGATCCTATTAAAAATAATACTGAATTTCATGAGCGAAAAGACACCTGCTACTTTACTTTAAGCAAAGTACCTATCGTGCATGGAAAAAAATATCCAAAATTTGCGGCAGTAGCTATTCATGGGTGGCATGCTACCTATTGTAATTATTTTGCTTCTGATTTAAGACAAAGGGTATTCGGAAATAAAATTTGGACTACTAATGGATGTAGCAATGATTTTGATTTCCTTCAAACAAATAAAGATTTTATAAAAGTTGATAATCTAGAAAGTATAATAAATTATGCTTTAAAAGGTTATTTTATATTTTTGATTTCAGAAGATCATATTGCTACCATCTATCCTCAAAATTTATCTACTCAAGGTGTTTATATAATACAAGCTGGAAAAGACACAGGATTACTTAACGTAAATGATGTTTGGAAGAGTTTTACAGATAGATTAAATAAAAAAATTATAGCGTATATATATTTAGGATATTTAAAACCATAAAAAGCAATGAAGTATGTTTATTTAGTAACAACAGTTTTTGTTTTTATCAATCAAGATTTATTTTGTCAAAAACAACCTGATGACTATTTAATGAAAGTCATAGATCAGCCCTATGAAAAATTCATTAGAATAGATGAACATATTTTTTATGAACTTAATAAGAAAAAAAAGAGGCTTTATTTAGATAATAAACTGATTGATTCTACAGGTGTTAAACCTTATTATATGTATATATACAAGGGTGATTTGCTTGGTTATTTTTTTGATTTAAAAAATTATTATTCTATAAAAATAAATTTATTGGCTAAAAGTTTAAGTATGAAATCTTATCCTTTAAGAGACAGCATAATTATTTATGAAAATTTAAATGGAGAATTGTATGGTGCTGACGAAATATATCATTCTGATGTAGAAAAAAAGAAATATAATGATGGATTAATTTCTGAGGGTGAATATTTAGAAAAATCAGAGCATCCTTATGGTAGAAAAATTTATAAACTTAATCCTTACACATTGGAGAAAGAAAAGTTGTTATTTGATTTAGATAGTGCTTTATCTGATAACAAATTAGATCTTAAATATCATGAAGTTGATCAATTATTTAATTTAGGTAAAACGAATAAATTATTGATTTCAACAACATATTGTTCTGGCGGATGCACAGATTTTAATTATTTTATTTATGATAAAAAAACAGGTGTCCTTAAACATGATAATAAACTCATTAAAAATGAGCCTAATATTGAATTTTATCACGTTACTTTCGAACTTACAGATATAAGTGAAGACTATTTTATAGGCGAATATTATGATCGTTATGTTAAAAATGAAGATCATAAAGGCTGGTTTATTTTTAACTCCAATCTTGATATAGTTACAAGGATACTACCCCATTCTTATTATAATAGAGGATATAATTTTAGCAGGAACAAAGTAATTTCTTGCAATATGAAATCTAATTTGGATGATAACAAAGAAGTAATTATAGTATATAAATTTTCCCTTCCTCTCGAGCGTTCTTTTTATCGAATTTATAAAAATGAAGAGTTAATAAAAGATGATATTAGTCAATGTGACAAATATGAGCTCAATCTACTTAAGAATATGCTTTTTGCTAAGTATAACTATAAATTCATTGATATTTTTTATCAAGCTTATTTTAACATGTTTGAGTTTTACAATAGCGATAAGCAAAAGAAAAATCGACTAGTTAAAGTAAAACATTTATTTAAAGAGATGGATAAGAAAAATTTGAAAACTATTGAAACAGCATTATCAAAAATTAAATAAAAAACGATACGCGTATGAAAAAACTCTACTCCTTCCTTTTCATTTTTCTTTTTAGTATCCTAACTAGAATAGGCTATGCTCAAGAAGGCGAAGATAGTTTGTATGTTCGTGTTTTTGAGAGTCATGAACTTATTGTGGAAGGAGGAAGAACAATAGGAACTCTTCCCAAAGGAGAGGAACAACTCATGCCTATAGGCACGGAAAAGCAAATCGGCAATCAAAGTTATGTGACAGCAGTAGAAGAGTTGGATTTTAATCCGATTCAAACTACTATGGCAAATTCCGCTTGGCTTTCTGTTCCACAGACGGGAGATAACTTAGCTTTCTTTAGTGAAGGGATTAAAATACTTCCTCATGGCATGGAAGCGCCCCTGGCCCGCATGATGCTCATCTCCGATCATTCTGTTCGCTTGTCCAATAGTGTGATGATGCACATCAAAGGATCGGAAGGAAAAACATTTGTCGTTTTTAATGATGAAGGATTTGTAGGACTCAATCTAGCCGGGGAGTTTGAGTTTTGCTCAGGGCTTATTGAACCTGATGATCCTTCGGCCGAATATGTGAAAGCGCGTTTTGAGACCAGCCTTCAAAGCTGGGATAATTTTGTAGCTAAAGTCACTATTGATCCGTTCCGAATCTCAAAACTTAAAGGCGTCAGTTTTTATGTAGAGGATGCGAGCGTGGATTATAGTGATCTACAAAACCCTGCAGGTATTTCTTTTCCCAGGGAATACCATAATTATTATCCGGGAGGAGTGGGAGAGCTTGCATTATGGAAAGGGTTTTACCTCAGAAAGCTAACCATCAAGCTCCCTGAAAATCTAAGTCAGGGAACACGTAAAGAAATTAGAGCAGAGAATATGATCATTGATCACCGGGGCGTGTCGGGTGTATTTTCAGCCAATAAAATTATTCCGTATTCGCAAGGGTCGCTTGGCGGCTGGGCGTATTCATTAGATCAGCTGGCTGTGCGTGTTGAATGCAATTCGATTAAGGCAGCTACTCTTTCGGGAGTGATTAGTATTCCGGTGCTTGCTCCAACAGATACGTTAGGGTATCAGGCTATTATCGATGCAGAAGGGAAATATATATTTACGGTTCATCCGCCTATTAAAGGTCTTTCTTTTCCACTCCTTCAAGCGAAAGTAAATCTTTATCCTAATTCGATGATTCAAATTGGCTATGTGGATGGAAAGTTTATCCCTCGTGCTGTTCTTCATGGAACAGCGAGCATTGCTACACCGGTGGGAGAACATGTGACAGCACTCTCAGGCATTGAATTTCAAAACTTAATTATTTCTTCTGAAAAACCATACATCAGTGTAGGGGATTGGGGAATTAAAAATTTAGGAGTACAAGGGGATGGCAAGCTGATGAACTTTACGGTGATGCTAGAAAACATTAAATTCTATAAAGAGTCAGAAGGAAAAACCAGACTTAACTTGGGCGTGATGGTAGCGATCAGTAACGATTTTGCTGCTGCTAGCAACTTAGATATTTACGGAGCGATGAAAGAAGAGCAGCGTGGAGATAAACTAGTCAAACGTTGGGCTTATGATCGTACCCAGTTAAATAAATTATATGTGAATGTTCAAAATAGATTCTTGGGTCTAGAAGGCTATTTAGAAATCCTTCGTAAAGATCCAGTGTACGGAGATGGATTTGCCGGAGGGATTAGAGCCACACTTTCACATTTTGGAATAGCCATAGCCGTTCAAGCGCAGTTTGGAGAGGTGAATGGATTAAAATATTGGTATGTGGATGGGCTGGGGTTATGGAAAAACGGCATTCCTACTGGTCTACCCGGACTTGATTTCTATGGATTTGGAGGGGGAGCGTATAGTAACATGCGACAAGAACGGTCAGTAGCGGTTAACTTCAATGCGAATGCAGAGTCTACGACTAAAGCCGGAAGCAACATGATCTCTGGAGCCTCACCATCAGGAATTCGCTACATTCCGGATGCGAGCGGGACGATGGGCTTTAAAGCATCCACTATTGTGGGGACTAGTGGAGATAGCCGGATGATGAATGGAAAAGTGGAACTGGAAATGAGTTTTCATAAAGGAGGAGGACTTTCTATGATTAGTCTTCGGGGAGATGCGCGGATGATGAGTAAGCTGGAGACAGAAGAAACTAAAACGGTGCCTGCCGTGCATGGCCTTCTGGATATGTATTATGATTTTGATAACCAGCTTTTGCACGGTACGGCTCAAGTGTTTATGAATGTGGCCGGTGGAGTGATACGAGGTACAGGTCCTGGGTATGCAGCTGGGCAAATGGTCTTTCATTTTGATCATCATGATTGGTACATCCATGTGGGAAGACCTTCACAAAGGTTAGGGGTAGTGATGGGTATTCCCATCGGAGGACAAACGATAGGAATTAAAACAGATGCGTATTTGATGGCAGGTACTCAGATTGATCCTATGCCTGACCCACCACCGGCGGTGATGGGACTTTTAGGAGGAAAATATCATTCCACCTCTCGGAACGAGTCAGCCCTTTTTCAAGGAAAGGGACTGGCTTTTGGAGCCTCCCTTTCAGTAAACACCGGAAAGCTACAGATGCTGATTTTTTATGCACAGTTACAGGCAGGTATTGGAGCGGATCTGATGCTGGCTAATTATGGGGATGCGACCTGCGCTGGAAGTAGTGATCGGATTGGCATCAACGGCTGGTATGCATCGGGTCAGGCCTATGCGTATTTAGAAGGAGCGATTGGCATACGCATCACCGTATTTAAGTGGGTTCATATTGATGAGGAGATTTTGCACATCGGAGCGGCAGCATTACTTCAAGCTAAACTGCCTAATCCGTTTTGGATGAAGGGAACAGTGGGAGGAGAGTATAGTTTGCTTTCAGGAAAAATTAAAGGACGGTGTGATTTTGAAGTCGTGATCGGAGAGGAGTGTAAAATTGAAAATAAAGCAGGTGCGGCCTCAGCCTTAGTGGATATGGGACTCATCACTCAGCTCACGCCGGCTAAAGGAGAGAGTGGAGTAGATATATGCGCTACGCCTCAATTAGTTCTTGCCATGCCACAAAATAAAACATTCACTCTTTCTGATAACAATAATGAATCTAGTTCTTATCGACTCATTGTAGATGAGATAAAATTAGTACAAGAAGGCAAAGAAATAGCAGCTACTATTTCTTGGAATGAAAAAGGAGATGTAGGCATGCTGTCACCGATAGAAGTATTAGAAGGAGAAAAACAATTTTCCCTCAAAGCGAAAGTACATGTGGAGCAGCTGTCTAGTAATGGTGTGTGGAGCAAGCTCAGAGCGGAAGGAAAGGTGGTGGAAGAACTAGCAGAAACTAACTTTACTACAGGAAAAGCTCCGGATCATATTGAGCCACGCATGGTGAAATACAGTTACCCCATGGACAGGCAATTAAATTTTTATACACAAGAATACAATCAAGGGTATATTAAACTCACCCATAATTTTGCGTATTTGTTTAAGGCGCCAGAAGGATATAAACAGATTGCACGACTTACTGCTATAGATAATCAAGAAAAAATAGAGTTTACCTACGCCTACCAATCAGATAAAAATGAAGTGGTATATAATCTTCCGGGTACGATCCGTAAAGGCGTAATCTACCGAATCGATCTAGTGAATGTGCCACTCAATCAAGCAGGCAACGTAGATGCGAATGTGAAAACACAAATTGTCACTACAGAGAAAGAAGGGGCAAATATGGATGTAGAATCTAAAGAAGCGCAAGGAGTCAGAGTAGAAGTAGAAGAAAAAATGATTTACACCGCTTATTTTAGAACCAGTGAACATGGTACATTGTCTGAAAAGATAAATCGTCAGTTTAATTTTTCAGAAGGATGGAGCTGGGCCGTCTTTGCCGGTGTGCATCAGATTGGAACTAACTATAAAGGAGAACCATTCGATCAGGCAGAGCTAGATGGCATCAATGGAGTAGATCCACTGATTCAAGTAGAGGCTTTGGAGAGTTCTGCTTGGTTTACAGAAGATGTCTATCCGCTGGTTTATGCAGGGTATCCCCTTTATGGAGCTGCTAAAATTGCTTGGCGTGATGTGAATAAGTTAGGTCTTGTCCCATTAAAAACGGTATCACTGAAGGAGAGTTTAGTGGAGGACTATATCAAACTGACGGAAGAAGATATTTCAAATGGGAAGGTGATGAATGCTTCAACGCTGGGAGCGATTCTGTACCGCATGCCGTATCATGTGTACTATGATTATAGAGATATTCAGCAGCAGGTGGCTAATCTAAGAATGGACAGCGAGCGGATTCGAACCATTTTATCCACTGTCTTTCCTTCTGCTCGAAGAAGAGCTACCTATCCGGTTAGGATTCAGTATGTGCTTCCGACAGGAAAGGTAACCAGTTCTCAGACGGTCTATATTAAAAATCCATAAGGAAAGATGCTTATATATAATAATGTAATGATAAAAGAAGAGAAAAAAGTTAACAAGTGTGAAGTGTAGAACTATGAAATGGATATATAGTATAGTATTAATTTTAATTTTCTACACACAAGGATCAAGTGCGACAAAGATTTTTATTGAACGTAATGTAAGTCGATCGGATATTCCAGCCGATGATGCATTTGTTAAAGAAGAAAAAGATCTCAATGAGATAATTATTAAATATCATGGTGGAAAGAATTGTACGATTAAAATAAGTTTCATTGATCCATCACCTTACCCATCATATGTTCAATGGCTTGTAGACTGGTGGAATAGTGTAGTAGGTGAGGGAGAGGAAAAACCTGCTGATGTAGAAATCTTATTTTCATTAACAGAAAATGATAAATGGAAATACGAAGGAATAAAAATAACACCTAATTTTTTCTTTAAAAATTATTTTTTAGAAAAAGTAGAAGAATATGTAAAGCAGCATATTTGGGAAGGAATCAATGAAGATCAACTCATTGTAAAACGATGGCTCAACGTAATTACGAATGTATTGGATCAACAATACAAACAAAAATTATTGACTGAAGGAGCTAACTTAATTACTGTTCCAGGGTATAAAAGAAGCTATCGATTAGCAGAATGGATGAAAGGAACAGGATTTGAATATAATTATGATTTAGAGCCCTATGTTGTTGATTCTATTTCCGCATCAAGCACTTTATATGTTTCCAATAAGAATCAAGCAAAAGGATATTTTATTGAAACTATTTATAATTATCTAGATGATTTTGAATATCACAATCCGTATCAGAAAATAGATGAATTAGAATCAAAGATCTGGAAAAAAGTAGCAGAACGAGAAAATTGGAATACCAAAGAGCCCACTCATATATTAGATGATTCAAAAATTAAAGCAGATACCTTATTTCATCTAAAAAATAAAAATGAAAAGACCAAACGATATCGATTAAAGATTACGCAAACACCCATAGGAAATAATGAAAAGTATAATATTTTTACTGACTTAGCAGTATTTGGATGGAAACATACGAGTTGCAATTTTTTTGCATTTGATTTGCAAAAAAAAGTATGGGGAAAGTTTCTTTGGTCTCCTGATCAAGCTCAAGGAGCTACTGCGATTTATAACTATCTTCCATCGGATCCTAATTTTAAAGAGATTCCTGTAACAAAAGCTAGTGAATACGCGGAGCATGGATTTTATGTAATTTGCGTAAAATCAGGACATGTTACTACGATGTATCCTGATAGAATAAGAAATCTTAATGCAACCAATTATGGGCATGTAGTACAAGCTGGTAAAGAAATAACTAATAATAAGTTTTTAAACCAAATTTGGGACGAAGAAGAATTTGATGATGTTAAAGCATATATTTATTTAGGACATTTATTTCAATAAAAATTATGAAAAAATTTATACCATTTTTTTTAAGTATTTTATTACACTTCTCATCAGCGCATGCACAATCTAATAATTTAACTACACTTGTTGAAGATAAATATAGCTTCTATTATAACATAGATGATATTGTTTTTTATCAAATAGAGGATGATGGTACTTCTGATTCTAAGCGAATTAAAAAACAACTATTTTATAATCAAAAAGCCTGTGATTCAACAGCCTTTCGACTTGATGAAATTAGTTTTATCTCAGATGGAACTATTTATGGATTAAAATCATATTGGAAAAAACCTGATTATAAGAAAGGAGAATTAAAAGAAGTTAAAGTATATGATTTATACAAAATAGATCCACTAGGGAAAATGAACTTATTATATTCATATCAGAAGATTTACATTGCATTTACAGATGATTTTAAAAGTTACATTCCTACAAAAAATAAAAAAGTAATAACGATTGATTGGAAGACTGGTAAAATAGATACACTTATTCATAAACAAATTCAAGATCCTGAATTAGGTATTCCCTCTCGTTTTGTTAATCCTAGCCCTATTGTTTCAGGAAAAATAGATAATAAGATTATTATTTCATTTGGAATAAGTGATCCAGCTACAGGTGAAAAATTAGCAGAACGATATTGCATATATAATCTTGCTAATCATACCTATCAATTTATTAAAAAATACCATGAAGCTGAATATAAAGATAAACCAGTTTATGAAGATTATATATATTCTAAAGAAGGATATGAAGATTTTTATATTGCTATTATAAATTCTGATTTAACTGGAAAGTATTTATATAGTGGTTTCAGATATAGTTCTACAAGAACTAAAGACTATTTTCTTGATAGTAAGTTGGATACCATAACTGGTGCACTGACAAAATATAGTTATTTTATTGGAAAAAATTATAACAAAAATGAAGTTACAAGCCTTAATATCTCTACTATAACTGACAATCAAAAAAAAGTTATTGTTAAATATAAACTTACTATACCTTTAGAAAGATCTATCTATCGCATCTATCATAATCAATCCATTTTGCCAGAAGATCAAAAAGAATTTACAGAATATGAATGGTCACTGTTAAAGAATTTTATTTATGCCAAGCATAATTATCAATTCGATTCAGAATTTTATAAAGCCTATTTTAATGTATTTGAGTTCTATCGAGCAGGCATAGGTAAACGTAAAAAGAATGTGGAAGGAAAGTTTACTAAAGCTGATAAAGCGAATTTGAAATTGATCTTAGAAAAAATAAAGTAATAAGAAAATACAGAATGAGGAAAAATTTACAGGGACTAAAAAATAGCTATTTAAAACAAGTTCTTGGATTACTAGCAGTTACGCTTCTGCTAGAGGGATTTCCTATTCCTTCTTTTTCTCAAAGTCTAGACAACATTAAAAATGAAAAACCTGTGAAGGTGAACGGATCCTTTTCAGCTACGGGTGTGGCCTATCAAGGAAAGTCTGGAAGTTACCAGCGGCTTCCGTTTACTTATTTTCTAAATGGGAATATAAATATTTCATTATACGGAGTTGCCATTCCTCTGTCGATGAACTATTCCAATCAGCAGCTCAGTTTTTCTCAACCCTTTAATCAATATGGAATCAGTCCAACGTATAAGTGGATTACGATTCATGCCGGCTATCGCTCCATGAATTTTTCTTCTTACACGTTAGCGGGCCATACGTTTTTAGGAGGAGGGGTAGAGCTTATGCCTTCTATCTTTCGAATCGCTGCTATGTATGGAAGGCTATCTAAAGCCATTGCCTATGATTCGGCAAGGCAAGAGCCTACCTATGAACGTTGGGGCTATGGACTAAAGTTAGGCGTAGGAAAGAATTCAGATTTTGTAGACCTGATTTTTTTTAAAGCACATGATCTGGCCACTTCTCTTTCTTTAGGTTCTCAGCTTGGGGTGCTTCCTCAAGAGAATCTAGTGACTGCCATTGTGGCAAGTAAAAAAATAATGGAGCATCTGCTTATTAGTGGAGAATATGCGACCAGTGCGTATACGAGAAATACGACCGCTGATAAAAATGAAGAAGATCAAGCTAGACTCTGGAATTATCTTCCCGGTATTTATCAGCCCAATAGCTCTTCGATTTACCGCCATGCCTTCAAAACAAATCTTACTTACGGAGCATCTGCTTATAGCATTCAAGCAAGTTATGAACGCATTGACCCGGACTATCAAACGATGGGGGCCTATTTTTTTAATAATGATTTAGAAAATAGCACGTTGGGTGGAGGAGTACAGCTTTTTAATGGAAGAGTTCAACTTGGATCACAAGTAGGCGTGCAGCGTAATAATCTTTCTGAAAGTAGAGCAAGTGTTCAAAGACGCTTTATCAGTTCGTTTACCGTTTCCGGCACCATCACCTCAGTTTGGATGGTGAGTGCGAGTTATTCTAACTTTAACATGTCTGCACAAAGAGCTCCTCAGCTAAATCCACTAGCCATTCAAACCGATACCCTAAACCTTCATTTTGTGCAAGTGAACCAAAATGCTGGCTTTTCTTCGACTTATCAACTTAGTAAAGGAGAAAGGCAGTGTAGTATTTTACTAAACGGATCTTATCAAGTGTCTACAGACCGCCAAGGAAGTACAGAGCTTACGCAGAGTCGCTCAACGATTTATACAGCAAGTGTAGGTAGTACGTATAAAGCAAGTAAAACAGCTCCTAGTTTTACATTGATGCTCAATATGAATCAAAACAAGATAGGAGAGTTACAAACCAGATGGCTGGGGCCTTCTGTTTCAGTGAGCAAAGCCTGGATGAATAATACACTTAGAGCTTCTGGTTCTACTTCTTATAATCAAACCTGGGTAGATGAACAGGGAGCCGGAGTGGCTTTAATGTTTAGGCTCAATGGCACTTATATTTTAGCCAAAGAGCACACCTTCACCCTTAGCTTGAATGCAATCAGTAGAACGGGCAACAGCTCATCCATGAATACTAAAGAATATATTACCACAATCAATTATGGCTATACGTTTTAAGAATCAAATCAATAACTCCATACGTTTAAGAAGAGTAAGAATATCTTTTTTTCTTTTTTCTTCTCTTATTATTAATTTTTATCCTGGTTTTTCTCAAAACCCTTCCTCCTCTAAGATAGAAGCAGTTGCTCGTTTTAGGAACGACTCTGTTTTACTTCGCTACTCACCGGCTAATGCTCAGGCTTGGCTTTATGGAAATCAGTACGGATATACCATAAAAAGATATACCTTAAAAAAAGGAACTAATTTTTCATTAACAGATCCGGAAGTGATCCAGTTAACAGATAGTCCCATAAAGCCACAACCGCTTTCGGCTTTGGAGACACCGGCCAAAAAAGATAAATATGTAGCTATTGTAGCACAGGCTATTTATGGAGAAAGTTTTCAAACTGGGACTACTAGTTCAACAGTTCAGCTGGTCAATAAAGCTAAAGAATTAGAAAACCGATTTTCCTTTGCTTTATTTTCAGCAGATCAATCCGTAGAAGCAGCTAAAGTCGGAGGACTTTTTTTTGTAGATAAAAAGGTAAAGAAAGGAGAGGGTTATTTATACCGCGTATATATTAATCTACCAGCTAATGCGGTACATAAAGTAGATACAGGTTTTGTGTATATTGACACAAGCCAGCCTGTAGAGCTTCCAAAATTAGTAGATGTAAAAGCGGTATTTAAAAATCATCTGGTCCAGCTCAGTTGGGATAAGGAATATGCGGAAAGTTTTTTCTGCAGGTATATCATTGAGCGAGCCGAAGGAAAAGGAGAGTTTGCTCCTTTAGATCTTCCAACCATTATACAGCTCACCGAATCTAAAGCTTCTTCGAAGCGAATCACCGTCACCGATTCACTTCCTTCAAATGATACACCATACCGGTATCGAGTCAAAGGCGTCACTATCTTTGGAGAAATCAGTGAACCATCCCAGGAGGTAAGCGGCAAAGGCGTAGAGGAAAAGAAGGTAGATGCCCCCATGATTACCACTCATCGCCTGCTAGATAAAGGACAAATTGAATTTTCTTGGCAGTACCCTACTGAAGCAGAAGATCCTATTCAAGGATTTGAAATAAGTAGAAGTAATAAAGCTAAGGGGAATTTTCAGGTGATTGGAACTAAACTAAAACCAAATCAAAGATCCTATATTGATCACAAGCCAAATCCTACTAATTATTATGTAGTCAGTGCTATTGATAAATACGGCAAAAAACAGGCTTCTTTCCCGGCGCTTATTCAACTACTGGATAGCATTCCTCCGAAGGCCCCGATAGAACTGAAAGGATTAATGGATAGCACAGGAGTGGTTAAGCTTACTTGGAAAAATAATACAGAACCTGATTTAAAAATGTATCGCGTCTTTAAAGCCAATCAACCTCAAGCTCCTTTTCTAGAGATCACCCATGAGGAGCTCAAAGAAAATCGGTTTACAGATACGGTTGCCGTACGATGGATAAATAAAGGTGTGTATTATAAAGTAGTAGCCGTAGATCATCATTATAATCAATCGGATTATTCTAAAATGCTAGAAGTCAAACGGCCAGATTTGATTGCTCCTTCAGCTCCTGTTTTAAGTAAGATAGAAGCCTCTACCACAACGATTTATTTAGAGTGGAAACCCAGTTCTTCGGAAGATGTGGCTTTTTATAATATCTACCGAAAAGGAAATCAAGATAAGGAGTGGAGGTTAGTCAAAGCAATCAATCAGAAAACTAAGACCTATCAATACATTGATCCGGTAGAGAAAGGAAAAGAATATACGTATGCACTCATCGCGCAAGATAGTGCAGGACTTCAATCATCTTTTGACAATACTATAAAAGTTAAGAGCATTGATGATAAAACAATTCCAAAAGTAACGAGCCTGAAAGCAACTGTGGATCGTGTAAACAAAAAGATCGTTCTGAGTTGGTCTTATCCTACAACGATTGAAAAAGTAAAAATTTATAAAGCAGAAAAAGGCAAACCCCTTTCGATTTGGAAAGTGTTAGAAGGGATAGAGAATCAAACAGAAGATAACGAAATCTATATTAATACGTCGTATGAATATGCTGTTCAGGTGATTGCCCATTTAGGAGCAGAATCCCCATTGAGTGAGCGGGTGGAGGTGAAGTATTGATATTGAGTATTTGCCTTATTCTATAATTCTTACTACAAAAACCACAAATTATTTTTACCAAACTCTGCTATATAGTCCTTTTTGAAGTGTGCAAAAATATTGGCTACCATTTCGGGGTAAGCTATTGTAACTGGTATGTTTTGTTGGCTAACACTTTTCCAGTACATACGACTGAATTGATACACTTGGTCAATTAGCTTTTTTACAATTTCTGTATTTTCTAATAATTCAAGGTGTGTAGAAGTGAGTTTAATTTTTAATGGGAAATGATATTCTTTATCAGCTACAACACTATCTGGCTTGTATCGGGTATTGTTGAATAAAAGATATTGCCTTTCTGCCATACGAATATAAGTGCCGCTATATGGCATATACTTGCCTTTACTGGATGTATCAAAAGCCAATAGTTCTTTGCTTACTGTTTTATTTATGGTAACTACAATGATGGGAATAGGCAAGCTTAAACCATTGTAAAGCATATCCATAATTGGCTTTAATTCTCGTTGGCTAATTACCTTGTAAAAGTGTATGATAATTCGTGATGCTTGTGGTTTGCTTTTATGAAACGTTTCTACCGCCTCTCTAATTGAGCCAACTAATAAAGCTAGTTCTTTTTGCCCGAAACAAGAAAAGTTTTTGAAATGTCCTGTATTGTCAAAGCAAAAGGCAGAACCTATGAATTTTGTTTTGCTTGTACGACAATAAAAAGCCCCTATACCGATAATTAATTCTTCTTCAACTTTTTTTACCAAACGCCACGGAACACCGCCTAATTTTGCTAAAATAGCTGCTTGTATGTTCGGCAGGAAAAGAGAGAAGTGCTGATTTTGAACTAATTCCCTTTTCTCCTTATCCCACCTTCTAATGTTGTTTTTGTAAATCACTTGGGAGTAGTAGCCCTCCTGTAAAAACATTTCTTTCATTCGATAGTAAACGCCTTTCTTTATGATGTCAGCATCATATTTAGGTACTGGTGAAATGTAAATAGCACAATACTTTGTGTTTGGGTCTTTAGGGCGGTGTTTAAGTATTTTGTAAATGTCCTGTATTGCTGTTTCTAATTTATCAAAAACAATGTTCTGTGCTTCATCAATAAAGAAAGGCTGATGAATGAAGTCTTGTAAGCTTGGATGTGTTTTAAAACCATTCTCAAAATATGATTTTACTAACTCATAATCGGGTTGGCTGTCTTTATGATAAATAAAAAAGAAAACGACATTGTTTGGTGCTGGTACTGGTTCACAAGGACCATATTCTTTGAGGTCATATTTTGGTGTATCTCCTGTATTTGTGCCAAATTGTAATCTATTGGAAACATCTGTAAGATTGTCAATGGTTGCTGTGTAGTTTTTGATAAAACCATTTTTATCTATTGGCAATATTATCCTGAAAGTATCATTGTTTAAATACTTTTCGTAAAACTCATTTATTGGTTTAAGATAACGTGGGTAGCGATTTTTATTGTCGGGCAATTCATAAGTTATACTATATTGCTGGTAGAGTGTATTGCCTATGATAGGGTAGATTTTATCTAAATGCAATTTTTCTTTTGGGTCTAAATAATTCCACCCTCTAATTAGTCCGTTACTATTTACTAAACGTAACTGCCTTGTATCAAAGCCTGGCATTTCTTTCAAACTCTTTTTACTTACCCTTGAAGTGCCATCAAACGAAACTACCAATTCAAAACCTTCCGTTATGTTGCAATGGTTGACTTTTAAAGTGAACTTATTATATAGATTGTAGCCGTTTCTTTCTTCTTCTGTGTTTAAAAACCAAACTTCAATATCGTCTGTAAAATTGCGTTGCATTATGTCTGCAACTCCATTTCGGAAGTAGGTATAAATTAAATGCTTGAAATAATGCAGTGCTAACTTAGGGTGTTGCTCAATATCAATACTTAACAGAAATGAATTTTCTTTAGGAGTACCAAAGTCGGTATATATTCTTTTATTTTCAAGATACTCCAACTTAGTCATATTATGACCTACTAACTCTTTTACTTCATCGTCTAAATATAAGCCATAATAGCCTTGTTCTTTGCCAACAGAAAATGGCAAAGTAACTTTGGTAATTGGGGAAGTAAAAGGGATAATATTTAGTTGCAAGGATTGTTGCATAATTATTTTAAATGATTTGCTAGTTGTTTAAAATACGGTAATCAGATTCATATCTGTCACCTGATAAGGTAGGGAAACTAAAGTTGTACCATGAGTTAAAGGAAATCCATGATCTAATGAAGTAGGAGTAGTAATGAATTTCTGCTAACCCATCCCATTTGGCAATATTTTGACGTGGTGTATTTGGCATGTCTGTTAATTTAGGTAATCCAAGTAGCTTTTTCGTTTTGCTCTAGAGCCACATAATTGGTGCATTTAGAAAAATCAAAACTGACCTTGGTTTTATCTTTTAGGTTTTTATAACCCTGTATTTGTAGACTAAGTATCTTCATTAATTACGTTTAAAAATTTGGTGTTCAAAATCAAGTAGTGCTTGTACTTTAGACAAGTTGGATTGATTACGCATTTCCTTTATTTCTTTTTTTAAGTTTGATACATTGGTAACTATTTCTTCCTGAACACTTTTATCAGGCAAGGGTATTTCTAAATTCGCTAAAAAAGACTTTGGAACTCGTTGTTGACCTGCTGAACCTGTAAAATGTGTTTTTGCAGCTTGTAAAATCTTTTCATACCTAAGCAACAAGTGAATGTATTTAGTTAATATTTCATCATCAGTTCTTATAATGTGGTATTCTGTTGACCCATATCCATACCCATTTTCCATATTCTTTACAATAGCTGATTTTCCATTTTCCATACAGGGTGTTATTCTTGCCCAAAGCAAATCGCCATCAATAAACTTTGTATAGCCTTTGGCATTAGAAACTTTGCCCTCACTATAATATTTAACTTCTCCTTCAATATCTGAAATATTAGCCATTGGTAAGAAAGCAACATTCATAGATGCAGATAGCTTGTTGAAACTTGTCGTAGGATTTATTTCTGCAATTTGTGAAAGTGGTATATTCGGATAAATATCAGAGAATAAAATGGAGTTTGAGTTCAATTTTGTAGCACCCCATTCATTTAAATCTTTAAATTTTACAAACTTCAAACCCACTTTCAATAAATTTTCTTCACTGTTGGATATACCCAATTTAGACAACAAATATTTCTCAATCTCAACTTCTTTCTGTTTTGCTTTGATTTTTGCTGCTTCTGCTTCCGCTATTTTTTGATTGTAGGCCGTTACTAACTTTTCTTGAGTTACAGCGTTGGATAAGTTTCTTTTTTTAGCATCTTCATCGTCTAATGGTGGTAAAGGAATTTTAATTTCCTCTAAGATTTGATTTGGTCTTATATACTTCCTATTGGTAGTTCCTGTAACAAAACTGTCCATATAGGCATTAAATTTTTTACTTCTGAAAAATAGTTGCAAAAATTCAGGATTGATTTTGGTGGTATCTAATTCTGCTAATGTCATATTTGATGACGCAACCCCATCTGCAATATCATCAGTGATTATCCCAAAAGCACCATTTTTAGTATCAACTTTGCACCAATACAAATGATTAGGTTTTACTTGCTGATACACTTTCATTTTTAAAGTTTTTCCTTCAACTTCTCGATTTACATAAGCACCCAAACCGTAAGATCTAACCCCTAAAATTTTATATGTTTCCCCATCTTGAATTTTTATGCTTTTAAGCGATGCTGGTTTGGCAAATTCTTTAAAAGGAACAATAGGAAAATAGTTTGTAAAAAGCTGTGAGCTTTCAACAAATTGTTTAACATCCCAATTAAATAGCTTGGAAAACTTTATAAATTCAATATTTGGCATTGTAGCTGTCATTACCATTCAATTGTTGTGGTTTCGTTTTGGTTCTTAATACGTTCTACTTTGCCTGTTTTACTGCTCCATTTATACTCAAATACAGGTTTTACCTCTTTCCAAAGCTGGTTTGCAGTTCTGTAAGGTGTGTATTGTTTCAATATATCCGTTAATTCATTATCGGTAACTGCTCCTGTGCTGCTTATACCTGCTTTTTCTACGGTAGCAATAGGTATATCATAATCAAACTTTTCTTTTACTATGGTTCGTATCTCAACTTCCATTGCATCTTCTATTTTTTTCTTTTTAGCTCGCAGTTCTTTCTTGGCTTCAGCATCCGGTGCATCATTGCCCCTTAACGCCAACTGGCTATCTATTTCGTTTAATTCATTCTGGTATTTAGCTTTTACTTTTTTGGTGGCCTCTTTGGTAATTTTTTTCCATTGGTCTGCTTCTTCAATAGTAAACTTTTTAAGAAATACCAAGCTTGATTTTACTGTAGCTCCACTTTTCATAAATACATCCTGAGGTATTGAAGTAATGAGTATGATTTTGGCCGTGCTTTCAAAGTACTGTCTTACTTTACCTAAATTCTGCGTATTCAATACGCCTTCGGGTAATACAATGCCTAATCTTCCGCCTGGCTTCAATAGGTTGATACATCGTTCTATAAACAATACTTCTGTTAAACCACTCATACCTTCTTTGCCAATGTGCAGGGTATCTAACACTGGCTTTCCTTTGGATTCTTCTTCGTCAAATTCTAACTGCTGCATAGCCTTTGTGTAAACATCATCGCCATACATTTTTTTGTATTTAGCTATACGATTGGCATCGGAAATTTGGTCGGCTTTAGTTATTAGCAATGATTTTTCAACCCTTGCTCCAAAAGGTGGATTGGTGAGAATTACATCAAAACGGTCTTCAAAAATGCCATTTATGTTTAACAGTCCGTCTCGGTGATGAACACCACCGTGTCCATCACCGTGCATGATCATATTCATTTTGGCAGTTCTTGCCATACGAGGATTAGCATCCGTACCAAAAATGCAAGTAGCAGATAGTTTTTCAAGCCGTGAAATGAATTTATGATTTTCTCTTGCCTGCTCCTGTTCAGCACTTTTACGAATTTGAGTTTCGTAACCTAACTTATGTATAATATCATTTGAAACTTCCTTTAATTTTTCTTGCTCTTTCTCAGTTGCTTTTTCGGCTAATTCATCAAAGGCTTTATTTACTTTTTCCTTTTCCTTTTTTATATCCTGCTCTATCTTATCTCTTACATATTCAAATGCCTTAATTAAAAAACCACCTGAACCGCAACAAGGGTCACAAATAATTTCATCTTCTTGTGGGTCTAACACTTCCACAATAAAATCAACTATAGTTCTTGGTGTAAAAAACTGACCTAACTCGCCCCTGAAAGTGCCTCCTAAGAACTGCTCAAAAGCTATACCCTTTACATCATCACTGGTTGTAGATAAATTGTATTTCTGCAATTTCTTAACGATTTCCTTAAAAGATGCTTCCTTAATTTTTATTTTTTCATTTTTATCAAAAAGTTCATCTTCTTCAAATTCATCTTTGGTTAATTCAAACCAATAATCCATATACGGAATATCATCTTTAGGGCCATTACGTTTGATGTTAACAGGTCTTATGTTTTTTTCGTAATTGGTTTCTTGTTTTTCAAATTGCTTTAAAGTAAATATATTCTCCTCATCAGGATTTCTTTCGTACCTGATTTTCATAAACAGAATTTTGCTGATTTCGTCAAATGCTGCTTCCGGTGACAGTTTATCGTTGTTTCTGATTACATTATGACATTGAAAAAGTAGCTTAGAAAATTCATCCCTTTCAAATGCTTTGGTTTGCTCTAATAATTTTTTGATTTTATTGTCATTATTGGCATCTTTCGCAAAAGGAATATCTAAAATTTCATCACTTAATGTTTTGGGTGTTACATCAAGATTTACTTTAAAAATTTTGGTTTCTTTTTCATTAGTTGTAACAAAAAATGGTGCATTGGCAAAACGAGCATAGTTTTGACCTTGATAGTAATCTTCACTTTTAATATCAATATATTCAGCTTTGCATTCAACTACTATAATTGGATTTTTACTGTTTTTTTTATCAGCCTTACTTCTCCATACAACTATATCCGCACTGGCTCTGCCTGTACCTCTCTTAGCACCTGTAAGTTTTACTTCTTGCGCCATTTGTTCCAATTCATAGCCATAGGTATTAACCAACTTCATTATATACTTCTGCCTAACTTCTTCTTCAGGAGTTTTAATTAGATCTTTGCCCTTTAAAGGAGCAAATATTTTATTGCCATTTATTTGAAGTTCTAATGCCATATTTATTTCTTCTTAATTGTTTTAGAAACTGATTTTAATGCTTCGTCTGCATTGGGTTGGTCTTTCACCAAATCCAATACCTGGTCTGCAAGCCAAAGGGTATGCAATTCTGCAAACTTGGCTTTTAAGATTTTCGCCAATGGTTCTAATTGGTCTTGTTTTAGCTGCCTTGTGCCTTTTTCTATTTTGCTTAACTGGGCTGTATCCATATCAAGCTGTGCAGCCACCTGTCTGAGAAATAGTTTTTGCTTTTCTCTCAGCTCCTTTATTTTATCACCAAATTGGTATGCCATTGCCTTGTTTTATTTAGACTTGTCAAATATTGGCAAATATAAGAAAATAACGGCAAATAAAAGTGATAGAAAATTGTAGTAAGGAAATGAGGATTTGAGGATATAAGGATTTGGGATTTCCTTGTTTCCTTAAATCCTCAACTTAATTTTTTTTAGGATTTGGGGCAGTGGTATTGATGTAGTAATCTTGGGATAGGTGTAGCATGATACCACTATCAATAAATGTTTTGATGTAGCTTTGTGCTGTTTTATCAGGTATGCCCAATGATTGGGCTATGTTTACATAGGTTTGACGGTTAAATTCATAGGGTAACTGCTCCAAAAATAGCTCTTTACGCTTCTTTGGTTTGGGTTGGTGGCTTTGTTTGGCTATTTGGTTAAACACATAGCTACTATGCTTTAAAAGCGTTTCAATAATGTTTAATGTGTTTTCAAAATCGGTATCGGAACAAGTGAGGTGGGTTGTTATTTCTCCCTCCTCCGTAATCCGCAAAGCCGTAAATACCATCATCATACGAAAGGCAGTAAGTCCAAGCCTTCTAACTGTACCCACAATATTATCTTCCTGTATGGCCACATAGAGGTTTTGTTTTTCTGCAAAAAATTGGTTGAACTTATTTTGTTGATTTGGCGTAAGTGAAAATTGGATTTCAGGGTTACTCATTAGCATTTGATAGAGTGTAAAAAACTCTGTACCTAATTGTGCAAAATGATTGTCTAAGCCATCGGTCGTATTGGAAGCAAATACATCTTTCCAAACTATTTTCATATTCATTACATAAAACATAAAACGGCTGAATAAACCATTTTCTGCACTTGGTATTAAAGTTTGTATTTGCTTGGGAGTGCCTGAAAGCATTACCGAAAGGCAAGGTCTTTCAATCTCTACAAATTCTTTATCGGTTCTGCGATAGTATGAAATAGGTTCGTGCTGAAAAGCATTACGAAAACCATCGCTAAAATCGCCATAATCAGATTTAAAGGATTTGGCTAAGGTATCGCCTTCGGTCTCAAAAATAATACCCCTACTGTTGCTATCACCTAACAATTCTAAAAAGCCTGTGGCACTGTTATTGGCTGGAATGAACAGCATTTTTTGAGGTGGCTTTTCTGGTTTTTCTACATTGGATTCTTTGCCTTTATTAGCATTGTACTCCAACATTTCCACTTCATAGCGTTGCTTTAATTGCCTGGCTTCTTCTCTTAATGATTGGTGTATGGGTTCAATGAGTTTTCGGCAATGTATTAATACACCTTTCCCGGCAGAGGCTTTGGCAGAAATAAAAATGTATAGATTAGCATTTACAGGGTTATCGCCATACTTGCCCACTACTTTGGGAAATGCCACACTCAGCGTAACTATTGAGCCTAATAATAAAATATCTCTTTCCTCTTTTGATTGTGCCACATTAGTAATGTGTTGTAAGAAGATTGGAATACTATTAAAGACTTCATCAGACAAAGTTGGCATTTGTTCATCTGCTGGTATCTGTTCTTGTTCTATTGGCTTGGGTTTATACTTTGCAAATTCTTGTGTATGGTGTGTATATGTGCTTTTTACAGCTTCCTGAATTTCTCTATCAGGTAAATCAAAATGCTGTGTACATAATAGTTCAGTATCGGATTGCGATAAACCAACTCGGTTGCAATTAGAAGCAAGCTGATAAATATAATTATTTCGGTTGCCATCGGTGTATTGTATTTTATTATTCGTGAATTGTATTTGCTGATTGAATAAAAATGCAATGTTGAGATCTTCAGGTTCTGCTATTTGTGCTTCAGTAACTTGAGCAATAGCCGTAGGCGTTTGTGATTGTTGTTCTTGAATGAGTTGTGGCAACGCTACAATGAATTTTTCGTTTTGGATTGTTCGGTATGCATTGGGGTCGTGGCTCATAAAACAAAGCCTTGTAACATCCTTGCATTTATCGTCTGCCTTTAAGCCTGTGGCATCTTCGTAAAACTTTTGTACCTGCTGGTAAGCTGAATCGTGGTTTTCCAATTCGGTATTTACCTCTATGAATACTTTTAAGCCGTTGCCACTGGGGCTAATAAAGCAAAGTGCTGTGTATGGAATTGTAGAAATAGTTGCAAAAGCATTTTCCAACTGCTCTTCTGTGAGTTTGTCAAAATCTAAATGCACAAAGCCACTGTACATTTCAAGAAAAGGCATTTGCCTTTTATCGGTAAATACTGCCGAAGGTGTAAAAGCTAAAAGCTGCTTTTTCTTACTATCTGCTTCGTCCTTTTTGCTTTGTGCTATAAGGATTCTAATTTCCTCTACTTCCGTTTTGTATTTGTCGGAAATAATGTCTTTACCAATCAGCAAAAGGGATTTCTTTTCTACTGGTATGGTAAAGTTTCTGAATATGGTACAACTTGCCATTTCTTTTCTTTCTTATCAGTTAAAAAATCTATTTGCCTTTGTTTTTGAATATGTACTCTGTTGCCAATGCAGCAATTTCATCGGCTGAAGATTGACGGTTACGCTGTAACCAATCGTCTAACTCGGTACGCTTGAAATAGAGCTTTTTACCCTGTGGGCAGAAATGGGGAATTTGTTTGGTACTTGTAAGTTTGTATAAGTGGCTTTCACTTACATCTAAATACTTACAGGCTTCGCCAAAACTGAGTACTGTTTTTTGCAGTAAATTTTGCTCATCTAATTTGCTTGCAATTTCTGTGAGCTTGTCTAAGATTAAATTATCTGTTTGCATCGTAAATTATGTTTTTGTTTACGATACAAAGCAATGAAATGCAATAGGGGCTTATGTTTAAGACACTAAGTGAAGGTTAAGAAACCTTAACTAACCTTAACCTTACTTAACCTTTTTCTTTTCTTATGTTTTGGAATATTGCACTTATTAGCTCTTTTTTTTCAATAGCTAATTTACTTTTACTCTTAGTAACATAGAGTAAATTAGCGTCAATAAGTGTTCCTTCTTTAGCATAAAATAATTTGCTTTTACTTATAGTGGTTGGGGTAAACTTACTTGCAACTGTTTTAAATTGTTGCATTATTTCTTCAAATTCATTAGTAGCACAATCAATGTATATTTTTATATCAATACCCTTCAAATCTTTAGCTGTAAACACTTTAATGAATTGCTCTACAGTAGTTAGCTTTTCGTTGAGAAAATACAAACGAAACACTAATGCTTTTACTACTGCCAACAATCGTTCTTCATCCCCTCTAAACCCAAAGGTTAAAGTATTTGTTTTTTTCTGTGCTTGTGGAGCTTCAATACTATCAGTTTCATTTTCAATTAAATTAAATTCAAAATTTCTATCATCAAGGCAATACAAAGCATAATCTTCAAAGCTGTTGTAAGTATTAGTTAAATACTCTTTGAAAGGCTTTTGAATTGAAAAATAAATAGCTAAAAGATTATTCCGCAAATAGGTAAGTGCAAAATGTGCAATATCAGTATAGGGTGGCACATCATCAAAGCCCCTTTCTTTTAATTCGTTATTGGCTTGGTTACATAGTACAGAAATGCCTTTTAGTGATTTTTCCCCAATTTGAAACGGAACATCAAGGGCATTATCTTTTATAAAAGTATTGTTTATTGTTTCATTGTAGTAGATTATCAATGCAGCATCAATTAACCCTTTGTAATAGTGTTGTAATAAGGTAGTAGCCTCTATGTTATTACTGGAATATGCTTGTTGCTTTATTTCTTGAATACTTGGTACAGGTATTGATTTTTGTATATTATTGAATGGCTCTAATAAGTGCCTTAACTTATTGGCGACTTGTTGCAAATCATTGACAGGCATTTTGTTTGACTGCCTGACAATTTCTTTTAAAGTGCCTTCCTCAATATTAATAAGCCAAGGCTTTAGCTCACCATTTACTATACTATTGAAAATTTGTAAGTTCATTAGATGCCAATTTTTATTTTGTTAGCTGCTACTGTTTTCTTTTCATCAATTACGTTGGCATATATCTGTGTAGTTTTTAAATGCCTATGGCCAAGCAACTTGCTAACGGTAAATATATCTGTACCCAAAGTTAATTGCAGTGTAGCGTATGTATGCCTTGCACAATGGAATGTGATGTGCTTTTCAATACCTGCCCTTATAAGCCAAGCTAATAAATCCCTGTTGCGACTATCAGAGTAAATAAGGTTCGGAAATACCAATTCATCTGCTTTGCCTCTTTCACCTAAAAGACTGTAGGCTTCATCTGATATTGGCAATGTTTCAGAACCCTTTGTTTTTTGCTGAATGAAACGGATGTAATGCCCTAACTCAGCAGACTGCTGTAATTCACTCCATTTTAATTTTTGAATATCGCTGAAACGCAAACCTGTTAAGCAACCAAAGAGAAACGCCCTTTTCATTAATGGGTTACGGCACTCTGTTTTGGCTAAAGCCCTCACTTCATCTAAGGTTAAAAACTCTCTTACCGGCTCGCCTTGTGGGAAAGCATCTACTAAATCGGCAGGGTTTGATTTGATAATACCATCTTTTAAAGCCTGTTTCAATGCTGCTCTAAACTTATTGAAATAGCTATATCTGGTATTGATCGAAACTTGTACGCCTGTTTTGGTTACAGCTTCTTTTAAAAGATATTCCCTAAAGCCTTCTACAAATTGCTTGTTTAATTGGCTGAATTGAATATCTCTTGGGCAATACTTTTTAAGGTGCTTAATAGTGCTATCCCAATTGCCATAATTACCCTTACTGTCTTTACGTTTTTCAGCTAATGCCTCCATATACATAATGAAGTATGTTTTTAACTTTTCCTTATCGTGGAAATCGTAAGTACTGTTTTGTATTTCCAAATGTCTTTTGCTTCGGATAGTTTCAGCCAATGCAAGGATTTTCTTGTTCTCCTCTTTTTGGACTTTGTTTAAACTGCCTTTGTCGGGGTCTGGTGTTAAATACAAATTCAGATACTCGTATTGGCGTTTGCTATTAGAGTAGTAATCTAAGTATAGGCTTATTTTATCGCCTTTTTGCCGTTGCCTTAATGTTACTTTCATTTCTAATATTAGTTAAATAAGTTATCAATTGAAGTCCGTTTTATAATGGTACGACTGCCAAACTTTGAGGCAGGCAATCGGTTATCCTTAATCATTCTTTGAATGGTCCATCTGCTTGCCCCTACAAGCTGGGCTGTTTCTGCTACACTCAAAAATTCTTTATCTCTTAAGTTGGTGTGATTGCCTGTCTGTAGTATGGGTAAAATTTCAGTAGTAACAACAGGGGTAAAGGAAATCATTTTACTCTGTTGGTTCTTTAATTCGGTATTTACCTTTTCCTCTCTTTTCTTTTGCTTGTAAGCTGCGCTGTTACATTTATGGCTACAGTATTGTGTTGTGGTCTTTTGGGCTATATAAGCTTTGCCACAATGATTACAGAATTTCGGAAGTTTAATTGTGCTACTCATATGTTGCTGGTTGTAGCAGTTTGTTGCTGTGTGGTGCTACTTGGTGCGTTATTTCGCCTGGTATTCATCAAGCTGATATGCGGGCAACAAAATAGTAAATTGGGCAACAACTGGGCAGCAAAAATATCTAAAAAAGTAGAGTTTGGCAACAAAAAAGAGAAAAATGATTTTTCTAAGTATAAGAAAAACAGATAGTTAACAAACAAAGGAAAGCAAATTACTTTCCAATACAGAACTTGCTAAAAATCGTTCCTAAGATATCTTTATCGATATCCACCTCTCCGGTAATTTCACCTAAATAACGTAGTGCCAAACGAATATCCTGAGAGAGAAAATCTTTACTAATATTATTTTCTAATCCTTGTTGAACATCTATAATATGTTCATTGGTTTTTTGTAGGGCTTCCAAATGGCGAGTGTTAGTAATAATAGTGCTACTGCCCGAATTCATTTGTTCGGCCTCCCAAACTAATTCTCTTCTTAAGTTTTGAATCGTTTCAGGTTGATAAATAGAAATGCCGATAATAGTTGGTGCTAATTTATGATAAAATTCTTTTGATTGAAGAGATTCAAGAAATCCATCTTCAAAAAAACTATTCGTTTTATCTATTTTGGTTTGAATCAGTATAAAAATGATTTCCTTTTTATACAGAGGTTGAATATCTTTTAAAATCTCTTCAACATTTGTATCATCTTTATCAAAGAGATACAAAATAATTTTAGCAGCTTCTGCTTTTTCTTTCGCTTTTTTAACTCCAATAGATTCAATAATATCATCTGTCTCTCTCAGCCCTGCAGTATCAATAAATCGAAATGTAATCCCATTGATCACGAGTGTATCTTCGATGCTATCACGGGTTGTTCCAGCAATAGGTGATACGATGGCGCGTTCTTCGTTTAGTAAGGCATTAAGTAGCGATGACTTCCCAGCATTTGGTTTTCCTATAATAGCTACAGGAATACCTTCTTTAATAACACTTCCATACTTAAATGATTGAATAAGACTTGTAATTATTTTTTCAATTTGATGGAGTAGATTTATAAATGCATCTCGATTAGCAAACTCTACATCTTCTTCCGAGAAGTCGAGCTCAAGCTCAATGAGTGAAGCAAATTGAATAAGTTGGTCACGTAATTTTTTTAGTTCATTTGAAAATCCGCCCCGCATTTGCTTTAATGCAATACTATGAGCAGCTTCTGATTCGGAAGCAATCAGATCAGCAATGGCCTCGGCTTGTGTTAAATCAATTCGACCATTTAAAAAAGCACGTTGTGTAAATTCACCGGGTTGTGCTAGTCGAGCGCCTTCTTTGATGATTAGTTGAATGATTTGGTTAAGAATATAGCTTGAGCCGTGACAAGAAATTTCTATGGTATTTTCTTTAGTAAATGAATGGGGTTCCTTAAATATAGTTACAACTACCTCATCAAGAGGTTTCCCTTCATCATGAATAAGGCCTACATGGACAGTATGAGAATTAGCTTGTTTTAGGTTTTTTCCTTTGAAAATTTTTGAACAAATAGAAATAGCTTTTTTCCCTGATATACGAATGACACCGATTGCTCCTTTTCCCGCAGGCGTAATTGGAGCCACAATGGTATCCTCCTTAAATGGTGTAAAGTTTGTCATCTAAAGGCCTTACTTTCCTTCGCGAAATTTTTTGATAATATCTGAAAAAGCATCAGCTGTTTGGTATCCGGGCACGGGTGTAAAGCTTGAAAAATCTTTACTTATTAAAACAATTGTTGGATAGCCTGTTACTTTAAATAATTCACCAGCCACTTGATTCTCTGTTACTTTTTCTCCTTTTAATGTTATTTCTTTAACACTTTCAGCATTTAACTTTACAGCATAATAATGTGTATTGATATAGTTGACCACAGCAGAGTCTTTGAATGTTGATTGATCCATCTTTTTGCACCAGCCGCACCAGTCTGTATACACGTCTACGATGGTTGGCTTTGGTTTCTTTTTATTAAGCTTTTCTGCTTCATCGATAGAGACCCATTTGATCTGTTTTTTTTCAATCTTTTCTCCATGGACTAAAATGCTTGCATGAAGCATAATATAAATTAGTCCAGCTATTCTAGTCAATATCATTAATATCATTTTTTGTTTCATATTTTTTTTTGAATAATAAGTCTCTCTTATACCATAACAAAGCTATTAAGAATAAAATTCCTGCAACAACAGACATGGCCCCAGCAATTGAAGCATTTAAAGCAACAGCTAAATAATACCCTCCTATAGCTATAAATACGTCAATAATGCAAGAGAGTAAAAGCATCATCTTTAATTTTTTGGTTAATAAATAGGCACTTGCAGCAGGTGCAATCATCAGTGCTACAACGAGAATAGCTCCTACAGATTCAAATGCAGCAATGGTAGTGAGGGATACAACACTCATCAGTAAATAGTGCCATAAACCTGTTGCAATACCAATGCTTGCAGCATAAGCAGGATCAAATGTGGTTAAAAATAACCCTCTATACCCAATAGAAATAAATACTATAATCACTATAAATACTGTGCCCATCATCCATAATGCTCGTGGTCCTAATACCATGCCTGAGGGAGTAATCCATAAGTCAATAGGCACATAAGCAATTTCTCCATATAATACGCAATCTTGGTCAAGATCTACTTTTCCAGCAAAAACAGATATAAGAATAACACCTATAGCAAAGAGCCATGTAAATGTGACACCTATGGATGCATCATTTTGAAGGTTGATTTTTTTATAAAAAAACTCAATGAGAAATGTAGCTGCCATCCCCATGCTTCCTGCTCCTATCATCATAGCCATTGGATCTCTCGAGCCAGTGAATAAAAAAGCCAAAACAATACCTGGTAGAATAGCATGCGAAATAGCATCTCCTGCCATGGCCATTTTACGGAGTACTAAAAAACACCCTAGTAGGCTGCAAGACCATGAAACGAGAATACCTGTAATAATAATCCAAAAACCGTTTGACATTATTTTATATTAAAAAATACAATAAAAAATAAAAAAAAGTATAGAAAAGTGATTACTTTTAATTCTTAAAGTGTATATATTTATGCAATAGGTGTTAAGCATAATCTAACAGCTATTAAAACCAAATTTACGCTTACTAAAACAAATAACAATATGAAAACACTAACATTTATTAAATCTCTTTTATTTATTTTCTTCTTAGTTTTTTTACTAATTTTCTCTCTTCAATTGTTTGGAGGGTAAGAAGATTAGTAAGGAATAATTGATTGATGAGGATCCTTGCTAGGATACTGGAGAAGTTCTTCCAATTTTTTTTCAATCTCTGGTGTCAGAAGATGTTCTATCGTTTCAGCATCTTCATGCACATGATCTGCAGCAACATGTAAATAATGTGACAGATATACTTCCCATAGGCGATGCAGTTTAGCAAGACGTTTGCCACGTGCTTGGCCTGCTTCGTTTAATATAATTCCTTCTGCTGTGATGTTAATTAATTTTTTACGTCGTAAGCGGGTAATTCCTTTTTTTAAAAGTCTATCAGTGAAATATCTTTTTTCTAGAATCATAGCAATAGATCGAGGTTGATTTTCTTTATTGTCTAATTCATTAAGATGGTAAAGTGTTTTTAAAATGTTTTCTTCTAGAATTTGGAATTTGTTTTTACGCTGTTGAATCATTTTTGCAATGATTCCTTTTTGTGGTGCTATAAAAAAGGAAATGATAGCTAAACAGGAAATCACCAATACGATCCAGGGTCCTGTAGGCATAGAAGGAGCTAAATAGGAAATGTAAGCACCACTTAATCCTCCAAGCATACCGACTCCCATTGCTACTATAATCATCGTCGTAAGCTGATGTGTCCAAAATCGTGCCGCCGCCGCCGGTGTGATTAACATGGCTGCCATTAATACAACACCTACGGCTTGTATGCCTATCACGATGGCTAGTACGGTGAGGGTTGTTAAGATGGTTTCTAACAGTTGAACAGGGTAGCCTATTGTTTTGGCAAACTGCCGATCAAAGGCGAGTAGTTTAAATTCTTTATATAAAGTAATGACGGATATGGTAATGACTAAACTAATGCTTGCAAATATCCAGAGGTCTTTTCCAACCAAAGAGGCTGCTTTCCCAAATAGAAATTGATCCAACCCCGATTGAGCAGCATGCCCTTGGTGTTGGATGATTGTTAATAATAAAATTCCAAAACCAAAAAATACCGATAGGACGAGTCCAATAGCTGTGTCTTCTTTTATTTTTGTACGCGAGGATAAATAATTAACACAACCAATCGATATCCAGCTGCTCATGAATGCGCCTATGATTAAGAAGAATGGATTTTTGGATGAGGTGAGTAAGAAGCTCAAACAAATACCAGGCAATACGGCATGCGCAATGGCATCGCCGATTAATGATTTTTTTCGGATGAAGCTAAACGTACCGATCATGGCAGAGCTTGCTGCTAAGAGTAGCGAGCCAATTACGACATACACAATCGTTGCATCTTGAAAAGAGAAAAACTGACTAAAATTTTTCACGGGGAGTTGTTAATCGATATGCAATATACAGGATTTGTATGTAAATAGGGAGGGTGCTTTCTATGTTATTCGTGTTAGTTGTAAAATGTAAAAAAGATTTGGTTTTTGTATGTTTTGAATGTATGTTTGTCTTTAGGTCATCATAATTAGAGTAGAGAGTATATTAATCTATAAAAAAATAAAGATAATGATAGATCAGTAGTTTTTATGCTGATTGTATAATTATAGAATAATGATAAGACAATGAGTTAGGAATCATTTATATTAAATCTAATCAGCAGCTTTTCTCTCTATCACTAAATCAAACATTTAAATAAAAAAATTATTAAAATTATTTTTTTGGTATTATAAATAAATATATATTTGTCAAAAATAATATTTTTAATAAAATGAGATCATGTTTAGTTTTATGTAGTTTACTTATCGCTGGAGTAGTATCAAGCCGTGCACAGTTTCCTATTGTAGTTGCAGGTCAAGTTGTCGATACCAAAGGCCAGCCCTTGGCTTTCGCCACAGTAGCCTTGTTGCGTGTAGATTCCACGGTTTATCAAGCATGTTTTACAAATGAGTCTGGTGAATTTAAAATGGAAAAAATAGATCCCGGTCAGTATCGGTTAGTGGGGTCATTAATCGGTTATCGTTCTTTTTTAAACACTATACTTATTTCTCGAGATACTACCGTACATATTAATCTTCAGGAAAATATCAATCAGCTTCAGGAGGTTACGGTCAATGGTCAGCAACAGTGGATTCAACGAAATCCGGAAGGCATTATATTAAATGTGGAAAAAAATGTTCTTGCTCAAGGCGAAAATGTATTGGATGTACTTCGGCTTGCACCGGGTGTGGTCGTGGATGGTAATGGAAATATTACTGTGAATGGGAAACAGGGTACTCGTGTGATGATCGATGGACGGCTGGTGATGCTGAGTGAGGAGCAATTAAAAACGATGCTCAGTACGATGTCTGCTGCTCGTGTCCGCGAAATAGAGGTGGTAACGAATCCTTCAGCTAAATATGATGCGGCGGGAACAGCAAGTATTCTTCATATTAAAACTAAAAAAAATAAAGACGTGGGTTTGTATGGCGAAACGACTATGCGGTTTTTGCAAGGACGTTATAGCAATTATGGGATGGGTGTGAATTTGAATTATAAACGAAATTCGGTGAATTGGTTTACCGATGTGGATGCTCAAAGTATGGCTTATTTCTCAGATGGAAAACAACATCGTAGATATCAAAGTGCCAATCAGTCGGTTGTCTATTTTGATCAAGAGTCATATGAATTCCGGAGGTATAATAATCTCTATGCAGAGTTGGGTATGGATTGGTTTTTGTCTGATAAGCATACCGTTGGTGCATTGGTAGAAGGTAATTTTTCTCGTTTCAGGGTTCCTTTTGAGACACGTACGTTGGTATCGGGTGAGAATCAACTAACCGATTCCATTTATCAAGTTAATAATTTAACAATGCTTAACTTTTCAACGTATGATGTTCATCTTAATTACCGTGGTGTATTTGATTCAACAGGGCGCATGTTAACGGCTAATTATGACTATGCCTTGTATGATGATCATCAGTTGACAGATTTTCAAAATGAATATACGCGTGCCAATGGTTTATTGCTGCGACCTGTTGAGCAGCTTTCCAGTGCCAATCCATCGTTGATCACGATTCATACGGCGAAGGTAGATTATACTCATCCGTTTTCGAAACAACAGAAAATAGAAGTGGGAGGCAAATTAAGTTTTATTCGTACCGATAATGATATTCTGTTTGAACGTATGGAGCAGAATAAAAAGAGTGTGGACACAACACGCACTAATCATTTTTTGTATGATGAGCGTATTTCGGCTTTGTATGGAAGCTGGAGTGGGGAATGGAAAAACTGGTCTATGCAGGCGGGTTTACGTGGTGAGCATACGCATATTAATGGTCGTTCATTGACCTTGCGAACGAGTATTCCTCAAGATTATTTCTTATTATTTCCGAGTGTGTTTGTGCAGCGACCGATTGGAAGTTTGCATCAACTTAATTTTTCATACAGCCGTCGTATTAATCGGCCGGCATACTACAACTTAAATCCTTTTCGTATTTATCTGGATCCGTATTCGTATATACAGGGTAATGCAGGTCTTCGTCCGGAGTTGGTTCATTCTATCGAGTTGAGTTATATGTTCAAGCAGATGTATGCATTTTCTATCAGTTATGCGCAGACGGATCGAACTATTCAGGATATTACTTTTTTAAATGCAGAGACAAAAGAGATGGTTCACCGCCCGGAAAATTTGGATAAAAAATACTATTACAGTGCGAGCTTAACAACCCCTTTTCGGTTGGGATCTTGGGGCGAGGTGAATCATACGTTGATGTGGTATTATACCGTTTATCAAAATCGGTTTCAGCAAGGGGATTTTCAAAGAAGCTTACAGACAGTGATGGGAAATGCCTTTGTATCTATCTATTTGCCTCAAAAAATGACGTTTCAACTATCCGGATGGTATCAATCGCCGACGTTGTATGGCAATAATCAATTTGATTGGATGGGTGGGTTGACGCTTGGCGTGAAGAAAAAAATAGGGGATGGAAGAGCCTCAATTAATTTAAAAGTGACGGATGTGTTTTTGACGCAGCGGGAGCGTGTGACGATGGATTTTTTTAATCAGTATTTTTATCTTTCTCAGTTTCATGATAGCCGGCGTATCTCGTTGACTTTTGTCTATAATTTTTCACGAGGAGCTCGTTTCGAAACACGTGATCATACATCAGGCAATACAGAAGAAAAGCAACGGAAATAAATTGTAATAACAATAACAAATATGATTTTAATAATAATAAAGAACTTACCACGGCCGTGTGAGCGGGGGATACCGAAAACCCGAATGAAAAGAGTAGGCTAAATTTTTTTAACCCTATAATTTAAAATTATGGAAAATAATCAATTAAAAAAGCTATCTGGACTTAAAAAAGTCGAAATGGTAAAAAAAGAATCTCTTTTAATTGTAACCGGTGGAACAGATTCAGGTCAACAAGGAGGAACTGTTAAGTGTTCTTATTTCTTAGATTCTGATCATTAATCAGGTAAGAGGCTGCGCTGTTTAGGCAGTGTCAGCCTCTTTTTTACATGTGATCCAAATGGAATATGATAGTTGTATTAAGTTTTAAAAGACATGAACAAGGGACTGATCCTGTGATTGATTGGTTGCTTTATTACAAAGCACCTTTCATCAAGATTATTTTGGAAGATATATTAGAAAATAAAAATCATGAGTTGGAGTTGGATATGAGTCAGCATAAATTAGTTATTGATGGTAAAAATAGAATGGATGATGTGCGTGTGATTTGGTATCGGCGCTTTTTACATTCGTATATCATTAATGATAAAAACACGATGAATGCCTGGCCGTCCAGTCAGCTTCAATCGGAGGTGCATCATGAAATTGAGCGCATGGTGAAATACCTTCAGTGGTTTTTTCGGGATAAAGTATGGCTGCCTCATCCGGTTGCTGCCAATGTGAATAAGTTGGAGGTATTAGATCGCGCGCAATCCGTAGGGTTATCTGTTCCGGTATCTAAACTTATCAATAATAAAAAATCACTGAAGAATTTTTATAGTAAAAGTTTATCAGGGATAGTTTGTAAACCCATTCATCATAGCAGTTATTATACGCTTGGGCATTATTCGTACATTCTGCATGTTCATGCGATGAATAGGGAAGAAATAGAAGCGTTGCCTGATTTTTTTCATCCGACTTTATTTCAAGAAAAAGCAGATGCACGCTACGAGGTGCGGGTATTTTATTTAGATCGGCAGTTTTATGCTACGGCTATGCTGATTGATACAGGTCGGGAAGTGGATATTAAACAGAGTTTTGATGATGACGGAATTAATTGGGTTCCTTATCAATTGCCAGTTACGATACAAGAAAAAATTAGGCAGTTGATGGATGACTTAAACTTAAATACCGGTTCGATTGATATTATTCGAACTAAAAAAGGAGAGTATGTTTTTTTGGAGGTTAATCCTGTAGGGCAGTATAATGCCCCATCGCAGTACTGTAATTATAATGTAGAAAAATTGATGGCTGAATGGCTAATTAGACATGATCAATAATGTATGAGTAATAAAAATATAAAAACAATTTTTTCAGAATCGCTTTTGGAGAAAATCCCGGTGACGTATAGGTATTTGGTGGAAAAAGAAACTAATGCTATTCCGGAATTATATCATCAATCTCGATTTAGTCAAAGTAAACGTCATTTCGCTGAACAGTATTTGAGTTATGCGTGCTACAAGCCCATTTCTACTATTTGTATTCAAGAAATTGAAATTATGATTACTGAATTATGAAACAGTTTTTTAAGTTATATGCATTTGCTATTCCTGTTCAGGGGGAAGAAAGAAGCGCTATTTATGACCTTCAAAGAAATCGCATTCATTTTATTCCTCATTCTATGCATGAGGTAATTGAACAATTAGAGGTTCATCATGTCGAAATGGTGCGAAACTCTTTTTCCGAAGAAGATAGGGTAGTGTTTGATTCTTATATTATTTTTTTGCAAGATGAGAGGTTGGGATTTTATACAACTGAGCCTGATCATTTTCCCAAACTTTCATTGTCTTGGTTTTCTCCGGAACATATTCAATGTGCGGTTATTGACTATCGATTTCAGTGGTATGACATCTATCAGGTATTGAATCAGTTGGATGGTCTTTTATGTAAATATTTGGAATTACGTATTAGTAATTTTAATTCTATAGAAGAAATTGAGAAAATTTTACGATGTGCGGAGCAAACGATGTTGCGTTCTGTTATTTTGTTGATTGATCATGGTATCTCAGATTTGCTAATTGAGTCCTATGAGGAATTGTATGAGCGCTTTAAAAAATTAGATTGTGTTGTTGTTTATAATTTTTCTAAGGATATACAAAGTAAAAGATTTGATAAGCATATTGTTTTGACGACTAAAAATTTCGAAGAAAAATTATTTCACCAGCATTTTTATAGCGATCGGTTTTATGTGGTTAATATGTCTTTTTTCTGTGAAGCACAAATGTATAATCCGTATTATTATAAAAAGGTATGTATTGATCAAAAAGGGTTTATTAAAAATTGTTTGTTACAAGAAATTTATTTTGGAAATGTAAGTACTGATTTGTTGAGAGAGATTATCTCTTTGGATGTATTTCAGAAGCATTGGTTTGTTACTCCCTCTCAAATAGAGGATGTGAGAAATTCAGAGTTAAGGTATGCGGCACTGCTATCGAATGAGTTAGTGGAAGTGTCTTCCGGTATGTATAGAATTAAAAAGTAAGTCGTATTTATTTTTTTTAATTTTATTCTTTCGCTCTGTTTCTCTCTTCATTAATTTTTGATTTCTTTGCAGCTATATCTTTTTTTGTATTTCCTATTTTATAATTTATAGAGAACATAAAAGAACGTTCGTCAAGGCTGACCAGTGCTTTATAATAGGATGAAAAACTTTCTTTATACCAATAAGGTAAAAACGCATTTAATAATAAAGAAGCCTCTAGTCGTGTTTTAAAAAATGTTTTTTTAAAACCTGTGCTTAAAGAAGAGCCTAGCCCGGCAGATATAAAAGGCGTATTAAATGGTGGTATCAATGTTGCTGAAGACTCGATACTCCAATTATGAGGTAGTATGATGGTAGAATAAAGTCCAATCTCAATGTTTGCGTTAGGATATGATACAGGAGTAATAGTTGAATTTTTTGATTGGCTGATATATGCATCAATTGATCCATTGATGTTCCACCAGGAGGTGATGGCCTGGTTACATGTTATATTGGCTGCTATAAAATAGTTACTGATGTAATTGTCTTTTCTAAAACTTAATGTGTTTGGAATGTAGGCTATGGGCTGAAAGACTTCGCCTATATATTGAGATATATAATTGAAGAATATCTTTACAAATACATGCTCGCGGTATCCATATGTTATGCTACAAGCATTTGTTATTTCTGGGACTAGAGATATATTTCCTTGAGCATAAATGTGGGGAGTGCGCATACGTAAAAATGGACTAAGATCTTGATAAGATGGTCTTTTAAGGCTTTTTCGATATAAAAATGTCCATTGATGGCCTTTGGATGGATTATATTCAATAGTTACACTTGGTAGCAAATTGATATAATCTCTAATGAAAGGTTTTTGTTGAGTAGATGGTATTCCTTGTGCATAGGTATGTTCTGTTCTAAGAGTTATATTAAAATTTATTTTTTTAAGATGACCAGATAGGGTGCCATAGATAGCCTGAATATTTTCGGTATATATAAGTTGTCCTGTGAGAGAAGTATCCGTAAGCCAACTTATTCCATTGTATTTTTCCCAGAGTGAGGTGTTAGCTATGTTAGTCCATGATGTTTTTAATCCTGTTTCTAATTTTCCCCAAGCAGTGTTGTGTGTATAGTCGAGGGTAGCTGACCTGACATCGATGGTTAATGGGGTAGTATTGAGTTGAAGTGTTGGATTTCCTTTTTCGGTCAGGTTATCAAGTTGAAGTAGTTGAGTGGTATTATTTCCTATCCAATTTCTTGTATAATTATAGTAGTCGGCATTAACGATAAGTTCTTTCTTTTTTAAACTATCAAAAGAGATTTTATAATATATATTCCCATACAGATTTTTGTATGAAGACTTGATGGTAATTGCAGTTTTATAAATTGAATCAGGTTCATTAGAGTTGTCTCGTTGTCTTGTTGATTGCACATCTGTAAATATATTTTGAGGATTTATGCCATATTGAATAGAAGCGCCGAGTGAATGCTTGTCATGGGGATTGTATTCTATATTTATTTTTAATGTATTGGTATGTCCATGTGCAGTAAGCCTCCGTAGTTCATTAATTGTTGATGAAGTGGGCTGAAAGTATAAATTTCTATTGAAAAAATCCAGCGTTGGATTATTCAAATAGTTCCATCCGGTAGATAAGGCTAGTTTCTTTTTTTGGTAAAATATATTTGCGCCAATACTGTTTCTAAACATTCGACCTGCACCGGCGCTTAGGCTTATATTTCCTTCCCAATTATCATGTTTAGGTTTTAGCGTTTTTATATCAAGAATAGCTTGTACTTGTCCATCGTATTTTCCGGTAGGATTAGTGTTGATCTCTATTTTTTCAATGGAAGATGCCGGCAGGGATTTGAGCATTGCAATCATTTCCTCAGCTGGAATGTTGATTAATCTTCCGTTGAGCAATAGGGATAGTGTTTTACCTCGCGTCGAAATATTATCGTCTGTTGTGCTTATGCCAGGTATTTTTTGTAGCATATCGTAGGCGGTTCCTCCTGTAGCTAATGAACTTTCAGAAACGTTTACTATAGTTGTAGTAGCTGTTTGCTCGATCACGGGTTTTATAGCTGTGACATTAATTTCAGATAGACTTTGTTGAATAGGAGTTAAAGTTATTTTTTGAAGTTCAATATCTTTATCTAAACCCAAAGAATCGAGTATATATTCTTGATAGCCTATGTATTGAATGCGAAGGATGTAGGTATTGGAATGAAGATCACGAAATTGAAAATTTCCATCTGTATTACTTAGTTCAGTCTTAATGAATTTGTTATTGTTTTTTTCAAATAAAACAATACTGGCGCTAGGCAAGGGTTGATTGGTTATAGCATCAAGAACAGTTCCGGTGATTTTTAACAAATCATGTGAATGGATTTGGGCATAGCTGATAGGTATGGATTTTAAAATCAGTAATTTTATTAAAATGAGGAATATGTTTTTTTTCATATTTATTGAGCTCTGCTTTTTTCTGCATCGATTTTTGATTTCTTTGCAGTTATATCTTTTTTTGTATTTCCTATTTTATAATTTATAGACAGCATAAAAAATCGAGAATCAGGATTGTAAGAGGAAATAGCCTCCATGTAGAGTGTAGTTTGTGTGCTCCAATAAGGCAAGTCTCCGCTTAGTAGTAAGGCAAGGCTTAACTTATTTTGCAAGAAAGATTTTTTAATACCTGTGCTTAGAGAATAGCTAACTATGTCTCTGTAAGCCCCATCGCTAAATGGAGAGATGAAACGTCCGGATAGTTCAAGATTCCAATTATTTGGCAAATTAATAGTAGAAGAAAAAGCAATAAATATACGTGGTGAGCTTATACCTATTGGTATGCCTGAATAGGTTTGTTTGATATAACTAATACCTATGTCTCCAGTAAGATGCCAATAGGAAAGTACAGATTTATTTATAGATAAATTAATCATCCATTTAGAATAAGAAGTATAATTTTCCATCTTGCCTACTAAGCCTTGGATAGAATCCAGCTCTTGATAGAGGCCTCTAATGAACCGATCTTTTTTTTGATAAAGTATTTTTACAAATACCTGTTGATGGCAAGTATATGTGATCTCCCAATTGTGGTCAAACTGAGGTAAAAGAAAGGGGTTCCCTTGTTGGTAAAAATTGGGGGTACGTATAAATAAAAAAGGATTAAGGTCTTTATAGGAAGGGCGTTGAATACTTTTTCGATATGAAAATATCCATTGATGATTTGTAGATGGCGTGTATTCTAAGTTTAGGGTGGGGAAAAAATTCAAATAATTTCGATTTGTTGGTTCATTAAGTAAAATAGATGTACCTGTGCTGTATGTTTGCTCAGCTCGTAAGAATAAATTTAGATTTACCTTTTTAAAGTTGCCAGAAAATCCCGCATAGGCCGCATAAACATTTTCTGTATATAAGTAACGATCTGAAAAGAAAGGATAGACTATCCAGTTATTACCATCATATTTTCTCCAGATAGAGTAGTTGTCTACGGTTATCCATGACGATTTGAGTCCGGTTTGCCATTTGCCTAATAAAGTATGATGAGTGTAATCAATGGTGGCAGATCTAATATTAATTTCCGTAGGGTTTTCATTTTGTTTTGGTTGTGTTTCTTTTTTTTCAGTAGATGTATTTGGTAGTACATCTATGAAATAAGTGCCTATTTGGTTTTTATTATATCTATAGTAATCTATATTAATAGCTAGTTCTTTGTTCTTTATGGTATCAAAATCGGTTTGATAGTGAAGAGTACTAACCAGTTCTTTAAAATTGAAATTGGTTAGGTTTGTGTAATAATTAATAGAGTCTATCAGATTTGTATTTTTATTTTCGATGGTTGTAGTGCCTACAGAAAATAGTTTCATTGGATTGAAAACAGGTTGTATAAATATACCTATTGAATGATGTGGGTGAAAGGTGTAGTCCATATCAAGCTGTAGTGTATGAGTTTGTGAGTCAATAGCATCGTGTCGATAGTCATTAAATATAGATTGAGAATAAGGGAATGCTTTTCTATAGTGGTTAAGAGTTGGTACGTCTATATAATCCCAACCTATACAAGAAGATAGTCTATTTTTTTTATAAAATAGGTTGATATTGCTGTTGTTTTTTATTCTTCTTCCCATGCCTGCACCTAATGTGATAGTTCCTCCCCAGGTATCATTTTTAGGCTTTAGCGTTTTTATATCAAGTATAGCTTGTACTTGGCCATCGTATTTTCCGGTAGGGTTATTATTGATCTCTATTTTTTCAATGGAAGATGCCGGCAGGGATTTGAGTATTGCAATCATTTCCTCTGCGGGGATGTTGATTAATCTTCCGTTGAGTAATAGGGATAGTGTTTTACCTCGCGTCGAAATATTATCGTCTGTTGTGCTTATACCAGGTATTTTTTGTAGCATATCGTAGGCGGTTCCTCCTGTGGCTAGTGAACTTTCAGAAACGTTTACTATGGTTGTAGTAGCTGATTGGTCGATGTTAGATTTAACAGCTGTTACATTAACTTCAGATAGGTTTTGCTCAAGTGGAATTAAAAAAATATCTTCTAGTTGTGTGTCTTGGTATATAACTAATGAATCAATAACATATTCCTGATAGCCTATGTATTGAATGCGTACTAAGTAAGTATTGGGCATTATGTTACTGAGCTGAAAACTTCCTTTTTCATCACTAATTGTTGTTTTGCATAATTTGTTATTTTTTTTTTCAAATAAAATAATGCTGGCTCCTGGAAGCTCTTGTTTGTGGGTCTTATCTTTGATAGCGCCGGCTATATTTAATGATAAAGCAAAAGAGACTTGCTTTAGGATTATAATAACTATGAGTATAGAATGTATTTTTAATTTTCTCATGAGATATAAGTGAACTACTTGTTATTGAGTTCTATTTTTTTCGTCATCAATTCCTGTTTTTATTTTTATTTTTTTATTGTTGCCTAGGTTGTAACTAATAGACATCATCACATAGCGTCTATCATCATTTATATTTGATTTAAAATAGTATGAAAACTGCTCTTTGTACCAATAGGGAAGGAAGATATTAGCTGTTAGAGACAGGTATAGGCGTTTGTCAAGAAATGTTTTTTTTATACCTGTACTTATGTAAGACTGTAATCCTTTTGAAAAAAATGGAGTATTTGTTGGAGGGTCTAAAGCTGAAGAAAATTCAATGGTCCAGTTATCAGGTAATGCTATAATAGAAGAAAGAGCAAAGTCAAAATTTAGGAGTTGGCTATACGCAAAATCAGGGTGTTTTAACATAGATGTATATATGCTGATAGCTCCATTAATACTCCACCAAGTAGTGAGTGAGTGATTTAGTTGTACATTACCTACTACTACCGACCCGCTGGTGTACAGATCTGTTTTGGAGGCTAGGGCGTTTGGAATGGTAGGTATTTCTTGAAACGTAGTTCCAATAGAAGGAGATTCATATTGGAAGTAAGTAGTTATGAATAGCTTTTGATGATATTGATAGATGATTTCAAGTTTGTGCTGTAGTTCTGGTAGTAGATCGATATTCCCTTGCTCATAAAGATGAGGTGTGCGCATACGTAAAAATGGATTTAGATCTCGATAATTAGGCCTCCCCAGGCTTTTTCGATATGAGAGTATAAATAGATGTTCTTTTGATAAAGCATATTCTAAGTTGAAAGTAGGGAAAAAATTGATATAATCTCGCGTAAATGGTTCTGTTAATTGCATAGAGTTTCCTTTGGCATAGGTATGTTCAACACGTAAAGAAATATCTATATTTGTTTTTTTTCTAGTACCGGAGAAGCCTACATGTATAGCTTGTATATTTTCAATGTATGAAAACTCATTTGTTAAAGATGGATTAGTAATCCATGATGCACTATCATATTCTCTCCATATTGATGCACTTTTTACATCAGTCCAGGAAGTTTTAATGCCTGTTTTCCATGTACCAAAGGATGTAGTATGGGTGTAGTCAGCTGTTCCTGATCGAATGGTAATTTTTAGAGGCATTTCATTAAGTCGTGTAGTTGAATTACTTTTCTCAGCAGGATTAGATTGTATAGGTTCTGTGGTGTAGTATCTTGTCGAACTTTTGCTATAATTATAGTAATCTGTATTAATATTTAACTCTTTATTTTTTAGAGTGTCAAATGTGGTAGTATAATACATATTTCCTGATAAGCTATTGAGGGTGCTTGCTGAATAGAGGTTGAATTTATATGCGGAATCAATCTGATTGGAATTTTTAGATTTTATTTCTACGCCTCCTGGCTCAGTTGTTTTTCTAGGATTGTATGTTTGTTGAATAGAAAAGCCAATTGAATGATGAGGAAGAAAGGTATAGCTTGTTTCTAGTTTCAGATTATGAGTTTGTTCTTGTGCATTTTCATCTCGTTCTTCATTAATGTAACTAGGGGATGTGAGTGAATAAAAACTTCTATTGATAAAACAAATAGTTGGTGTATATAAGTAATCCCATCCTGTAGATAAAGAGATTTTGTTTTTTTTATAATATATAGCAGCGCTGCTGCTGCCTCTCATTTTTCTTCCTGCTCCTACTCCTAAAGTTATGTTGGTGCCCCAATTGTCATATTTAGGTTTTAGCGTTTTTATATCAAGGATAGCTTGTACTTGTCCATCATACTTTCCGGTAGGGTTGTTATTGATCTCTATTTTTTCAATAGAAGATGCCGGCAGGGATTTGAGTAGTGCAATCATTTCCTCCGCTGGGATATTGATTAATCTTCCGTTTAGTAGTAGTGATAGTTTTTTACCTCGAGTTGAAATATCGCTATCTTTAGTATTTACACCGGGTATTTTTTGCAGCATGTCGTAGGCGGTTCCTCCTGTAGCCAATGAACTCTCAGCTATATTGACGGTCATGTTAGTAGCTGTTTGTTCGATGATGGGTTTTATAGCTGTGACATTAATTTCAGATAAGTTTTGTTGAATAGGAGTTAAGGTTATTTTTTGAAGTTCAATATCTTTATCTAAAACCAAAGAATCGAGTACATATTCCTCATATCCTATGTATTGAATGCGAAGAATGTAGATGTTAGGATCAAGGTCATTAAATTGGAAATGCCCACTTGTGTTGCTTAATTCAGCTTTGATCAATTTGTTATTCTTTTCTTCGAACAGAATAACACTAGCATTGGGTAGAGGTTCGTGAGACAGAGCATCTATGACAATGCCGTTAATTTTGAAATTTTTATTAGCATAAGATAGATTGTAAATCGTAATAAAAAATACAAGTAAGAGTATAGGTATTCTCTTAGAAGATTCATTTTTTTTCATAAAAAAGCGAAAATAATTGATTTATTTTCGCATGAAGATAAAATGAATAATTGATTATTCCAAATAGCTTGTTAAAAAAAATATAAAATTGATTTTAGCTAAATAGTTCACGAACCCGATCAAAAAAACTCTTCTCATCTCTACCCGGATTAGGAGTAAAGTTGGGTGAGGTTTTTAGTTTTTGAAGAATTTCAGTTTCGTCTTTATTTAGTTTTTTGGGTACCCATACATGTATATAAATAAGCTGATCGCCTTGCTCATAGCTGTTAATATCCTTTATACCTTTGCCACGTAAACGTAAAATACGTCCAGGCTGTGTACCAGGCTCAATTTTAATTTTTGCTTTTCCGTCAATGGTTGGAACTTCAAGTTGTATACCTAATGCTGCATCTACGAAATTTAAATACAAATCATATATAATGTTATTGCCTTCTCGTTTAAGTACATCATCTTCTTCCTCTTCGATGAGAATAAGTAGATCGCCAGGTACTCCTCCGTGTGGCGGGAAATTGCCTTTCCCACTCATAGATAGTTGCATGTCATGAGCTACACCAGCTGGGATTTTAATAGGGATTACTTCTTCTTCGAGTGTGGTTCCATTGCCATCACACTTTTTGCACGCATCAAGTACGATTTTGCCTTCACCTCTACATACTGGACAAGGGTTGCTTGAAACCATTTGTCCGAGCATGGTATTCATCACTTTTCGAATTTCACCCGTTCCTTTACAATGTTTACATGTTTGCAAACTCTTTCCATCTTTAGAGCCGTTGCCTCCACAGCTGTTACAGCTGACATGTCTTTTGACTTTAATTTTCTTTTCTACACCGTTGGCAACTTCGCTTAAAGTTAGTTTTAATTTAATACGCAAATTAGATCCACGTCGTGTGCCGCGACCTTGTTGTGAGCTTCCACCAAAGAAACTTTCGAATGGATTATGTCCTCCAAAAATATCACCAAATTGAGAGAAGATATCATCCATGCTCATGCCGCCACCAAATCCACCACTGCCACCATTCATGCCTTGATGGCCAAATTGATCATATCGTTTTCGTTTTTCGGGATCACTTAAAACTTCATAGGCTTCAGCTGCTTCTTTGAACTTTTCTTCAGCTTCCGGATTATTAGGGTTTTTATCCGGATGGTATTGAATAGCTAGTTTACGGTATGCTTTCTTTATTTCATCCTGAGATGCTTTTCGGGTAACACCTAATACTTCATAGTAATCTTTTTTTGCCATGTCTGTGATTAATTACCAATTACAACTTTTGCAAAACGAATGACTTTATCGTGAAGATAATAGCCTTTTTCCAACTCATCGACTATTCTGCCTTTCAGCTGATCATCAGCTACAGGTGTTTGAGTGATTGCTTCATGGATTTCAGCGTTGAATAGTTCGCCTTTAGAGGCCATGAGTTTTAATCCGCGCTGCTCCAGTGTTTTGAAAAATTTTTGATAAATCAATTGGATGCCCTCCTCAAAAGCATCTGTGTTTTTATTTTGTTTATAAGATTGCTGTGCACGCTCGAGATCGTCTAATATAGGTAAAAGAGAAGCCATCAATTCTTCACTAGCTGATTTGATATACTCAAGCTTTTCTTTTGCTGTTCGTTTTCGAAGATTTTCAAAATCAGCATATAGTCTCAAGTATTTATCTTTATGTTCTTCAATTTCTTTTTGTAGACTCTCTATCGTCAATTCTTCTTTTTTTTCAGAAGACGTGTTGGTATTTTCTTCCTCTGTAGATTGTTGTGTTATATCTTTCTCGTCAATCATAGTACCTATGTAGCTTAGCTCTTAGAATTATAGCAATTTTTTTGCCGACAAATTTAATTTAAAAATTTCTGTCAAAATGACATATTTATGATTATTTTTTGACTCGGTGGGGGTTTTCTTTTATAAAAGAATCCCAATTTTTGATCGCTGATGTTTTAGATGATAACCGGTTAAAGTAATGGCAAACAGCTACTCCTAATGCATCCGTTGCGTCTAATAGTTTAGATTTGAGAGAAATAGTCAAAAGATGTTCTAACATCGCTGCTACCTGTTCTTTAGATGCATTCCCATTTCCAGTGATCGCTTGCTTCACTTTTTTGGGTGCATATTCTTTGACAGGAATTTCATGTGCTAATGCAGCTGCCATGGCTACGCCTTGTGCACGTCCTAACTTTAACATGGATTGTACATTTTTTCCATAAAATGGGGCTTCCAATGCGATTTCATCTGGTGTAAAATCATGGATGAGTTGTGTTGTTTTTTCAAATATTTTTTTGAGTTTTAGTTCGTGCCCTGTAACTTTATTTAAGTTGAGTACATCACAATTTTGTAAGTGTATACGTGAACCTGACACAGCTATAATGGCATAGCCCATAATGGTTGTGCCTGGATCGATGCCTAAGATAATTTTTTCTTCTTTGGGCATTTTAATTATGGGTATTTGAATAGTCTTCCCGTTGCGTCATTCGAAAAAGATAGAGAGATACAGTAAATAATATCACTCCAATAAAGAACTCTATCCATCCTGGTTGTGCTTGCTCTGATGCAGAGGGAATGATATGTCGTTGCATCATATACGTAAAGGTTATACTAATACCGTTATTTATAAAGTGGGCCAGTATAGGAAGTATTAAATTCCCTGACCAATAATAGAGATAGCCAAAAAGTACGCCGAGCAAAGCCCGTGGAATTAATCCATAAAATTGGAAGTGGATGATGCTGAATAAAAAGCCTGTTATCCAAATAGCAATGTGTGCATTTTTTGTTAGAATGATAAGTTTATTTTGAATAAGTCCTCTGAATAAAAATTCTTCGCCAATAGCCGGTAGTATAGCAATGACTACAAATCCAACTAAGAACTGGCCAAACGAGTCAAATGTTGTAAGAAATAATGTGAGCTTTTTTAGTTCGAGTTCTTTGGCTTGAGCCCAGAGTTCAAATTTCTCTAAAAAAGCAGGAAGCTGAATGTGTTCATTCCAATAAATAAATTGCTCATTACATAACATGAAAAAAAATACACTTGCAATCATAAAAAGAATAGCTCTCCCAGATGTAGATGATGAATTGGTGATCGCTGATATTTTTTTTCTTTCTATGTAATGAAGGTATAGCCATGGTCCAAGTATGAAGCCGCCGCCCGCACTTAGACCTTGAATAAATAAAAGGGAGTTTCTGAATGACGCATCAGGGGGCGACATATTTAAGTTATTTATAACACCTGTTAGTCCGCCTTCGGTAAAAAAACTAATAATGAAGAGGGCTATAAATTGGAAAATAAAAAGCCCTGCTAAGCTTAGACCTGCTATTTTTAAAATAGAAACAAATGGTTTGGTGTCGGGAAGTAATAGACGTTGAGTTGATGGGCTATCCATAATTTGGCGTAAATTTGCATTCAAATTTAATCAAAAAAAACAGCTTGGTTTGCATAGAAAATATTGAGCTTGGTAATTTTCCTCTTTTGCTTGCTCCAATGGAAGATGTGAGTGATCCGCCTTTTCGGGCAGTATGCAAAGAAGGAGGTGCTGATCTTATGTTTACTGAGTTTGTTTCTTCTGAAGGACTTATTCGGGATGCCATTAAAAGCAAAAAAAAGTTAGACATTTTTGAATATGAGCGCCCCATTGGTATTCAATTATTTGGGAGCGATATCGAACACATGAGGCAGTCGGCAGAGATCGCCTCTCAGGCGCATCCGAATTTAATTGATATTAACTATGGTTGCCCTGTTAAAAATGTCGCTTGTAAAGGCGCAGGAGCTGGGCTATTACAAGATATTCCTAAAATGGTTCGTATGACAGAGGCTGTTGTTAAAGCAACACATCTTCCAGTGACTGTAAAAACGCGTTTAGGTTGGGATGATCAATCTAAAAATGTTGTAGAAGTAGCTGAGCGATTGCAAGATGTAGGTATTAAGGCTTTAACCATACATGGGCGTACACGTGTACAAATGTATAAGGGATCTGCTGATTGGGAGTTGATTGGAAAGATTAAAGAGAACCCTCGTATCCATATTCCCGTATTTGGAAATGGGGATATAGATTCTCCGGAAAAAGTGGTGGAGTATAAAAATCGATATGGTGTAGATGGCGTGATGATTGGTCGAGCTGCTATTGGTTACCCTTGGATCTTTCGAGAAATTTCTCATTTTATGCATACAGGTGTTCATCTTCCAAAGCCAACATTTGAAGAGCGTGTGCATGTATGTAAAACCCATCTTGATAAATCAGTAGAGTGGAAAGGTGAGCGATTAGGTATCTTAGAAATGAGACGACATTATACCAATTATTTTAAAAGTATTCCTCATTTTAAACCTTGGCGTATGAGGTTAGTAGAGGCAGATTCTTATTTATCAGTTATAGCTATTTTGGAAGAGATGATTGATACAGGATGTGAAGAGCTGGCATAAGTTATGGAAAATAAAGATAAACAGTGGTTGAGTTGGGTATTATTGATTGTTTTAGCATTGCTATGGGGAAGTTCCTACATCTTGATTAAAACAGCTTTAAAATCATTTACACCTTTTCAGGTTGGCTCAGCACGCATGGTCTTAGCATTTTTGTTATTTGCTGTACCGGCCTTTCTATATGTTAGAAAAGTCTCTTTTGTTAAAATTAAATATATAACACTTGTCGCTGTTGTCGGAACGCTGATTCCTGCTTTTCTGTATCCGATCGCTCAGACGCGAATAACTAGTTCTTTGGCGGGTATTTTGAATGCTGTGACGCCGATGTTTACATTGATTATAGGTGCGCTTCTATTTCGTTATCAATTCACACTTTGGAAAATAATCGGTTTAGTATTGGGGTTGATAGGTGTAGTGTTATTGGTAGTTATCCAATCTAATGGATCATGGGGTACTGTTAATGTCTATGCATTCTTTGTGATATTGGCTACTATTTTAAATGCATGGAGTATTAATATTATTAAAGTGTATTTGCAAGATGTGCCTTCCTTGATCTTGTCAAGTATGACGATGTTGATTATTAGTCCAATTGCTGGGGCCTATTTATTTTCAACTGATTTCGTTGGTCAACTCCATTTTTCAACTCATGTGTCGTATCCATTTTTGGCTCTTCTTTTTCTTGGGTTAATTAATTCAGGCGTTACGCTTGTTATTTACTATCGACTCCTACAGATTTCTTCTCCTATCTTTGCAAGCTCTGTTACATATCTTATGCCTGTAGTAGCTATTTTATGGGGAGTGATGGATGGAGAGCAACTTACCATTATGCATTATATAGGCATGGTATTTATTTTAATTGGAATCCTGGTCGTTAATAAATCAAAATAATTAACTTTAGTTTGAAAAACATAACCTATTATTTATGAAAGATGTTTTAAAGATAGTGCTATTCTTTTTTTTGATACCTTATGCTTTTGCACAGACTCCTAAAGATCCCAACCTGCAACAGTACAAACAAGCTATTCAAAAATTGACAGCAAAAATTAAAAAAGACCCCAAAGATCCGCTTCATTATTATTATCGAGGAGTTATTCGGTCAGTGTATTTTAATGAATACGAGTCAGCTATTCAGGATTTTTCAAAAACAATTGAACTTGATTTCAAATACAGTGAGGCGTACGATGACCGAGGAGTTTGTTATCGTGAACTTAAACAATATGATAAAGCCATAGAGGATCTTGATAAAGCTATCTTATTTAATCCTAAAGATAGTCGTGCCTATTATAACTTGGGATTGACCTATCATTATAAAGGCGACTATGATAAAGCCATAGAAAATTATTCAGAGGTTGCACGTATCGCTCCTCGAACTCCTGATGCGTATTTTAATCGTGCGAAATGTTATTATATTTTAAAAAAGCAACAGCGCGCTTTAGAAGATTATAGCAGAGTTATTCAATTAGTGCCTACGCATGATCAAGCTTATTTTGAGCGTGGATTAATTTCCGTTGAGTTAGCAGAAGTTAAAACTAAAGAAATAGAAGATTATGATTCCCAGTTAAAAACCAAGAGCGTACAAGGTAAGAAAAACTCTCAACAAGAGAAAAAACTAAAAATAAGATATGCTCAACTGAAAGACAGTGTTAGCTATTATTATAAATCAGCTCTGGCTGATTATGCTCAAGCTATTAAATTAAATAAAACAGCTACTGCTGTTTATAATGCACGAGGATACTTATATAAGTTGCTTAAAAATTATTCTGAGGGAATTAAAGATTATACGATTGTTGTTCAAAATGAACCTTCCAATTCTTCTGCTTATATCAATCGAGGCTATTGTTATTACTATTTGGATCAAAAAGCAAGTGCATGTAATGATTGGAATAAAGCTCTTGAGCTTAAGCATGCTCAGGCTCAAGAGCTTATGAATACCTATTGTCATTAAAGTTATTTTAATACAATACCCCTATCTTTTTTGTAAATTTGCACAATGAAAAATATTCGAAATTTCTGCATCATTGCTCATATTGATCATGGAAAAAGTACATTAGCTGATCGATTATTGGAATTTACCAATACCATTTCCAAACGGGAAATGCAGAATCAACTATTGGATAATATGGATTTGGAGCGTGAACGTGGTATCACGATTAAGAGTCATGCTATTCAAATGAATTACACGTACCAAGGCCAAGATTATGTTCTTAATCTTATCGATACTCCAGGCCACGTTGATTTTTCTTATGAGGTTTCTCGCTCTATTGCTGCCTGTGAAGGCGCTTTATTGGTTATTGATGCCTCACAAGGTGTGGAAGCTCAAACTATTTCCAATTTATATTTAGCACTCAATCATGATTTGAAAATTATTCCTGTTTTAAATAAAGTAGATCTTCCTGGTGCTATGCCTGAAGAAGTAAAAGATCAAGTGGTTGAACTATTGGGATGTAAACGAGAAGAAATTATTCATGCGAGTGGAAAAGAAGGAATTGGGATTGAAGCTATTTTGAATGCCATTGTAGAACGAGTTCCAGCTCCCAAAGGAGATCCGAACGCACCGTTACAAGCATTGATTTTTGATTCGGTATTTAACTCTTATCGTGGAATTGAAGTTTATTTTCGAGTGATGAATGGAACGATTCGCACACACGACAAAGTAAAATTTATGGCTACTGAAAAAACGTATGAAGCAGATGAAATTGGAATTTTACGTTTACATCAAGAGCCTGCGAATGAAATATCAACTGGAAATGTAGGTTATCTTATTTCAGGAATTAAAGTAGCGAAAGAAGTTAAAGTAGGAGATACCATTACACACGTAGAAAATCCATGTAAAGAAGGGATCAAAGGATTTGAAGATGTGAAACCCATGGTTTTTGCAGGAATTTATCCGGTAGAAACCAGTGAGTTTGAAGAGCTACGTGCTTCAATGGAAAAACTACAGTTGAATGATGCTTCTCTTGTTTGGGAGCCTGAAACTTCTGCGGCGCTTGGATTTGGTTTTCGATGCGGATTTCTTGGCATGCTTCACATGGAAATTATTCAAGAACGATTGGAGCGGGAGTTTGATATGACTGTGATTACAACCGTTCCTTCTGTACAGTTTCATGCCATTACACATAAAGGAGAAATTGAAAAAATTAATGCACCTTCTGAAATGCCTGAACCTAATACGGTATCGCATATTGAAGAACCTTTTATCTTGGCACAGATTATTAGCAAATCAGAATTTATTGGACCGATCATTGCGTTGTGTATGGAGCGAAGAGGAATTATAAAAAATCAAGTTTATCTTACAACAGATCGGATTGAGCTCACCTTTGAATTACCTTTAGCTGAGATGGTATTCGATTTCTTTGATAAGTTAAAATCTATTTCTCGTGGTTATGCTTCATTAGATTATCAACTCATTGGATATCGTGAATCAGATATGGTTAAACTAGATATCATGTTGAATGGTGAGAAGGTAGATGCGCTTTCGGCTATTGTTCATCGTAGTAAATCGTATGATTGGGGAAAAAAATTATGTGAAAAATTAAAAGACTTATTGCCTCGCCAAATGTTTGAGATTGCTGTTCAGGCTTCCATTGGAACTAAAATTATTGCGCGTGAAACAGTTAAAGCACTGCGTAAAAATGTATTAGCTAAATGTTATGGAGGGGATATTTCACGAAAACGTAAACTTCTTGAAAAACAGAAAAAAGGTAAAAAACGTATGCGTCAAGTAGGAAGTGTGGAAATTCCGCAAGAGGCATTTATGGCAGTGCTGAAGTTGGATTAAGTATTACGACTAATTTTCTATTATTACCATATCTTCGTGTAGTTTCAATAAATTAAATTATTTTATTTTTATTTTTTTTATAAAAACAAGCTATATTTATCCCAATAAATTATTTAAAAACAAATAGTTACTGTTTGTATGAAAAAGTTTTTCCCGTATATTTTAATGAGCTTGCTCGTTGTGATAGGGAGTTGTCACCGAGAGCTTGAGAAGGATAATAGTCAGAATGATTTTTTTGTGAATGAAAACCAGGCTCGTCAAATGGCATTATATGTTCCTATCTTTGATAATCCTGATATAAAAAACCATTCAACCAAAATTACTCAGCGTGTGATCCAAGAAGTAAATTATGTCCGAGATGATCAAGGAATCCCTACTCACTACATCTTTAACTTTGCTAATCAAGTTGGATTTATGATTATCCCTGCTGATAAACGGGAAGATCCTGTATTAGCTATGGGATATGGGCGATCGTTTCGGTTGGATAGTCTTCCTACAGCAGTAGCCACATGGTTAGATATTGCTCAAAGAAGGATTGCGTATTTTCGTTCATCTAACGAAGTTCCCTCTGTCGGAATTATGCAGATGTGGCATGAGTATGCACCCACTCCTGCTGAGCCAGCACCATTACCTGGAGATCCGGGATGTGATCGATGGTCATTTTATGAAGAGAAAAGATCTTTGTTAACTACAAAATGGGGTCAATGTGATCCATATAATAATGTGCCTCTAACGGGATGTGCAGAGTGTTTAAATAATAGAGCACCGGCAGGATGTATGGCTATTGCTATGGGGCAGATCATGTATTATCATAAATATCCTGCAACATATAATTGGACAGGTATAAGTGATATGCCGCGTCTGATTAAAGATATTGGTGACGCTGTCAATATGAGTTATGCATGTAGTGGTTCGGGTACAACGCGTAATGGATCAGATGAGTTTAAATCTAATTTTGGTTATTCTTCATCCGTCTGTTACCTGAGGTATGAAGGAACAAGTAATTATGAGAAGGTATTTGATGAATTACGTAATAACAGACCTGTATTATTTGGAGGGTATAAGAAAGAATATATTTTAGGGATTCCTTATCGAGGTGATGGTCATGCTTGGGTGTGTGATGGATTTCGACGATGGGCGGATTTATGCTATTCCGGTCATTTATTTCACATGAACTGGGGATGGGGAGGTATTGATGATGGATATTATGGGGCATTTAACCCTACTTCAGGTGGTTCGTACAATTATAAATCGGACGTTATCATTGGAATTAAGCCTTAAGTTTTTTATATTTAAATAACTTCTAATTACATAAGATATATGAAAAAGATATTAATAATATTGGCGATAGGTATTTATTCTTTACCATCATGTAAAGAAGGTGCTGGTACTAAATGTGCTAATGCCATAGTTCCGTTAGCATTATGCTATTTGAATTTATCTCCTGAACAAAATATGGATTCTTTAAAGATAATGTGTATAACTAACGGTAAAAAAAAATATTTAGAACATGAGTTATACGAGTTTAAGGATAAAAATAATCAGAATCGCATAAACATTGGATCGTATGAGATAGCTCCATTGGCAAGTAACGGAGTTAATACGTTTTACTATTATTTTTCTTCTTCTCGTATAGATACGATTTCTGCTTTTGCTGCTAAAAAAGATGGGTGTACCTTGTATGAATTTTACGATGTCCGATGCAATGGAAAACCATTACGGGTACGTACCGATCTTGATATTTATGCTTATGTTGTTGAGTAGAGTTAAGCTGTTGCTTTTGATTTTTATAACCACAGTATGCTATAGGTGTACAAATGGATATAAATGTTTCACTCCACCTACACCTTTATACCTTTGTTATTCAGAAGTAAAAAACCAAGACTTAGTGGGTGCTACTAAAAAAGTAAATGTATTTACACTAGACTCGCTAGTTATCTTTTACTATAAGAATGGAATAAAAAATGTAATAGATTACAAAACCTATACCATGAAAGATAAAAATGGTAAAGACAAATTTATTTTAGAACTGCAAGATCGTGAAGGGGCTGTGAGCTGGTGTGGTCAAAGCACTATTTATTATGCGCCCACTTCTCATCATATAGATACCATCACTACCTTTATTCAGGAGAGAAGCAGAAATCAGTGTACGTATTTCGAAACGACGTATGTTAAGTACAATGGAAAAGATTTAGAAGTAGATAGTGCTACTGGTGCATTTGTGATTGAATAAAAACACACGAAGGTTTATTAGACTCTCTTGTGGTTATAATCTAGATAGAATATGAAAAAAAATAAAAAAACTCTAGAAACTTTACAGGTTTTTAGAGTTTTTTTATTTTAATTTATTTATTAAAACCTTGTTCCTATACTGATATACATCGTTCTCCCTTCGCCAGGTAAAATCCCTGGGCCTGGATACCCACCTGCTCGTCGCGTAGCATAGTGTGCATCAGTAAAGTTGTTGATGCCACCTTTAAGATTATATTTTTCTAAAAAAGTATATGTTGCTGCTAAGTCAAAAACAGAATAGCCTTTTACTATTCCTGTAACACCATCTATGGATGGACTACTTGTATTAGTAGCATCACTAAATACGTCGCTTGTCATTCGTGTTTGTAGCGACATAGAGAAATTTTTAATATAATAAGTGATGCCAAAATTATGAATATACCTCGGTGCATATTCTATTTGGTTTCCTTTAAGGTTTTCTTCCTTTATCTTAATAGAAGGTGCTGTTCCTGATAGCGATATAATTTTAAAATCATCATAAGTTGCGTGTATGAAAGCCATGGAGGCAAATAAGTTGATATGTCCCCATCTGCTGGTAGGATGAAATGCTTTAGTTGGACTGAATTCAATGTATGCTTCGATTCCTGTATTTATAGATTTTCCTAAGTTGGTTCGAAATAAGAATGTATTTTGTGTCGAATCGTTATTTATGAATTTACGAATTGAGCCTATGCGATTTGTATAGTGAATGTAGAATACACTGATATCAAAGTTTAAATAATTACTTACTGTTCCTCTATATCCAAGATCTGTATTAAATCCATTCGTGTCTTTTAGATTTTGATCTATTTCATCTGTTGTAGCGGATGGGGTCAGATCACTAAATAAAACTGGTCTATAGTTCTGTGCAATAGTTCCGTATAGGTTTGTACTTTTTAGCTTATATTCAAATCCAATGCCTGTTAAAATAATGGAACGAGATAAATTTTGAGGGATTATATCAATAGGAGAAGTAGTAGTTATTGTACCTGTAGCTGATGATTTTATATACTCTAATCGTATGCCTGGTGTGATGCTAAAGTTGCTTGTGATATTGAGAATATGTTCAACAAACAAAGCAGCATTAGTAGTGCTATAATTGTAATCACCTGGATAGTTATCTGTTAATATGTTTGTGTTAAAATCAAAACCTGTATCGCCTTTACCACGTTGTTTTCGATTTGTATGCGCTTGATAAATTCGTGCACCAAAAGCTAAATTTTGTTTTTGATGTAGTAGGCTGTAGGTATAAAGGCCCCTCCATTCTGCTCCACCATTTTTATAATGATCTCTGTCAACTTGTCTATAGTTATAATCTTTAAGTGTTATATTAATAGTATCTTGTATATTAGGCCTTGCTGTGAAGCCAATGCTATTGCGTTCTCCTATTAATCCAAAGCCTTTAAAATTAAAATGCAAATGATCATTAGCTTTTATATCCACTTGAATTGATGCTAAATTCCAAATGACACCAAACCAGTTTCGTCTTCTGATGGACTGTTGTCGGTTTTCTTCAAATTGAAGATCTGTAAGTCCGCCGGATTGTTGCGCTGTATAATCCATGTTAGTGTATTCTCCTGATATTTTTACTTTTTCACTGATTTTATAACTTAAAAAACCATGTGTATTCCTTACATCATACGCTCCGTTTTCACGCCATCCATTTCCTTTTCTGTTATCGTTATATAAATAGTAACTCCATTTTTTTGTATTTCCACCTATAGCATTATAACAACTCCACATGCCGTAGCTTCCTATTGTTTGCTGTGTTTCAAAAATGAAAGGTTTGTTTTCAGTTTCGCGTTTGAGGATATAATTCAGCAATCCCCCAAATTGGGGACCAAATTGAAGTGAGGCTGCACCTCGTACAACTTCTATGCGCTCCACAGCTTCTAAAGGCGGATTATAATATGCTTCTGGATAACCAAATACATCGGAAGATATATCATATCCATTTTGTCGTGTGTTGAATTCCCAACTTCGGTTAGGACTTAGTCCTCTTGCGCTGATTCCTATTTGTATGCCAGACCCATCATTTTCCCATATAGTAACACCAGGAATACGTGAAAAAACCTGACGTGTATTGTTGGTTGCGGTATTAGCATCGATATTAGATAAACGAATAACTTCATTTTTTTTTCCCGAAAAAATATACACATTTTCTATTTCATTTAATCTTTCAGGAGTGGCTCTTTTGCTTATTATTCTTATCTCTTTCAAATAAACACTATCTAAATGTTGTGCATTAGTGGAGTAAGAAAGGAAAAACAAGTAAATTGATATAAAAAATATCTTTTTTTGATTAAGACTTAAGGAAAATAACATTGGTGTAATAAAAAGTATAATACAAAAATAGGCGTCTATTAGCTTCCCTATTTTGTGAAATACGGAAATTAAAATACTAGATTGGAAAAAAATTAGTTTTGAATCAATTCGCTTGGATAGATTCCCGTGTGTTTTTTAAAGGCATTGCTGAAGTTTCCAGGATTTGCATAGCCCATGTCGTGTGCTACCTGGCTTACACTTTGTCGGTTTATTAATAAGATATAGGCTTTATTCATGCGTTGCTCTTGAACAAATTCAAAAATGGTTTGCCCAAAAAGTTCTTTAAAGCCTTTTTTTAAATAACATTCATTAATTCCAATTTCTTTTGATAGATCAGAAATGGTTGGGGGGTTGCTTAAATTTTTTAAAATAATTGTTTTAGCTGACTGAATTTTATCTTTTTCTAAAGGTTGATTTAAAAATTTGCATCCTGAGCATAATGAGTTAAAATTCATAATGTGGCATATGTAAAGTAATAACTCCATAGCTTTGCTTTCAATAAATATTTTTTTCGATTTACCATCATATTTACTAGTTATAACTTGATGAAGAAGAAGCTGCGTGTTGCAACATATTGTCTGTTGGCTGCCTTCAATACTAAACCCTAGTAGAGTTAAATCAAAATCAATCTGTTTGAGATAGGAAAGTGGATACTCAAAAGTTAAATTAATTGGTTTTTGCTTTTCTATTAATGGCAATCCACAATTTATGCTTCCATAGCAAAATTGTAAAATCAACGTATGTTTATCCATTTTTACAGCAAGTGTGTTGATTGCCAAGCTAGTGGACTCGGTTATAGTGTACTTGATAAAACTAGTCATCATGTTAAGATAAAGGCTTCAAAAATATAATTTTGTATTTAGAAAAGTAAAACTAGTCCGTGAAAGGTTTATCTTGTGAAATTAATTCTGATTTTAATGTTTGAATTTGATATCTTTGTTTCTTATAAAAAGCTCTATACATGCAATTGCTAGAAGGGAAACGAGTCGCAATTGAATTGCAAAAGAAAATTCGATTGGAAGTTGATAGTTTAAAAAAGACAAATCATCAACTTCCTCATTTGGCTATTATATTGGTTGGTAATGATGGAGCTAGTGAAACATATGTTTATAATAAAGTTAAAGCATGTGAAGAGGTAGGATTTCAGGCAACGTTGTATCGTTTTGATCGCTCTATTTCTGAAGAAGAATTGTTGGCGCATATTGAAACAGTAAATCAAAATTCAGCTATTCATGGATTGATTGTACAACTTCCTTTGCCTCCACATATTTCAGTAGACAAGATTACACAAGCTGTTCATCCACAAAAAGATGTTGATGGATTCCATCCTCTGAATGTTGGACGATTGGTTAAAGGTCTTCCTACTTTTATATCAGCTACCCCTTATGGTATCATGAAGCTTATAGCTTATTATGGTATTCAAACGGCTGGCAAGCATTGTGTTGTAATTGGTAGAAGTCAAATTGTGGGCACACCAATGAGTATTTTATTATCCAGAAATAATTATCCGGGCAATGCAACGGTTACGCTTTGTCATAGCCATACGATTAACCTCACAGAAATTTGCTTAACTGCTGATATTATTATTACAGCATTAGGGAAACCTCATTTCCTTACGGAAGATATGGTGAAAGAGGGGGCCGTAGTCATTGATGTGGGTACAACTCGAGTGGAAGATCAAACAAAACAAAAAGGATATGTACTAAAAGGAGATGTTGATTTTGATCGTGTGGCTTCAAAATGTGCATATATTACACCTGTTCCTGGAGGCGTAGGCCCTATGACTATTTTGGCTTTATTAGAAAATACGTTAGCGGCGGCACGTATACAACAAGGATTGCAGGAGCGTTTTTAAGTCTCTTTCTTCTTTGCTATATTCGAGCCTAAAATTAATTGTATGAAGAAGATAGTACTTAGCTTATTTTTTAGTTTATTAGTTAGCCTTAATTTATTCTCATCTCCTATGAAATCATTCTATGACTTTAAAATGAAAACGCTTGATGGCAAAGAAATCGATTTTTCAACTTTTAAAAATAAAAAAATATTAGTTGTTAATGTGGCATCTAAGTGTGGGTATACACCTCAATATGAAGGATTAGAAACACTATATAAAACTCATAAAGATAAATTGATTATTCTTGGATTCCCGGCCAACGATTTTGGTAAGCAAGAACCTGGTACTAATGATGAAATAATGAATTTTTGTCAGAAAAATTATGGTGTTACATTTCTTATGTTTGAAAAAATTACTGTTAAGGGAGAAAATCAACACCCATTATATCAGTGGCTGACGAAAAAAGAACAAAACGGATGGAATGACGAAAGTCCAAAGTGGAATTTTTGGAAATTTTTAATTAATGAAAAAGGCGAGTTGGTTAAGGTTTTTAATTCGGATGTAGAACCTTTAAGTAAAGAACTTCTTACAGAAATAGAAAAATAATCGTTCATGAGTAGGTTGAAAATATGGATACAGGCATTTCGATTGCGGACGTTGCCTTTGTCGTTGGCTTCCATTGGAATGGGGAGTTTTCTAGCTCTATCACATGGGTCATTTAAATGGGCTATTTTTATTTTAACACTACTTACTACTGTATGTCTTCAAATTCTTTCCAATTTGGCTAATGATTATGGCGATTTTATTCATGGCGCTGACCATAATCAACGTGAGGGACCTCTACGTACAGTTCAGCAAGGTCTTATTACTCCTTCTCAAATGAAAGCAGCTTTGTATGTCTTTAGTTTTTCAACACTTAGTATAGGTATTATACTTTTAATTTTTGCCTTTCCATTTAATTATTATTTTTTTATTTTTTTAATAATAGGTTTGGCAGCCATATTGGCAGCCATTGCTTATACATTAGGTAAAAAACCATATGGGTATATGGGCTTAGGTGATATTTCTGTATTTATCTTCTTTGGGTTAGTCGGTGTTATAGGAAGTTATTATTTGCAAACAAAATCTATAAATTGGAATATAATTCTACCTTCTAGTGCTTGTGGTTTTTTTGCAGTCGGTGTTCTAACAGTTAATAATATAAGAGATATTGAATCAGATAAAATAGCAGGTAAGCAATCTATTCCTGTGAGAATAGGAAGAAAATATGCGGTTTGGTACTATTGGGCATTACTGTTTTTAGGAATAGCGAGTATAGTGATTTATACTATTTTGACTTATTCATATTACACACAATGGTTATTTGTAGCAGTTATACCTTTAGTGATTATAAATGGGCGAGCTGTCAAATTAAAACTATCTCGTGACTTAGATCCCTATTTAAAGCAATTAGCTATCATTACATTAGTAACAGTTATTTTAGTAGGTATAGGATTGATTATTAAGTACTAATGTTGTATATTGTATAGTAGATTAATATAATATGAAAAAAATCTTAGTTCCTATCGATTTTTCTGAGCAAGCTCTGAATGCATTGGATGTAGCTATTCAACTTGCCAAGCGAATGGATGCTGAAATCACCATTTTGCATATTGTAGAGGCTCCTATTCCGTCTGGTGTGTTTGTTGGAAGTGAGTTTATTCCACCTGGCGATAATTTATATTATTTAAAAACAGTAGTAGAGGATGCTCGTTTACAACTCCAGTCTGTCTTAGAAAAAAATGAATCAAAGGGAGCAACTCTACATCAAGAGTTGGCGATTGGAAATCCTTATGTTCATATTTCTTCTTATATCGTTGATAAACAAGTTGATTTGGTTGTCATAGGATCTAAAGGCTCATCGGGTGTAGAGGAATTACTAATAGGTTCAAATACTGAGAAAGTAATACGAAAAGCGAAGTGTCCAGTACTTACGGTAAAAGAGAAGGTATCTCATCTAGATATTCGCCGCATTGTATTTGCCAGCGATTTTGAAGAAGATGAATTAACGATTATTCATTACATTAAAGATTTTCAACGGTGGTTTAAAGCCTCTCTTTATTTGGTTAAGATTAATACCCCCAATCACTTTGAGACAACTTCTTCTTCTCATCAAAAAATGGAGACTTTTGCACGTAAATATCAATTGGAAAACTATACATTCCATATCTACAATGAACTCGCAGCAGAGGATGGTATTGTATATTTTGCTGAAGAGGTGCAAGCTGATCTTATCGCTATGGCTACTCATGGGCGCACAGGAATAACTCACCTATTTAGCGGCAGTATAGCTGAAAGTGTCGCTAATCATGCTAATCGCATGATTTTGACGATTAACCTAACTCCTTAAATTCCTAAATCAGGGAATTTTATCTTCTAATTGATTGTTACTATACTAGTATCGAGTATAATTATATTTTAATAATTATATTTTTTATCAAAAAAGATCAATTTTTATTTGTTTATATTCAACATTTTTATTTAGATTTGCGTTTAAAGACTAGAACTTAAATTTTATAAAATTATGAAAAAAAGAGCTATATACCTTACTTTAGGCTGTTTAATGAGCTTGATTTTTCTTTTCACATCGTGTGATAAGAAGAAAAAAGAGCCCATTCCTGCTCCATCGGGATTAAAATATGTTCCAGCTCTTTTGGATGCATTAGAAGGATATCCTAAACAATCAGCTGTACCTGTCATTTCTAGTTCGGAGGGTGTAAGTTGGAAAATAACATCTGTTCCTGATCATGGTGGAAATATCACCATCGATGAGAAAGGGATAATTGGAACTAAAGCTGAGCTCCCAATAGGTAATTATGTGATTACGGTTTATGCCTCTAATTCAGGCGGAGAAACAGAGTTCCCTTCTGCCTTCACAGTGAAGGTCAGTGCTCCCATTGCTCCTACGAAGTTAGAGTATCCTCCTGTAGGTGCTGGAGCAGCCAATACGTTGAGTGTGACGCGAGGCCAAATCACGTTTGCCAGTCCTGTCCCTGTAACGAAAGGAGCGGCATTGACATTTAGCATACTAACTACAGAGCCAGCAGAGGTTAAAAACTACCTTAGTATAAATCCTTCAACAGGTGTGATTACGATAGCTGATCCGAAGCTTCCGGCAGGAACGCACAAAATTACGGTTGAGATTGCTAATCAATTAGGTAAAGTAACAACTGTATTAACATTAGAAGTTAAACCAAGTATTCCTCCGGCTAATTTGAAGTATACGCCGAATGTGAGTGATCCCACTAAAACACCGGAGGGAGGAACTGTAAGTTCTCCAGAACCTACTTGGGATAAAGTAGAAGGTTACAAATATGAATTTGATATTCGATCAAAGAAAAATCCTAATATTACTATAGATCCTGCTACAGGTGTATTAACTATTTTGCCTGATCTTGCTAAGGGGGATTATGTAATTGATGTAGGCATAAGCAATGGGGTTGATATAGCCATATTTACTAGTGTGTATACTTTTAAAATTGGTGATCCGATAAAACCCACATTTGTAACCTATACACCTTCTACCCTCATATATCAAAAAAATGCGGGTTATACTTTTGGTGATCATGAAGTGAAGTCGGATGGAACTAAGCTTACTTATACATTTACAGCTACATCTAAGTCCGGAATGAATAATTTAAGTAATTGGGCTAATATTAATCCCAAAGATGGAAAATTTGTAATTAGTGATTTTATTGGCATTCCTGTAGATGAGTATACAATAGAAGTTACAGCAACCAACTCACAAGGTTTTAGTGCAAAAGGAACTGTTTTGGCTATAGTTAAGCCAGAAGTGGCGATTACTAATTTACAATATCCTAATGCACCTGCGGAAGTTAATTTCGGAACAGCTTTTGATTCTGGTCTTCCTACAGTCATGGGGTCAGGTATGCGTAAGGATATTGATGCATATACTGTTACGAAGATTACGCGTGATGGGAATATGTATACCAATAACTATGATATTTGGATGGATGATAACACTATGGAAACAACGCCAAGAGGTCAATATGGTCAGATTAAAACAGTAAACGACCTTCCACCAGGTGAATATAAGTTGACTATAGATGTGAAAAATGCGATCAATGCATTTTCTTTTCCTGATGTGGTTGTATTTAAAGTAAAAGGAGGTGCGAATCCACCAATGACATTGACGTATCCTGCTATTTCAACACCTACAGCTACTACGCCTATTTTGATGATGAAAACTAAGCCAGGTGCGATGTTCTCTTCTGGTATGCCGATGATTACAGGGGGTACGCCTACAAAATACTATTACAGACGACCGGGTTATCCTGCTGATCAATCAGCTATTAATGGTATTACGATTAACTCAACTACAGGGGTGATTACGGTAGATGGAACTAGTATAGGAGATAAAAATTATGAAATTGAAGTGAGGGCAGCCAATAATGATGGGTTAGCGCTTGCTAATGTTATTGTAGCCTATGATAAAACCTATTTTTATAATAATCCATATACTAACTTAGAAGTTGGTGGTGTGTATGAGATGCTTATTAGAACATGTTCTCAGAATCCTATGTTATGTCATGGTAATGCAAGCGCTCGAAAAATGGGGGGAACAGAAGTGCCAAATTATTTGAGATATTTCAGCACAATGGATAATGTGATTGATTATGCCAAAGGCATGACTAAGGGAACATTAGCTACTCCTGCTACAAATAGTTTCCTTGATCGGATGATGATTTCTCCAACAGACCCTATGCGTTCCACAAAGAGAATGCCAATTAATGTTGCATCAACTAATCCTGACGATATTGCTTTATTGAAGAAATGGGTAACTGATGGTATGTCTCAGGGTACACAACCTACAGCATGGCCTGCTTCAGATCCGTGATAAAAAAGAGTAACCCAGGTTCTTTATCCCGTGGAGCAGATTATTCCACGGGATTTTTTTTTACCTTAGCTTTATTCCTAATTCGTTAAGTTGTTCTTCTGAGATTGTTGAGGGTGAGTCAATCATGACATCGCGTCCGGAGGTATTTTTAGGGAAAGCGATAAAATCTCGGATGGAGTCAACCCCACCAAATAAAGAACATAACCGATCAAAACCAAACGCAATTCCTCCGTGTGGAGGTGCACCATATTCAAAGGCTTCCATTAAAAATCCAAATTGTGCTCGTGCTTGTTCTTTGGTAAATCCAAGCAGCTGAAAAAGGCGTTCTTGTAATTCTCGATCATGAATACGAATAGATCCTCCACCTACTTCTACACCATTGATGACCATGTCATAAGCATTAGCTCGGATTCTTCCTGGTTCTTTTTCTAATAGTGGAATATCATCAGGTTTAGGCGATGTAAAGGGATGGTGCATGGCATGCCATCTGCTAGATTCTTCGCTCCATTCTACTAGTGGGAAGTCGATTACCCATAGCGGAGAAAATGTATTCTTATCCCGTAAGCCTAATAGATCTCCCATTTTTAGTCTTAGTTCATTTAAGGCTTTGCGGGTATGATTTTTTTCCCCAGGTAAGATGAGAAGTAGATCTCCCGGTTGAGCTTTTGATTTCTCCAGCCATTTTTTTAAATTGTCCGATGTATAAAATTTATCTACTGACGATTTGATGCTTCCATCATTTTCCCATTTTACATAAATCAATCCTTTGGCTCCAATCTGTGGACGCTTGACGAAATCGGTCAACTCATCTAATTGTTTGCGGGTATAGTTTGCACAACCTGATGCACAAATGCCTATAATAAGTTCTGCACTATTAAATACTTGAAACTCTTTCCCTTGGCAAAGCGCTGTAAGTTCTACGAATGGCATCCCAAATCGGGTATCCGGTTTATCACTTCCATATAAACGCATCGCTTCATCATATGTCATGCGAGGAAAAGAAGGGAGATTAATTTGTTTTATTTTTTTAAATAAATGAGTGATTAATCCCTCGAAGGTATTCAAAATATCCTCTTGAGTGATAAACGACATTTCGCAGTCGATTTGTGTAAACTCGGGTTGACGGTCAGCACGCAAATCTTCATCTCGAAAACACTTGACAATTTGATAGTATCGGTCAAATCCAGATACCATGAGTAACTGTTTAAATGTTTGTGGAGATTGAGGTAAGGCATAAAATTCACCTGGATTTAATCGGGAAGGTACTACAAAATCGCGAGCCCCTTCAGGTGTTGATTTGATGAGTACAGGAGTTTCAACTTCGATGAAGTGAAGCTGATCTAAATAAGAACGTGTTTCACGAGCGACTTGATGGCGCAGTTCTAAATTTTGACGCACCACATCACGCCGTAAATCCAGATAACGGTATTTTAGGCGAAGATCATCGCCGCCATCTGTTTCTTCTTCTATCAGAAAAGGAGGTGTTTTAGATCCATTGAAGATTGTGATAGCGGTAAGTTCAATTTCGATTTCTCCTGTTGGTATTTTAGAATTTTTTGCTTCACGTTCTATAACTTTTCCTTTGACTTGAATAACAAATTCTCTACCTAGTTTTTTTGCTATATCAAAGAGATGAGCAGAACTAATTTGTTCTTGTAAGACAAGTTGTGTGATGCCATAGCGGTCACGGAGATCTATCCATAACATAGCTCCTTTATCGCGGATGCGATGGACCCATCCACAAAGTATAACTTCTTGTTGAACATGGCTGAGACGTAGCTCTCCACAGGTATGTGTTCGTAACATGTTGTGTTGAAATTTTAAAACGAAAATAAGCTATTGCAGCATCTTAAGCAATGTTGTTAGCTTTGCTTTTAGTTCACGCCGATCAATGATAAAATCCAAAAAGCCGTGTTCTAAAACGAATTCAGCACTTTGAAACCCTTTTGGAAGATCTTTTCCTATGGTTTCACGGATGACACGCGGGCCGGCAAAACCAATCAATGATCCAGGTTCGGCAATATTAAAGTCACCTAGCATAGCAAAAGAAGCAGTGACGCCTCCGGTTGTTGGATCAGTTAATAAAGATATGTATGGGATTTTTGCTTCGGATAATAAAGCCAATTTAGCTGATGTTTTAGCCATCTGCATTAACGAAAATCCAGCCTCCATCATTCGTGCTCCTCCTGATTTGGAAATAATTAAGAGCGGGTATTTATGTTCCAAAGCAAAGTCAACAGCTCGAGCTATTTTTTCTCCAACTACTGTTCCCATGGATCCACCAATAAAGTCAAAATCCATGCAAGCAATAACTAAGTTTAATCCGTTTAGTTTACCATGAGCACTGCGCAAAGCATCTTTAAGTTGCGATTTTTGTTGAGAGGCTTTGATTCGGTCGGGGTAAGGTTTAGTGTCAACAAAATTTAGCGGATCAGCAGAGGATAGATTAGCATCAAGCTCTGTGAATTTATTATCATCAAAAAGTATTTCAAAGTATTCGTCAGAACCGATGCGTACATGATACCCATCTTCCGGGCTTACATACGCATTATTTTTTAGTTCGCGGGTATGTACAATTTTTCCCGAAGGCGTTTTAAACCACAGTCCATCCGGTGTTTCTTTCTTTTCTTCAGTAGGAGTAAGAATTCCTTTTGTATTTCGCTTAAACCAAGACATGATTTGTTTGTTTTTTAGTGTATTAAAAAAAAATTAAGCGATTGTTACCTCTTTTGCTAAATACACATCTTGAATAGCCTGAAGTAATGTAACTCCATCTTTCATTGGTTTTTGAAATGCCTTTCGTCCTGAAATTAAACCCATTCCTCCAGCACGTTTGTTAATCACGGCTGTTCGCACCGCTTCTGCTAAATCAGAAGCACCTTTTGATTCACCGCCAGAGTTAATCAATCCAATGCGTCCCATATAACAATTGGCCACTTGGTAACGACACAAATCAATCGGATGATCAGAGCAAAGCTCATTATACATTTTATCCGTGAATTTACTGTAATTAACAGCCTTAAATCCACCATTATTTTCTGGCAATTTTTGTTTAATAATATCAGCTTGAATCGTTACTCCTAAATGATTGGCTTGTCCGGTTAAATCAGCAGCGACATGGTAATCTACGCCATCTTTTTTAAATGCATTATTTCGGGTGTAACACCATAGTATAGTAGCCATTCCCAATTCATGTGCACGAGCGAAAGCTTGTGCTACTTCTATAATTTGTCGACTTGAATTTTCAGATCCGAAATAAATGGTAGCACCTACAGCGGTAGCTCCTAAATTCCAAGCTTCTTCAACTGTTCCAAACATAATTTGATCGAATTTGTTTGGATAGGTCATTAATTCGTTATGGTTGATCTTAACTACAAATGGTATTTTATGAGCGTATTTTCGAGCAACTGTTCCTAATACACCATATGTCGTAGCAACAGCGTTACATCCGCCTTCGATAGCTAGTTTAACAATATTCTCTGGATCAAAATAAATAGGATTTGGGGAGAAAGAGGCTCCTCCTGTATGTTCGATACCTTGGTCTACCGGAAGAATAGAAAGATAGCCCGTGTTAGCTAATCGACCGGTATTAAACAGAGTTCCTAAGCTTCGAAGTACTTGTGGGTTTCGGTCTGAAGGAACAAATAAATCATTAATATATGTAGGAGTGGGAATATGCAAAAGATCTTTTGAGATCGTTTTGGATTGATGATTCAGTAGGCTGTCTGCTTCTTTGCCTAAGTATTCTTTAATTTTTGTATAAGACATACGCGTATATACTTTTTGTTTAATTAAGGGAGTAAATTTAGAGATAAATTTTTGATCCTTTTCGGATTGGTGGATTAAAATTCATTAAAATTTAAACTTTTTAAAGAAACTATAGAATTTTTTTTATAAAATAGCTTTTGCTTTGTCCCAATACTGATCCATTTCTTGGAGAGTCATGCCATCTAATACTTTTCCATCTTTCAGGATGAGTTCTTCCATGCATTGAAAACGTTGGATAAACTTTTTGTTTGTATGCTCTAATGCATCTTCCGGATTGATTTTTAAAAAACGTGCAAAGTTGATAATTGAAAACAAAAGATCACCTAGTTCGCTTTCTGCTTTTTTTGAGTCAACTTCCTCTGGTTTTACAAATTCATTTTTAAGTTCTTGTAATTCTTCTTCTACTTTCTCCCAGACTTGTTGTTTGTTGTCCCAATCGAAACCAGCTCCTCGTGCTTTTTCTTGAATACGCATCGCTTTGACTAATGCAGGTAATGATTGAGGCACGCCGGAAAGTGTTGATTTGTTACCTTCTTTTAATTTAAGTTTTTCCCAATTTTTTCGAACCTGTTCTTCATCATCTGCTTGTACATCGCTATATATGTGTGGATGTCTACTTATAAGTTTATCACAAAGCTGATGGATGACATCAGCGATATCGAATGCATTTGTTTCTGACGCAATACGGGCATAGAAAATAAGATGCAAGAGGACATCGCCTAATTCTTTTTTTACCTCTGTAAGGTTATTTGAAAGAATAGCATCAGAAAGTTCATAAAGCTCTTCGATGGTGAGGTAGCGTAAACTTTGCATGGTTTGCTTTTTATCCCATGGGCAGTTTTCACGTAGCTCATCCATGATGGTGAGCAAGCGATCAAAGGCTTTTAATTTTTCTTCACGACGGGGGTCAGGTGATGTGAGTGGTTGATTTTTTTTAGCCATTTATAGTTTTTCTGATTTGGCAATCAGCTCAGCGATATCAAATACTTTTATTTCCTCTTCTTTATTTTTGTTTTTTAATCCATCCGAAAGCATGGTCATGCAGAAAGGACAAGCAGATGCGATGATTTGAGCACCAGTTTCTAATGCTTCTTCGGTACGTTCTACGTTGATGTCTTTAGTTCCTTTTTCAGGTTCTTTGAACAGTTGAGCACCACCTGCTCCACAACACAATCCTTTGCTTTTACATCTTTTCATTTCAACTAACTCTGCATCGAGCGCTTCCAATATTTCTCGAGGCGCCTCATAAATATTATTCGCACGACCTAAGTAGCATGAATCATGATAAGTAATTTTCTTTCCTTTGAATTCGCCACCACCTTGCAATTTTATTTTTCCCTCATTAATTAATTGTTGTAAAAATGTAGAATGATGAACGACTTCATAATTTCCTCCAAGTTCCGGATATTCATTTTTAAATGTATTGAAGCAATGAGGGCAAGCTGTTACAATTTTTTTGACATTATAGTTATTTAGCTTTTGAATAGTTGTCATCGCTTGCATCTGAAATAAAAAGTCATTTCCTGCGCGACGAGCCGGATCTCCTGTACATGTTTCTTCAGGGCCTAATACAGCAAAGTTGATTTGAAGTTTATTTAAGATTTTTACAAACGCAACTGTAACGGCTTTATACCGTTCATCAAACGAACCTGCACAGCCTACCCAAAAAAGAATTTCAGGAGATTGGCCTTGTGCTATGAGCTCAGAAAGGACAGGAATTTTAGTTTTCATATGTGTAAAGGTACGGTTTTTATTTAATACATTTTTAATATAGCAATGTAATAAAATAGCTAATTTTGATAGAAAAATAAATATGCAACATCCACAACAAAATGAATTAGATAAAGTATCTCTTAATTTTACTCAGTTTATTATTTTAATAAATACTGGTTTAATTGGATATACAATAAAGTTTTTAGAAAATAAAGTATTAGAGTATAAATTTATTCCTCTAGCATTGGCAATTTTATGCTGGGCTCTAAGTTTTTTATTTGGAATAACATCTATAAGAAGAGTTATTTCATCTAGAATCGTTCAAGTGTATAAAGATGGATTGAAAAATCAAGAATTAATTGATTTGGCTATGGAAGAATGTAAAAAAATAATTAAAGTGGCAAATAAACATAATTTAAAAATGTACTTTTTATTGTATTGTGGAATAGTTTCTTTTTTAATTTGGAAAGTAATTGATATGATTTAAATATTTTTTTTAATAGAATAAATAAGCGTGATGCTTTTTTATTTTTACGAATCTGAAATCAAACGTCATTGCGAGTCACGCTTGACGTGACGAAGCAATCTCCTAAATAATTTGGGGGTTGCTTCGGGCTTTGCCCTCGCAATGACGAGTTCTTCTTGGCATTTCCAGAATTATTTTTACTAATCTCTACACAATAATCCTCTTATAAATTCCTTACCTTTGAATATGATTCAAATAGGAAAATACAATACACTAAAAGTGTTACGAAAGGTAGATTTTGGATTTTATTTAGATGGGGGAGAAAATGGAATTTTATTACCCAATCGCTATGCGCCAGATGATTTACAAATAGATGATGAAATTGAAGTTTTTATTTATCACGATAGCGAAGATCGAGTCATTGCAACTACTGATCATCCAAAAGGAGTAGTAGGAGATATTGTTTTATTGCCTTGTGTTTCTGTAACGAAGATGGGAGCGTTTTTGGATTGGGGATTAATGAAAGATTTATTTCTTCCTCAATCACAACAGGTGATGAATATTTATTCAGGCGAAGAATATCTAGTGAAAATTTATTTAGACGAAAAAACAGATCGAGTCGCAGCTACTCAAAAATTTGAACGAGAATTAAGTAATGATGAATTGACAGTGAAAGAAATGGAACAAGTAAAATTAATTCCCTATCGTGAAACAAATATTGGCTATGTAATGATTATCAATAATTTACATCAGGGAATTTTACATTCGAATGAAATTTTTCGTGAAATTAAAATCGGAGAGCCATTAGAAGGATTTATTAAAAATATTTTACCTGATAATAAAATAGATGTCTCATTAGGAAAGCCAGGCTATCAAAAAGTAGAAGATGAAGCAGGAAAAATTTTACGTTTATTGAAGGAAAATAATGGGCATTTGCCTTATCATGATAAATCAGATCCTGAAGAAATCTATGATTTTTTTGGAATGAGTAAAAAGACATTCAAGATGACAATTGGATTGTTGTATAAGCAACGAAAAATCTCATTAGATAAATCAGGAATTTCGTTGATCGATGAAGAATAATTTTTTTTTAGATTTAATTATTTTAACTAATCTATAAATGAAAAACTATTTTCTATCTCCAAAAGAAATTGAACAATTATTTCAAAAAGCTTTTTCTATTCTTTATTCGAAAGGATATGAAAAAGCTAAAAAACAGTTTGATCAAGTATTTGCTCGTGATCCGTATCGAATCGAATATCATTATCAATTAGCTGTTTATTTTGCTCAGCAAAAAAATGAAGAATTATTTTTACATCATCTTTCCATTTGTTATCAAATAGATTTTTATTATATAGATATTGCTATTCAGAATCCGTCTATTGTTAATTATATCAATGTTGAAAAAATTAAAACCATTAAAGAAAAGCAAAAAAATATTTCTTTGCATTTTGAATCTATTGAGCCTATTTCTGATCCAATTGTTTTGCAATTCAAAAATCAAAATAGGAAAAAAAGAACAACTATTTGTTCTGAATTGTCAATTGAGGTAAAACAATTTTTTGATATCTATGATCTGGATAAGATTTCATTAAGAGAAAAATTGTTTGATAGAGATCAATATTATCAAGATACTACTAAAAAATATAAACTAAGAAATTCGATCAAATTAGATAGATATGAAGATCATTATTCAGGCACATATGCTGAACTTTATGTAAGTATCAAAGAATTAGCTCCTTATTTAGAAAATGTTCGCTTCTTTATGTATCTCAATTATGAGAAATGGGTAGATGAAATTTATATTCGAAATGGAATATTTTATTCCTATCGGCATGAACTTTCTTCTAACTATGATTTATTAGAATTATATGAAAAGTTAGTTAAACGAAATCCCAAAGATCGATTTCTTAAAATGCTTGTTTCTGATTTATATTATGATACAGCCTTACATAAAATACAATATAAGGAAATATATGATGGGGAAGTTGAATATTATTTAAAACAAGCTAAACGGTATTATCCTAAAAATGCAAAATTGAATCACGCCTGGGGAGAATTTTATTGGCAAAATAGTGAATGGGATTTAGCTAAAAAATATTTTTTACAATTCATAAAAAAAATAAGAGATTATGATACGATTATTAAATTAGGCAAAATGGCTTTATGGGGTGAAGAATATAAAAAAGCACAATCTTATTTTTCAGAAGCTATTCAGCAAAGACCTAATTATATCGATGCTCATTTTTATCGAGGATTATGTTATGAGCATCAACATCAATTAAAAAAAGCGCGTAAAGATTATCAATTTGAAATTAATGGAATGCAAAATTACAATGCACATTATTTAGTTGGCAAAGGGAATAGATTGATTGATTATCATTTCAATGAAAGTGCGCGACCTTTTTTCAACTCAGCTATACAGAAAGCAAAATCTTACAAAAAAGAATTAACACAGCAAGAAAAAAAATCCCCAAGTACAGATACAAGCTTTTATTATAGAAGATTAAAAGACATGGATAGTATTATTTCTGATGCATATGTGGGATTATCTTTAATCGCTACTACATTTGATGAAAACATGAAGTTTTCTCAAAAAGCGATTGAGAAAAACCCATTATCACCTACCGCTTTATATAATATAGGGGTTTTGCTGCAGAAAAGAGATGAGTTAGAACAAGCCAATGAGTATTATAATCGCACACTTCAATATGACGATAAATACATAAAGGCATTAAATAATAAATCGATCATTGCTCATGCTCAAGGAAAATATTATCAACTATTTTTTATTGGAAATCGAATGATTGAAATAGATCCTCACTATGCCAATGGATGGCTAATCTTAGGCAATGCTTATTTTTATTCGAAACAATATCAGGAAGCTTTAAGTCCTTATTATCAATTTATAGCATTAGAACCTAAAAGTGAGAAAGGCTATCATGCGCTTTGTACTACCTACGCTTGGTTGGGAGAATATGAAAAATCAATTCAAGCAGGTAAAAAAGCGCTTAAAATTAATCCAAATTTAGCTGAGATTATTTCAGATATTGCAGGAAATTATAATAACTTAAATAAATATAAACAAGCGCTGATTTATGCGGAGAAAGCAATTAAAGTAAATCCATCTTATTATCACCCTTATTATATAAAAGCGTGTGTATATGCAAAAATGAATAAGACGCTTCAAGCTATTGAGATGATTAAAAGAATGTTGCATCTTGATGGTTCTAAGCTAGAATTAGTGAGGAGAGAATCTGATTTTGAAAACTTGAAGAATGATCAAGAGTTTAAAAAAGTATTTCAGTAGTTAATATCTTCTTTAGAGATAATAGTTTTAGTTGTTTGTTTGGTGATAAAGTGAAACGTATAATACAAATTATATCTTTTCGCCTTTTTCTAATTTTATAGCAATTCCCATTTTCTTCATCTAGGCGTAGTTTTTAACTACGCTGGTTTATTTTAAGTTGTTATATTTAGGTGTAGTTATAAACTACACCTCGTTAGGTTCGGTTTCAAAAGCCCACCAACGCAAAGCTCGAAACCATTATTGGCAAGGCAAAAAGAGACAGCGTATAAGAAATGAAACGACTATCACGACTAACAAATATTTTACTTCAATTACAATCTAAACGAGTTGTAACCTCACAGGAGTTGGCTGACAAATTTGAAATTAGTCAAAGGACAGTTTATCGGGATATAAAAGCACTTGAAGAAGCAGGAGTTCCAATTATTGGTGAAGTTGGGAAAGGTTATTGTCTTATGGACAACTACAAGATTCCACCTGTTATGTTTACTGAACAAGAAATCAATGCCCTGATAACAGCACAGAAAATTATCAAGAGTAACGCTGACAAATCTCTATATAAAAACTTATCGGATTTAACGACGAAAGTAAAGGCGATTTTAAAATACACTGAAAAAGTAAATTCTGAAAAACTTGAAAATAGAGTTTTGATTTTCCAAAATTACAATCAAGCGGATAGTGATTTTCTTTCAGCAATTCAGACAGCAATTGTTAAGCAACAAATAATTTCCATTACTTACCATACCATACATTCTGACAAAATTCAAGACCGAAAAGTAGAACCATTGGGGGTTTATCTTACGAGTAACAAATGGCTTTTAATTGCTTATTGCAGGTTACGCAAAGAAATAAGAGAATTTAGGTTAGACAGAATTTTGAAATTATCATTTACAGACGAAGTCTTCAATGAAAGAAATTTTTCATTTGAAGAGTATATTGCAAAAATTTCTAAAAATTGTTGAACACTACTGACATACCCTTGTCATACTGCCATTTTATTTTTGTAAAAACATTAAATAATAAAAAATGGATAAAGCAAAATTAATTAGTGGAGCATTCATTGCTCTGACAGTATTCAGCACAAGTTGCAATAACAGTAGTAAACAAACAAATTCAGAAAGTAAAATGGAACAAAAAGAAACAAACGCAATAGCGTTACCAACAACAGACAAATGGGTAAAAAGCCCAGTTCGTAACAAATTAGTAGTAGAACTTGACAAGCCAATTTCAGAAGTATGGGCATTGGTTGGCGATCCAGCCAATATACCCAAGTATAGTGTAGGGCTTGACAGCGTAACAACTAAAACAGAAAATGGAAAGTGTACGCAATACACCTGCTATTTCAAACCAATGAAAGAAGGCGAACCAGGTTATATGCATACAGACAATATGCTTTGGCAAGAAGAAAATCGTGGTTGGGCTTCACGAACACCAGAGCCAAACGAGATGGGTTATACTGATTATTTAAGTCTTTTGACTTTGGAAGAAACCAATGGCAAAACCAAACTAATTTGGTCAATGACTTGCAATCACGAAAAAGCCGAAATGATAGAAATGAACAAACAAGGTTTGGTGCAGGCTTTTGACGACATTGGCAAACAATTAGTAGCAAAGTTTGGTGGACAAATAATAGAGAATTGGGCTGAAAAATAATGCCTCGTCCAGGCCGTAGCTTGTAATTACGTCTTCGTATTATTAATTAAAGGTATTTAAAAAATATCAATTTCTAATAATTTTTTAAGCTCGCATAATTTCTGGCATATTTAAATAATATTTTGGTTTTTATATCTCATATAGGGTATAATTTGTAAATATAAGTTGAATAATAATTCAGCGTAGTTATAAATTATGCTGAGTGGGGATCTATATTCAAGCCAATATTAAGTATCTATATTTAATTAATTTGAAGACATTTCTTTTGGTAGATGCAAACAAAATATAAGATTAGAAATTGATTATTTGGTATTGATAACTTTATAATAAGGTCCCGCATCGCAACCTGAATCTCCGGCTGGAGTGTAGCCATATTCAATGAGTATCTTATTGTGTTTTATATTATTCCACATTTTTAGCCTGTTAGGATTTTGTGTACATTTTTCATGTTTTTTATCTTGATAAATATAATCGCAACAAGAGGATGAAAGTGTTATTTTAGGCATTAGAAATGTGTCACTTTTTAATAGCTGAGAGGTTGTGGTAATTATTATAGAGGATTTGTAGGTGGTAGTATCTCTATCCAGTGTGAACGAATCAAAATCAACGTATATCATACTATTAAATGATTGAGTGTTCATTATTTTTTTTACCTTTCTTATGGTGTTTTCATTTTGTTCTAAAGTAAAAGCTTTTTCTTTTTCACTTGGGTATAATTTGATTTTATTTTTTGTTTTTCCGCTTTCACTTTCTATAATCCATAGTTCGGATCCACTATCGATGCAGCACGAATATTTATTATAAATCACAGCAATATATTCTCCATTTGTACTGCATGCAGGAAAATTTTCCCAGGTGATTGATTTATCTTCAAGAAAAATATTTGGAAAAATAGTCGTCGATTTTTTTGTTTGAGAAAATGAATAGTTCCATATCGTGAATAAAACTAATATTAAAGTATATCGTTTCATTGGGATTTATACTTAGTGGCTAAATCTTTAATGGCATTTACTATGGTATAAAATCGTATGCCATCTTTATAAGAGAGAAGAAAATTGGCGCTAGAGTGAGCATTATACATAATATCAGGTGATAGTATGATGCTTATACCTTTTGATGGTGCATCGTAAGTAATTTTCTTTGCTTGTTTATTTTTAATTTTATCAAATTTGTTTTTTACAAAAAGCTTGTAAAGTTTTTCTTTGTCAGAAATCTTTATTTTTTTGAACCATTTTATTTCTGTGACATTAATAGCAGGTGGATGCTCAGTAAAAGTGAGTGTGTCTCCTGTGATTTCGATTGTCATAAAATAAGGTGACATCCCACCGTGCTCTGAATAGCTTATAGTAGTTTGTTCAGGCATTGTCTCAGGTAGTTTTGATTTTCCTGCACAACTGTAAAATATAGCGAGGAATAGTGATAAAAAAAACAGCTTAAAGTTCATTTTTATTAAGTTGGTTTATATTTAGTGTAGAGGTTAAATATAAGTAAGGATTGCCTATATTTATAATATAAGATTTAAATGAAAAATATAATTTTAGTTTTATCTATTTTCTGTTCTTTTTTTTCAAAAGCACAGGTAGTTACGGATTCCTTATGTATAAGCGGGCATTATAGGCTATTTCATTTCAATAAGCCTGCACAAAGTAGCCGTAATTCTAGCTTGATCTTCATTTTGCATGGTACTGGAGGTAGTTTTTCTAATATGATGAAGGCTGCTGTAAACTTGGATATGAAATCTCGGAAAGAAAATATTCTCATTGTTTACCCTGAGGGATATAAACATACTTGGAATGAATGTCGAAAAGCAGCAAGCACACCGGCTAATTTGGAAAATATAGATGAAAATGCTTTCTTTTCTCAAATGATTGACTATTTTAAAATGAAGTATAAAGTAGATGAAAAGCGGGTTTTTGTAATTGGCATTTCAGGTGGTGGGCATATGACTTATAAATTAGCTATGACGATGCCTGAAAAAATCAAAGCTGTTACTGCTATTGTGGCTAGCCTTCCTACAGAAGATAACATGGATTGTGTTGACTTAAAACAGCCTATTGGTGTTATGATTGTAAATAGCACAAACGATCCTATTAATCCTTATGAGGGTGGCGAGGTAAAAATTAGTGAGTTCACACTTGGGAGTGTTCGCTCTACACAGCAGACCTTTATGTATTGGGCTACCTTAATTGGATATACAGGAAATCCTTCGAAACAGAACGTAAGGCAGCGCCATGTAACTGATTCTACAACGATAGAAAAATATGTGTATAAACAAAAAAATAAACCAGAAGTTATTCTTTTGAAAGTCATAAATGGCAAACATGAATTTCCAAAAGGTATAGATGTTTTTCTGGAATCGTGGGATTTTTTTAAAAGACAACCAAAGTAAAGAAGTCAGATAAAATCAACTATATTAAAAGGTGTTAGTAAAAACAGTTTCTTTCTTTATTAATTTTTGAATCATGTTTTTAGTTATCTTTTTTATTTCTGTTCCGCTTTTTCCTCCCATGCCTCTTTCAGAACACCAATCGGTACTGGCCACATTGATAATTTTTCCAGAGGTTTTTGTTTTTTGAAAAATAATGAAAGTAGTGGCTCTTTTCTGATTATAATAATCTCCCCAGCCAAATGCGATCGGCTCAACTTTATAAAAATTAAGTTTTTTATTATCAATAATAGGGATAGAGTCTAATGTAAATGATTCTACAGGTGCGCCATCAAATTCATGTGTAGGGAGAGAAAGAAAATCTCCATTTTTAAGATTTGTTCCTTCCAAGAGAGGTGATTTTTCGTTGATGATTTTTAGTTTGCTTCTTTTTTTATCACCATAAGAAAACCCTTCTGCATGCGTTCCAATACTTTTTTCTGTAGGATAGTTTAAGGATGGTGCATGCCAATTGATCGTTTTTAGTAAGCTGTCTGATAAAGGATCTTCTTGGGTATCTCTGTAGCAAATCAATTGATTTTTGATAGTATCATAGCGGACCTGCCACCACATGCTATTGCCTGATAATACCATAGCATCTCCACCATTGTCCACAAATCGATCAAAATTTTCTCTGGCTTTTCTACTCCAGTATTCACTATGCCCTATAATAATAATAAGTTTTGTTTGGCTGATGGAAGCATAATTTTCCAGATCAAAGTCGCATAAATAATTTATAGAAAATTCTTTTTCTTGGTATATCCATTTGAAAAATTCTGCTGTGGCATGGTCTAGCTCCATCGGTCTAAGAAAAGAAACAATCTTGGATTCTTTTGAATCAGTAGAATTAAAACCATATAAACTTTTTCCGCCACTGCTGCAATAGGCGTTGGTTGTATTGGAAGGATATACTACCGTAATATTTTGGGGCGTAGTTGATTTGATGATAAATGGAATTTTTTTCCCCCATAAGTAAACACCAGGTTGGAGAGCAGGGATGACATATTGAAACGTGGGTTGATAGCCAAACCCATTCATCCATGGGTCTAGTGAATCGGGTTTTTGTTCAGTGATTTTGCATTCTATCTTATCAATGACGTTTCCTCCCATGTCGTATAATTTGATAGTTTTTAATTGATCGGATGTAGTATTATAACTCATGTAGGTGATCATGGTATCACCAGGGTGATAAGAGATTTTATTTGTGTACCCATCCCTCAGTCGTGTACACGAAATAGATAAATAACAGAGTATAATAAGAATTGTATTTTTGTTCATTTTTTTCTCAATTTTTTATAGCTATTCAAATTTAGAAAAAACAAGTTGATAGTATCAGAAGGAATTTCTTTTGTTGAAATCAAATAAAGGCTGAAAATAATCCAGCGTAGTTGTAAACTACGCTTATTTTTTTTGATTTTATAACGCGTGCAACATGGAAATGAAAATTTAAAATTTGATTACTTATATAAATAAAAATAATTGTTATAAAAATTAATTTTTGTTTGTGTACTAGCTGTATTTGCAGCAAGCATGTGTTTAGCTCAAGAGAAAACTACTGAGAAAAAAGAGCATAAAAAAGAACATCATGATAAAAAAGAAGAGAAAAAATAAGTAAGTCTTAGTTGTTTTCAATAGATCGGGTAATAGAGTAGTTTACTTTGTTGCCCGATTTTTTTTGGTCTCATTTAAAGGTAGTTATAAACGCGCGCTAGCTGTATTATTTAAATAACAATTAGTTTTAAAAATTGTTCATCTAAAAATTGAAAAAAGGACTGTGTATTAGTAGAGATTTCAGCAATTTTCCAGTTTTCATTGTAATCTATTTTGCAAAACACAGTTGATGGATTATTTTCTTCAATGTTATTTCGATAAAAACATTGCTGTCCAGTTATATATTCTTTTTTCTCATTAAAAGAATAATAAAAAAAAGGCAATATATTTTCAAGAGGAAAAGCAATAGTTTTTTCCAATTTTTTAGTAAATTCTTCCGTGGCTTTTTTATCTAAGATTATTCGTGCATATTCTGAACGTACAGTATTATCTATTAAGTACTTCATGCTTCTAAGCCAAGATATAGGAAGTAATTTATTGTCTAAGCTTCCGGAAAACTCGCCGAATCCATCGTGAATAGCATAAAAATTTTTTAATGAAGTTGGTATTTTCCATTTAAAATCTTGTAATTCGATACGAAGTTCAGGGTTTTCGTTTGGTTCTTTCCCAATTAATAAAGTATAATAAGGCCTTTCTTTTTGTTTTATAAAATACCCCAAAGCCCATTCTTTTTTAGACCATTTGATAGCAAAAATATGTTTACATCTTTTTTTTAATTCAGGTAAAAAACGTGGCAGCCTGTCTTTAATATCATTGAATATGGCGTCAATGATTGCGCCAGGATCATTATGGGCATACTTTTTCCAAATACAAGATGAATCAACATCTAACAAAGACATTATTTCTTTGTGCTTTTTATTTGGAAGTATGGGGCAATTATAAAGACCTTCGCTTTGAAGTACCAAATCGATTCCTGCTAGATCATACTTTTCAATAATTTCTTTTTGTAAATTAGCTATACGAGGGTATTCAATTTCAAAATCTGTTTTTGCATTATATTTTAATTCTTTGAGCAATTTCTCTTTTTCTGTTTCTGAAAGCTTTTGCATGATTTTTTTGAAATAAAAAAGCGTAGTTATAAACTATACTTAGAAATTTAATATAAATATAAGTGATAAAAAAAGAAATAAATTGTGTTTGTAAGAAATATTGTATATTTATTCGATACTACTTTCCCATCTCATACAATGCATGGGAGATTTCTCATCTAGGCGTAGTTTGTAACTACGCCTTCTTATTATTAATTTCAGTTACTGCCCTCTGTGTGCAAGACAGACTTTTAAAACTGGTATGCGTTGCAAACGCGCACCAGCAGGGGAGAAAAATTAATTTTATCTATTCTAAATGCAGTTCTTGTTGATTTTAATATTAATAGAGGGTTTAAATTATATATTTAATTGAAATGTATTTCTTTTAGCCCATCGTTAGTAAATGGAACAATATGTTCTCCCCATTCTTTACTAATTTTTTTTGTTTTTTTATTTATTTCAAAACAGGATATATATTGAGGAAACATTATTTTTATAATATAGTCGTCTTTATTTTCTATTATGATCATTTGCCCATCTGGATCTAATTCCCAGTTTTTATCTTCATTAAATCCCTCCCATTTTTTTTCTTCTTTTAAGAGTGATGTTGCATTGTGTAATACTTGTATTTCTTTTTCTATTTTTACAAATCTGGTTTCTTGTCTAGGTAAGGATCCTGTATAGCTAGTTGCACTTTGTCTAATGTTTATATCAATTATAGAATCATGTTTAATTAAAGGAGTGAACCAAAAATGAACACTTGTTGGCTTATCAATACTATCTATAATAATAACAACGCTATTTTTAAAGGTAACAAGGTACTCTTTTGATTTTTCATTTTTTAATAAACTAATTCGATTAAATTCTTTAATAGGAAATAAACCAAAAAAGTTTGAATCATCTCTTATCTTCTCCTCAATCATAGCTAACAATTTTTCTTTACCAAGCTTTAATATAGGATCTTCTTTTGCCATAGTAATAAAGTTTAAAGAAATAATGATTACTGTAATTAGAGTACGAATTGCTAATAATAAGTTGTTTGCCTTTTTTTCCATTTATTACTCAATAATCTTCGTCTAGCATAGTTTATAACTACGCCTTCTTATTATTAATTAAAGTTATCTAAAAAATATCAATTTCTAACAATCCTTTTAATCCTATATAATTTCTTGCACTGCTATATAAATAATCTTCCGCTTTCTCTACCCATCCAGCACGAACTGGATTTTCATGAATATAATTTATTCTTTCACTAAGCATATTAGCAAAGGTTAATTCGATAGCATGATTTTCATGTGTCCAAAGTTGTTGATCATTTACTCGCTTATTATATTTAGCATGATATCTAAAAATCGTTAGTAGCCATTCTTTTCTACTTTCAATCGTATTATTTTTAATGGATTGTAAAATTTTTTAGAAGTATATTTTTTAAAATTACGAATTGTATCAGATAATTTTTCAGATTTACTTCTAATTATAATGTGAATGTGATTAGTCATAATTACATATGAAAATATTTCTAATCCTTTATTTTTTCTACAATAATCTAAGCTTTTTATAATTATATCTTTATAATCTTTACGAGTAAAAACATCCGCCCAACCAACTACCTGAAAAGTAAGAAAGTAACAACTGTTTTGATCTTGAATTTGATAACTATCACTCATTTTTTGAAAATAAAAAAGCGTAGTTACAAACTACGCTTAGAATTTAAATATAATAATTATTTTATAAAAAAAGAAAAAAATTTTATTTTTAGGAAACTTTACATATTCCTCCTATATTGCCCACCCACTTCATACAACGAATGAGAAATTTCGCCGAGCGAACACACTTTGCCTACTTCCATTAAAACTTCGAATATGTTTTTATTTTGAATACAGACTTCTTGTAAATTTTCTAATGCCTTCGAAGTTTGATCTTCATTTCTTTTTTGAAAAGCTTTACATGAAGTAATCGCATATTCTTTTTCTTCCTTTGTCGAACGAATCACTTCGGCTGGAATAATCGTTGGCGATCCTTTCGAATCTAAAAAAGTATTCACTCCAATGATGGGAAGTTCACCGGTATGTTTCAACGATTCATAATACAATGATTCTTCTTGAATTTTCGATCGTTGATACATTCTTTCCATCGCTCCCAGTACACCTCCACGTTCGGTGATATTATTAAACTCATGCATCACCGCTTCTTCCACTAAATCCGTCAACTCTTCAATGATGAACGAACCTTGCAGTGGATTTTCATTATTCGCTAGTCCTAATTCATTATTAATAATGAGTTGAATCGCCATCGCTCTTCGCACCGATTCTTCCGTTGGAGTGGTGATCGCTTCATCGTAGGCATTCGTATGTAACGAATTGCAATTATCATAAATCGCATACAAGGCTTGCAACGTGGTACGAATATCATTGAAGGCAATTTCTTGCGCATGCAACGAACGACCAGAAGTTTGAATATGGTATTTTAACTTTTGTGAACGTTCATTGCCTTTGTATTTATGTTTAATGGCTTTCGCCCAAATTCTTCGAGCCACTCGTCCGATCACCGCATATTCAGGATCAATTCCGTTTGAGAAAAAGAAAGATAAGTTCGGAGCGAAATCATCGATGTTCATTCCACGTGATAAATAATATTCTACATACGTAAAACCATTCGACAACGTAAATGCTAATTGGGTAATTGGATTAGCACCCGCTTCTGCAATGTGATATCCTGAAATGGAAACCGAATAAAAATTTTGAACATTATTTTTGATAAAATAATGTTGAATGTCACCCATCATGCGCAGCGCAAATTCGGTAGAAAAAATACAGGTATTTTGTGCTTGGTCTTCTTTTAAAATATCTGCTTGTACAGTTCCACGAACTACTTTTAAAGTTTCTGTTTTTATTTTTTCGTAAACATCTTTTGGCAATACTTGATCTCCTGTAACTCCTAACAACATTAATCCTAATCCATCATTTCCTTCCGGTAATTTTCCTTGATAGCTTGGACGTGTTTGTTTTTTGGATTGATAAATTTCATTTATTTTTTTATCGATTTCTTTTTCCAATCCATTTTGTTTGATGTAAATCTCACATTGTTGATCGATCGCTGCATTCATGAAAAAAGCTAGCAACATGGGAGCAGGTCCGTTGATCGTCATGGAAACAGAAGTGGCTGCATTACATAAATTAAATCCAGAATATAATTTTTTTGCATCATCGAGCGTCGCAATGCTTACTCCTGCATTTCCAATTTTTCCATAAATATCGGGACGATGATCCGGATCTTCTCCGTATAAGGTTACCGAATCAAATGCCGTTGATAATCGTTTTGCTGGCATGTTCAACGATACATAATGAAATCGTCGATTCGTTCGTTCGGGTCCACCTTCACCTGCGAACATTCGAGTCGGATCTTCGCCTTGTCGTTTGATTGGAAATACACCGGCAGTGAAAGGAAATTCTCCAGGCACATTTTCTTTCATCGACCATTTCACAATATCGCCCCAAGCTGAATAGGTAGGAAGTGAAACTTTCGGAATTTTTAAATGGGAAAGTGATTCCGTATAGTTCGGTGATTTAATTTCTTTATCTCGAACTTTATACACAAAATCTTTATCCGTATAGCGTTTCTTTTTTTCTTCCCATCCTTCAAGAATTCGTTTGACATCTCCTTCGATATCTTTCTCAATATTTTTTGCGATTGAAGTTAGTTCTTCATTGATATTATTTTTTTCAATCAGCTTTTGTGTTTCACGAACGTGTTGCCATTGATTAGCTAGTTTCGATTGATGGTCAATTCGTTCGTTGTATTTTTTACTTTCTTCCGCGATTTCTGCTAAATACCGAGTTCGATCGGGAGGAATAATATATATTTTCTCACTCATTTCATGCGTAATTTCAAAATGAGAAGAGAATTTCACGTTTGTTTTTTCTTCAATGACATCAATTACTTTTTTGTACAATCGATTCATGCCTGGATCGTTGAATTGCGAAGCGATTGTTCCAAAGATTGGAAGGTCTTCATCTTTTGTATCAAATTGATTATGATTTCGTTTGTATTGTTTTCGTACATCACGTAAGGCATCGAGCGATCCGCGCTTATCGAATTTGTTAATCGCAATTACATCGGCGAAATCGAGCATATCAATTTTTTCCAATTGAGTCGCTGCTCCATATTCCGAGGTCATTACATATAATGATGCGTCCGAATGTTCGGTAATTTCTGTATCGGATTGTCCAATACCTGATGTTTCAACAATGATCAAATCGTATTGAGCGGCTTTGCAAATATCAATGGCATCTTGTACGTATTTACTCAATGCTAAATTGGATTGACGTGTTGCGAGCGAACGCATGTAGGTATGTGGATGATGAATGGAGTTCATTCGAATACGATCGCCTAAAAGAGCTCCACCTGTTTTTCGTTTCGATGGATCAACAGAAATAATGGCAATTGTTTTTTCTTTGAAATCAATTAAAAATCGTCTGACTAATTCATCCACTAATGAAGACTTCCCAGCTCCACCTGTTCCTGTAATTCCTAACACAGGAATCTTTTTTGTTGAGTTTGTTGGAATATTTTTTTTAACCTCTTGATATTTTTCTGGATCATTTTCAGCCAATGAAATTAATTTTCCAATAACCTGTGGATCTTTTTTGGGAAGTTCTTTGACTTGTCCATTTAAATGAAAATCCAATGTAGAAAAATCACATTGTTCTAAAAGATTGTTAATCATTCCTTGCAATCCCAACGTTCGTCCATCATCTGGGGAGTAAATTCGTGTGATTCCGTATTGATGCAATTCATCTATTTCAGAAGGAAGAATCGTCCCACCACCACCACCAAATAATTTAATGTTTGCTTTTTTTTCTTTTAATAGATCATACATGTATTTAAAAAATTCCACATGTCCGCCTTGATAGGATGTAATGGCAATTCCTTGTACATCTTCTTGAATCGCACAATCCACAATTTCAGCTACTGATCGATTATGGCCTAAATGGATAATTTCTGCTCCTGAAGCTTGTAAAATGCGTCGCATAATATTAATAGCGGCATCATGCCCATCAAATAATGACGCAGCAGTTACAATACGAATAGGATGTTTGGGTTTATAAGGTGTGGTTGACATACACTGAAAATAATTGCTAAATTACTAAAATAGGAGCGGGGAATCAATGTTTGCAGGAAAAGGTATTTTGTATATATTTATCGGATTTTTAGTAACCTTTAAACTATAAATTAAAATGAAAAGAGAATCGAAAAGATTAAGTTTATCAAAAACAACGATTGCACAGATTGATGGTCAGGAAGTGTATGGAGGATATACGCATATTCGTGCACCACATACTAACTGTATGGGGACATGCGTTGACTGTCCGCAGCCTTTTACACTAAACTCTTGTTTGCGTGAAAATGATTGTTAAGTTTGAGTAACAATCGTAGCTTTATTAAACGGACCGATCATTATATGTAATGATCGGTTTTTTTATATTCAAGTATAAAACTAAAAAAATAATAATTAAATTCTTTATTTTTATTTTATCCTTAAAAAATAGTATATGAAAAAAATAGTTATTTTATATAGTGTGTTAACGGTTGTGTTATTTGATCACTGTTCTTCAAAGAAATCAAATGAACAGGAAATAGTTCAAAAGACAACGCGGTTTAACCAGTTTATGGACTCAGTCTATCAAGTAGCTCTTGAGCGAGATCCTGAACGGATGACACGCTTAGGAATTAAAAAACGATATAGTGATTGGACAGATCTATCAGAAGTAAATTGGGAAAAAGAAGTAAAATTCATGGAAGATCAATCTGTTGAATTGTTAAATCGTGTCCGCTTAACAGAGCTAACGCCTTCCGCTCAGATTAGCTATAAATTATTTCTTAATGATGTCAAGGCTTGTGAATATGCCGATGAAATTCCGAATAGTGCTTATGCTTATAATCGGTTGTATTTGATTAATCATAAAAATGGATACCATACGGAGATTCCTGCTTTTTTAATTAACCATCATCGTATCGATACCAAGGCTGATGCAGAGGCGTATATTGCGCGTCTTTCTAAAATAGATATTCTTTTTAACCAAATTATTGAACGATTGCAATCTAATGAGAAGAAAGGTATTATTCCTCCCCAATTTGTTTTTCCTATTGTAGCCAAAGACTGCAAAGCTATTTTAACGGGCAAACCTTTTAGTTCATCAGAGAAAGATAGCCCATTGTTAGACGATTTTAGAAAAAAAATAAATCTATTATCTATTAGTCAACAGTCTAAAATAGATTTGTTGGCAAAGGCAGAAGAAGCTTTGTTGGAGCACGTTAAGCCGGCATACACACAATTGCTGAACTATTGGTCTGGGTTAGAAAAGAAAGCTACGAATGAAGATGGTATTTGGAAAATTCCTGGAGGAGATAAAAAATACATCGCATGTTTAAAAACGTTCACATCAACCGATTTAAACCCTGATCAGATATATGAGTTAGGATTGAAAGAGGTGGCGCGCATACAAGAGGAGATGCATGTGATCATGAAAAAAGTCAATTTTAAAAATACTAATCTCCATGATTTTTTTAAGTTCATACGTACAGATAAACAATTTTATTATTCTAATACTGATAAGCATAAAAAAGCATATATTGAAAAAGCTACGGCGATCATTGATACCATGCGTCGGCATTTAGATCAGCTTTTCTATACTCAACCTGTAGCGAAGTTAATTGTAAAACCAGTAGAGCCTTTTCGAGAAGAATCTTCATCAGGTGCTTTTTATGAAGCTCCAGCGATTGATGGTTCTCGACCTGGAATCTATTATATTAATTTATACAATATAATGGATCAGCCTATTTATCAGATGGAGGCTTTGGCTTATCATGAAGGAATACCTGGTCATCACATGCAGTTAGCTATAGCACAAGAATTGAAAAATATTCCTCAGTTTCGTCGGGTGCGTGAAACAGATGACGCCTATGTAGAAGGATGGGCTTTGTATAGCGAGTCGCTAGGAAAAGAAATTGGGTTTTATCAGGATCCGTATTCTGATTTCGGGCGATTGGCTATGGAAATTTTTAGAGCTTCGCGATTGGTTGTTGATGTTGGTATCCATTGGAAAAAATGGACACGTGAGCAAGCTGTTCAATATATGTTGGCTAATACCCCACTTACAGAAGGCGATATTCGTCAAGAGGTAAGTCGTTATGTGGTATGGCCGGGACAAGCTACCGCTTATATGATCGGCAAACTAAAAATTCTAGAACTTCGCGAGAAAGTAAAGTATAGTCTTAAAGATAAGTTTGATATTAAATCTTTTCATGATGTTATTTTAACCAATGGAGCTATGCCTTTAAATTTATTAGAAGAAGTAGTAGATCAATACATTAATGAAACAAACAAAAAATAATAAGATGATATTAAATAAAATGAAAATTAGCTTTTCTTTCTTTTTTTTAATTAGTTGTGCAATAGCAAAAGATAAAGACATGTACTACGAAAAAGTAATTACGTTGCCTAGTAAGAAGCTGATAGAACTTAAAGAAATAGGAATAAAATTTGAATTAAAAGAATGTGGTAGACAATCCATGTTTGAAAATGGGCACCAAGTAGGAGAGCAACCTTATTGTCTAATTCATATTCAAACAGAAAAAGATACTTTATATTTAACAAATAAGAAAAAAGATATTTTCGTGAAAAAATATTCTATTCAATTAGAAGATATAAATCCATGGGGTAGTGAGCAACGTGGACTATCAGGTTATTCTGTTAAAATAAAAATAAATACTGCTCCTTCTGTTGTATTTGTAGAAAGTTTTGGATGGACAGTAGATCATATTATAGGTGAAGACTCATTAGCTATTCCTACTTCTTTTGAAGGACTTCCTTTTTACCATTATCATAGCGCTAGTCAAGGAGTTGGATCCGGATTAGATTCGTTAGCTGGGCAAACGGTACGATTTCAAAAATTAATATTGAAAGAAAAAGGACAAAGCAAAGATGAAAAAATATATGCTTATATTATTATTGATAAATATAAAGTATATACAGGTTGGATTGCCTATTCAGAAAAAACTCCTGGAATAAGTTCCTTAAAGAAAAAATAATTTATTTAAGAATTAATAAAAGATAAGTCGTAAAAAACCTTGCTAAAATTAATAGCAAGGTTTTTTTATAATATTAATTGCTTATTTTTTTGCAGTAGCCTCTATAGTAAATTTGATCTTTACTTTTATAGTAGTAGCATTATTGGGTGCTTTTTTTTGGCCTTTTAGGATAAGGTTATATGAAGTAGCCTTAACATAAGATGCTAAATCAGTTTCTTTATTTAGGTCTAACTCTAAAGTTGATACCCCTGCTGGTATAGGGTTTTTAAATGCAAATAGGGTACTTGATCCGCCCATTGAAAGATAAGTTTCCACTGAGCTGGCAAAATCAAAATTACCAGATGTGAGTGTGAATATGGTGCTTTCAACTTTGATTGATTTAATCTGATCAGCAGAAACACCATTTGCTTCTAAAGTTGGTTTTATATCACTAGCGATAGTTTGGTCAGCGAATACTTGATTCCCCGTTGTTATTGTATTAGCTGGAATATCTATCATAATCTCTGATAATTCATGCGTGAACTTGATAGTGGGCGTTAGTTTATCACACGATAACATGGTTATAGAGGATAAGATAAAAAATAAGGTTTGCTTCATATGTTTAAGAGTTTTTACTTTAGGTTAACAAATATATATGAAAGATAGTAATTTATAAGAAAAAACAGAAATTGTATTATATATATAAAAAATATTATTTTATATTGATTTTATCTATTATTTTAGTATATGATTGATCAAATTTTTTGCGACACCAGCTTTTCAGTTCATCCCAGTCTTGTTTTATAAGCTGTTTTTTGGCTTTTAGAAGCTCTTTCTCAAATAGTTTTTGGTTAAAACTTACTTTCTCAAGTATAGTTTTAGTGTAATCTAATGCAAGCATATCTCATCGTAGTTAGTTCCTTTAAATTCACTTGATCTTCTAAATTTGTATCCTTCTTAAATAGGAATAGATACGATGAACAAGTGGATATCATTGGTAGTTTTGTTTGCGCTTTGTCAGGTTACATACGCACAATCATCTAAAATTGTTTTAGGAAATACGGATATAGGTGTTAATGAAGTTTTTACCATTACTATTGTCTTGGAAAATGAAGAAATAGAGAGCTATTCTGGATTCCCTGATATTGAAGATATGCTTAAAAGAGGCACATCATCTTCTGCTTCTACTAACATTATTAATGGTCAAATGAGTTTTACACAAAGTATTATACAAAACTATACTCCTACAAAAGAAGGAAAGTTTATTATTAAACCTTTTACCATGAAAGTGAATGGCAAAGCTATTTTTTGCCCTGGAGCTACTATTCATGTAGGACCTCCTGTTCAGCGTAAGCGGTCATCAAGTTTCTTTGATACAGATTTTGATGATTTTTTTGGAGATACAAGAGCGCCTACAGAGTTTATAGATGTTAAAGAAAAGGCTTTTTTAGCTATTAGTACTTCTAAGAATGAAATTTATGTAGGGGAGGGAGTAACTACGGCATTGTCTTTTTATGTTGCTGAAGATAACGAAGCTGAAATGCAGTTTTATGATTTACAAAATCAGTTAATGGTATTGATAAAGAAAATTAAACCGGGTCACTGTTGGGAAGAAAATTTTATGATTCAACAGGTAGAAGGTCAGCCGGTAGATATTAATGGGAAACGGTATATGCAGTATAAGCTTTATGAGGCTACTTTTTATCCTCTTACAGCTAAAGATATTAGTTTCCCTTCTTTGGATTTGAAACTCATTAAATATAAGGTTGCTAAAAATCCTTCTTTTTTTGGGAATAATCGACAGGAGGATTTTAAAACATTTAAATCTGCTTACAAAAAAGTAAAGGTCAAGGAATTACCCCCTCATCCATTACGTGATAAAGTAGCCGTTGGTGTATTTGAATTAAGAGAAGATCTTCGCCCAATTAAAGTAGAGGCAGGCAAGGGGTTTACGTATGTTTTTAAAATTATTGGTGAAGGAAATATATCTTCCATCCCAGCTCCAGATATTTTAACCACAGAAAAAATAACAATTTACCCTCCTTCTATTCATCAAACGATTAATCGGTTGATGGGAAGAGTTGTTGGAGATAAAACGTTTACGTATTATGGAACCCCTTTGGATACTGGTGTATATCACCTGAAGGATTATTTACAATGGACTTTCTTTAACCCTAAAACAGGTAAATATGAATCACTTCGGCCTGCTCAATCGTTCCGAGTAACAGGTACTCCTATTGCATTTATGGGTAACCCTAATCAAGATGAGTTTACTAAAGAGTATGGACTATTATCATCTCCTAAAGAAAAATGGGTAAATCGCCAATCACTAGATTGGTGGAAGATAAGTAGTTTTATTTTTTTAGCTTTGATGGTTCTTGGTGTAATGTACATGATACTCAAAAAATAGATAAGATGTCAAATACATATGGTGAATTATTTCGTATTACTACATTTGGAGAGTCACATGGTAGGGCAGTAGGTGTTGTTGTTGATGGATGTCCACCTGGCTTGGAAATCAATGAAGAACTTATTCAGTATGATCTTGATCGAAGAAGACCAGGTCAATCTTCCATTACTTCTTCTAGAAAAGAAAAAGATCGTGTAGAGATTCTTTCAGGTATTTTTGAAGGACGAACAACAGGGGCTCCTATTATGTTGTTGGTTTGGAATAAAGATGTTAAAAGCGAAGACTATGATCATCTTCGTGAGCAGTATCGCCCTTCTCATGCAGATTATACCTATCATCTTAAATATGGTATTCGTGATTATCGTGGAGGTGGCCGGAGTTCTGCGCGTGAGACTTTAGCACGTGTAGCTGCTGGTGCTATTGCTAAACAATTTCTTGGTCAAAAAAATATTATTGTTAAAGCTTATGTTTCGCAAGTGGGGCATTTAAAGTTGAACGCATCGTATGACCAGTTTGATCTCTCACAAATAGAAGAAAATGTTATTCGCTGTCCTGATCAATCTATGGCGCAGTCTATGATTGCATTGATTGAAGAGGTTAGACAAAAAGGGGATACAGTAGGAGGCGTGATAACGGGTGTTATTCAAGGTCTTCCCCCGGGTTTGGGTGAGCCTATATTTGATAAATTCCAAGCGGAGTTAGCCAAAGCTATGATGAGTATTCCTGCAGCAAAAGGGTTTGAGTATGGGAGTGGATTTGAAGGAGCTTCTATGTTTGGCTCTTTGCATAACGATGTGTTTGAGAGGAAAGAAGGAAAAATTCAAACTAAAACCAATTACTCAGGCGGTATACAAGGAGGAATTACAAATGGTGAAGATGTTTATTTTCGGATTGCATTTAAGCCTGTGTCTACGATCATGCAAGATCAAGAAACAGTTAATGAAAATGGAGAGAAAGTAACTTTGAAATCTAAAGGCCGTCACGATCCGTGTGTACTTCCACGGGCAGTGCCTATTGTAGAGGCGATGGCTAGGTTAGTGGTGATGGATTTTTATCTAAGAAATAATAGTATTAATGGAGGTAACTAAAAAAGCCAATCTTTAAAGATTGGCTTTTTTAGAGGTTACTTTTAATAAAAGCCTATTTTTTTAGGTGTAATTTTTTAACGTCTAGTAATTCTACATCAAAAATTAAAATTGAAAATGGCTTAATAAGTGGTCCGGCTTGTTGATTTTGATAGGCTAACCCTGAAGGTATAAAAAAACGTCCTTTACTTCCTTCTGGTAATAATAGCAATCCTTCGTCCCATCCTGGGATAACTTGCCCTATACCTACCATTAATCGTAAAGGCTGCATATGTTTGAATAGCGGATCTGTATTTGAGTCAAATGGAGTACCGTCTAATAATTTTCCAGTATAATTTACAGAAACACTATCGCCAGGTGTTGGTTTTTGTCCTGCACCTTTTTTGTCGATGGTATAATATAACCCAGAATTTGTTTTTGTTGCGGTGATATTGTTTTTTTTCAGATAATCTTGGATTAACTGATCATCGATTGATTTTTGTTTTTCAATTTGTTCGCGCATTTTTTGCTCTTCTTTTTCCATTTCTATTCTTTTTTCTGATTTGGTTAGTACATTATGAATTTTAATGTTTATAGAGATCATACTTCCTTTCTCAATGCCTGGTGGTAACGCACCTTTCATTTCTTTGAATATAGAGTCTGCCATAAATTTTAATGTAGCACTATCGCCTTTTGATAAAAGCATGATGCCTTCTTGGATAGGATCTTTTGTTGTAGGAGAGTCAATAGGCATAGTTAAAGGCTCTGGACTTCTTTTGATACTTTCCATTAGAATGGAATCTTTTCCATTCCTCATTGTAAAGTGAAAGCTCACTACATCTCCCGGGTTGATTTTTCTTTTTTCTTTTCCGTGTTCATGGATCTTGTATTCAATTCCACTTTTTGTTTTTTTAAAACTTTTTGTACATGCAACGGCTACGATGCCTATACAAGCGATAGTTGAAATTATTTTTTTGGATGTTAACATAATTGGTCTTTGTTTAATTGATCTAATTGTTCTTTATATAATGGTAATACAGATAAAAATTTCTCTACTGTTTTTTCCAGTGATTCATGCGAGATGCCTCCAGCTGCATTTTTATGTCCACCTCCTGAAAAATGATTTTTAGACAGACTGTTAACAGAAAAATCTCCAATCGATCGAAAAGATAGCTTTACGGCTTCTGTACGATCAATTAAGATAACAGCGAGTACAATGTTTTTAATAGAAAGTAAAAAATTAACTAATCCTTCGGTATCTCCTGTTTTAGAATCAAACCGTTTGAGCTCTGCAGCTGTGAGTGCTACATACGCTGTTTTGTATTCTGGTAAAATAATGATTTTTTCTAAAAGCACATAGCCTAATAAGCGTAGACGGTTTTCAGAATTATTATCATATATTAACCGATGGATAGCACTTGTGTTTATGCCTTTTTCGATAAGTACACCTGCGATCTCATGCACTTTTTTTGTAGTGGATGGGTGTCGAAATGAACTGGTATCTGTCATGATACCGGTATAGATACATGTGCCAATTGTACTATCAATAGAATGGAGATCTCCCAACTGTTCAATCAATTCATAAATAAGTTCGCATGTTGCAGCTGCTTTAACATCCCAATAGGTAATATCGGCAAATGGCTCAGGATCTAAATGGTGATCGATAACCAGTTTACGGGCAGTTGATTTTTCAACCATCTCACGTATGGTTTCAATGCGTGCCAATGATGAGAAATCTAAGCAACATATCAACGTCGACTCATTGATGTGTTTTTGAATTGTTTCTTTTGTTTGTTGTGAGAAAACAATAACTTCTTCATTGCCTGGGAGCCAATTTAAAAATTCAGGATAATCGCTTGGTGTGATAACATGGACTTGATGCCCTTTCTTTTTAAGATAATGACCCCAGGCTAATGATGATCCCATGGCATCCCCATCAGGTTTATGGTGCGTGGTAATAATCACGCGTTGGGGTGTTTTTAATGCCTTTTGGATGTCGTCGAATGCTTTCAATTTTCTATAAGGATTACAAAAGTGGTAAAAAATGATAAGATTTTAAAACGTATTGTATTCTGCTTTTTTTATTAAATTTGATAAATTTAGAATCCTGTAAATATTTTATGCAACTTAAGAATTGCACACTTATTCTTATTTTAATACTATTTTTTTCTTGTACTAAAAAAAATGATGATAATTCTTCTGAGCCAGGGCCTAGTAGCAGGGATACGACTTGTCTACTTAATAATTATGTAGGAGTTAAGAATGGAACTATTCTTATTTCAGAATATAAGTATGATGAGAAAAAAAGAATTAGGGAAGAGGTAATTAATATCTCGATTAATGATCTTCAATATAGTAGAAGATTGTATTCTTATGATGATCAAGGTAGGCGGATTAAGCTTACGACAGAGTCCTATGCTCGGGATGATAGTAAAGATCCATTTAAGCTTATTCAAACTATTTATAGGGATTATGAATATGATGCTAATGGCAGATTTATTAAAGCTACTGATTCATACGGATCAAAGCCTATATTACAAGCAGAGTATAATCAGAAAGGCCAGCTTTTTAAAATCACAGGAAATGTGGAAGCAAGTAATTACTTATTACTTACTTACGATGACCATGGTGATGTTGTTAAAATAGAACGGATAAGTCAAACTAATCCCGCTATTCGTATCACACAGGCTCAGTTTGAATACGATACATCCCGTCCCGCTCGAATCCTACCTGAGCAGCTAGAAGTTTTGCATGGCCTTGATTTTTTGATCCAAAAACATTTATGTAAGCGCGCTTATTATGCAACTGATGCTGATGGGAAACCGCTTGCTCAGGTTGACTTTAAAATATACAAACGAACGGATGCAGGTAAGCCGGAATGGGAGTGGGTGGATGTGCAATGGAGTAATAATTTGGTGAGAACATACTCACTTGAGTATGAATGTAAATAATAATTTTTTTATTTAACTTTATTACTTAAATCAAACTTAAAATGAAAATAATATATTATATTATTGTTTTTTTATCTTTTGGATCATTTATTTTTACGAATTGTAAAAAAACAGACCACCCCTCTGTGACAGAGGATTCAACGCCCACACCAGCGCCTAAAAAACAATGCTTGATGAAAGCCGAGTTAGGCCAAAGTGGTAATCTTATATATAACTATACTTACAACGATAAAGGGCAGTTGATTGAAATGGTTTTCCATACAGTACCTACGATGAAGGAATCGTATAAGCATACGTATGAGTATAATGATAAAGGTCAGCGGGTAAAAGTAATTTCTTATAGAAAAAATGGGTCTAGTGAAATAGATTATTTTAGTACGTATGAGTACGATGCTCAGGGGAAGATGATAAAGGCCTATACTGAATCGTATTATAATCTGCAGGGTGATCCTAAATTAGGGAAAATGAATACGTTATATTACTATAATGAGAAGGGTCAATTGATAAAAATAAAATCAGAAGGTGTAGATGCCTATCAATTGTTTACTTATAATGATAATGATGATCTCATTAAAATAGAGTATATCTATGAAAAGTCAGGCCAAAAAGAGCTCTTGAGAACCTATGAATACGATACAACTAAGCCTGCGTTTGTTGTTCCGGAAACATGGTTGTTATTTATGGAACATGCAAAATACAGTAAGCATTTTTGTAAAAAAGGATACATGTATAATGAAAAAGGGCACGCTTCCGTAGTTGATGAAATGGCTATTGAAAAATATACGGCGGAGGGCTATCCGGAGGTTTTAGCTTTTTATTTAGATGGTACTAAAAAAGAGACATATAGCTATACTTATCAGTGTAAATAAATAGTTTTTATATTTTATTAGGCGGTGTTTTTAATGCTATGAAAAAAATCTATTTTATTATTTTTTATTTAATTATTTTTTTTACGCAATGTAAAAAACCGAATGAATCTCTTCCTGCAGAAGATCCCCAATCTGATTCTACTCCTGCAAAAAAATGTATTCTATTATCAGAAAAAGCGGAAAATTGGTTTTCTGCTTATAAATATGTATACAACGATAAAAATCAATTACAAGAAATAATATGGGATACGTATCCGAAAGATAAAGGTCCTTTTGTATTTAAATATAAATACAATGATCAAGGGCAATGCATTGAAAGAAAATCATATACTCAATTCACGAATGAATTATTGGAAAAAATTACTTTTGAGTATAATGAAAAAGACCAACTTATTAAATCTATTCGCGAATCTTATGTAAACATAGTATATGGTTATAGTAAGGATGTTTTGAATGGAACCATACATTATGAGTATAATGAAAAAGGTCAATTAGTTAAAGTTTACTCAGAAGAAGATGCAAAAGAGAAATGGTATTGGTCGCAATTGTTTACCTATGATCAATACGATGATTTAGTCAGAGTAGAAGATAAATTCTACAGCCAAGCCAAAGCTCAATCTATTACAATTTGGACGTATGAATATGATCATAATCAATTAGCCCTTCCTTTTCCACCCATAGTGTTAAATTGGTTTCAAGAAGAATATAAATTTAGTAAACACTTTTGTAAAAAAGCTTTGTTTGGTGTCAATGAAAAAAATGGGCAGTTTACTTATTCCAAGGAATTTAAAATTGAAAAATATACAGAAGAAGGATATCCTGAAATAATTAATGTGATAACTTCAGGGGCTATAAATGAGAATGGACGCCTTGCATATACTTATCAATGTAAATAAATTGAAAATTTATTATTATTATATTTAATTTAATACTATGAAAAATTATTATTATGTATTAGTCGGGCTATTTTTAACTTTAAGTTGTTCTAAAAAGGATAGCGTTGATGATGTTATTCAACCTGTGCCATCTCCTACGAACAAGTCTACGTTGATCACTATTACTAAAAATGGAAAGCCTTTCGGGGAACTTATTCGTAATCAGAATAATCAAATTGTAGAGGCTATATGGTACAATGTAGTAACAGTATATTACCCTTTGCCTTCCGATTTAGCAGAGCAAGTTTATTATTATGCGAAGAAGTATACGTTTGAATATAATCCAGCGGGAAAAAGAGTCAAACAGATGTATTATATTATACAGTCTAAAGGAGAAGAGCCGAAGTTTCAATATGCCATAGGACTTGATTACGATGATCAAGGTCGTCTGAAAACGTATACGCTTGAGAAGAGTTCGCCATGTCCTACTACATATAAGTACGACGATATACCACAGCAAATTAATTTAATAGTTGATTGCGCTTCTAATTTCTCTGCAACCATGTATGTTCTGGAAAAGCAGATAGTCAAGGAGGAGGTTTTTATGTATAAAAATGAGCCTGGCATTCAGAGACGTTATGTTTTTACATATGAATATGATAACACTCAATCCGGTGCATGGTCATCGATATGGTTTGGCTCTGATTTGTATAGGCAAGCGTTTGAGATGAGTAGCTCGTTTTGCAAAAAAATGCGTTTTCAATATTATGTAGGATTAGGTGATAATGAAAAGAGCCTTTATGATGCTACTTATAGTTATGCTGTAGAAAAGTATAACACGGAGGGTTACCCTGAAATTTTTACGGTGTCCTCATCTAGTGGAAAAGATATTTATATGTTTACATACCAGTCAAAATAGAATTTATTAGTTTATGATTAAGTATGGTCTTGTCTTTATTCTATTCTTAAGTATTCTATCTTGCAAAAAAAAGAATGAAGATCCTATCGATAAACCTTCTAATTTGCCGGCTCAAACTTGTCGTATTGTTGCGGATGTGACAGAAGGCGGACAAAAAATAATGGAATTTATTTACAATGATCATAATCAATTGGTTGGAATAATTTCAAATGGATGGAATAGTGATGGGAGTTTATTGTATTTCAACAAACGGACTATTCAATGGAATTCTAAAAATCAACAAACAAGAGTTGATTTTTATAAGCAAAATAGCACTACTCAAGTGGAATTATATTCAGAATATGAATACAATTCACAAGGGAGGTTAGCAGCGATTCATAGTTTTAATTCTAAAAATGAATCTGTTTCTCATGAAGTACGTCAATATAATGATAAAGGACAGTTAATTAAAAAAACAATAGATGGAGTAGCTAAATCAGTTGGATTTGAATACGATGCAAATGGAGATTTAATCAAAGTTGGTCCTCTAAGCTCAGAAGGTGTTATTATTAAACCTAATAGTACTGAATATCAATACGATGTGTCTCGGCCTGCCTTTACTGTTCCTTCCTCTTATTCTACAGCTTATGGAGAAGATATCGTACGAAGTATGTTTATGTATGATTTTACCCATAGTGTTCATTTTTGTAAACGCGCTTATAGTTATAATGCTTTTGGAGAACTTGCTTCTGATAGTAATTTTCAAATTGAGAAGTCCAATGCAGAAGGATATCCAGAAACAATAAGTCGATCTGTAAGTGGTGGATTAAAGGTGGCTTATCAATACGATTATAATTGTAACTAAAAAATGTTTATGATTAGATATGTTTCTATAATAGGTTTTTCTTTTTTTGTTTTACTCAGTATGAGTTGTAAAGAACAAAAAATAGATACTGATGCCTCGCAGCCAATTTCTATAGATTATTCGAAGCCTTGTGAATTATCTTCTTTTTTCAATAATAAGGAGACACATCGGTTTACATATGTAAAAGATGGAGAAGGTAAAATTATTGAAGAGATACATAACGAGTATACTTCTGTAAATAGTTTGATAATTAAAAAGATTTTTCAATATAATTCCAATAGTCAATTAATTAAAAAATCATATCATGTTTTACCTGCCAATACTGATGAAGGATATGAAACCTATGAATACGATGAACAAGGTCGAATGATAAAAAAGACTACTGTAAGTCCATCACTCGAAAAGGTTGTTACGTCGTGGTATTACAATAAAGAGAATAAAGTTGAAAAAATACGGTATACTAATTTAACTGTAATCAGCTTAAAGTATAACTCAGATGGTGATTTAGTTCAGGCCGATTGGTGTAATTCGGATGAAAGTAGTTGCACAACAGTATTGAGTTTTGAATATGATAAAACAAAATCGTATTGTAAGGTACCAGAATCTTTTATTGCTGCTCCTTTGATTGATATTCCATTAGGTAATCATTTTTTAAAGAAAATAAACAACTATAATTCTAAAGGAGTTATTACAAGCTCTATTGTTTTTGAAGTTGAGCAGTTCTTAGATGGGCATCCCATTTCAGTATCTACCTATCCTGAGGGTGCTTCTGAGCAAAAAATAATGTGGTTCTATAAGTACGAGTGTAAATAAAATTCATCTAACTTAATTATTATTGATTTAGTAGTTGAGTTTTTCAGACCATGTATGATAGTCTTTAGGGAAATTATTTTTTATAGTTATCTCCTTATCAAAAATTCCATATATTGTTGATCCGGAGCCGCTCATGCTTGCATAACGTGCGCCCATTTCATAGAGCCTGTTTTTTAAATCTGATAAAATAGGGTACTTTGCAAAAATAGTTTGTTCAAAATCATTTTTTAAAATTGTTTTCCATTCGGTGATAGGCAGTTCAAGTACTTCTGTAAGGCTTATTTCTTTTTTTAAGTGCTGAAGATCTAGTCCATCATAGGCTTCTTTTGTAGAACTATGAATAGTTGGATATAGTAGTAGTATCCATTTGTTTTTAAGAGAAATATTTATTTCATCTAGTTCATCTCCTCGACCTGTAACAAATGCAGGTTTGTTTCGAATAAAAAATGCACAATCACTACCTAATCGAGAGGCATAGTTGATTAACATAGACTCATTTATTTTTAGTGTAAATAAATCATTTAATAGCTTAAGCATAAAAGCACCATCTGCCGAACCACCTCCTAGGCCAGCTCCTGTTGGGATGACTTTATGCAAATGGATTTGGATAGGTGGTAGATTGTAATCTTTTTTTAAAATCTCATAGGCCTTTACACAACTGTTGTTATTTTTTTCGCCTTCTGGTATTAATCCGGTTAGGGTAAAAGAAAACGAATCACTTGGTAATACCTCTAAGATATCGGACCAAGGTATGGGGTATAAACAAGATGCGATATTGTGATATCCATCTGTTCTTTTAGATAGAATTTGAAGCCCTAGATTAATTTTTGCGTTAGGAAATACAATCATACTTATTCAAATTTAAGTATTCTCTCGTTAGTGTCTTAAAAAAAAAGTAACTTTGGAAAAATAAATTTTTATATGACGTACGATGTCGTAGTAATTGGTTCTGGTCCTGGAGGATATGTCGCAGCTATTCGTTCTGCGCAGCTAGGATTTAAAACAGCTATTATTGAAAAATATGCTGTATTAGGTGGTACTTGTTTAAATGTTGGTTGTATCCCATCTAAAGCATTACTTGATTCTTCAGAGCATTTTTATAATGCTTCTCATACATTTAAAATCCATGGTATTGAGCTTAGAGATCTGAGTGTGAATCTTGCACAAATGATTCAACGAAAAAGAGATGTAGTGAAGCAAAATAGCGACGGGATTCAGTATTTGATGAAAAAAAATAAAATAGATGTATATACTGGTATCGCTTCTTTTGTTGATAAAAATACAATTACTATTCAGTCTGAAGGTAAAACACAAGATATTAAAACGACTCGAACAATTATTGCGACAGGTTCTAAGCCAACGTCATTGCCTGGTATTACGATTGATAAAACTCGAATTATTACATCTACAGAAGCATTAGAGTTGAAAGAAATTCCTAAGCACCTTATTGTAATTGGAGGTGGTGTGATTGGAGTAGAGTTGGGTTCTGTCTATGCTCGGCTAGGTTCAAAGGTTACTGTTGTTGAGTTTGCTAGCGCATTGGTTCCTTTTATGGATCGTACGTTAAGTAAGGAATTACAAAAAGTATTAAAGAAAATAAATTTTGAATTTTTACTTGACCATAAAGTATTAAGTGCTACAGTTAAAAAAAATGAGGTGATTGTTACAGCAGAGTCTAAAGTAGGAGGGGATAAAAAAGAAATTGTAGGCGATTACTGTTTAGTGTCTGTAGGAAGAGCGCCCTATACACAAGGTTTGGGGTTGGATAAAGTTGGAATTAAACTTGATGAGCGTGGACGTATTCCAGTAAGTGATCATCTTGAAACAGTAGTGCCTGGTATTTATGCTATTGGGGATGTTGTTCAAGGACCAATGCTCGCTCATAAGGCAGAAGAAGAAGGTGTATTTGTTGCTGAGGTGATGTCTGGGCAAAAGCCCCACATTAATTATAATCTTATACCAGGTGTTGTATATACGTGGCCTGAAGTAGCATCAGTTGGATATACAGAAGAGCAACTGAAAGAAAAAGGCAAGTTATATAAAGTGGGCTCTTTCCCTTTTTTAGCTTCTGGAAGAGCACGCGCAAGTATGGACACCGATGGATTAATAAAGGTATTGGCTGATAAACAAACTGATGAGATATTAGGTGTTCATATGATAGGCCCTCGTGCAGCTGATCTTATTGCTGAAGCTGTGGTGGCTATGGAATATCGAGCAGCTGCTGAGGATATTGCACGTATTTCTCATGCGCACCCTACATTTACTGAAGCCTTCAAAGAAGCATGTTTGGCTGCTACAGAAAATCGGGCGATTCACATGTAATTTTTTTAAATTTTTAGCTAATTTTTATCAACTTCTTTATTTATTTTTTAATAGGATAAATTTGTCTTATTAAAAAAATATTTCATATGTTTATGATATTAAATGAACTTGAAAGATGAGAACTAACAGACTGTCATTTATTGATGTAGTGCTTGGAATTTACATTGCTTTAACCTTTATAACATGTAATAGTGATAGAAAGGCAACACAGGATCACAATGTAATTGGTCGCGATTATAATGTTGGTGATGTTAAAGGTGAACAACTCGCTTTGATGACTTCGCCACCGCATGTTCCGCCTCCTATTACCAGAAAACATAATATTAAAGTTATTGTTAATTTAGAGGTGATTGAAAAAGAAATGGAAATTGCTGATGGGACTAAATATATGTTTTGGACCTATGGGGGCACTGTTCCTGGTTCTTTTATACGAGTTAAAGAAGGTGATTTTGTGGAGTTCCATCTTAAAAATCATCCGGATAATAAACTGCCTCATAACATAGATTTGCATGCAGTTACAGGACAAGGTGGTGGAGCAGAAGCTACGTTTACAGCTCCTGGTTATCAAACTGTATTTACATTTACAGCTCTTAATTCTGGTTTATATGTTTACCATTGTGCAACAGCTCCGGTTGGCATGCATATTGCCAATGGCATGTATGGATTGATATTGGTAGAGCCAAAAGAAGGACTAGCTCCTGTGGATAAAGAGTTTTATGTTATGCAGGGTGATTTTTATACAAAAGGAAAAAATGGTGATCAAGGATTACAGCCATTTGATATGGAGAAAGCAATCAAAGAGCAGCCCGATTATGTATTGTTTAATGGTAGAGTAGGCTCTTTATTAGGTGGCAATACATTGAAAGCAAAAGCAGGTGAGAAAATAAGATTGTTTGTAGGTAATGGTGGACCTAATTTAATCTCCAGCTTTCATGTTATTGGGGAGGTTTTTGATAATGTATATGCTGAGGGAGGTTCAACTGTAAGCCATGATGTTCAAACAACGCTGGTGCCTGCCGGTGGTTCTGCTATTGTAGAGTTTAAAGTGGAAATTCCTGGTAATTTTATTTTAGTTGATCATTCTATTTTTAGAACCTTTAATAAAGGATCTTTAGGTATTTTGGCAGTAGAAGGGGATAAAAATTTAAAAATATATTCAGGAAAGCGGGAAGCAGAGGTTTACCATCCGGAAGGAGGCTCTGTACAAACAATGCCTGATGAACAAAAATCTATTGCAAGAAAAGATCTAACGAAATCAGAAAAATTAGCTCTTGGAAAGACTATTTATCAATCCAATTGTTTAGCCTGTCATCAAGCAGATGGAAAAGGTGTACCAGGTGCTTTCCCTCCACTTGCTAACTCTGATTATTTTGCAACCAGTCCATTAAAGGCGATAAGTGCTGTTGCTAATGGATTGACTGGCGAAATTACAGTTAATGGCAATAAGTTTAATAGTGTAATGCCGAAACAATCATTAAGTGATGAACAAATTGCATCAGTTATTACTTACGTTCTAAATAATTTTGGTAATAAAGGTGGAGAAGTCTCTGTAGGAGATGTAAAGAAGGTGCGTAAATAGTGAAACAATGTGTAATAAACTCTTTGTTTTGATATACCTAGTATTTTTTTACACTGCGTGCGTATGTGCTCAGAAAAAATTAATACCTATGGCCTATATTAAAGAAGGTTATTATACGCCGCTATATTCATCTGACAGTCAACGGGTGTATGTGCAACCATTTTATATTGATCAGTATCCGGTTACAAATAGTGATTTTTTATTTTTTGTAGAAAAATATTCTGAGTGGAGAAAGTCAAAGGTAAAAAAACTATTTGCTGATACGTTGTATCTTTCTTATTGGAGCTCAGATATATCTTTTGAAAAAAAATATTTACATAGCCCGGTCGTTTATGTGTCGTGGTATGCTGCTAAATCTTATTGTGCGTGCCAGGGAAAAAGACTGCCTACTACAGCAGAATGGGAGCTTGTAGCTCAGGCAAGTCAAACGCAGATGGATGCTTCTAAGGATACGATTTTTACTAAATGGATATTATCAACTCTTTCTGAGAAAACAAAAACCCAGCTCCATGATGTTGGAAGGTTTAAAAATTACTATGGTGTGTATGATATGCATGGATTAGTTTGGGAATGGACGTATGATTTTAATAGTGCTCTTACTACAGGTGAATCAAGGGGAAATGCAAGCTTAGATAATACATTTTTTTGTGGTGGAGGCTCTTATAATTCTAAAGACTTAACTAACTATGTTGCTTTTTTGCGCTATGCTTTGAGATCTAGTCTCAAGGCTAATTATACAGTTCAAAATTTAGGATTTAGGTGTGTGAAAAATATAAAATAAGGGTTGGTATGGTTGTAAAATTAAAACTAGTAGTTGTATTAATTTTTCTTTTATCATGTAGGCGAAGCCATAAAACAGAAGAGAGTTGCTGTGCAGCTGAAAGTAAAGATTGTGTTGAAATTTCTGATGAGTCTATTTATAATATAACATCTCAATGGGAAACCCAAAATACAGAGAAAATCACTTTAAAATCATTTGAGGGAAAGGTAGTTGTTGCAGCTATGGTGTTTACACATTGTGTTTCAGCCTGTCCTAGAATTACCTCTGATATTAAAAAAATAGAATCGGCATTATCGGATAATGAGCTTGATAATATTCGCTTTTTATTGATTTCTATGGATCCTCAGAGGGATAATCCCGAACAGATGAAAAATTTTATGAAAGAATTTCAGTTGGATGATAGTCATTGGACTATAATACGTTCAGATGAAGAAGCTACCATGGAGCTGTCTAATATTTTAAATGTTAGAGTTAAACCATTACGCAATGGGGGATTTGATCATTCCAATGTGATACATATTATCAATAAACAAGGTGAAATAGTATATCAACAGAATGGATTAGAGCTTGACTTAAATCCGACTATAAATAAAATTAAATCATTGTTGAATTAATTTTAATCATATTATTTTATGCTAAAACGGTTCATATTTTTTGTCTTGCTTAGTCAAGGTTATTTTTCTTTTTCTCAGTTTATAGTTGATGGACAGTTTGTTCAGAGGACTGAGTTTAGAAATGGCTATGGTAAACTCATGGGGAAGAATGATGCCCCTGCTTTTTTTGTTGGACAACGTGCTCGATTACAGACTGGATATGATTTAAAAAAAGTAAAGCTTTATGTCAGTATTCAGGATGTTAGAATATGGGGCGGAACTCCACAGGTCAAGCTTTCGGATGGGTTATTATCAGTCCATGAAGCTTGGGCAGAAACTATTTTAGATTCAACTTGGAGTTTAAAATTAGGTAGGCAGGAGCTCAATTATGATAATGCTCGATTTCTAGGAAATTTAGATTGGGCCTTGCAAGCAAGGGCTCATGATTTTGCATTGATTAAGTATGAAAAAAATAAGCTAAAGCTTCATATAGGTGCAGGCTATAATCAAGATGCTGAAAAACTATCTGGTACTATCTTTACAATATCTAATCAATATAAAACGGCTCAAATGCTTCATTTTGAAAATTCAATTCGCAAGTTTGATTTTGCATTTTTGTTTTGGAATAATGGAAGGCAGTTTATTAAAACAGATTCGCTTAATCGGGTTATAGATAGTAATGTGAGGTTTTTACAAACGGTGGGTATTCCTATGCTTAGATATCAAATGGGGAATACGATAGTGTCAGGATTTTACTATCATCAGTTTGGTAGAGACATAGCAGATAAGCAGGTTAATGCTTTTGATGCCTCTATTCAATTATCTCATTTGGTTGAGTTTAATAAAGAAAGAAAATTAAGGCTTACGGCAGGTGGAGAAATTATAAGTGGTACTGATATAAATAATAACGATTCTAATTTTTCTTTTTCGCCGCTATATGGTACAAATCATGCCCATAATGGGTATATGGATATGTTTTATGTGGGTGGTCGGCATGAGGGTTCAGTTGGATTAGTAGATTTGTATATTCGCTTAAGGTGTGATATAAATACTAAACTCTTCCTTTCACTTAATACGCATGCATTTAATTCTTATGCTCATATATATGATATTGATCAACAAAGAATGAATAATTATTTAGGGAGTGAATTAGATTTTACTTTTGGATATATGTTTAATGATGTGATCTCATTCCAAGTTGGGTATAGTCAGTTTTTTAAAAGCACAACGTTAGAAACAATACAAAAAACAAACTATCCTAATTCGGTTCAAAACTGGTCCTATTGTATGATTATATATAGGCCTAAGATGAAAAATAGGTTTATAGGTCTTATCCATTAATTCAGTATATGGAATAACTTAATGTATTATTTTTGCTGCTAACCTTTTTAATAGATATGCTTTCAAAAGCTTGTCAATATGGTATTAAAGCCACTATCCTTATAGCTATGTATTCTGAAAAAAATACTCATGTCTCTATAAAAGAGATAGCTAAGAAAATAGATGCGCCTCTTGCTTTTACAGCAAAGATCATGCAAAAACTTTCTAAACAGGGTATAGTTATCTCTGTAAGAGGTCAGGATGGTGGTTATATCATTAAAAAATCAAATCTTGTCAAGATTAAACTCATTCATTTGGTACGTGCTATTGATGGTGATTTTGTTTATACAGAATGTATGCTGGGATTGAAAAACTGTTCTGAAGAAAATCCTTGCCCTGTACACGATCAGTTTAAAAAAATCAGATTGAAATTAAAACAGCAATTAGAAACAACAAGTCTTAAAAGTTTGATTAAGGGATTAAATCAGGGTGTGTCATTTTTAAAAATATAAGATCTGTTATAGGCGGATAAATATTTTTAACGTAAAAATTGATTTACTTCCTATTTAATAAAGAGCGTATTTTTTTTACTAAAATTTTCAAAATAATAAATAATAAAATCACGAGAGCTAGGCCACAAGCTAATCTCCCTAAATAATCGCCATGTAATGTATAAAAAGTTAGAATTGTATTGGAGTATAAAGCTTGACTAATAACGGCTTGTTCCCAGTAGTTTGTTCTTTGTATTATATCTCCACGCTGATTGATAAAAGCAGAAATTCCTGTATTAGCTGATCGTGCGATACTCCGTCGTGTTTCAATAGCACGTAAACGGCCATATAAAAGGTGTTGCCGATGGCCAGGTGTATTTTCCCACCATCCATCATTGGTGATTATAAAAATAAATTGTGCTCCTTTTTTAATATAATCAGTAACAAAATCTCCGTATATAGATTCATAACAAATAACAGGTGCGTAACCTATGGGTTTTTTCTTAGAAAAGAATACAGTTCGTTCTTTTTGTCTTCCGAGTTGTCCTGAAGTTCCGCCTAATCCAATAGATAGTTTATTAAGAAATTTAAATACTTGAGGGTAGGGCATCATCTCCACACCTGGTACAAGTTTGGACTTATGATAAAACACGATGCTATCTTTTTCATCAAATTGAATAGCTGTATTAAATTGATCGTAGTAACCAATGCTTTCGTGGTAGCTGGCTGTTGCACTAGCAGATTTTCCATCTGGATAAGTTATATAGCTTGTGATACCTGTTAGTAAACATAAATCAGGATATTGTTTTTTATAGGCTATGATTTTTTGTATAAGCGGATAAGATTGAATATCAGATTCGTAGAATAGGCCGTCTATAGCCGTTTCAGGCCAGAGTAAAAAACTTGTTTTATCTGTTGTTTTTTTTCTAGATAATGAAATAAATCGATCGATTTGTTTATCAAATGGGATAAATTTTTCAGAGTCACTAAATTTTTCAGTATACGGGTCTATATTAGGTTGTACGACAGCTACTTCTATTTTTACCCCTTTTTCTTCGTATTCCATATATAAAGAATACGATACGATAAGGGGAATAATAATAAGTAGAAAAGCTGTTGTAATTTGTGTATTTCTTTTTCGTGCAGAAGATCTTTTAAATAATCCTAGAAATAAGAATAGATTAATAAGTAGTATCCAAGCAGAGCCGCCTAGTATACCTGTATATTCATACCACTGGATCCATTTAGGTGTACTTGCTAGGCCATTACCCAAGGTGAGCCATGGCCACGATAAATCCCATCGAAGATGAATAAATTCAAAAGCAATCCAATAAATAATAAATGATGCATACCCAATTTTATTTCCTGTACGTTGTTTTGTTTTACGAAATAAAATAAGTGGAATGCACATTAATAAGCTGTTAGATAAAATCGTAAAAATACTGCCAACAGGAGAAGCATAAAAAATCCACCATGTTGTTCCTGTATTCCAAATTAAAAAAGAAAGAAAAATAAGTAAGAAAAAATGCCAGCCTCCTTTTCGCTGTACTATTTTTTCTTCAATCATGAGTAATGGAATCATGCCTACCCATAATAGAAAGTTAAATGAAGTTGTAGGCCAGCCTAGCCATAGGAGTAGTCCACTAATTAGTGCTAAGCTAAGTAAATAGTAGTTATTCTTTTTTTCCTTCGATGATAATGACGAGTTCACCTTTTATATTTTTCCCACTAAAATACATAAATAATTCGTCTATAGTGCCCCACTGTGTTTCTTCATACAACTTCGTGAGTTCTCTACAAACAGCTATTTTTCTATCAGTACCAAAAAATAGTTTTAATTCTTCCAATGTTTTGAGGAGGCGGTGAGGAGATTCATATAAAATGAGAGTTCTTGTTTCCTGTGAGAGTTGCTCTAATTTTGTTTTTCTCCCTTTCTTGACTGGTAAAAAACCTTCAAATATAAATGCATCAGAAGGTAATCCTGATTGTATTAAAGCTGGCACAAAAGCCGTAGCGCCTGGCAAACATTCTATTTTAATGTCTTGACGAATGCATTCTCGAACAAGTAGAAAGCCGGGATCAGAAATTCCCGGAGTTCCCGCATCGGAAATTAAAGCTATTTTTTTTCCTTCTTTTAATTCATGAATAATTTTTTGTAACGTTTGATGTTCATTGAAAGCATGATAGCTTTGAACAGGAGTTTTGATGTCATAATGTTGAAGAAGAATACTTGATTTCCGAGTATCTTCAGCTAAAATATAATCAACTTCTTTTAATAGACGAATAGCTCGTAATGTAATATCCTCCAAATTGCCAATGGGGGTGGGAATAATAAATAGCGCGGAGTAGGACATAGATGTAGCTAATAATAGTGCAAAAGAAATAAAAATAGGTTAGTTCTCTAGATTAATAATATTATTTTAATTTTATTGATTAATTATCATAAATACAGTGTTTATTTGTTTTAATATATATTTTTAATATATTGATTTATTTTTTTTTATTATCTACACTTAAAAAAAATAACATGAATTTATGAAGCAAATAAACAAATTTAAAAAGAGTGCCGCCATAGTGGTGGTTGTTCTACTTACGTATTATGTGCCTGTTTTCGGCCAATGGTCTAAATCAGGAACGGATATTTATTATAATGACGGGAATGTAGGTATAGGTGTAAAAACTCCGCGAGTTAGACTAGAAGTTATTGGGCCCTTAATAGGATATGAACAATTTCATTTAGGTGAAAATTATGATCCTTTTGGTAGAGGTATAACAGTAGATAATGGAGTATCTACGGACTGGAATTTATTCACTTTGCGTAATAATTTTGGCACTCATGTAAGAGTAATAGGTAATGGCAATGTAGGTATAGGCACAACTTCTCCACGAGTTAAATTAGAAGTTAGAGGTCAATTAATAGGATATGAACAATTTCATTTAGGAGAAAACTTTGATTCCAAAGGTAGCGGTATAACAGTAGACAATGGAGCATCTACAGCTTGGAATTTATTTACTTTGCGTAATGATTTTGGCACTCACTTAAAAGTATTAGGTAATGGGAATATAGGTATAGGTACTGCTTCTCCTCAAACAAAATTGGATGTGAATGGGATTATTGAGGCAGGAAATAATTGGTCTGTAGCCGGAAGTACCATATTACAAGGTCATTATAATGGTATAAATGTTCTTAATGTTATAGGTGGCGTCTATTCATCAGGTGCTACTTATATGGGTTATGGATTAAATCAAAACAAATCAGATAAGTGGTTATCCACAGCTGATAATTCTAATCTCGCACGTGCAGTATTAGTAGTGGATGATGGGTTTAAATTTTATACAGCGCCTCGTCAAACTGTAAGTGTAGGTTCAGAGTTAACAACTCAACCACAAGAATTATTTAGTATTCTTAACAATGGAAATGTAGGTATAGGTATCACTTCTCCTCAAACAAAATTAGATGTAAATGGTGTTGTTAGAATTGGTAATGTGAATGTACCTACAGGGTATCAGCTATGTGTGGAGAAGGGTATTATTACAGAGAAAGTTAAGGTGGCTGTCAAGAATACGGCTAATTGGGCCGATTATGTATTTGCTAATAACTATAAGCTGATGCCACTTTCTGAAGTAGAATCTTTTGTAAAACAAAAACAGCATTTACCTGGTATCCCATCAGCACAAGACGTAGTAAAAGATGGCATCGATCTGGCTATAATGAATGCCAAGTTGCTAGAAAAAGTAGAAGAGCTTACTCTATATTTAATTGATGTTAAAAAAGAAGTAGAAAAGCTTAAAAAAGATAATGAAACTCTACTTAATCTTATTCATACCACTCAAAAATAATCACGTATATGAAAAAGATAATTATAGGTATAAGTTTTCTATTTGTACTGAGTGGCACTTGCGTGTATGCGCAACGTGGTGTTATTCAGGAAGAAATAGATCGGATCGCTTCGGAGCTATTTTCGAATGAAAGGTTATTTACCCCCAAAACAGGTACGAGTAGTATCGCACAGCTTAATCAATATGTTAAACAATTTTCATTGTTGGAGGCTGATACAAAAGTTTTGCAACGTATTGCAACTACTAAGCCTGAAGCATTGGAAATAAACTTGCCGTTGGGTAATTCATTTGTAACTCTCCAACTTACTAAGAGTAATGTAGTTGATCAGCAGACTATTTTTAGGTCACAAGATCGGGTTATACCCTATACGCCAGGTGCTTATTATTATGGAATTATAAAAGGAGAAGAAAATAGTATAGTGGCGATTAGTTTTTTCAATAACACCATTATTGGCGTATTAGCTAATGAACGTGGCAATTATGTATTAGGTAAAAGTAATACATTAGATACAGAAAGCAATGAATATATTTTCTATCATGAAAAAGATTTATTGCTTACAAAGTCGCCTCAATGTTATACAGCTGATGACATACCTCCTACGATACCTGTTATTCCGACAGGCGCACCTCCCGTTCTTGATAAGTGTGTAAAGGTGTATATAGAGGCAGATTATCAGTTGTATTTAAATCAAGGATCGCTTGTTAATAATGTTCTTAATTATGTAACAGGCTTGTTTAATGTAACGACAACATTATACCGGAATGAATCTATATCTACAGCCTTATCTGATGTGAAAGTGTGGACAGTAGGTGATCCTTATAGGTTTGCTTCTGATATGCGAGGTGCTTTAACATCATTTGGAAATGCGATGAGTGGTGGGTTTAATGGTAATTTGGCGCATCTTTTTTCAGGTCGAAGTTTGGGAGGCGGTATTGCATACCTTGATGCATTGTGTAAAACTAGTCTTTATAAAGTTGCCGTATCAGCGGCTTTAGATAGCTACACCCCTTCGTTTCCAACTTATTCGTGGAGTACGATGGTTGTTACACATGAAATGGGTCATGGCTTAGGATCTCACCACACCCATGATTGTGTGTGGAATGGAACTAATACAGCTATCGATGGATGTGGTCCAAATGCTGGATATGGACCAGATCCAGGAGGCTGTCCTACAGCACCAGAGCCTGTTGATGGTGGAACCATCATGAGCTATTGCCATCTTAGACCTGTAGGTATAAATTTTAATAAAGGTTTTGGCCCTCAGCCAGGTAATCTTATACGTAATAAGGTAAGTACCTCTATCTGTGTTGCAGTGTGTTGTCGTTCCAATGTGACAATTACGGGTTTGTATAGCCAACCACTTACACAGTCAAAGGGGTGGATTAAGTCGAATGGGGCAACAACTATTTCCCCTACTTCAACTGTTAAATTGGATGCGGATCCGATTAATGGGTATATTGAACTGAGTACTTCAGGTTTGATGAGTCCTGGATATGTTATTATTGCGCCAACTGGCACTAATATGTTTGTAGCACAAGCGTTGGACGGATGTGATATAAATCAACCAACATTGGTTGGCGATAACAGTTCTTATTTAAGACTGGCTAGTGATGATACAAAGATAGAGTCTGTATCATCTATTAGAATATACCCCAATCCTGCCAAAGAATCTTTCACTGTTCATTGTGAAGGTGGGCTGATACCTACTCATATAGAAGTGGTAGATATGTTTGGTTATACTCAATTGGTGGATATCAAGGACATTGATGTGTATCAAAAAGAAATTACCTTTAAACACCCACAACCCGGTGTGTGTATTGTAATTGTTCAATCCAGTGATAGTGTAAATCACAAGCTTATTATTGTTGAATAGCATGATTATAATTTAAAAAAGCTGTTTCTAAGAAATGGCTTTTTTAAATTATAAAAAAATGATTCGTTTTCTTATTTAATACTGAGGTGAAAAGAAATTTATCGCATTCGATTTGAATTTTGTACTAAATTTTCATCTCGCCGAATAAAGCGATTAGATATAATATTTAATAAGATTGATGTAATAATGAGAAACAAGCCAAGTAAATACTCTCCTGATCCTTCTGTATTGGTTAGCTTGTTGGCTTGAAAAGAACAGTATATACAAGCGCCTAATGTCAGTGTAAATACAAGTGAATTAATAGCACCTAATTTGAGTTGAGTTATTCGGTTTTTGTAGCTAAACAATGATGTGCTTGCTATAATCACAGTGATGATTGCCAGGATCGCTATATAAATAGAGGTTTCTTTTAATAGAGTATCATTGCCATCCGTATTTGATTTAACATAGGTTATGTGAAAAGCATCTACACTGGCATTTACTTTTTCAGAAACACGTTTTTCCCAGATTGGAAAAAATAAAACCAAAGTCATTAGTATAATGATGCTAATTAAGAAAATGGACTGAATGCGTTGTATCATTTTTTAGTATACTTGTATAAGCAAAAATAAAACAATATTTCTGAAATGAAAGCAGCATACGTGGTTGATATTATCCGTACACCCGTAGGTAAGTTTGGAGGTGTTCTAAGCTCTGTTAGGCCAGATGATTTAGCTGCTGGTGTCATAAAAAAACTTTTAGAACGAAATTCTACTATTGACCCAAAGCAAATAGAGGAAGTTATATTAGGCGCTGCTAATCAGGCTGGAGAAGATAATAGAAATGTAGCACGCATGGCATTGTTATTGGCTGGATTACCAATAGAAGTAGCAGGTGTAACTGTAAATCGATTATGTGGATCTGGACTCCAAGCTATTGCTCAAGCTGCGCAAGCTATAGCTGCTGGAGTAGGTGACATATACATAGCTGGAGGTGTTGAAAGTATGACGAGGGCTCCTTTTGTAATGGCTAAAGCAGAGGAACCTTTTTCTAGATCAATTCAAACAGTTGATACAACCATTGGGTGGAGATTTGTAAATCCTCAATTGGTAAAAATGTATCACCCTTATTCTATGGGAGAAACAGCAGAAAATGTAGCACGTCAATGGAAAATAGCACGTGAAGATCAAGATCAGTTTGCTCTTCAATCCCAAATACGTTATCAAAAAGCTTTTCAAGCCCATAAATTTAAAGATGAAATTGTATCAGTAGAAATACCTCAAAAAAAGGGAAATTCTATAATTGTAGATAAAGATGAACATCCCAGAGAAACAACGTTAGCTAAGTTAGCATCTCTTCAGCCCGCATTTGCTAAAGAAGGAACGGTTACAGCCGGAAATTCTTCGGGTATAAACGATGGAGCATCTGTTTGTTTGATTGTTTCAGAAGATGCTCTTAAAAAACTAAACCTTACTCCTCTTGTTCGAATTGTAACTGCATCGGTTGCAGGCGTTCACCCGGATTATATGGGTATAGGGCCTGTTTCAGCTACAAATAAAATAATACAAAGATCTAATCTAAAAATAACAAATATAGATTTAATTGAACTAAATGAAGCTTTTGCATCACAAGCATTAGCCTGCATGCGCGACCTTAACTTAGATCCTGAAAAAGTAAATGTCAATGGTGGATCCATCGCCATAGGTCACCCATTAGGCGCAAGTGGATGTCGTATTTCCGCGACTCTTATTCATGAAATGAAAAAACGCCCTCAAGTAAAATATGGACTTGCAACGATGTGTATAGGTGTAGGGCAAGGAATAGCTATACTTTATGAGAAGTGTTAACTAAAGTCATATATTTTTTTTTACTCCTCTTTTTAAATCTCTATGTTTTTGCACAACAAATTCCCGTAGGTGCTTGGCGTACACATCTGTCCTATCGTTTTGCACATGCACTTGCTGTTACCCCTGAAAAAATTTATGTTGGCACTGATCATGGAGTATTTTATTTTGATAAACAATCAGGCGAAGTTATTACACTTTCAAAGATAGATGGGTTAAGCGCCATACAAGTAGCTGATATAATATATAGTGATACATATAATATGCTTCTTATTGTGTATATGGATGGACAGTTAGATGTTGTAAAGGATAATAAGACTTTTCCAGTATCGACATTGAAAAATAGTTTAACGATCAATGATAAGATACACCATGTGATGGTATACCATGATAAAACTTATATATCTACTACTGCCGGACTATTTGTTTTTTATTTACCTAAAATGGAAATAAAAGAAGTATATAGCCACATTGGATCTGATGCATCAGTAGTTAATGTATATTCATCTGCTATATGGAAAGATACATTGTATTTGTCAACTAATCAAGGTCTTAAATTTGTTCCTCTTAATCCATTTACTAATTTGTTGGATTATAACAGTTGGACAAAACTATTGCCTCCTGCTGGGGTATCAGAAACGGCCATTGTACACCTTTCCACAACATCCAAGGCACTATATGCAGGTATTTCCGATAAAGGTATCTATCAATATTCTTCCTCTCAATGGATCCAAACGCCTGTTCCTAAAGCAAAAAATATCTTTTCGATCTATTCTTCAGAAGATAAGCTAGTTATAATCCAAGATAATAATCTTGTGTTTTATACTGCCTCTGGCTATTCTTTGCTAACCCATTCTCTTTTTAATAAACCCCGAAAGGCCTTTTTTGAAAAAAAAGATGGAACTATTTGGATAGCAGATGAAGTTTCTGGATTAGTCCGTTATACAGAACAGCTTGTAGAGCAAATACGGTTTGATGTACCTCTCGTAACTCCTCCAAATAGACTTTCATATGTAAATGGAAAGATAATCATGTGGGAAAATGGCTATGATGTTGATTATAATCCATCTCATAAAGATGCATTAGTTTCTATTTTTGAAAATGGCCGATGGCGTAATGTAATCTTATCTGATTATTTTTCATCACCAATTAAAGACATTACAGCTATTACTAGTGGAATGGATCAATCAACCATTTATTACGCGACCTTTCAAAATGGTATAATTAAACAAAGTCCAGATGGCTCCTTTCAAATTTTGGATCAGCTGCCAATAACTGAAATAAGTAGTGTGGTAATGGATAAACAAAATAAATTATGGATTTCTGATTTAACCACATCTGCATTTTTACATTGCCAGCCACCAGATGCCCAGCTACAGTCGTTTATGATAGAGAATAATGCCTCAATGTCTTATCCGTTGCAAATCGTTATAGATGATAATGGTTATAAATGGCTTCGTATGGGATTGAAAGGTGGAGGTGGAATGCTTCTTTATGATGACCAAAAGGGACAATATAAATATATTAACGATCTTCCTACTCAAGGTAAATTGCCTAGTCGTCAAGTTTATGATTTAGTTGTTGATAAGGAAGGTATGCTTTGGATAGCTACAGAAAAAGGGATAGCAACTATTCTCTCCTCACCATCTCTTTTTTCTTCTTCTTTTGAATCCTCTTTCCCTGTTTATGAGGGTAGGCCTTTATTAAAAAATCAACCTGTTTATACTATTGCAGTAGATGGTGCTAATCAAAAATGGTTGGGAACTGAAAATGGACTTTGGCTCGTTAGCCAAAATGGGGATCAAATTATAGCTCATTTTACAACTGAAAATTCCCCTTTACTCTCTAATAAAATTATAGATCTTGAATGGAATCCTGTTACAGGTGAGCTTTTTATCAGCACAGACAAAGGTTTATCTTCTTATCGAACACCTATTACCGAACCATTAGAAAATTTTAAAGTAAAAATATTCCCTAATCCTATTTCGGTAAATTACAAAGGTGTGATAAGTATTACAGGGTTGCCAGATCAATCATTGCTAAAAATAACAGACATATCGGGTAGATTAATTACCCAACTTTATTCTACCGGTGGCACAGCCACACTTTCAATTCAACAATTTGATTCAGTTGCTGGTATTTATTTAGTTATGATTGATGATCAAAAAAATAAAACAACAATTGTCTCTAAAATAGCTATTGTAGCCCAATAAAAATGCTTTACAAGACCAGAGGGATCGTTTTACATAGCATGAAGTATCGGGAGACGTCTGTTATTGTTAAAATTTTTACAGAAGAGCTTGGCCTTAAATCGTATATAGTTAATAATGTTCGCACCAAAAATCGCACCTCTATTGCTCTTTATCAATTATTTACCATTCTGGATTTAGTTGTTTATAATAAAGAAGGATCATCGCTTAATCGAATCAAAGAAGTTAATGTTTTAGAACCACTACACTCTATAGCTCATAATTTTAAGAAAAATTCGATCGTTATATTTTTAGCTGAAGTGATATGTAAAATACTTCAGCCAGAGTTAAAGGACAAGAACTTATTCAATTTCTTATTAAATTCTATTATAGCCCTTGAAGAGAAAAATAGTCAAATAGAAAATTTTCACATTAAATTCTTATTTATCCTAACGCGCTATTTAGGTTTTGAGCCCTTATCTATACATGATATGCTTTATCAAATAGGAGAAAGTATTGATGAAAGTTTAATAGCTCATTTAAATGAATTTATCCATGAAACAAGCTATGAGCAATCTATAGACTTGTCTGCATCACAGCGCTCCAATATATTAAATAATTTAGTTAAATATTATAAGATACATATCACAAGCCTTCAGTCCATTAATTCTTTGAGTATACTCAAAGAATTATTTATATAAAAATATATTAAATGCTTAAAAAAAAATATATTTTATTTATAGTCTTTAATAAGAATATTGCCAAGATTTTGATTTGGGCTGCAACAGTCTTATTTTTTATAAGACTAAAAAAATAATAGAAAAAAATTAATTTTATTTTGTTGTTTTGAAAATATATTCTATATTTGCATCCCTGTTCGGAACACGGGTTTTCATTTTTGTTGATAAAAAAGTTTCGCAATGCTTGGTAAATCAAGCAAACGTTCTTTGAATAATTGGGTAAGAATAGCAACCACTTGATGAGTTTTTAACCATTAAGGCGAGCCACAATCTAGACACTAATAAATCGATACTTTTTAATAATAGGTATCAATCTCTTTACAATGAAGAGTTTGATCCTGGCTCAGGATGAACGCTAGCGGCAGGCCTAATACATGCAAGTCGAGGGGCAGCAGGCTGTAGCAATACAGTGCTGGCGACCGGCAGACGGGTGCGTAACACGTATGCAATCTCCCCATTTCTAGAGAATAGCCCGAAGAAGTTCGGATTAATACTCTATAGTATCATTGAGAGACATCTCTTGATGATTAAAGCTCCGGCGGAAATGGATGAGCATGCGTCCGATTAGCTAGTTGGTGAGGTAACGGCTCACCAAGGCGACGATCGGTAGCTGGTCTGAGAGGATGATCAGCCACACGGGCACTGAGACACGGGCCCGACTCCTACGGGAGGCAGCAGTAGGGAATATTGGGCAATGGAGGAAACTCTGACCCAGCCATGCCGCGTGCAGGATGAAGGCCCTCTGGGTTGTAAACTGCTTTTTACAGGGAACAAATGCCCCTTGCGAGGGGAGCTGAGGGTACCTGTAGAATAAGCCACGGCTAACTACGTGCCAGCAGCCGCGGTAATACGTAGGTGGCAAGCGTTATCC
>CAYQLY010000003.1:0-205381 GCA_964418605.1 uncultured Cytophagales bacterium
TAACTCCTAAATTTACGCATTGCGTATAACTACTCATAAAAAAAATCGTATAACCACCCTATATTGGCTATATTTACGCATAATAATAGTATATGATTGAGAAAAATTTAATAAAAGCTCTCGAGCACCGAATGGAAATTTTACGTTATAGTCAAAGCTCTATCAAAACATATAAAAACACCATCTCCGCTTTCCTTACCGACTTCTATCCTACCAAAGCAAAGGATATTACAAAAGAACGAATAGAAAAATATATTCACTATAAAATAACAAAGAAGAACATATCTCAATCATTTCAAAAACAGTTAATAGCTACTATTAGCTTATTTTATAAAGAGGTTATGCACACTAATTTTAAGCTCGCCCACCTTTATCCAAAACGTACCGAACGAAAACTTCCTCCTGTTTTATCTGCAATAGAAGTAAAAAAAATAATTGAATCTATAGATAACCTAAAGCACAAAGCCATTATTAGCACCATCTATGGGGGGGGATTGCGCTTAAGCGAGGTTATCAATTTGAAAAAAACAGACATTGATTCTAAAAGAATGGTTATACGCATTACGAATTCAAAAGGTAAAAAAGATAGAGAGGTAATGCTTTCAGAAAAACTACTTCTACTACTCCGCTCCTATTTTCTAGTATTTCATCCTAGCTTATGGCTTTTTGAAGGACAATCAACTAAACGTTATTCACCGCGAAGTGTACAACAAATCTTTAAAAAAGCATTAATGAAAGCTAAAATCAATAAATCAGCCTCTGTACATACCTTACGCCATAGCTTTGCCACTCATCTACTTGAAAGCGGCATAGATATTAGAATTATACAAGAATTATTAGGCCATGCTTCGATCAAAACAACTCAATTATACACACACCTTACAGAAAAGATAAGAAAAAATGTAAAGAGCCCTGTAGAAAATATATTATAACATTGCAAACATCAATTAGACGTTTTTAAGTTTATCATTATTTTGATGCCGATCGCTATCTCGATTGGTTTTTTTTTCAATATTTTTAATCAATGCTTCTTCCAAATTAATTCCTGTTTGATTTGCCAAACAAATTAATACAAAAAGAACATCAGCTAATTCATCAGCCAAATTTTTATCTTGATCCGATTCTTTGAACGATTGTTCTCCATATTGTCTTGAAATAATACGAGCCACCTCTCCTACTTCTTCCGTAAGTATTGCCATATTAGTAAGTTCATTAAAATAACGGACTCCTTTTTCTTTGATCCACTGATCAACGAGTTGTTGTGCTTGTTGTAATGTCATTTTTTTAATATAATAAATAATCTACTTGTATTATTTCAATACAAAAATACTACAAGTAGATTGATCAAATTAATTAACCATTCATGCCACGACAATGAAATATCACTTTTTTGGTAATTGTATTACCATCATGATCTATCACAACAATCACTTCTAGCTCCATATCCTGATGTATTTCTATCATATTCATCCATACTTCATTAAATTGGATTTTCTTCCCATGCATATGATACTCTTTCGAAAATTTTTCTGCACCATCCGATAACTGACGAATAACTAATTTATATCCATGTAGTTCATCATCTGATTCTATTTTCCCTGAAATCGTAACATTGCTATGATGATCAAATTTTTGATCAGCTTCAGGTGAAGTAATGGTAATAGTTGCTGAATAATTAGCATGAACATCTTCTTCTTTTTTACATGAGCTAGTCACAATAACTAATGTTATTATACTTAAATTAAGTATTTTAAATTTAAATTGTTTCATAATTTTTTCTATTTATTAATTTTAGATTTTATCACTATCAATTAAAAGAGGAAAGAAACCCCTGCATACAAACGCTGTTTACTTACTATTTGCCCTTGAGCAATATCTTGATATAAAGGCATTTGTGTACTAAGATTTAAAATCATCTTTCTATAATAAACATCTATTCCTACATTTCCCATAAGAACATTGCTTTGAGTATATTCCTGCTTTACTTTTTTATCTTGATCTATGAATCCATATTCAAAACTCATACCTAAATGAGGGAGAAAAGATGTGTTCTTTATTTTTTTCCAATAAAAAATTCGAGCTGAAGAAGTAATCCGATCTCCAAATTTGTATTTCCTTTTATTCGATGTATTCATACGATAATTTGCTTCTACATTAAGTCCTACTTGATTATATCTTAAAGTATAAATCAAATTAAAAGGAAGATCGAAAGAGCCTGTACCTACTTGCAAACTTGGAATAAGTAATCCTGAATGAGGTTCAATAGAATTACTTTTTCCTGTTGGCAATTTAATTCCAGCTCCAATCTGTAAAGCATGTTTCCAATTTGAACTTAACTCATTACCAGTATTAATGACAATATAACTAGCCATCAATGATATGTCTCCTACTCCAGAAACAACTGAACGAGTCTCATTCTCGTCTCTTATATAATAATTGTATGGTAAGAAGGCAAATAAATGAAGTTTTCTATTCACTACATATCTACCCCATAATTCAGCCGTATGAAATGTTTCATGTGTTTTCATGGGAACATCCCCTGGAAATAAAATAAGATGTTCAGAGTCAAATGATCTATATTGATATCTAACTCCTATAAAATTATTCTGAAATTTTGGCAAGATTCCAAAATAATTTCCACCTACAGAGCAGCCACAAATATCACACGATAACGATGCAGATATCATTGCAAAGTATAATATTAAAAAACTTATACTTGTCTTTTTTTTATTCATAATAATTTTTATTTTATTTAATACATCAAAATAGACAGAGCATATCTAAACAAAAACTTATGCGTATTTTATTCGAATTGCCCATCCAACATATTTTACATGATAGCAAAATAATACTACTGAAAAAATCAATAGCAACTATCTAGCCATTTGTTATATGCTATACAAATGTTCTAAAAATTAGAAATTAAAAATTTCCGGTGGATGAAAGATAGAAAAAATAAAATTCGATGGATAAAAAATAAAATTCCTAGCTAAAGGCATTTCAAAAGAGAGATTCGGAGCAATAAAAGAAGCATGAATAAAATAAGGTATCAACCAATCTGTTTGCTTAGACTTAATGTCTGGAAGTTTTTGCTGTTTTTCCTCATTTTGCTTTAATTGTTTAGTTAAATAACAATGCCCCTTACAAGTGGAAGTGGCATTAAAACGATTAATACAGATATTTTTAACTATATACTGTCTTTGAATGTAAAAAGAAGCCATAACCCATACCTGTGATGTAGCTTGAATTACAACAGCACCAAGTAGTATATATATAGCAAACTTTTTCATTCGAGGTAAAGTTAGCTAATTAAATTAAAATCTTATTTAGAAAATATATTTATTTTTTATTCTTCGAATCAAGAATAATGGTAATCGGTCCATCATTAATTAGTTCTACTTGCATATCAGCACCAAACTTCCCAGATGAGACCGATTTACCTAATTCGATTTGTAATTTTTTAATAAAAAGCTGATAAACAAATTGAGCTATTTCGGGAGGAGCTGATTCAATAAATGAAGGCCGATTGCCTTTTTTTGTACTCGCATGTAAAGTAAATTGACTGACAACTAATATATCTCCATTAATCTCATGAATATCCTTATTCATTTTCCCTTCTTCATCTGGAAAAATGCGCAGTAAACTTATTTTTTTAACTAACCAATCAATATCTTCTTCTGTATCTTGATGAGTAATACCTAAAAATAAAAGAATTCCTTTTTCAATTTTTCCTACTTCTTGTTCATCAATCGTAACGGATGCAGAAAGAACCCGCTGAAGCAAAGCAATCATATTATGATTTTTTCTTTGGCCAGCCACGTTTTTTCTTTTCAGGTGCTTTTTCAATTAGCTCTAAGCATTCTTCTAAGGTCAACGTTTTTGGATCTCTATCTTTTGGAATTTTGACATTTTTTTTCCCAGAAGTAATATATGGGCCATATCGACCATTCAGTATTTGTATCTCAGGGTTTTCAGGAAAAAGTTTAATGACTTTTTCAGCTTCTGCTTTTCGTTTAGCTTGAATGATCTCAATCGCTCGTTCAGTTGTAATCTCTAATGGATCTTCTTCTTTTGGGATGGAGTAAAATTTTCCAGCATGTTTAATATAAGGTCCGAAACGGCCTATCGCAACAGTCATCGTTTCTTCTTCAAACAAACCTAATTCACGAGGAAGTTTAAAAAGCTCTAACGCTTCTTCTAATGTAAGGCTTTCAATAAACTGGCCTTTGCGTAGGCTCGCATACTTAGGCTTTTCTTCACCTTCTACTAGCTCTCCTAACTGTACATAAGGCCCGTATCTTCCCAGTTTAGCATATATTTTTAATCCTGTTTTAGGATCTATTCCTAATTCACGTGAAGGGTTAATCGTGGAACGTTCAATAGCCGATGTGGTTTCTACCGTTTGATGAAAGGCATTATAAAAAACCTGAATCATTTTTTGCCATTTCATCTTACCTTCAGCTACCTCATCCAGTTCTTTTTCCACTTCAGCGGTAAAAGAATAATCAACGATATTCGGAAAATATTGAATCAAAAAATCATTGACAACAGTAGCGGTATTCGTCGGGAATAATTTAAATTTTTCTGCTCCGGTAATCTCTTTTTTTACCTCGGTATTTATTTTTCCTTTTTGCAAAATGACTTCATGATACACACGCTCCACTCCTTCACGTGATTCTTTTAACACGTAATCTCTTTTTTGAATGGTAGAAATAGTAGGTGCATAAGTAGATGGACGACCAATGCCTAATTCTTCTAATTTCTTTACCAAGCTCGCCTCCGTATACCGCGATGGCGGGCGTGTAAACCGCTGAAGGGCTTTAAAATAATCCAAATCTAATGATTGACCTATTTGTAGTGGAGGCAAAAGTTTATCATCACCCTCTTCATCCTCATCTTCATCTGTGGACTCAATATATACTTTCAAGAATCCTTCAAATTTAATCATCTCACCTGTTGCTGTTAATGTTTCAGGTGTGGTTGAAATGCTAATCGTAGCAATTGTTTTTTCTAATTGTGCATCAGCCATTTGAGAAGCGATGGCTCGTTTCCAAATTAACTCATAGAGACGTTGTTGATTACGATCTTCCCCAGCAGAATGAACCGAAAAATCAGTTGGACGAATTGCTTCGTGGGCCTCCTGCGCCGATTCGGATTTTGTTTTATAATGTCTTTGTTCTACAAATTCCTCTCCATAAGCTTTCGTAATTTCTTTTATCGCATTACCAATAGCTTCTTGAGACAGATTAACCGAATCTGTTCTCATATAAGATATTTTTCCTGCTTCATACAACCGTTGAGCTAAGATCATGGTTTGAGCAACAGAAAATCCCAATTTCCGGCTTGCCTCTTGTTGGAGTGTAGATGTTGTAAAAGGCGCAGCGGGTGATTTTTTAGCTGGTTTTTTTTCTAAATTCTTAATTGAAAAGTCAGCACCAATGCATTTTTTTAAAAAAGCAATGGCTTCTTCTTCTGTATCAAATTTAGCAGGAAGTTCTGCAAAAAATGTTTTTCCTTTTTCTGCAATAAACTTAGCTGTGATTTTATAATGTGATTTGGATTTAAATTTTTCTATTTCTCGTTCACGTTCAACAACTAATCGAACAGCCACTGATTGGACACGACCTGCTGATAATCCTGTTTTTATTTTCTTCCAAAGAATAGGCGAAATTTCAAACCCAACTAACCGATCTAAAATACGACGTGCTTGTTGTGAATCAACCAAATGGATATCTATACCACGTGGATTATCAATTGCTGTTTTAATCGCATTTTTGGTAATCTCTCTAAAAACAATTCGCTTGGTTTCTTTTTTACCTAACTCTAATGCTTCTGTTAAATGCCAAGAGATGGCCTCCCCTTCTCGATCGTCGTCGGTCGCCAACCAAATGACTTCTGCCTTTTTACATAATTTCTTTAACTCATTGACAACCTCTTGCTTATCTTCTAGAATTTCATAAGTCGGCTCAAATTGATTTTCAATATCGATGGCTTTATTCCCTTTTTTTAAATCTCGAACATGGCCATAACTGGAAGTTACCTTATACTCTTTTCCTAAATAGCCTTCGATGGTTTTTGCTTTAGCAGGCGACTCTACAATAACGAGATTTTTCACAATAATGATCTAAACTAAAAAATTAGTAATGACATACAAATATATAGGAGATTTTTAAAAATCAAATTATAATTTAGAAAAAATAGCCTGAATCTCGTTAATTATATGATTTAAGAAACAATTTTTTAATTTATTTCTATTTCTACCAGCCAAAATAGAAATAGAAGGAGAAAAATATATTTAAAAATAAATCAAAAATTATAACTTATTACTTAACTCTAAAACTCCATTTAATAGGCTTAGTTTTATAGTATGCTTTCAGTTCTTTCGTTTCGAATAATCTATATAAATGATTACTAGCCAAATCAGTAATTTCTTCATTAAACTCTACCGTATATTTCTGTTTTTTCCAGGATTCAATAGGTATACATTCCCATACTGAATCACTATTTCTTACGGACCGTACTTTGTATTTTACTAATTCATTTTTACTATCAATTATCTTTAATCCAATACATAAAGAAGCATAATCAATAGGCTCTGAAAATGAAAGCTGAAGAGGGGCTTTAATCGATTGAGGAGTTTTAAAGTCCGCATTAATAATCTTAGGTATATTTCGATCAGGTGCAATAGCTAAGAATTCTTTTTTGTATTCTTTAGTAATAAATTTACCATATTCTGTTTTTAGTTGAGTAGAAACTACAAGTGTATATTTTTTCCCTACTTCGAATATAGGGCCTAAATTTTCAAGATAATGAATTCCTCTTTTTATTCTCCCAGGATGAATCATGAGAATAAGATGTCTCGCACTATCCGCCCAATAAGATCTTTCTTTCCATACCTTTGGTTTGATATTCCCTTTCTCATCCAACAAATGTATTTTGGCAAAAGCCTTTACATCTTCTTGCATAGGGGATGTAAACAGAATATGAAATGAAAGAATATTAGCAGGAATTCTATTAGTTAAAGGAAATACAGAGACTACCTCTGTAGTTATAGAATCAGAAATAATAGTCTTTGGAGTAGAAAATCTTTTTTTGACTGTATCTCTATCTACATAAAATCTACTTTCAAAATTTAATTCATTTCCTAAGTCAAAATAAGGAATAAATTTCAATGAATCATTTTCTATAAAATAAGTCCCTATAATTGAATGATTAGAGGTGATGTTATCTGCAACAAGATGAAGAGAAAGAATAGAATTGGCTTTTTCTATAGATATAGTATTATTGGATGTATACAGGCTACTGATACGATCAGAAGATAATTTTACAGCAATAATAGGTTTTAAGGGATTTGCTAAATTAACAGATATTTTATTTTTATTTCTAACACACGCAAAAATAAAAATAAGAGGAATAAAAAAAAGAAAATTATTTTTCATCCCTCTTATAAATAACATTGGAATTATAGTTTTATTTTTTATAGTGTTAACAAACTCAAATTACCTGCTTCTTCAATAACAAGAAACTGAGTATCACTATATTTTGCCATCATGATGTAAGACCCATTATAAATTTTTAGATCTTCATCTGTTAATCCACCTGCTCTCATATCTCCCTGAATTAGAAGTGGGGAAGTCATATTCTTACTGATCCCTGTTCCATCTATATATTTCTTTCCTATTCGAACAATACGATGATTCTCATGAAGTTCTATTAAATAAACTTTATCATTTTGATTAACGAACGAAACTTTTGAAGGCATTCCGCCATTTAAATTAAAATATTCTTCTACTTGTAATAGCCCTGCTCCGTTTACAATATCACTTACTTCAAAAGAAAAACCTGGAGCACATGTAGTAACTCCGATTAATCGATTTTTTCCATCTACTTTTCCAAAGACCATTCTTTCAAGAGGAGCATTTGTATGATATCCGCCCCCCCAATTTGATTTAAATACAGTTGTTGCTTTTTTAGTCATTACAACATCATGAGTAAAAGGAGTTGTTATTTTTCCAATTTCTCCTGCTAAACCAAAAATTTGCCCTATACTTACATAAAGATCATTCCCTCCAAAAGACATATCTTGAAGCACGTTATTATTTGTAGAAAATGTGATTGCAACATATGATACATTTTCTAAATCAACAAGTGAAATCTCATTGCCTTTCGTTATTTTAAATAGAGAGGATACTCTACTAGGGCTTTGTTTTTCAACAAGCACATAGACTGATTTGGAAATAGGATTAACCTCCATATCAAGAATAGATAACTTATCAGAAGTAACACCCATTTTTTGTGCTATTTGATTTTTCAAATTAGGAATAGAAGTAATTGCATTTGCAGATGCGTCAGCTACATTATTATCGTCACTAGCCACGATATAAATTTTGCCAGTAGTATTATTAGCAACAACAATGGCAACATCCTTATCATTAGCCACTAATATAAAATCATCAATTACACCAGTTGTAAATGGTTTTCCTTGTTGAGGATTTGCAATAAGCGAATTTAGTGCTGGTGCTGGCGTTGGCGTTTGTGTTGTAGAAGCAGGTTCTTCTGATTCTTTTTTACAAGAAGAAAAAGATACAACTACAAAGAGTACGAGAATTTGTATAATGTTCGATTTCATAAAAAATACAGGCTTAATTAATTCAAATATATATAAAAGTATAATTTTATTATATAATTTTTAAATAATAAGTTGAACATTTTTAATAAATTTTGGGTTAAGACAACTTAATTTTATTAACTTTCTTTAAGAATAACCCTCTAAAGTTATCTTGACTCTTGTTTTAATAAATACTCTTTAAGAAACAAAGTAGTCGCTGCATTTTGAAAATCTTTATTCACTTTTTTAGCAAATCCATGTCCTTCATCTTTAGCCATAATATACCACACCTTATTTCCTTTTTTCTCCAAGGCATCTACCATTTGATCTGATTCTGACACAGGAACACGTGGATCATTTTTACCTTGAATAATCAACATGGGTTTAGTTATTTTTTGAATATTATTTGTGGGAGAAATTTTTATTAAAAATTCACGCATCGCTGGATCACGTTCGTCGCCATACTCTACTCTTCGCAGGTCTTGTCTATATGGACTTGTATTTTCTAAGAATGTAACAAAATTACTAATTCCTACTATATCTATCCCACACTTTAAACGATCATTATAATTTGTCATGCAAGCTAATGTCATAAATCCACCATAAGATCCGCCAGTTACTGCTACCCGCTTTGAGTCTAAATTGGGCTGTTTTTCAATCCAATCCAATAATGAACCAATATCTTTAACTGAATTTTCTCTCAAATACCCGTTATCCAACTCAAGATACGACTTTCCATATCCGAAAGAACCCCTTATATTCGGATAAATAACAGCTATCCCTAACTCATCTATTAAATACTGAGTAAATGAATTAAACTTCGGATCAGACTGTGCCTCTGGCCCCCCATGCATATTAATTAACACTGGAAATCGATTTGTTTTTTGACTCACGATTTTAGGCATATACAGGATAGCCGGAATTAATCTTGGTTTTCCATTAACCGAATCAAACGTGGGGTATTGAATAAGTTGCGCATCAACAAAATTTTCTGTGTGAAGCCCACCTACTTCACTAAATGTCCATCGTTCTAGTTTCTCTTTTTTAAGGTCATAAGTATACACATCGGAAGGTAGACGACCACTTATTGAAAATGCAAGTTGAGTATCTTCATCATTAAACTTAACAGAAGATGTAATTACACCTTCTGGAATATTTTTTAATACTTGATAACGAAACGATTTTGTATCTAACAAATGAACTTTACTATATCCATTTTCATTCGTAACGAAAACAATATATTTGCCATTCTTACTTCTTTCTAGTTGATTTATATCCCAAGAAATAGAAGAAGCAACAGATCTGATTTTTTTGGACGTTAAATCCATATACCGCAACGTCTGAAACTCTGTATCTTCATCAGAGGTAAAAAACAAACCCTGTCCATCTTTAGTAAATACAGCACTACCATAGTTTATCACTTTTGAGCTTGGGTTAAGCTGTTCGAATTGACCAGAGCTAAGATTAAATAAATGCAAAGTTGATTGTGTAGCAGAAATACTATTAGTTAACAAAATCCATTTTCCATCATCCGACCAATCGATTGGCTCCCATCCACCTCCTTCGAGTTCAAGTATTTTTTTTTCTGAAGACAATCCTTTCAGATCACTTATGTATATATCAACATCTGCTCCATTTCTTTTACTGGATGGATAAACTAACTGCCCTCGTGATGCATGCCAAAGAATACCAGCTGCGCCATAGTTTGCATTTCTAGAAATACCATCTGTCAACAATTGAATAGTTCCTGTCTTAGCATCTGAAAAATAGATTTGATAATTCTCATCCCCTCCAGTATCCTTTACAAACAAAAAACCTTTGTCCCCACATGGGATCACTTTGCTTATAAGATCTGAAAAAAAAGTTAATTGTTCTCTATACGCACGTGGGCCACTGACATGATGTACTTGCATTGTTTCTCCAAAACGTGTCAGTATGTATATACCCTTTCCTTTCGTATCCCAAGCCGCAAATCCAGCTGCACGAGTAGATTGATACTGATTCAACTTTCCAAAATTCTGATTCGAAAAATCAGGTATATTGTGAATAACTAGATTTCCAATCTCTTTTTGTTGAGAAAAGGAAATAAAAACTATATTAAAATAAAATAATACAATTGAACTGATTTTTTTCATATTTGCTTGCTTTAAAAATTAAGACTACAATAATAGATTAAATTTCATAATTCAAATGAGATGATAGCCATTTTTCCATTTCTGTAGTGCTTTTATTTTTTCGTTTGGCATACTCTTCTACCTGATCTTTTTCAATCTTTCCTAGTCCAAAATAGTTAGATTCCGGATGTGAAAAATACCACCCACTTACTGATGAAGCCGGATACATCGCAAAACTTTCTGTCAATCGAATGCCTGTATTTTCTTCAACCTGTAACAACTTAAAAAGTGTTTCTTTTTCCGTATGGTCAGGACAAGCCGGATAGCCTGGTGCTGGACGAATGCCTCTATATTTTTCTCGAATCAACTCTTCATTTGATAAGTTTTCATCGGAAGCATATCCCCAAAATTCTTTACGCACACGTTGATGCATCAGTTCAGCAAAAGCTTCAGCCAACCGATCAGCCAAGGCTTTAATCATAATACTGCTATAATCATCATGTTCTTTTTCAAATTTTTCTACGATTTTTTCTATTCCAATTCCAGCTGTCACAGCAAATCCACCAATATAATCTTGAATGCCATGATTTTCAGGTGCAACAAAATCAGCTAAGGATAAATTTGGAATTCCATCTGCTCGCTTACCTTGTTGACGCAACATGTGCAAGGTAGCTATCTTATTAAAATAGGTACGATCATTGTGGTTATGAAAACAATGACCTGATTCTTTATCTTGTTTCCAAGCGATGAAATAATCACTATCTTTATATACTTGAATATCATCGTCATTCACTGTTTGTGCTGGAAAAAATCCGATCACTGCATTGGCTTGCAACCAGTTATTTTCAATTATTTTTTTGAGTAAATCTTGCGCATCATAATATAGCTTCGTTGCTTCTTTTCCAACAACGTCATCTTCTAAAATTTTAGGAAAACGTCCAGCCAATTCCCATGTTTGAAAAAATGGCGTCCAATCGATATACTTCGAAATTTCAGCCAATGAATAATTTAAAAATGATTTCACCCCTAAAAAAGAAGGCGGAATAACGTTTCGTTCATTCCAATTCGTTTTAAACTTATTGGCTCGTGCTTGTGAAATCGAAAGTAACGTTTTTTCCTTTTGACCTTCTAAATAATCTGTTCGCAGTTTTTCGTATTCCTCTTTTATGTCTTGCGAAAATTTTGTTTTATTTTCTTTACTTAATAAATTACTTACAACGGGTACACTTCGGGATGCATCTAATACATGAATGGTTGGCGAAGAATAATGAGGCGCTATCTTCACTGCCGCATGAATACGTGACGTCGTTGCTCCTCCAATTAATAATGGAATAGAAAATTTTTGCCGTTCCATTTCTTTAGCCACATGCACCATCTCATCGAGTGAAGGAGTAATCAATCCGCTCAACCCAATCACATCTACTTTTTCCTGAAGAGCTGTTTCTAAAATTTTTTCACATGAAACCATCACACCCAAATCAATCACTTCATAATTATTACATCCTAACACCACTCCCACAATATTTTTTCCAATATCATGCACATCGCCTTTTACCGTTGCCATCAACACTTTTCCTGCACCTTGTTTTTTTCCAACAGTAGCTTTCTTTTTCTCTTCTTCCATAAATGGAGTTAAATAAGCTACTGCTTTTTTCATTACGCGTGCACTTTTCACCACTTGAGGTAAAAACATTTTCCCAGCTCCAAATAAATCCCCCACGATACTCATTCCTGCCATCAACGGTCCTTCGATGATTTCTAATGAAGTAGCATATTTCCCCCTCGCCTCTTCCATATCGTGATCGATGTATTCTACCACTCCTTTTACTAAGGCGTGTGAAATACGTGTTTCTAATTTTTCATTTCGCCAGGCATCATCTCGTACAAATTCTTTTCCTTTCCCTTTTATTTTCTCCGCAAAATCAACTAATCGTTCAGTCGCATCCGCTCTTCGATTGAGCAATACATCTTCTACTCGTTCTAATAAATCTTTCGGTATATTTTCATACACTTCAATCATTCCTGCATTCACAATTCCCATATCTAATCCTGCTTGAATCGCATGATACAAAAAGGCTGAATGCATGGCTTCACGTACGACATCATTTCCTCGGAATGAAAATGAAATATTACTAATTCCTCCGCTTACTTTTACGCCAGGTAAATTTTCTTTAATCCATTTCGTAGCTTTAATAAAATCAACCGCATAATTGGCATGTTCTTCAATTCCGGTAGCTACCGTTAAAATATTTGGATCGAAGATGATATCTTCTTTTTTGAATTTTACTTTTTGAACTAAAATATCATACGCTCGTTTGCAAATGGCTATTCTTCGTTCATAAGTATCCGCTTGTCCTTTTTCATCAAATGCCATCACGACGACAGCGGCTCCATAACATTTTACTTTCTTCGCATACTCAATAAATTTTTCTTCTCCTTCTTTTAAAGAAATAGAATTGACGACTGATTTTCCTTGCACACATTTTAACCCTGCTTCAATCACCGACCATTTCGATGAATCAATCATGATGGGTAACTTGGCAATATCTGGTTCTGAAGCGATTAAATTTAAAAATGTCGTCATCGCTTGTTCCGAATCCAACATCCCTTCATCCATATTCACATCGATGAGTTGCGCTCCTCCCTCTACTTGCGAACGCGCAACGACTAATGCTTCCTCGTATTTATTATCTTTAATCAATCGCGCAAAGGCTTTCGATCCTGTGACATTTGTTCGCTCTCCGATATTGATAAAATTACTTCCTTCAAAAATAGTCAGCGGTTCTAATCCACTATACTGAGCCGAAGGAGTAATCGAAGGGATAACACGAGGTTTATAATTTTTAGCCACTTCAGCGATACGTTTAATATGTTCAGGAGTGGTTCCACAACATCCGCCGAGCATGTTTACAAAATTATTTTCTAAAAAATCTTTTAACTGAGCGACCATCTCTGCAGGTGTTTCATCATATTCACCTAAGGCATTAGGTAATCCAGCATTTGGATATGCACTCGTATAAAAAGGAGCTTTATCAGAAAGCTCTTGCACATAGGGACGAAGTTGTTTAGCTCCCAACGCACAATTCAATCCAATACTTAATAAAGGAATATGAGAAACAGAATATAAAAAGGCTTCGAGTGTTTGTCCAGATAATGTTCTTCCACTGGCATCGGTAATTGTACCTGAAACCATCACCGGAATTTTCTTTCCTGTTTTTTCAAAATACTGATCAATCGCAAACAACGCTGCTTTCGCATTGAGTGTGTCAAAAATCGTTTCGATTAATAACACATCTACTCCTCCATCGATCAATCCACGGATCTGTTCAGTATACGATTCTACTAATTGATCAAACGTCACTGCGCGAAATCCTGGATCATTTACATTTGGAGAAAGCGAAGCTGCTTTGGTGGTAGGACCAATCGCTCCAGCTACAAATCTCGGTTTCGATGGATTTTTCTTTGTGAATTCATCGGCTACTTCTTTAGCAATCTTAGCTGATTGAACATTCAACTCATAAATTAAATTTTCCATGTGATAATCGGCCATAGAAATAGAATTGGAATTAAATGTATTGGTTTCAATAATATCTGCTCCGGCTTCTAAATAAGCCGCATGAATTTCTTTTATAATGTGTGGTTGAGTGATAGATAATAAATCATTATTTCCTTTTAAAGAATGTGCAAAATTTTTGAAACGATCGCCTCGATAATCCTCTTCTTTGAGTTTATACCGTTGAATCATCGTACCCATGGCTCCATCGATGATAAGGATGCGTTGTTTCAATATCTCGCTGATAGTATTCATTAATAGTCTTTAAAAGTAAATTGTTTAAAAATAGCCTAAATTTGCCCAAACAACAACCATTATTAGTTTAAGCATTAGCATCATTCCTAATTTTATCATTTTTTTACTATATATAATGAGTACACTGAAATTCACCTTCACGGAAAAAAAAGACACCCGCTCCGGATTTGGAGAGGGATTGTTGGAAATAGGAAAAAAGAATCCAAACGTAGTCGCCTTGTGTGCTGATCTCACGGGATCCTTAAAAATGGATGCGTTTCAAAAAGCATTTCCTGAACGATTTTTTCAAGTAGGAATTGCCGAAGCCAATATGATAGGTCTTGCAGCTGGAATGACGATTGGAGGAAAAATTACTTTTACAGGAACCTTTGCTAATTTTTCTACCGGACGTGTATACGATCAAATCAGACAGTCAATTGCGTATTCAGGAAAAAATGTAAAGATCTGTGCTTCGCATGCAGGCATTACGTTGGGAGAAGATGGCGCCACGCATCAAATTTTAGAAGACATTGGGATGATGAAAATGTTGCCCGGGATGACAGTAATTAATACCTGTGATTTTAATCAAACGAAAGCGGCGACGATAGCGATTGCGGATCATGTTGGACCGGTGTATTTACGTTTTGGACGACCAGTGGTTCCGATTTTTACTCCAGCTGATCAGAAATTTCAAATTGGAAAAGCAGTGAAACTCATTGAAGGAAAAGATGTAAGTATTTTTGCGACAGGTCATTTAGTTTGGCCAGCAATTGAAGCCGAAGCGATCTTAAGAGAAAAAGGAATTCAAGCGGAAGTTATTAATATACATACTATAAAACCGTTGGACGAAGAAGCCATTCTCACTTCGATTAAAAAAACAGGAGCCGCTGTCTCTGCCGAAGAGCACCAACTCAACGGTGGATTGGGTGATAGCATTGCTCAACTTCTCTCTCGTTTCTACCCTACTCCTCTTGAAATGGTGGGTATCCATGATACATTTGGAGAAAGTGGTATTCCGGAAGAGCTGATGAAAAAATATGGACTCACAGCTGAAGCAATTGTAGAAAAAGTGGTGAGAGTGTTGGGGAGGAAAATGAAATAAGTTTTTTAATAAATATTTAAGCGTAGTTAGAAACTACGCTTAGAAAGGGATGTAGTTACAAAACATATTCATATTTTTTACACCCTATCAACATAATTTAATTTATCTTAAATTTATAAACACAATTACGAACTATGACCAAAATTCACGTTAATATTGATTCTTTCAAAAAAGGATTCCCAAAAGAAATGCCTGTACCACAATTATTAATTGATTTTGCGAAATGGCTAAAAAAAATTCCCCATGGAACATTAGGATATTTTGATTCTGTAGAAAGCGAGCCCATGCCTAAAGTATTTATGCCAGAGGGTTTAGACAAAACTGCTATAAAAACTATTTGTTCTAAACTAGGCATTTTTCTTCATCTACCCGATGGATCATTATTGGCTTTATGGAATTATGGAGGTAAAGCACCAGCAGTAGTATTAATTGGTTCAGAAGGTGCATTAGATAATGTTTCCCCCTCACTAGAATCTTTTTTAATAGCATTAAGCAAAGGAAAAACTACCATAAATGATTTAGACGATAAAGAAGCATCTGCCAGTCGCCCTCTACTTACTAAATGGTTGGTGGAACAAGAAGTAAAAGCGATATCTGCAAAAATTCCTGATTTTCAAGAATGGATTACAAATTTTGAACCTCAACCTGATCCTACTCTTCAAAAAAATATAGCTAAAAATAAAACCATAGATAAGAATGCTAACTATAAAGAATACAAAGCCTGGGTTGATCTTTTTGGAAAACCTGCTGATGATCCAGAGGTACAACATGCTCTTGCTCAAGTCGGTATTACACAAAAAATAAAAGTAGGCAGAACGGATTCTGATGAACGCTTTGATATTAAAGCTACTGGAATGAATATCGTTTTTGCCAATAGTAGTTTTTTATACTCAGGCAAAAAAGCGCCCTTTAAACCCAATACCCCAATCTTATCGGGAGTGCTTATGATTTTAAGGCCTTCTAAATTAAATAAATGTATATATACAGGAGCTCTACCATATAATCTTAAGCTCGAAGATTCGCAAACCGTTCTTCGTAAGCGGTTTGGGAAACCTATAAAAAGTAATGAGAAATTTTATTGGGATCGCTGGAAACTGAAGACTGAAGGGTTTGAATTATATGTAAGCTATACGGAGGATTTCCAATCCATTAGTAGAATAAGTATTGACTTACCAGGCAGCAATTAGTCTTACAATTTGAATTATATTCGCCCCCACTCAGCGTAGTTTGTAACTACGCTGATATATAGTTATTTTAATAATCAGGCGTAGTTATAAACTACGCCTAGAAAGGGTAACTAATTTTCGTCGCATAAGTAAAATATTAATAGATTCTTATGAGTTCTGGGATAAAAAAATGAGAGGAAATTTTAATAAATATAAAGGTGTAAACCTTGCAATTTATAGAGGTCAACGAAAAATGAATTCCAATGAAAAAAATCTTAAAAGCAAGATAAAAAGTGAAAATTTCTTAGGTATAGAGTTTTTTTAGATATGCGATTATTAACACTTGAAGATGGGATTTTTCACAAAGAATTATATGACACACATGATTATAATTACATTTTCTTATTAAATTAACTATAAAACGAATGAGTTATCAAGCTACTCACATGGCCATCTACGGTATAGAGGTTGATTTTAACCAATCAAAGGATATACTTTTATACATAGCTGAAAAAGTATGGGAAAAAGAACTGAAAGAAAATTTTCCTACTATACGAGAAGAATGGATAAATGAAATTGTAGATAGTTTGCCCTTTCATTATGATATTCTTAAATCAGAAGGAAAAACCGATTTTAATGATAGTATAATCGATATCTATACATTTTTTGATTTACTTAATCTTTGCGAGCACTTTACTCCTCTTAGTGATCGAGAAATTATTCCCTCTTATTTCGATCAACATAAAAACAAACAATATTATAGATATCGATATTATACTGATCTGTTTTCTATAGATGCTGATACAAGAAGTGAATCACTTCGATTTAATGAAGGAAAAAATAGTGTATTTGGTGTATATCTCGCTTCAAATGGGTATGCTTATGAAGATGATGTTAATTCTTATACATCGACATTAGATAAACGCGCAATAGCTAATTTTGAAAATTATTGTTGGCCTGTGCTGCGATTTTTACATATTCCTCATCAAAATCCTGATATTCATCATATCATACAAACTTGGTAAACAAAATATTTGGTTTTTCTTCTCCAACTAGCCCTCGTTACAAACGAGAACTAGTAAAGGGTAAAAAATATTCTGGCTTTGATGAAGTATGGATGGTATGTTATGATGGATATGTTTAAGGTTTTGTAAATAATATTTTAAAGGCATGACTAATTACGAAGATATACGGTTTGATAAACAGTTTAATAAAAAAGAATTTCTTGAACTTTTGTCAGAATTGGGTTCTGGATGGTTGGCGGGAAATGGTATGCTCTATTATCCTTTGAAGGAATTGTTGCGGGAAGCGCAGGTGGAACCAGATCAGGAGATAATTGACCAGCTTTGGAAATATTTTGAAGAAGGAGACGATAATATCTCGGTAGCGGTAGCAGCCATGATATTGAGAATGATGAAAGAAAAAGACGAGCCCATATTTACCAAGCTAAAGAAAAAAGCTATGGCAGATAAGGTTTTATTTCTATCTTTATTAATAAGCGCGCTGGTTCAGGGGCGGGGTGGTTCCATGGGGTTTGAACTTTTGCATGAATTAGTGGAAGTGGAGTACCGTTATGCAATTAGTTATGTGCTTCGGGAGACATATGATTATCGTAGCATACTCCCCAAGGAAATTTTTAAAAAGATAATGACTATGGTGGAGGCTGCCTATGATCAATATAAAGAACAATTAGTCAAGCCATCGATTGATGAAATAGAGTATTTTTTTAAAAAGTTAAAAAAGAATAAAAAAACCAACAAATAAGTTTTAGTATGTCGCCCTTTACTAGTCCTCGTTTACAACGAGGACTAGTAAAGGGCGCTTTTATTCTCTATCTTTTCTCAATCTAGTTAATTTAAATTGATTGTATAAATCCTTTATCATTATATTTATAGCAGAGCAATGGATCCAACTAAAAAAGATAGTATTAAAAAAATAATTCATTCTTTACATCCCGATAGAAAAAAGCTATTACAACTTCTTTCATCTGTAATTACTGAAGAAGGTTTACTAAGCATTGCTAATGCAGATTATGGATATGAAGCTGAAGAAAATTTAATAATTCTTCAATCTATTAAAAAAACATTGATTATTCCAACAAGCGACACATGGAGCTATGAAGTGCTAGCTTTAACAAGATGGAGTAATCCACCTATTGATAGTCAAACAGAAGAAATAAAAAATGAACATATCGAACGTGCATTTTGTTGTACCATACTATTGATTGCAGAGACATTTCCAAATAATTATTTCATGGAACAGGAGGGGAATAATCAAACATTGATTCAACTCATTGAAAGTAGCAATTATTTAGGCTCCTCTTTTCAACAAAGTTTAGTTTCTTTTTTAGCCTGGAAAATAGATTTATTTAATACGTTTGATGATGATCATATTGATGATCCATTCTTTTTATTAGGCCTTATTTATCAGTTATTAAAAACCAGTTATCCTATCTCCGACTCAAATTTAAAAGAACTGGTTTTATTTTTATTTGACACCATTAATAGCTTTGATCTTTTTGAAATATCTAACGAAACAGATCATTGGCTACTCAATACTACTTATTTTACACAGAGACATTACAAATGGATACAATTAGGTAAAGAGCTACCAAGCTTATTATTAAAAATAAAGGATGAAGGCTTGATTAAACAATTAAATCATATCAGTAAGTTATTAGTAGAGAATGAATCCTTTTATCTAAACAAGAAATAAACTATTCATTACCACAACTAGTCCTCCTTTACTAGTCCTCGTTTGTAACGAGGACTAGTAAAGGAATCCATAAAGGATTCCACCAATCATCTTTTATACCAATTTCCGGATCAGATGGTTCTGAAATTCCTAAATCTTTCCATATCTGCCATTCATGCAACATTCGGTCAAATGATAAGAATTCTTCACCATAGATAAAAGTAAAATAATTTGAACCATTATGAATTTTATAAAATTCTATAAAATCGCTTGGAAGCTTTACACCAATAGCTTTTTCTAACTTATTTACATCAGAATCAGATACTCCATCATTAAATAATGTAGACTGATAATCAGGCATGATTTCACTAAGTGACTTTTCTATTGATTCCCAAATTTCTTTTATTGTCATATATCAATGTCTCTGTATACTCAAATTTACTATTTTGTAATTTTTAGATAAGAAAACAATTAATTAAAAAATTTATTTATCCTGATGCTTTACTAAAGTTGAACATGACTTAAAATTGTTTGCAGAAAACACCTTATTTCATTAAGCCATTCTTTTTTAACACATCAATAAAGCCAGCACTCCCTCCTGCGAATGGATTGCCGCGAAGCACAATCATCTTCCCCCCAGACCATTCAGCCTGTATAGCATAAAATGATGAAAATAATTGCATTACACGACCAAATCGAACAACATCAAGTGAAACAAGGGGTTGACCATTTTTATTCAAAAATTCTTTTGTTATTAAATCAACCATGCAAATGATAGTAATTTTCTCCAGTGGTTTCTTTTTGGATTTTTTGAGTACGCGAATTCCAATAACCAGTAACAATACTGCTACTATCCCGGTTGAAGACAATAGCATTCCAGCAAGCATATTATTCATTATAAACTGAATGATACCATTTGTAAAAGTAACAACACATAGTATTATAAGTATAAAATTAAATGTGTAGAGCCAGCTCGTACCATAATTAACAAAAATGAGTTTTCCATCTTGCTCGATAATAGCATATCCACCGACATTGGCTAGTATTTTATATTTGAATTTAGCTTCCATAGTAATTAATCAACATTTTTAGATTTTACAATGATAAGAAATTAGAAATATACCTATTTAATTTAGTATTTTACTTGCCAGCAAACATATGCTTATAACGTATGCTTCTCTATTACAGATTTGTAAAATCTAATTTTATTTTCTATCTTTAAATAATCAAATAAATGAAAAAAATTCCAACCACCAACGATGTATTAGTTTTACGAACTGACTTTTCTGATGAAAAAATCTGGAAGTCTATTTGCAAATCAATAAAAACACCAGAATCTGAAAATGGATTTCTTCCCAATGTCGAGTTTCATAGTGATAAAAAATATGAAGGTCTAAAAACAAACCAATTACTGTCTCTCTTACCTGATGACTATGAGCATCCAATCCTATTTATAGTAGATGAGCAAAGCATATCAAATCGCGAACACTCCATTCTATGTATAGACCTCATTGATGAGCCTGGAAAACATTTTCGTGTCATCCCCTCTGAAGTGTGGGGTGTAGAAAATAATCTCTCTGAAGCCAATATGGATTTTATCGACTTTGCAGACAGCGTAGACAAGGATGGGATTTTTCGTGGGTTCAACTAAACCTTCACTATTTTGTTTTTTAAAAAAAACAATAATCTTATGACATTAAAATAACCCATATGAAAAAATCATTTCTTTTAATCACGCTCTCTATTATTATAGTTTCTTGCCGTACCAAAAACCAAAAAGAGAATCCATCAAGCAATCAAGATAAAAATTTTGAAAACTATAAAAATAATTTTTCTGAACAAATTTGGCTAATCTATCCCTACTCAGGTTGGAAACAATGGCTGAGCTATGAATATCATAAACTTGATACATTACTTATCATACCTAATAAACAATCAAGAGAAAACCAAATCCTATTTGCAAAAGCAAACTTAGATTCCTTAAAAACATTTGACCTATCCAACCTCTCTTCAGAGAACAAAACCGATTATTATTTAATCGAAAATGAATTAACCCGAGCACTATGGGCCGTTAATGAACAAAAAATTTACGAATGGGATCCTTCTATTTATAATGTGGCCGATGGATTTGCTACCATACTTAATGAGGATTATGAATCACTAGATACACGTCTACGTCATTTTTACATACGCATGGCTAGTATTTCTGCGTATTATGAAGCGGCTAAAAAAAATATTAAAAACCCAACCCATGAACATACTCAGTTAGCTATTGATCAAAATAAAGGTGGGATATCTGTTTTTGAAAACGATTTACCAAAGGCATTGGCAATCTCTCATCTAGCAGAAAAAGAAAAACAACAAATCCATGTTCGAGCAAAAGAAGCAATAAAAACAATGACTGATTTTGCCAATTGGTTGAAAGCATTAAAAAATGAAACCCCTCGAAGTTTTAGACTAGGAAAAGAACTCTACACTAAAAAATTTGAATTTGATATTCAATCCAGCTATACCATTGATGAGGTATATGAAAAAACCTTATCGAGAAAAAAAGAAATTCATAGAGAAATGGCTACATTAGCCAACCAGCTTTGGAAAAAATATATGGGACAAAAACCAAAGCCTACTGATCAACTCAAATTAATCAGAGAAGTGATTGATCAAATTTCATTAAACCATGTTCAAGCCGATTCTTTTCAAATAAGTATAGAAAAACAAATTCCTATTCTCATTGACTTTGTCAAAAAAAAGGATTTAATATATATTAATCCATCGAAACCCCTCATTGTACGTAAAGAACCTGCTTATATGGCTGGTGTAGTTGACGTGTCTGTTTCTGCACCAAGCCCCTATGATAAGAATGGAAATACGTATTATAATGTCGGCAGTCTTTCTGATTGGACTAAAGAGCGATCAGAAAGTTATTTGCGTGAATACAACATGTATACTTTACAAATATTAAATATCCATGAGGCCATCCCTGGACATTATACACAATTGGTCTATAGCAACCAGTCACCCAGCATCATTAAATCCATTCTTGGTAATACAGCGATGGTTGAAGGATGGGCTGTTTATACTGAGCGAATGATGCTAGAAAATGGCTACGGAAATAATGAACCAGAAATGTGGTTGATGTATTATAAATGGCATTTACGTGTTGTTTGCAATACTATTCTGGATTACAGTGTTCATGTCAAAAATATGACAAAAGAAGAAGCCTTACATTTATTAATAGATGAAGCTTTTCAACAAAAAGCAGAAGCAGAAGGAAAATGGAAAAGAGTTATGCTAACACAAGTTCAGCTCTGCTCCTACTACACCGGCTACACAGAAATTTACAGCTTCAGAGAAGAATTAAAAAATAAGCTAAAAGCCCAATTCAATCTAAAAAAATTTCACGAACAGTTTCTAAACTATGGAAATACACCTGTGAAATATATTCGAAAGATGATGATAGAAAAATAAATATAAATATGCACGTAGCGCCTTATCGAATAGTCTTGCATTCCTAAATATAGAAGCTATCCTCTTTACGCTCATTGTCTATTAGAACACCTCAAGTAAATGATAGCTAAAACAATAAACTATCTGCCCTTGATTTCTAAAATGAATATCTATATTTGCAAAACATATACATTATTGACAACTTTATGTTACGTTATTTCATATTTTTACTATTACTATTTAGCCTTATAAATCTAACTGCAAAAGCACAAGATTCTGATTCATTAAAAAACGATCGCTTTTCCTTTCATTTTCAAACAACTATTATTAATCAATTTAAACCTTCTTTTACCGCAGATTATGCAGGAGAAAATAGTTTATCTACTGAAAAAGAAAATGCAACCTCTCTCACAGGAACTTTATTTGCTGGAGCAAAACTATGGAAGGGAGCTAGCATGTTTATCAATCCAGAAATAGCCGGAGGCTCTGGAATCAGCAAAGTATTAGGTGTAGCAGCAGCACCTAATGGTGAAACATTCCGTGTAGGTGACCCATCACCTAAGATTTACTTAGCCAAACTTTTTTACAGACAACTGATTGCACTAACACATGAATCAACGTATCAGGAAAATGGATTTAATCAACTAGGCGAATACAAACCTAACCGATTTATTTCATTTACCATTGGCAAAATAAGTATAGCTGATTATTTTGATAATAATTCTTACACGCATGATGCTCGAACACAATTTATTTGCTGGGCGTTAATGTCAAATGGGGCGTGGGATTATCCCGCTAATACCCGTGGTTATACACCAAGCTTTGTATTAGAATATGTAACACCTAGCTATGAAATGCGATATGGATTTTCCTTGGTCCCATTAACAGCCAATGGAAATGAAATGAATTGGGATATCTCTAACGCCAGCTCACAAACTATAGAGTTTACAAAAAGATATACCTTATCAAAAAGACCAGGCACCATTCGGTTATTAGGATTTTTTACTACTGCTAATATGGGAAATTATCAAGAAAGCATTTTACTGAATCCCACCAATCCAGATATTGAAAAAACCCGAAAATATGGAAATATAAAATATGGATTTGGTCTAAACATAGAACAAGAACTAACTGATAACACAGGTTGTTTTTTAAGAAGTAGTTGGAATGATGGCCATACAGAAACATGGACTTTTACAGAAATTGATCGCGCCATCAGCTTAGGATTTTCATCTAAGGGAAGTAAATGGAAACGAGATCACGATAATATTGGGATAGCCTATGCAGGTTCCGGCATATCCACATTTCATAGAAATTATCTCAAAGCAGGTGGACAAGGGTTTATGTTGGGCGATGGCAATCTAACTTATTCTTGGGAGCATTTAGGCGAGGTCTACTACTCTGCTGAATTAGTTAAAGATCAAATTTTTTTCAGCGGCGTATATCAATTACTTATTAATCCAGGATATAACCAAGACAGAAAAGGACCGGTAAATATTTTTTCGATTCGACTGCATGCACGAATATAAATTATCTGCAACTAGCTTAGTTGACTATTATTGTCTACAATCCACTATATAATTTTTATATCCAGAAAAATAAACTAACATAATGTCTTGGAAAAAAAATAGAACGATCACTGATTTTTTACGGAATGCAGAGGCATTAGGAGAAAAATATAACGCTATTCAGCTAAACAACTCTATTTAATCTCTTACGCTTCCATTCTGGCCAATAAAAGAAATAGAAGAATCTGATGACATGAAAGATGATTGGGAAGTAAATAAAAATTACATTCCTTTCTATGGCAACTGGCATGATTTATTTTACATAGATATTTCCTCTTCGACTCTTTCAATCATTTATATCAATGATGATCGAGAAATAATACATCGTTGGGGAACCATGGAATTATTTGTAAATTCATTACAAAAAATAGGAGAAGGCAAATCAGATACTTCTGGAATTATCGATGAAGAAAGTTCGCTAGATTTCTAACAATCTTATCTTTAACACTTATACGCTAAATATTACTGGATCACACAAGACCCTCCAGCACAAGCGGCTTCAGCTTGCAAATCAGTAACATCATCTGATTCAAAGACCTGTGAGAGGTCTATACTTGTTAGAGACTTTTCAAGTTCTTCATAACGTTCTTTAGTAATATCCTCAAATGGTGGCTGTTTATAATTACTATTATCATAAGGAAGGACACTCAAGCCATTATAAGAAGCCTTATTATTCCACATCCATTCTCCTACAATATTCCATTCATGTTCTTTAATAGACACTGTTGCTGAAACATTATTAGCATTATATCCTAAACGATAGCCATTACGCACCCATTCAAGATTAAAAATTTTTACTCGCTCTAACATAGACATCACATTTTCTGTACGAAGAATACTTCCCTCAGGAGCTTTCTGAGGAATACAAACAATTGCTTGCTTGGTATTCAATAAATCTTCTTCAAGCAACGCGTGATGATTCATCTTCAAATATTCATACAATGATTCATTTTTACCTATACGCATACGTCTCAAATAAAAATCATTGTGCCAAGCATGAATGCCAGAAGAAGTTCCAAGCACAAGAGAGCTAGTCCCTGAAGGTTTTATAGTAGTACATCTAGCTGCAAATTCAATACCTATCTTAGCTGAAACCTCTACATTAACATGTTTTACCTCTTCAGCTGCTTCTTTCAAATCAAGTTTTGAAACACAGCCGCTAGCAATACCTGTCATTCCTACTCCTATAAGAGCATCCTCTTCCGTCGTCTTTTTCCACACCTCCCGTAAATAATGGAAGTTTGTAAAACCAGCCTGAAGAGTTCCTAAAAAGCTCGCGGCTCTAGCACGACTGTTTAAGTCCTCCTGAGTCTCAACATCTGACACATTAATCTCACATAAATTACAAAATTGAAAAGGTTTCAAAGCAATCTCACAGCACGGATTCGTTCCCCAATCAGGATGATTACTAAAATAAAAACCAGGCTCACCTGAACCAGAAAGTTCTATTTTTTTCCACAACTCAAAAAATTCTTCTCGTGTAGTTGTATCACGAGAGAGAACAGCTGAATTATTAGCTCTGCCACGCTGCTCATTTAACTCCCACCAATTTCCAAACTTACACGTAAGCATATCCTCATCTTCCGGCGAAAATAATGATATCATAGCCGACCTACGAATACCTCCTGCAAGTACAGCATTAGCAATATGACACATAATATCATGGCATTCTAACGAAGAAAGTTGCTCCCCATTCTTTTTTCGATCAAGTACAGCCATAATATGTGCATGACATACTTTTAGAGGCTCTGGACCAGGAGCTTTACCTCCAGCAGTTACTAACCTTGCTCCCTTTGGCCTAATATCAGAATAATCAAAGTCTGGCATAGAATCATTTTGCCCGAAATAAGCTTTCATAATCATTTTAATTGAATCTGCCCATCCTTCCAAACTATCTCCAATTAAAAATCTTCTTCGTTTAGATGCTTTTTGAATAGAAGGAAGCCTAGATACATGATGAAGTTGAACAGAAAATCCAACACCTGTTCCACCAAGAAGAAGAAACATAGCTTCAGAAAATGCATGAACATCATCTATAGGCATATACGCACAATTATAAATACGGCTATTATTCCTAATGATAGGAGCACCTGCAAACTGCATCGCACGCATTGATGGAAGAATTTTCTTCTCTAATACAAATTTCATACAACTATGTATCTCCTCTTTTAAAAACGAGTATTTATCTACCATCATTGTTTCATATCTTTCACATATCTCAGACCACAATTCTCTACGTTGCATATGAGGGATATATCGTGCATATTTCATATAAACAACAATGTCGCTCAGAATCTCTTGATTAACTTCCATACCTATCAAACTTAGATGAAACTAAATTAAAAAATATATTTATAAAAAATAGACCATTTAGACTAATTTTTAACAATTTTTTACTTGTATTTGATATGAAAATTTAGTAGAGTTATAAAAAAAGTAAAACAAACAATCAAAGACATTCACTTATTTTTAATAGATTCAAGGGTATCATATAGAACCTAATCAAAGCGTAACTCTATTATTTTTCCTAAATTTGCCAAAAAATAACACATGGCTACAACGTCAGATATCTCCAAAGGCATGTTTATTCGTTTTAATGGCGAATTAGTGCAAATTTTAGAATGGGAACACCGTACTCCTGGAAATTTACGTGCTTTTTATCAAGCTAAAATGCGTAACTTAAAAAATGGAAAATCAGCAGAAAACCGCTTTCGATCAGGTGAAACAGTGGAAATTGTTCGTGTAGAAACAAAAGACTACCAATACTTATATAGAGATGGAAACTTTCTAGTATGTATGGATCAGCAAACCTATGATCAAATCAATATAGAGGAACATATGCTTGGTGATGCGATTCAGTTTTTGAAAGAAGAAATGATTGTAACGATTGTACTAGAAGAAGGTATAACGCCGATCTCTGCCGAATTACAAAATTTTGTTGAACTGGAAGTAACCTATACAGAACCTGGTAAAAAAGGAGATACGGCAACTAAAACATTAAAACCTGCTACATTGGAAACAGGTGCGACCATTCAAGTTCCTTTATTTATAGATACTGGCGAAAAAATCAAAGTCGATACACGTACAGGCGCCTATGTAGAGCGTGTGAAGTAATCTAATTTAGCCTTAACTGTCTTTTATTCTAAAAAAATAAAAGACAGTTCTTATTCTTATTAGACATTGAATGGGTATTTTAAATGTACAAATTTTATTAAGCGATTACCATATTAATTTTCACAAAAGGATATCCCTATTGTTTCACCATGTATGCTAAAAATAACTATATTCACCTATGATTAAATTAAAAAAAATAGTTTTTGTATTTGCTAATATTTTCTTTCTTTCCTCAATTCTTTCCTCAATAGTAAACTATACTGCAACTGCTCAAATGAAAACTAATAAAAAATCAGACAATCTGTATCCTTTTGAAAACTATTATATCGATTTAGATACATTTAAAAAAATAGAAAATAAAGAAGAAATAGCATCCAACTTCAAAACAGATAGTAAGTTTTTTCAACGATTTGAAGCACCTATTTGGTTTAAAGACTATCCTACTCAAGTTACTTTCAAAACAAGTATATTTAGTACAGATGAGAAAGGATTTTTAAAGCTAACAGACTCAAAATCTTCTTATTCTATTATACTAGAAAACAAAGAAGAAAATATTCCATTAAGCAATACAACAGGAAATAATTTTTTACTCAAAGTAAGTACAGGTATTATACATATCAAAAAATTAGATAACACACATGGATATTATATTGGCAAGTATGATGAGAAGGGAAAAGTAGCATTCAAAACAAACATTGAGCATACCAAAATTCTTAAAGAAGAAAATACTCATACCCATAGGCCATATTTAAGTTTTTTCACTTATACAGATGATTGCCTCATCTTTACATCATACAACAATACTTATCCTTGCACACAACTTGTTAATCTCGTAAACGGTGATCTAACAACATTATCTACTTCTATAAATGGCATTATACGAAGTGAGGACGAAAAATCAGTTACTGGATTAGTTCCCATTATCGATAATTCTAGTTTTCAAAAAATAGATATTCATAGTCAAAAACCAATCTGGGGTAAAAAAGCAGACTACTATTTATCAGATAGATCTATGGTGGAAACAATAGAAAAAGACACTATTCTTTTACTCTGTTTTTATAACCCAATAGCTACAGGTTCTAGTTTATACGCCCACCATAAAGAAACAGGAGCACTCCTATGGAAAGCTGATGTAAAACAATTAAATATAGGTCATTCTAGATACTCTAACTCCATAACATTAAGCTTATATAAAGATATTGTTATTATGGAAGGAATTGAAGCAGGGGGAAACTATTTACAATTATTTAATATCAATACAGGAGAAAGAATTTTCTCTAGTTTTTAAATAAAAAATAGATACTGTATTAAAAAAAATATGCGAAATTATATTTTTCTATCAACATCAAACCCTTCTAAATAGTCAGCCACACGTCGAACAAACATCCCTCCTAAGGCCCCATCAATAATGCGATGATCATAAGAGTGAGACAAAAACATCATGTGTCGAATACCAATCAAATCACCTTGCTCCGTCTCAATGACAGCGGGTTTTTTCTTGATTGCTCCTGTAGCTAAAATAGCAACTTGAGGCTGTAGAATAATAGGTGTCCCCATGAGATTTCCAAAAGATCCAACATTAGATATAGTGTATGTTCCATCTGTCAAATCATCCGGGCCTAATTTATTCAAACGCGCACGCTCAGCCAAATCATTAACTTGCTTGGTCAAACCCACCAAGTTAAGTTGATCAGCTCGTTTAATGACAGGAACAATTAAATTACCACTCGGCAAGGCTACAGCCATACCGATATTAATATCTTTTTTTATAATGATTCGATCTCCATCCACTGAAGCATTAACCATTGGGAAGTCTTTCAATGCCTTTACTACTGCCTCCATAAACAATGGCGTGAATGTGATATTCTGCCCTTCTTTTTTCTTAAACTCATCTTTAATTTTATTTCGCCACAACACAACATTTGTCATATCTGCCTCAACAAAAGAAGTCACATGAGCAGAAATACGTTTAGATTCAACCATACGCTGAGCAATAACTTTACGCATGCGGTCCATCTCTACGATTTCTACATTACCTGTTACTGAAACAGCCGGAGTAGATACATACTCATTTTTAGTATTATTAGTTTGAACATGAGCTACTTTCTTAACATCACTTGTTGTACGCTGTTCTAAATAAGCTAATATATCTTTTTTAGTTACTCTCCCTTCAACACCTGTACCTGGAACCTGATCTAACTCTTGCATAGAAATACCTTCTTGCTTAGCAATGCTTAGAACCAAGGGCGAATAAAATCGATTAGATGTAGTAGTTTTAGTTTCTTGTTTTAATACTTCTTGTTTGATAGTTGTCGATGTTGTATTTTTTTGAACTATTGTTTTTTCTACTTCATTTTTACCAGATGCACTATTAGAAGAGGCTACCTTAACATCTGCTTCTGTATCAATAACAGCAATAGGCGATCCCACTTGAACAACCTGACCCTCTTTAACCAAAATTTGTTTTAATACGCCAGCATACGTCGCCGGCACCTCTGTATCTACTTTATCTGTAGCTACCTCCAAAACCGACTCATCTTGCTGAATTTTATCTCCTTCTTTTTTTAACCATTTCAGAATGGTTCCTTCCATCACACTTTCGCCCATCTTGGGCATCACCATTTCGACTAACGCCATAGTATTTATTATTTATGAGGTACAAATTTAATATTTGAAAACAAATGTACAATGTACTTAACTATCATTTCACTAGATTTATTTTAAAGCATTGACTATCGTTTCTACATTCCGATGAACCATACCTATATACGTACCGTCTGGAGTTCCTTCTGTTCCCATCGCATCAGAATACAAACTTCCTCCTATAACTACTTGATGGCCTTTTTGTATGCATCCTTCAACAACAGCTCGGATGGATTTTTCAGAAACGGATGTTTCAAAAAAAACAGCCTTAACTTTTCTTTTTACAATTAAATCAATCAAATCTGTCACATCTCGTAATCCAAAATCAGACATCGTTGAAATACCTTGCAAACCCTTCACTTCTATTCCATAGGCTTTCCCAAAATACCCAAATGCATCGTGTGCTGTAATCAATATGCGACGTTCAACAGGAATTTGTTGAAGCCTTTCTTTTACCGTTAGATGAAGAGAATCCAACTGCTTAATATACCAATTCATATTTTCTTCATAAAAAGCACGATGAAGCGTGTCTAATTCCATCAATGACTTTCCTACTTTTTTAACAGCTTGTATCCATAACGATACATCAAACCAAACATGGGGGTCATATACATTTTGCGTATGTGGAGGATGAATAAGATAAGATCGATCTATTTCATCTGTAACAGCTATTACATTTTTGGTTCTCTTTAACCGCTCCAGTATTTCAGCCATCTTTCCTTCTAAATGCAAGCCGCTATAAAAAACAATTGTTGCTTCAGACAAAAGCTCTAAGTCACCTTGAGTCGCTTTATATAAATGAGGATCTACACCAGGCCCCATCAAGGCAATGACGTCTACAGAATCTTTAGCAATATTCAACACGGCATCTTTGATCATACCGGTGGTTGTAACTACTTTCCATTTTTTAGAAATAGATTCATGTTTCTTGCCAGTACATGCCCATAGCATAATGGATAACAAACTTATATATACAATAAATCTCATAGTATTAATGGGATATGTTTTCAATTGACTAAAAATAATCAATTATTGCTTATTTTTGAGCTCACATAGGCATGTTGAAGTATATAAACATATTTTTCACCCTTATTTTACTATTTTCCAGCTCATGGGGGTATGGCCAAATTGTGAATGATAGCGTCCAAAACATATATGGGACACACTCTACAAAGTATTTTCTAGAAGAAGATATCCTAAAAAATAATACCTATCGAAAACTAGATACAATACTTTTAAATTTTCACAGATATAATTATGTTCAACGGAATGAATACACCTATCAAGATTTAGGCAATCCGGGAACTGCCATGAAATCACTTTATTACCTATCACCTTCAACTATTGGATTTCGATCAGGCTATAAACAGTATGCCCTATACGTTCTTAAACCATCTGATGTAAAATATTACGATACAAAATCCCCTTATACACGATTATACTATGCTCAAAGCACAAGACGTATTTCTTTTTTAGAAGGTGAATTTAGTCGAAACATCAACCCCTCTTGGAATGCTGGGTTTACTCTTCGTCGGGTAGTATCTAACAGACAAATCGGAACATCTACACGCACCAACGAACGCGAAGTGGATCACATGGACTTTTCTATTTTTACAGCATTCAAAACAAAAAATGATTTTTATAGAATCCTAGCATGTTACACACACACACAACACAATGTATCTGAACCTGGTGGTGTAAAACGTGAGTTGATCAACTTTCAAACAGACATTTTTAATTATGGAAAAACGGTAAAAGAGCTTCAAAATGCGACAAGTAATCAATGGCAAATGATGTATCATATTTACCATCATATTCGCTTTTTCCCAGAACTTCAATTTTACCATCAATTGGATTATAGCCGTGAAATTATACGCTTTGGAATTGTAACACCTACTCAATCTATCATATACCCTACACCTCAATTCAGAAAAGACAGCACAAGCGAAGAAACAGAGTTCAGAACATTTGAAAATCAACTAGGCTTAAAAGGCAATATCGATAGTATACATTTTTACAGAATCTATTTTAAACAAAGAAATTATAAAATTATTAATCTCTTTGAGCCTAACGATCAAAAACAAGACAAACTTATCGGTGGTGAACTTACAATTCGATTTAGCAAAAACTCTTATGTAAACTTATCTGGGGAGTATCTTCTACAAAGCTCTATTACTTCAGCTAAAAACTATCTGGGTAAATTAAATTATCAAAATAAATTTTTCTTCTTAAACTACCAACGTTCATTTTATGGACCAAGCTATTTGGAAAATAGTCATACTGATAATCATTTTAAATGGCAGAATGATTTCAAATCAAGTTTGTCTGACTATGCTGAGGCAGGATTAAATATAGACTTAACCTCTATTCAGTTTAAGCCAAGTATTAAAGCTTCTCTCATCAACAACTATATTTATTTTGGCACCGATTCAAAACCACATCAAGATTATTCAACCATAACATTATTACACCCTACTACAGAATTAAATTTTCATATTAAGCGGTTTCATTTATTAACCAAAGGAATTTATACTATCCAACAAGGATCTGATGTCATTCGTATCCCACAACTGATGGCAAATAGTTGTTTTTACTATGAACAACACTTTAAAAAGAAAAAATTAGTTTTACAAACAGGATTAGATGCACACTACCAATCAAGCTTCTTGGCAGACAGCTACATGCCCGTCACCCAGCAATTTTTTCTACAAGATTCATTCTTAGTAAATAACTACTATACCATTGATTGGTTTGCCAATGTTCTTATTAATAAAGTGCGTGTATTTGGCAAAGTCCCTTACATCAATATGGGACTCACAGATGATAATGGCTATAGCACCACACCTTATTATTTCGGCGAACGGCAAGCCTTTGTATTTGGCGTTTGCTGGATGGGATTTGATTAAACTCAATTATGCTACTCGGATTAAAACTACCAACAGATCCTCGCTGGACACACATCGCTGAAAAAAATATAGAAGAAATTTTAATTGATCATGCCTACTGTGAACAAAAAGCAGCATCGAGCTGCATTTCACTAATTGTTCAATACCCTGATCGTAAAAAGCTAGTAGACACACTCACCCCTATTGTTTCAGAAGAATGGTCGCATTTCGAACGTGTATTAGAAGAACTAAAAAAAAGAGACTATAGTTTAAGTCGTGCAAGAAAAGATGATTACGTTATTCAATTATGTAAGCATGAACGAAAAGGAGACAAACTAGAACGCCAACTAATGGACAAATTATTAATTAATGCACTCATTGAAGCAAGAAGCTGTGAACGCTTTAAACTATTATCAAAAAATCTGCCCGATAAAAGCCTGCAAAAATTTTACCACGATCTTATGATTTCCGAAGCAGGCCATTATAAAACATTTTTAAAACTAGCCAAAGAGTATATGCCTGTAGCCATCGTCCATACACGATGGAAAGAATTACTCATTATTGAAGCCGATATTATTAAAAACATAGGCATTCGTTCTGATCGAATGCATTAATTTTACACAAGATGATTATTTTTTACGATCCCACGATTGATTCAGACCATCCTATTCTTCAAGAAGAAGAAGCCTATCATGCGATGAAGGTACTTCAAAAAAAACAAGGTGATGTAATTCAAATTGTAGACGGAAAAGGAAATTTCTATCAAGCAGAAATCAATTCAAGTAATTATAAAAAATGCGAGATTAAAATTTTAGAAAAAAAGTTAACCATAAAAAGAAAATATCATATTCATATAGGCATCGCTCCTACAAAAAATAATGAGCGAATGGAGTTTTTTGTAGAAAAATGTACAGAGATCGGAATCGATGAGATATCTTTTATTCAATGTGAACGATCCGAACGAAAAGAAATCAAAATAAATCGTATGCAAAAAATAGCTATCTCCGCCATGAAGCAATCCATGCAAGCGTATTTACCTTTAATTCATCCAATGAAAAAATTATCTACTTTTCTTTCTGAGATAAAAAATGAAACGAATAAATTCATCGCACACTACCAACCTGAAAATAAAAATTTAATCGATCATCCTTCTCCATTCTCTTCTTCTCTCCTACTCATTGGCCCTGAAGGTGATTTCACTCCGAATGAAATCGAACAAGCTTTAGAAAATAAATTTGAATTAATTAATTTAGGAAATACTCGATTACGAACAGAGACGGCGGGGATAATTGGATGTCATAGTATGCATTTAATCCATTAGGGGAAATAAATTAAACTACAACTCGTTTTAAATACTATGAAAAGAATAATTATTTCCATTATTATCTTTCTTGGGTTAGGGGTTGCAAGCGGATATTTTACTCAAACCGATGGATGGTTTGAAACAATTCATAAACCCAGTTGGAATCCACCAAATTGGATATTCGGACCGGTATGGACTATTCTATATATATTAATGGGAATTGCTTTTGGTATTATTTGGAATTCGGATCATCGCTATAAAAGAATAGCCATACTTATTTTTGGAATTCAATTCATCGTTAATCTTAGTTGGTCATATGTTTTTTTTAATCAACATTTATTATTGATAGCTTTTTTAGAAATCATTTTCATGATTATATGTACAACTATAAGTGTTTTCTTATTTTATAAAATAAATCGCATAGCATCTTTTCTTATTATTCCTTATTTAATGTGGATTTGTTTTGCAAGTTATTTGAATTATACTATTTCGATAATGAATTAATTACTTATAATAGTTCAAATCGTATTCAGATCTGCTCACAATAACAATTCCGGTTCGAAACTACAAACTACAAAAGATAAATAGATTTCGTAATTTTGGATTAAATTATTAACCCTAAAAACATGAGCATATATTCCTACTTAGTTTGCAAAGAATCCAAACAAATTATATGGATAGGAAAACCTATTCGTGGAAATGATGATAAACCAAAATTCTATCATATTGGAGATGCCAAAGATCCAAAGAATTGGGAAATAAAAGAACTCAATCAGGTTGTCTGGAAATTTTTTGCAGAAAATTCGGGTAAAGCTATTTATATATTAATGGAATATGAAATGGAGGATGAATATTACGATTTTCAAGAAATAGGTGGACAAGATCCAAATAAAGATACTTCATTTAACGATTATTTAAAAAATTGGGAAGGAAACTAATAACCTTTTCCAATTCACATTTTTCCTTATCTTTGCCTCATAAATATACATTTACTTAAATGAGGTTAATTTTTACGCTTGTAGGATCATTCATATTATTTTTTACCACCCAAGCACAAGATACTACCGTTACTTTACACTCTTCGCGCCATATTGCTTTTATTATTGGGCTTCCGTATCAAAATTTTGCTCTCCTTCGCTAGCGCGCGTTTGTAACGCGTGCCTCATATCAGCGTAATTTTAAAACTACGCTTTTTTATTTTTTCATACTTCATTCAGAATGATATAATAATCAATAAATATTACACAGAAATAATAAAATCCATTTAGAAGAACTTAGCCTAAACCATTTATAGCTATATAATAATAATTTGTATGTTAAAAAAATAAATGTGATTAGATTATCAATTAGTCTTATTTCTTGTATTAGAATAAAAGAAGGCTGTCCACAAATTTAGTGATCCAGCTTTCTGGAACAAAAAAAACAAGAATCAATCTTCTGGATAAGGCACAAACACAAAATTGGTAAACTGCTGATCAACAACAAAAAGACAGCAAAACTCATCCGCACTTTTATAGGCTGCCTGAAAATCAGCCACTCGATCAGACAACACTAATCCACGCTGAACAAACTCATCCAAAAAAGAGATATAATAATTCCAATTTAAATGAGCAATTTCATACTTACCTACAAGCAACTTGCCAATGGGCAAATCAACTTTAGCAATTGGAAAGATAGGATAAGGCGATATATTACGAACAACTAACTGATGAGAGGCTTCCTTCAAAACATCAGATACACGTACAAAATCAGATGTGATTGTACCTAAATATTTACCATCTAATTCAGGATCATTAAACATCACACAATCTATTTACGTAATAGCAACTTCTTAACAACAACAGAATGACCATTATCTAAAAAAATTAAATATACCCCATCGGATAACAATCGAAGATCTACTTGCTGATCCTGATCTATTTTCTTAGATATAACTTCCCTTCCTATTATATCACATACCCGCACATGTTTTATCCCATCTCCAACTGTAACATAGTTAGAAGTTGGATTGGGATAAAATAATAAATCTGTACGCTGCGATTGATTTGGATTTAAAACAAGCTCATCTTCTTCAATACCCAATACTTTATCTTTCTTAAAAACAGGACGCATCATTACGCTCCCAACGGCTTGTGTAAATGGCACCCACCCCGAACCAATTGTATAAAACAAATGATTCTGTGAATTTACCGTTGCATCAAAACCAACAGTCAGCATTTTATCTGAAGTCTGCTCCCAGCCGATATAAAATGTGTCTTTCACTGCAATATAATCTCCTAAGGGATAACGCACAAACGAACTTCTATCTTTAGGATAAATAGCTGAAAAATTTCGCCTATACAACACTGTGTCTTTATCGCCTATTCGCTTCCACACCATAATATTAAAATTTTGACCTTGAACTTCTTCAATCATTTTAACCAAAAAAATATCTATATGCGTAAGCTGGTCTGGCTGATTTAATATATACCGATAAGCCAGCTTTCCAAATTTTTGATTAAGCGCCACACTATATTCAGGGGAACCATCATCATAAGCATAATAGTTAGATAAGATAGTCGTTCTAGAAGCACGATCATTACGTTCAAATCCTTCGGGATTAGCTGACTCACCTGTAACTAATGTAAACCGATAGGATAGATATACCGAGTCGAGAGCTTTATTAATACTTGTTGAGACTGGTTGAGTAGAAAATGATTTTTTTTTAGCAAGTGCGGGAACTGAACGTGTTTCTTGATAAAGTATACCAAGAGATTGATGATTGAGGGAATCTCTCCAATCACTTACAAAGTCAACGACATTGAAAATGCTGTTTTGATTTGAATAATAAATAAATAAAGAGTCTGCCAACTCTGTATTCATACTAACCTTAAATTGATCAAATGGCATAGCAGTGTAACGCTTCAATAAGCTTGAAGAAATGTATGATACAGCTACATCAACTGTTGCCGTTTTAGCAAAACTGCGATTCTTATCTAAATAGACATAATCAATATTCCAAATATCAAAAGGGCCAGATTGCTTAGAAAATGATCGGAAACGAAACTGAAAATTCGCATGACAATATTCCAACTGATTCACTGGAATCATCGTCAACTCAAAAGGAGAAAAAACATCAGTACTTTTTTTCCATACTGTTACCCATTGTTGATCTATAGTTTTAAACTGAAGAAGAAGCGAGTCTTCCAACTCAGGTGGATCACCAACACCTTGTGCTTGAACATAAAAACTCAAATAAACATTAGAAGCCTGCAATCCATTTAAATCAATATATTGGGAAGTAAGCGTATCCGTTGTCCCAGCAGAAAATGGATTTTGAAGATTATAAGGTGTACCTACACCATTTAATCCATCAAAAGTAGCTACTCCTATTGAAGGTGGTTCCACACCCATAGCATCATTAATCCAAACACCTCCTCCGACAAGCCATCTTTTATCTGATGGATAACCATCTCCGACGCTAGAAAAATCATCAAAAAAAGGAAGTTGTAAAGGAGCAGCATGAACAGCACTAATCCGTTGGTTCCATCGATTAACAACCTGTTTATTGCAATTAAAATCTATAGAAGACGATCGAAAAGGTTTAATAACTACTTGTGCATGAGTATACGTTAATGCAATAATAAAAAGTAGAGAAAAAATAATACTCAATCTATTCATACTTATTTAGTAGGCAAGTCACCAGTTATTTTTTCATAATACCTGTTAAATAATTTTGAATACTGCTCTGCTTTATCTTTTTTACCAACTTCTTCATATATCATGGAGACCTGATTCAAGATTCCTAAACAATGTTCTATAATTCCAGATGATAATTTACCTCCTTTTAAATAAAAATCCAAATAGCCTTGCAAATCACTAACTAATTGTGCAGCTACTTTATCTGCCTTAGATTCTTCATTAAGCTTCAAGAGCAATCGTGCTGTTAACATATAAATAGTTTGTTCTTCATAGGTGCCTTTATCACGAAAAACGTCCAACATCTTAAGCAAAACTTTCTTAGACCTTTCATTATCTCCTTTATAATATAAAAAAGAAGCCAAACGTAAAGCTAAATCACGATGAGCCAACGCAAACCGGCTATATTCTTCTGCACTATAAATAGATGGATTGTTCATACCACGATATGAAAACTTCGTCATAAAATTGGTATACATTGCTTCTACGTTAAGCGCATATTCCGCATCCTTTACCTCAACAGGCACCAATCGATAAACAAGACCTTCCTCACGCAGGTAATTGGAAAAATCAAGATTACAGCTCATGCGGGATGTAAAGTTAAAACAAATAGGCCGCTGCCATTTATTTGAGTTAAGAACATCTAAAATGATCAAATCGTTTTTTTCAATATGATTATCACGCACAGCCCATCGCATTGTATCCGTTATCAAGTGCGCATCATTTTTACCTACTGTTTCAGTAGACAACACATCTGCTTTATTAATTTTAAGAAAAAATTCTTTAGAAGGAAGGATAACTGTTTTTCCTCCACTGACTAATTCAACTTGCAAAAGCGGATGTTTTTTTCGAACTAAATCCATATACTGATTCAAATCCATTCCACCTTTTAACCCTACATCTTGATAGGGGATATATTCATACGATCCAGCTTTATATGATTCCGATGGCAACGAGATAGGAAGAGGTTGAGATTTATTCATCTGCATTTTTAACTGATCAATATACCAATCGGTATTTAAATACGTTAATACAATCACACGAACATCCGTACGAAACCCTTCGACTTCCTGCACATACCATAACGGGAATGTATCATTATCACCACCCGTAAAAAGGATAGCATTAGGCGGACAAGCTGACAACATATTTTTTGCTGAATCAACAGAAAAATACCTGCCCGAACGATCATGATCATCCCACCCTTGAACAACCATTACACCAGGAACTATTAAACAAAAAGCTGAGGCTATAACTGCTCTAGTGGTTTCTTTTTTTAATAGCTTTTCTAATGCATAATAGATGAAAAGAACACCAAAGCCTATCCAAATAGCAAAAATATAAAACGATCCTACATAAATATAATCACGCTCGCGAGGTTCTATTGGACCTGAATTTAAATACATCACCAAGGCTGCACCTGTCATAAAAAAAGCGAGTGCTACTACACCCCACCACTTTCTATTTCTAGAATATTGAAAAAACAATCCCATCAGCCCTACTATCAAAGGCAACATATAAAAATTATTACGCGCTTTATTTTCAGCTAATGCACGTGGAAGATCTTTAGAAGAATCCAACGGCAGCAACCAGCCTGCATCTTGTTCATCGCTTTCCCTCCCTACAAAGTTCCACATGAAGTAACGGAAATACATGTGCCCCAATTGATGTGAAAAGAAAAAATAGAGATTATCCCCCATCGTTGGCTTTTCATCAGGACGAAGATTTAAAATTTTACGATATCTTTCTTTATGTTCAGGCTGTGTACTCCATACGCGAGGAAATAGAACTTGACTACCAGACTCATATACTGGCTTCACCTTATAGTCATATACTTCATATTTTTTATCTCCCTTGCGATACAACGCCGATGTTTTAACTTGATCCTCAATTTTTGATGTAAAATAGGGGCCATAAAACAACGGTCTATCGCCATATTGTTCTCGTTTAAGATACGATAAAAAGCTAATCGCATTCTGCGGATTATTTTCATCAATAGGAGGATTAAAATTAGAACGAACAATAATAATACCATAGGATAAATAGCCGATGATGATAAATGCAAATGAAAGAAGAGCTGTATTTAATAATGCCTTATTTCTCCGAATAGAATACCAAATTCCATAAGCCAACCCTCCAAAAAACAAAAGCAAGAAAATAATAATACCTGATCCAAATGGAAGCCCCACCGTATTAACAAAAAAGATTTCCATTGCTCCAGCAAGACTAGGCACACCCGTGATAATACCCGACATGATGAAAATTAAGATTACACCAGTAATACCAACCGTAAGCAATGCCCCTTTCCATGTATGCTTAGAATATCTTTTAAAATAATAAACAAGTCCCAATACAGGCAAAATCACCAGATTTAATAGATGTACACCAATAGATAAACCTATCATATACGCCATTAAAATCAACCACCGATTAGCCTTAGCCTCATCTTCAATAAGTTCCCATTTAAACACACTCCACAACATGAATGCTGTAAAGAAAGAAGACATCGCATATACCTCTGCCTCCTCTGATGAAAACCAAAATGAATCTGAAAATGTATACCCCAATGCTCCTACAACACCGGCACCAATCACAGCCCAACCTTCTCCTTTAGAAAGTTGTTGCGCCGTTTTATTCAAAAATTTTCTAGCTAATAATGTAATCGTCCAGAACAAGAAAAGAATACTAAATACACTACTCATAACTGAGACCATATTTACCCAAAAGGCTACACGCGTCACATCACCAGCAGCAAAGAAAGAAAAAATACGTCCGATTAATAAAAACAACGGTGCCCCAGGCGGATGCGGCACTTCCAACTTATACGAAACAGCTATAAACTCCCCACAATCCCAAAAACTAGCTGTAGGCTCTACCGTTGAAATGTAAGTGAAGGCAGCTATGATACATACCACCCATCCGACTATCGTGTTTATCTTATTAAAATTGACCATATTTTTTTTAGTAAATACCCGCTAAAATAGCAATTATCAGCTTATCTAACGAATACAAGGGTAAGTGTTATTGCATAAAAGATAAAGCTTGAAGGACTGGATTTCAAACACAACAAAATAAAGCCCGTATATCAGCTCTTTAGTTCTAACAACCATGCAAACACCATCTTAAAAAAAATAGAAAAATAAACCGAAAAAACTTTGGAAAATATAAAAGTTTCCATAGTTTTGCCACCGTGATCAAAACAAAGAAAAAAATACTGGAAGAAACTGAAAGACTATTTTTTAGATATGGCATTCGAAATATCACTATGGATGATATCGCACGCCAATTGACTATTTCAAAAAAAACACTTTATGAATATTTCCATGACAAGGATGAGTTGGTCTACGATGTACTCAAAGCCCATATTGAAATAGATAAAAAAGAAATGAGTGAAGCTCAGCACGCTGCCAAAGATGCACTTGAGGAAATTGTGAAGGTAAGTGAAGGCATAAAAAAAGACTGTGAAGATATGAATCCTTATCTTCTACACGATCTAAAACGGTATTACCCGAATGCTTATAAACTATTCAGTGATTTTAAAGATAAATACATTATCGAATGTATTATTTCAAATTTAGAACGCGGAATTAGAGAAGGGGTATACCGAGCAACAATCAATGTCCCTATACTTGCTAAACTACGTATTCACCTTATTGAAACAGCTTTTAATCAAGATATCTTTCCTGCTGATGAATTCAAAACTGGAGAAGTCCATCTTCAGCTTTTACAACACTTTTTACATGGTATTGTAACCTTAAAAGGACATAAATTATTAAACAAATACATGCAAATACATGAAGAAGATTAAAAAAACAATACAGCCCTTAACCATGAAAATAGGGATTATCGTACTCGCCAGTATCAGTTTGTTTCATTTGAGCCATGCCCAAGATGAAGCAAAGCCCAATACACATGCTTTTTCACTAGAGCAAAGTATTGTGTATGCTTTAGAACATTCTATCATTATTAAAAATGCAGACATTGATGCACAAGTAGCCAATGCCCGTGTAAAAGAAATCATGGCTATTGGTTTTCCACAAATAAATGCAGAAGCTAACCTGATTCATAATATAGATATTCAAAAAGTCATTCTAGAGAATGGCCCCAGCAGCCCATTTAATAATCCAGCAGCTCCTGCCGGCAGTGTAGTGGCCTTCCCTTTTCAGCTTCAAAATCTGGGAAGTGTCACAGTAACAGGAAGCCAGCTTATTTTTAATGGATCTTACTTGGTTGGTTTAAAAGCGGCACGAACAATGAAAGAACTAACCGTAAAAACAAGCCAACAAACGCGCATTAATGTCATTGAGTCTGTCACCAAAGCGTATTATTTCGTACTTATTAATGAAGCGAAGTATGCTCTTTTACATGTTAATGTGCAACGGCTAGACTCTATTTATAGACAAACAAATGCATTATACCAAAATGGTTTTGTAGAAAAAATTGATGCCGATCGTCTTGAGGTTCAACTCAATAATTTAAAAAATGAAGAGCAAAAAGTAAGACGTTTAGTCGATCTGACTTATTCACTACTTAAATTTCAAATGGGCATGAGCATTGAAGAACCAATTATATTAACCGATAGCCTCAGTTCCATTAAGTTAAATTTAACTACTGCAAATATTCCCCAAGAAAAATTTAATTATAGCCAACGTATAGATTATTCGATTCTTCAAACACAACGGGAGTTGGCTAAACTTGATGTTCGCAACAATCAGGCGTCATTCTTGCCTCAACTTGCTGCATTTGGGACGTATGGATTTAATCCGGCTGCCAGCCAATTTGAAAATCTTTTTGATTTCACTAACCGCTGGTTTGCCTACAGTCTAGTAGGACTACAACTTAAAATACCTATTCTAGATGGATCACAACGTGCATTTAAATTACGCCAAGCCAAATTGACTTACAAAAAAGCAAATCAAAGTTTTGCTCTACTCGAAAATAGCATCAATCTGCAAGTTCAACAAGCTCGAATTCTGATGAGAAATAATATAGAAACATTACAATTTCAAGAAAAAAATATGGCATTAGCTACAGAAGTAGCACGTGTAACACAGATTAAATATCAACAAGGTGTAGGTTCTAATATTGAGGTCATTAATGCAGAAGCCTCTTTAAAAGAAGCACAAACCAATTATTATGCCGCATTATATGATGCACTTGTAGCAAGAATAGATTTAGACAAAGCATTAGGATTATTAGATAAATAAAATAACAACCATTAAACACCATAGCATTATGAAATCAACCATTCTACTTTTCACGATAATAGTAAGTATTTGTGTCGTTAGTTGTAATAAAACAGATAAGAAAGCACAATTAGAAAATCTCAAACAACAACAGCGCGCGTTAGCAGAAGAAATAAAAAAATTAGAAAAAGAACTTAACAGTGACCCTACTGCTTCATCAAATGAAAAAATAAAAACAGTACAAATCACTACAGTTTCTCCAACTACTTTTAAACATTTTATAGAAACCCAAGGACTTGTGGAGACAGATAATAATATTATGGTTAATCCAAAAATGGGTGGATTAGTAACCAATATCTATGTTCAAGTTGGAGATCAAGTCAAACAAGGTGATATTTTAGCACAAACAGAGTCAAGTGTGATTGAAAAAGGAATAGAGGAAGTAAAAACAGGATTAGAACTAGCTACAACTGTTTATCAAAAACAAAAAAACTTATGGGATCAAAAAATAGGCTCTGAAGTACAATACCTAACTGCAAAAAATAACAAAGAAGGTTTAGAGAATAAATTACGATCTCTACAAGCTCAATTAGCCATGACACAAATTACCTCTCCTATTGATGGTGTTGTAGATGATATACTTATTAGAGTAGGCGAAGTAGCTGCTCCCGGATTTGGCGCTATTCGAGTTGTTAACTTTAATGGAATCAAAGTAACAGCCAACTTAGCTGATGCCTATATTGGATCAATAAAAAAAGGAGATGATGTACGTATAGCATTGCCAGATTTTGAAGACACCATTCAAGCGAGGGTCTCCTTTGTGAGCCAAGTGGTTAATCCAAGTAATAGAAATTTTTCTATAGAAACCAAATTAACCAAAAACGACAATCGCATTAAACCTAATATGTTAGTTGTTGTAAACATCAACGATCAAACTAAACACAATGTGATTGTAATAGATGAAAACATTATTCAAAAAACAGAATTTGGAAAAACTGTCTTTATTATTTCAAATGAAAATGGAAAAAAAATAGTTAAATCTAAAAATGTAAAAACAGGCCTACGCTATCAAGGCAAAGTAGAAATTACAGAAGGCTTGAAAGAAGGTGATCAGTTAATCACATTTGGATATAACGACTTAGAAGAAGGACAAGAGGTTCGTTATTAAAAAAAATAAAAAAATAAACCCGATTCTATATTAGCCATGCAAAATAATTATAGCCAGAACGAAAAACACATCAAAGAGTTTAAAATTACGAATTGGTGTATTGAAAATAAAACAACCATTTATATTTTCACACTTATCATCACACTTGCGGGATTAGTAACATACAATAATTTACCAAAAGAACGATTTCCAGATATTGTAATACCTACCGTATTTGTATCCACCATCTATCCCGGTACAAGTCCTCAGGATGTAGAAAACTTAATTTCAAAACCAATTGAAAAACAACTTAAATCGGTTACAGGGATTAAAAAAATAACCAGCAATTCTATTCAGGATTTTTCTGCTGTTGTTGTTGAATTTAATACAGGAATAGATGTAGCGCTCTGCAAGCAACGTGTTGCAGATGCGGTAGATAAAGCCAAAGCAGATCTTCCACAGGATTTAGATAAAGATCCGATGGTTCAGGAAGTCAATTTCTCTGAATTCCCCATCATGAATATTAATATAGCAGGTGATTTTCCTATTGATAAGCTCAAGCAATATGCCGATGATCTCAAAGATGAGATGGAAGGTTTAAAAGAGATTACACGTGTCGACATTATTGGTGCACCTGAACGGGAAATTCAAATCAATGTCGACTTATACCGCATGCAGGCAGCTGGTATTTCATTTAGCGATATCCAAAATGCCATTGCTTACGAAAACATCAATATATCAGGCGGAGATTTAAATATTGATAATGTACGTCGGACACTACGTGTAACAGGTGAGTTTAAAAAAATACAAGACATTGAAAATATTATTGTTAGATCAGGAACAGGGAATCCCGTATTTTTAAACACGATCGCTAAAGTAGAAGATAATTACAAAGAGAAACAAGACTACGCTCGACTTGATAATAAGACTGTTATAACATTAAATGTTATTAAAAGAGCCGGTGAAAATTTAATTAATGCTTCAGAAAAAATCGATAAGATTATTGAAAAAGCAAAAAAGGAAAAACGAATTCCTGAAAAACTACGCATTAGTATCACCAATAATCAGGCTACAGATACAAAAATACAGCTCAATGACTTAATCAATAGTGTGGTAATCGGATTTGTGTTTGTTGTATTAGTACTGATGTTTTTTATGGGTACAACAAATGCCATCTTTGTAGGATTAGCGGTACCTCTCTCGGTATTAATTGCCTTTCTATTTATGCCATCTCTTGGCTACTCCTTAAACATCATTGTACTGTTTTCACTCTTACTAGGCTTAGGTATTGTTGTAGATGATGCGATTGTAGTTGTAGAAAATGCGCACCGTATTTATCATCTTGATCGAAATATAGATTTAGCCAAAGCAACTAAGATGGCGGCAGGCGAAGTATTTCTTCCTGTGCTAACAGGAACTATCACAACAGTGGCTCCATTTTTTCCACTGCTATTTTGGCCAGGTATTGTAGGTGAGTTTATGAAGTATTTACCTGTAACACTTATATTGGTATTATTTGCTTCACTTTTTGTAGCGTACATTATCAATCCTGTATTTGTTGTATCTTTTATGAAACGGGATGACCACCGCCGAAAACCGGCAAAAAAATTACTCAAACCATCACTTATTTTAATGGCTATATCACTGCCTTTTTATTTAAGTGGCAATATTGGTTTAGGTAATCTAGCTATATTCTTTTTATTGTGTTATTTATTAAATTATTTTGCCTTTACTCCTCTTATTCATGCATTCCAAAGTAAGGTATTACCTCGATTCATGAAGAGTTATCGTAGACTATTGACTTATATGTCAGAAGGCCGAAGGCCGTTTTGGTTTTTGGGTGGAAGTCTTGGAGGATTAGTACTTGCTATATTCATTACAGTTATTGCAAAAAATAAAGTAGTATTCTTCCCCAATGGTGAGCCAAAGTTTATTTACATCTACAATGTTATGCCTATTGGAACAGATGCATCTGTAACAGACTCTGTAACAAAAATTATAGAAAAACGAGTTTATGAGGTAGTTGGAACCAATAACCCCATTGTAGAATCTGTTATTTCGAATGTGGGTATCGGTGCAGGAGATCCACGCAATCCAGATCGAACAGTAACACCTCACAAAAGTAAAGTTACTATTGCATTTGTAGAGTTTGCCAAACGAAACGGCGCATCTACGGCTCAATATCTGGAAAAAATTCGCTCTAAAATGACAGGCATTGCGGGTGCAGAAATCTCCGTAGACAAAGAACAAAATGGCCCTCCTACCGGGAAGCCTATTGCTGTTGAAATTTCAGGAGAAGATTTCATGGAGCTCAACAATCTGAGCAAGCAAGTCAAACAATTAATCTCAAAATCAGGCATTGAAGGAATTGAGGATTTGAGATCAGACCTACAACTCAACAAGCCGGAAATTAGTATTGATATTAATCGAGAAAAAGCTTCTCGCGAAGGTGTATCTACGGCTCAAATTGCAATGGAAATTCGTACTGCTCTTTATGGACGAGAAGTATCTCAGTTTAGAGACAATAAAGATGAGTTCCCTATTATGGTTCGTCTCGAAGAAAAACACCGCAATACACTGGAGAGACTACTCAATCTCGAAATCACATTCCGTGATGCACGTGGAATGATCAGACATATTCCTCTTGCCTCTGTCGCAAAAGTAGACTACACAGCAACTTATAGTGTCATCAATCGAAAAAATCAGAAACGTATGGTAACACTCTCATCAAATGTGCTAGAAGGGTATAATGCCAATGAGATTGTAGCCAAGGTAAAAGAGGTTATAAAAGAAATAGATATGCCACCAGGGTATGATATTAAAATGGGAGGTGAACAAGAAGACCAAGCAGAAACAGCTAACTTCTTAGGATTTGCTTTCTTAGCTTCAATTGGATTAATCTTTATGGTATTAGTAACTCAATTTAATTCATTAAGTAAACCATTTATTATTTTCTTTACTATTCTCCTAAGCTTCATTGGCGTACTACTCGGATTTAGCATTTTCGGCATGACTTATTCTATCGTAATGACAGGTGTTGGCATTGTAGCTCTAGCAGGAATTGTGGTAAAAAATGGGATTTTGCTAATCGAGTTTATTGAAGAGTTACGCAAACGAGGATACGATGTGAAACAAGCTGTAATTGAGGCAGGTGCTACGCGTATCATTCCTGTACTACTCACAGCAGGAGCTACTGTACTTGGATTAATACCTCTTGCTTTTGGTATCAATATTAATTTTGCTACACTATTTAGCCACTTTGATCCTGAGTTTTTTATGGGAGGAGAAAGTGAAGCCTTCTGGGGACCTTTAGCCTGGACTATCATCTTCGGTTTAACATTCTCTACATTTTTAACTTTAGTTATCGTACCAGCCATGTACTTGATTATCGATAAGATAAAACAAAGATGGAAGCGAAAAAATAATAAACTAACAGCTGAGTATCCTTCTGCGTAAACCTATTTTATGATGGTATCTCTATTAATTTTATAAGAGATACCATCATCATCTAAAAATATCGTTTCATGAATAAAACAAGTATTTTAATACTAGCAACAATTATCATATTAGCTATTGAAGCCTATATCTATTATGGAATAAAAGATATTATTAACTCATCATCATCTCTTAAACGATTAGCTCTTGGATTTTATATTTTTATCACACTCGCTTCTATTTTTATACTTTTGTTTTTTATAAAAACACCTTCGTATTCGGATACAAAACCTGATCAATATGCCAAAGCACGCACATTTATTCTTTCAGGCGTTTTCATTCACTACCTGTGTAAATTAGTTATAGCTCTATTCCTCATTTTAGATGATATCCGAAGAGCAGGAAAGTGGGCTATAGAAAAAACATATTCATTATTCTCTAAATCAACCCAAATCATAGAATCGACACCTGATCTTTCGCGCTCTGATTTTTTAGTAAAGGCAGGATTAATTACTGCTGCTATTCCTCTTGCGGTAACAACTTATGGGATTCTATCTGGAGCTCATGATTATCGAGTTCGAAAAAAAACAATTTATTTCCCCAATCTTCCTTCTGCTTTTGATGGCATTACAGTTGGTCAGCTTTCAGACATTCATTCAGGAAGCTTTTTCAATAAACGTGCTGTACAAGGAGGTGTAGAACTTTTTCTGAGAGAAAAACCAGATCTTATTTTATTCACAGGAGACCTTGTCAATAACTATGCAGATGAGGTCAACGATTATATTTCCATTTTCAATAAAGTAAAAGCTCCTCTTGGCGTTTACTCTACATTAGGCAATCATGATTATGGCGACTATTCATCATGGCCTTCGGCAAAAGCAAAGTTAATCAACTTAAATAATCTCAAAAAAGCACATCAGTTATTAGGCTGGAATTTACTCATTAATGAACATCGATGCATTGAACAAGAAGGAGAAAAAATAGCACTTCTAGGTGTAGAAAATTGGAGTGCTATCAAACGGTTTCCACGTTATGGTAAATTGTCTGATGCTTATGCAGGAGCAAAAGACATCCCATTTAAAATCCTTCTTTCTCATGACCCATCTCATTGGGATGCAGAAGTCAGACCTTTTTATTCAGATATCGACTTAACATGCGCAGGCCATACACATGGCTTTCAATTTGGAATAGAAATAGGAAATTTTAAATGGAGTCCAGCACAATACTTATACAAACAATGGGCTGGATTGTATCAAGAAAAGAACCAGTATTTATATGTCAACCGAGGATTCGGCTACTTGGGTTACCCAGGTCGAATTGGTATTCTCCCTGAGTTAACTTTACTTACACTCAAAAAAGGATAAATAATATCTTAAATTCGTTTAATCATCAAGCTTTCCCACTACTTCATATTGAAGACCATCTGCTACCACTATAGCTTTATATAACATGTTATCGTATTCATAATATTTTTTTCCATCAATAGTTATTTCTTCAACATTATCTTCTGGCAATTCCGAAACAACAGTACCTACAACCGGCTCAACAACTTCATATTCATGCTCTATTTCTTTATAATATGCCCCCATATAATAGTAATGCGTAACCCCTCCCATAATTATCTTTTTATAACCCACTGGTATAATATTAATTCTTATACCTATTGGAGGAGCAATAAGTGTATAGACATCTCCAAAATAGCTATAATAATACCCCCCATGGTAATAATAATTTCTTTTTTTGAATAGAAAAGTTCTGTACCCCACTGGAAGAGTCTTTATTACCCTACCCCTTCTTTGCTTTACTATGACAACTTTATTCCTTGAAAATTTGTATACTTTAGCACTTTTTTTGCTCTTATGCACTACCACTTTTTTATGTTTAGAATAATGCTTTTGTGCAGTTAATTCAAGATTAAAGTTAAATAATAAAAACACTCCTAGAGCAGCTATGACTATACTTTTATTTTTCATATTTATAATATTTTTCAGTTTAACGAAAAAAGATAAATAAGGTTATATAACAAACTATCCATCTTAGTAAATAAAATAATCTAAGAGAATTTTATTTTGCTTTATTTTATTTTTTTTAAATCGTGGAATTTGATCTATTTTTAGTAATCGCACACGCTTTAAATATAGCTTCACGAAAAGAACTTTCATCTACAGTCCCTTTACCTGCCAAGCTATATGCAGTCCCGTGGTCTGGAGATGTGCGGACAACTGGAAGACCTGCTGTATAATTAACTCCTGACTCAAATGCTAACGTTTTAAAAGGAATTAAACCTTGATCATGATACATTGCTAACACTGCATCGAACTTGGTATAATGGCCTGCTCCAAAAAAACCATCTGCCGAAAAAGGTCCCCAAGCCAATTTACCCTTATTTTTTAGTTGTTCCATCACAGGCTGAATAATAAGTTTTTCTTCCTCACCCAACAAGCCATCTTCTCCTGCATGTGGATTTAATCCTAGAATAGCTATTTTAGGTTTTACAATTCCAAAATCTTTTTTAAGAGATGATTCTAAAACATTAAACTTAGTCAATAACAACTCTGTCGATAATGTATCTTTCACCTTAAATAATGGAATATGGCCGGTAACTAAACCTACTTTTAATTTCTCACTCACCAGCAACATTAAATAATCCTTAGCTCCAACAGCTTGAGCAATGTACTCTGTATGTCCGGGAAATGATTCACCCTCCTGCTGCATAGCCGACTTAGCTAAAGGGGCCGTAACGAGGCCATCAATAAGCTGCTGCTTAAGATGATCCACAGCCATCTTCAATGAGATCCATGCATACTTTCCAGATTCTGCTGTTGGTTTTCCAGGATTTACCTCAATATCTTCTTGCCAGCAATTAATTAAATTTATTTTTTTGGGATTAATTTCTTGCATTGATTTAATTTGAAGAAAATTAAATTCTTCTGATTCTAATATTTTTTTATACTTTAAAACCACACGAGCTGACCCATAAATAACAGGCGTACAGAACTTAGTAATCCGATTATCTACTAACGTTTTTACAATAAGCTCAGGCCCTACTCCATTAATGTCGCCTGTCGTAATTCCAATAATAGGTTTTTCTCTTCCTGCTTTCATAATCATGCAAAGATGGCTATTTGAACTCACAAAAGTAGGAAATTACAGGAATTGTTATCTGTAAAAATATTTTTTTCAATTCTATGGAGAAAAAGATGAAATACAACTAACTTTGTTTGAATTCAAACATCTTATCTTATATTATAAAAAAGCCCTTTAATCCTATGTTAAAAAAATCAATCTATGTTCTTTATGCTACCTTAGCTATAGCATTTGTTTCTTGTACTAAAGGGAAACTATATGTCAAAGAAACCAACTGCAAAAATGAAATTGAAATGCAACAAAACTTAGTCTTTACATTCAATGAAGATCTTGTGCCTGATTCATTATTAAATCAATGGACAGATGTAGCCTATATCAAATTCACTCCAGAGGTTGCCGGAAAATTCAAATGGACTACTGCCCATGAGCTTACTTTCTCTCCTGCTACAGGATTTCTGCCAAGTACTGACTATCAAGTAGAAATTCTGAAAGAGGTGACAAAATACAGTACTAAAAAACTTTCTTTATCGGGAGAACATACCTTTACATGTCACACACCTTACTTAACACTAGCCGGAGCAGACGCATACTGGGCAAAAAACACAAATGGAAGAATAGAGGCTCGGCTTGCTTTAAGCTTTAACTACAAAGTCAATAGTAATGATCTTTCAAATGTACTCGATATTGAAATAGATAATCAAAAAGTTAATTATGAGCTAAACAAACAATCAACCGACGACCGAATAGATATTATCATTCCACAGCCTGTAGGTCAAAACTATGATAAGAAGAAAACAAAAATTAGTATTAAAAAAGGATTAAAACCAAACGAAGGAATAACAGGTACTACTACTCCCATTGAATATGAGGCTCAACTTCCTGATAAGTCTGATTTTCGAATTCTTCAAATCACAAATGATTATGAAGGAGACTCAGGATATATTACGGTATACACCAACCAAACCGTAGATAGAAATACATTTCAAAAAAACATTATACTTTATCCAGAAATTAATTTTAAAACAGAATTAGTAGATGGTGGCTTTATCATACGTGGTGATTTCAAATCAGCAGAAACCTATCAGCTAACAATCAAAAAAACACTAAAAGGTATTTTTGGTGGTTCCCTACCGAATGATTACCAACAAGCCATTGCTTTTGGAGACATGGATCCAAGTATTCGATTTGCATCTAAGAGTGGATTATACTTAACCAGTAAAGGGGAAAAAAATGTCGGTATAAAAATTATTAACATACCAGAAGTTAAAGTAGAGGTTTATAAAATATATGAAAACAACCTGCTCGAATTTTTCCGACGAGGAGGCTACTCTTATTACAATTACAGCGAAGAGAATTCCTACTATGACTATGGTTACGACTACAGCTATATCAACTATCCAGATTATGGCGACTTAGTATTCAGTAAATTATACGACTATAAAGACATTCAAAAAAAAGAGGGCAACAGTATTTTACGTCTTCATTTTGATGAAATAGCCAAATGGAAAGGTGTATACGCTGTAGTTGTCTCTTCTACAAAAGATTACTGGGTTAAAGCAACCAAAACCATAGCCATATCAGATATTGGACTTATTGCCAAAGAAGGAATTGATGATATTACTGTATTTGCAAATTCCATACTAAACACCAAATCTTTATCAGGAGTAGAGATCAGCTTGATCAGCTCAAACAATCAAGATATTTACCAAGCCACTACAAACAGTAAAGGTGTCGCTGAATTTAAAAATGTGAAAAAAAATGCACCTGGATTTTCTGTAAAAATGATAACAGCTAAACAAGGAAATGAGTTTAGCTTTATCCATTTCGACCAAAGCAGAACAACTGTATCAGAAGCTGATATTGATGGTATTATGGAAAATCAAACAGGATACCAAGCATTCATTTATGGTGATCGTAATATGTACCGCCCTGGTGAAACCATCTACCTCAACACCATCATTCGTGATCGCCAATGGAATAGTGCTGGAAAGATCCCAATCAAATTATCTGTATTAGCCCCTAATGGCAAGGAGTTTACCTCTATAAAAGGAACACTCAATGAAGAAGGAGCTTTTGCAACCTCATTTACTGTGCCTGCCTCTTCTGTAACAGGAACATATACTGTGCAAGTCTATACATCAAATGATATATATCTTAATTCAAAATACATTAGCGTGGAGGAGTTTATGCCTGATCGCATCAAAGTAAATACTACCCTATCTAAAGTAGAATTTAAACCTGGAGAAGATGTAACGTTAAATGCAACAGCTCTTAACTTATTTGGCCCTCCTGCGCCTAACCGAAATTATGAAGTAGAACTTTCATTAAACGCAAGTTATTTTTATCCAAAAGGACTAGATAACTATAATTTCAACCTTACAAAAGTAGATCGTACATACACAAATGATTTACGTCAGGGTCAAACAGATGAGCAAGGGAAGCTGAATGAAGCTTTCTCTATTCCTGATGAATATGCCAATCGCGGAGTCATCGAAGGCACAATCTATACTACTGTATTTGATGAGACTGGAAGACCTGTGATACGTCGAAATACATTTGACATTTATACACAAAACGTATTCTACGGTATTAATCTTAACGATTATTACGTAGCCACTAATACACCTATCCAGGTTCCGGTTATCGCTGTAAATAAAACGGGAAAACCATTATTAAACACACCTGCTAAAATTCAACTGATTAACTATTCATGGCAGAATGTAATAGAAAAAGACTATAATGGGAAACTACGTTACAGATCTGAGAAAAAAGAAGTTATCGTAGAGGAAAAATTACTTACCCTTAATGAAAAAGCAACAAGCTATGTTTTCACTCCTAAGATTTCGGGAGAATATGAGCTACGCATCATGCATCCAGATGCTGACGCTTATGTAAGTAATCATTTCTATGCTTACGGTTATGGCTCTACCTCTGCTACATCATTTGAAGTAGATAAAGAAGGAGAAATATTAATTGAGCTTGATAAAGAAAAATACGAGGTAGGTGAAGAGGCAACTATTTTATTTAAAAATCCTTTCGCCGGAAAACTACTTGTTACGGTTGAGCGAAATAAGATATATGATTACTTCTATATTGATGCGGATAAAAAATCAGCGACATTAACTCTTCCTATAAAAAAAGAATACCTTCCCAATGTATACATTAGTGCTACACTTATTAAACCTATTACCAACAGTGCTATCCCACTTACTGTAGCCAATGGGGTAGCTCCTTTGTTTGCGGAAGAGAAATCACATCAACTGCCTTTAGAAATTATTGCGCCTGAAAAAAGCAGATCGAACACGAAGCAAACCATTACTGTTCGATCTAAGAAAAATTCAAATATAGAAGTTACGCTAGCCGTAGTAGACGAAGGTATACTACAAATTAAAAATTATGAAACTCCTGATCCATATGGATTTTTCTTTCAACAACAAGCACTCCAGGTAAACTCTTATAATATCTATCCAAAATTATTTCCTGAAATAAAAATGGGTACAAGTGCTGTAGGTGGAGATGAAAGCGCTGATATGGGCAAACGAATTAATCCATTAACGAATACTCGAGTTAAGCTCATCGCCTTTTGGAGCGGTATTTTAAAAACCAATAGCAACGGTGAAGCTAGCTATCCTATTAGCATCCCTACATTCAGCGGAGATCTTCGCATCATGGCTGTCGCTTATCAAGGCAGCTCATTTGGATCAGCTTCAAAAAATATGAAAGTAGCAGATCCTGTTGTAGTAAGCACAGCTCTTCCACGATTTTTAAGCCCAGGAGATATTGCATCTATTCCCATTACATTAACAAATACAACAGCAAAGTCAACTTCTGCAAACGTAACGATTCGTACAGAAGGGTTATTAGAAATCGAAGGGACCAAATCAAGTTCTATTTCACTCGCTCCTAATAAAGAAGGGGTGATTGTTTTCGAAGCAAAAGCAAAACAACAAATAGGTCAAGGCAAAGTTATTGTAGAAGTTGACGCTTTCGGCGAAACATTTTCTGAAAAAATTGATATCACTATTCGTCCAAGTGCTTCTCTACAAAAAATAAGTGGCGCAGGTGAAATCATAGCCAATCAATCTGGCATGATTAACCTAACCAACACTAAGTTTATGGAAGGATCAGGTAAAGCAAAACTAATTATCAGCAAATCTCCTCTCATTCAGTTTACTGATCAATTCAAATATTTGGTGCAATACCCTTATGGTTGTGTTGAACAAACCACATCCGCAGCCTTCCCTCAACTTTATTTCAATGAACTAGCTCCTTATTCTTCTAATAATAAGGCAACTAACTATAGTGAAGATGCCATGCATAACGTAAAACAAGCTATCGTTAAACTTCAAGGCATGCAAATGCACCATGGTGGCCTTAGCTATTGGCCTGAAGGAGGAGGCGAAAGCTGGTGGGGAACCGCATATGCAGCCCATTTTATGTTAGAGGCTAAAAAAGCAGGCTATGAGGTGAGTGATATAATTCTTAATCGAATGCTTGACTATTTAGAACAAAAAACAAAAACAAGAGATTTTGAAGAATACTATTACTACGATGAAACAGGAAAGTATAAAATAAAAAAAATTGCCCCTAAAGAAATCATTTATTCTCTTTATGTGTTATCTCATGCAGGAAGAAAAATGGCATCCGTAATGAGTTATTATAAATCTCATCAAGAGTATCTTTCATTAGACTCAAAATACTTATTAGCTACAACTTACTTATTACTTGGCGATCACAAAAACTACCAAGTAATCTTACCTTCTAGTTTTACAGGGGAGCGTTCTATCAATAGCTTTGGTGGAAGTTTTTATTCGTATGTACGTGATGAAGCTATTGCACTAAATGCGCTACTTGATACAGATCCTAATAATTCACAGATTCCTATCATGGCTAAACATCTTTCTGCACAACTGCGCTCAAAATATTATTACTCTACACAAGAGCAAGCTTTCTCATTACTCGCTTTGGGTAAACTAGCTAAGAAAAGTAACCAGAGTAATGTATCTGCAGAGATTAAATCTAATGGATCAAAAATAGCTGACTTTAAAGGAGATAACATCTCTTTAAGCAACAAACTTATTGGCAATCAGATAACCATCGATACAAAAGGCACAGGAAGCCTTTATTATTTCTGGGAAATGGAAGGCATTACAAAAGATGGAAGCTATAAAGAAGAGGATAGCTATCTACGTGTACGAAAAACCTTTTATGACCGCAATGGCAATCCAATCACTACAAATACATTCAAACAAAATGATTTAATTGTAGTTAAGCTATCTGTTTCAACAACAGATAATAGCAAAGCAGAAAATGTCGTTGTCACCGATATGCTCCCTGCTGGATTTGAAATTGAAAATCCAAGACTATCTAATATACCGGATATTAAATGGGTAACCAATGAAAGTACACCAGAGTATTTTGATGTTCGAGATGACCGTATCAACTTCTTTACAACAGCTGATCCATATACAAAAAATTTCTACTATGTGGTACGGGCTGTTTCTCCAGGCACATTTAAAATGGGGCCTGTGGGTGCTGATGCGATGTATAATGGCGAATACCATTCCTATTCAGGCTCTGCTACTATTCGCGTCATTAAATAAAGAAACTAAATTCAACTCATAAAAAGTGATTATATAATATATAATCACTTTTTTTATATTATATAATGTAGCATGAGTTCCTTATCTTTGTATTATAAAATAATCCTCGTCTACCTCTTTTACACATGAAAAATGACACTAAAACAGTAGCCGATTTAAGAATAAATGAAAAAGGCATTATTCACTCTTTCCAAGATGAAGAGCTGTCACTTCAATTAATGGAAATGGGATGCTTGCCTGGTACAGAAGTAACCATGAAACATGTAGCTCCTTTGGGAGATCCTATTTGTATTTATGTAAGTGGCTATAAACTATCACTACGTGTAAAAGAAGCCTCTACTATTCTTATTGACCCTGTAGAATGAGTAAATCAATCCTACAAGTTGCCTTGATTGGCAATCCCAATGCCGGAAAATCTTCACTCTTTAATGAACTAACCGGACTTCATCAAAAAATTGGAAACTTTCCAGGAGTAACAGTCGAAAAAAAAACAGGCTTATGTAAACTAGATACAACTACAAACGCTGAAATTATTGATCTACCCGGCACCTATAGCTTATACCCCCGCTCGCTCGATGAGCGTATTGTATTTGATCTACTCACTAATCTTTATGAAAAAAAATTCCCCGATGTCGCTATAGTTGTCATCGATGCATCAAACCTAAAACGAAGTTTATTTTTATTTAGCCAACTACGCGATCTAGGAATACCTGTTATCATAGCACTCAATATGCTAGATGTTGCTTTCCAAAAAGGTATTCAAATAGATATTCCGCTATTAAAAAAAGAACTTAGTACGGAAATAATTCCCATTAATGCACGAAAAGGCAAAGGTATAGATAGTTTAAAAAAAGCATTAATTCACCCTTTAAAAAAACAAGATGTAATACCATCACCCTACTACACCCGCTACCAGCCACTCATTAAAGAAATTAAAGAAAAATTTTCGCTTTCAACTGACTATCTTGCCTTTCTATATGCATTACAAACAAACTATATAAAAAATTTATCCATTACTGATAAAATACAAATTGAGCAAATCAATCAGAAACATCAATTCACTTGTAAAATTATTCAGGCAGAAGAAACTATTCATCGGTATGAGCAAATTGAATGGATCATCAAAAAAACAACTAAAAAAATAAGAAATAAACCAGCCAATGAAGTCACACATTACATTGATAAAATAGTCACACATGCAATCGGAGGCTATGTTATTTTCTTCTCCATTCTTTTCTTAGTATTTCAAGCAATTTTTAGTTGGGCTTCAATACCCATGAATTTTATTGATCAAGGCATTACAGAGCTAACCAAATGGGTTCAGCATCATTTACCTCCAGGGCCATTCACAGATTTATTAACAGAAGGTGTTCTATCAGGCTTAGGTGGAATTCTAATGTTCATTCCACAAATAATTATTCTATTTACTTTTATTTCCATATTAGAAGAAACAGGATATATGGCACGTGTTGTTTTTTTAATGGATAAGATAATGAGAAAAGTAGGACTAAGTGGCAAAAGTGTAGTTCCTCTGATCTCAGGTGTGGCATGTGCTATCCCTGCTATTATGACTACACGAAATATACAAAATCAAAAAGAACGATTAATCACTATTTTTGTAACACCGCTTATGAGCTGTTCTGCTCGCATACCGGTATATACTATATTAATCGCACTTGTAATACCTAACAAACAACTACTTAATGGATTAATTAATTTGCAAGGAATTGCACTTATGAGTTTATATCTATTAGGATTTATAATGGCTATTCTATCTGCTCTATTATTAAAATATATCATTCGATCACGTGAAAAGACCTATTTCATGATGGAGTTTCCAACATACAAAATGCCACGATGGAAACACGTTGGACTATTTATCTGGGATCGAGCTAAGTCATTCACGTGGGGTGCAGGAAAAATAATTATGGCTATATCTATTATTTTATGGATACTTGCTTCTTATGGTCCTAAACACACGATGGAAAAAGCACAAAAAGATATTGAACAAAAGTATGCTACACATGCCATTTCAAAAGAGATTATCGATAGCAAAATACAAGCAGAAAAACTAGAGCATTCTTTTGCAGGACATATTGGTAAGGCTATAGAGCCAGCAATAAAACCCCTCGGATTTGATTGGAAAATTGGAATTGCTCTAATCACTTCCTTTGCGGCACGCGAAGTATTTGTAGGCACTATGTCTACCATTTACAGCATAGGAAAAGACAATGAAAATCAAGAAACCATTAAGGAAAAAATGAAAGCTGAAGTTCATGCAGATACTGGGGCACCAGTATATACAACAGCACTCGCATTTTCATTACTCATATTTTATGTATTTGCGATGCAATGCATGAGCACATTAGCTGTAACGTATCGTGAAACCAATGGATGGAAATGGCCTCTTCTTCAACTTATCTATATGACTGGCCTAGCTTATGCAGGAAGCTTTATAACGTATCAGATTTTATCTTAGCTTTTTGTAAGTATAATGTCGGTAAACTATACCAAAAAAATTACTTAACTCCTTAAAGATCGTTTTTAAACTCATGCGTGAAAATCGAACATCATCTCTGAGATGCAAGGGCACTATCTTAAATAAAATACTCTTATCTCTTGAAGCCATAGCTACAAATTCGGTATCAAAAAGAAATCGCTTAACGATGGTTTTTAAAAAAATAGATCTCCCTTTATGATTAAAACCTTTTAATCCTGATTGAGTTTCATTAATAGGTAGTCTAAGAAATAGTTTATTAAGCAACTGGGCCCACTTAGACGTTATTTTTCTTTTATAGGATAAATGATCGTAATAGTCTTTTTCACGAACACCAATGACTATATCAGCTCCTGCACGAAGTGCCTGTGCCATAGACACAAGGTTAGCAATTTGATATGGAAAGTCAATATCACTATAAATCTGATATGTAGCTGATGACTGCTCAACACCTTTTCGCAAAGCATACCCCTTGCCTTGATTTAAATCATAAGATATAAATGTAAAATAAGGAATATGAGTACGTATATACTCAACTTTTTCAGAAGAAATAGGTCGACTAGATCCATCATTCACTATACTAAGACGAATAGAAAAATCAGGGAGCAACTTACATATTTCTCGATAATACAAAACCGTATGCTTCTCCCACTCATCAGGAGGATTATAACACGGTTGAATGATATCTAGATCAAAAATATTCAAAAAAATATATGTTTATTTGTTTAATTTTATATGAGTCCTATTAGTTTGTTTTCTCCAAAATGAAAATTGAATAGCAACCCATATCACCACACAAGGCAATGCTTTTAATGAATAAGGGTCTAAATATGTTTCACGTACAAATTTAGGTATTAAATCTGTAGCATATAGTTCTGTTAAAAGAAAGGCAAATAAAACCAAAGAACTAGTAATCCATGACTTTTTATCTTGTATAGCATACCAAATAGCCACTCCTGCAATAGCTATAATATAAGTAGGAGATTCTGATGCATGACTAAAGATCACAATCCATATCAAAATTGAGCTTAACAATAGTGCCCGGAAATAAAACTGTTGAAAATAAGTATATCTAATATAGGCTAAACAAAACAAAACAACTCCTGCTAATTGAATATACCAACTCGAAATTTGATTTGTAAACCAAGAGTAGATTATACCAATTAACGAAATACCCAAATTCGCTGTATGATCTTGAAACAAAATACGATACCATTCCTTATACAAAAACACCAATTGAGAGAAGTCAACAACTATTAAAGGAAGACCTAGTAAGAATATTCCCCATAGCAACATATAAAATGCAAAACGAATTTTATGAGGATAGACTAAAAACAAAGCAACTCCAACCAAACTATATATTTTTATAAAAGCACCTATACAAATACATAAAGCAGCCCATCCCACTTTTTCCTTCTCAAAAAAACTAAATGCCAAGATAATAAGTGCTGCAATGGCTATATTAGTTTGACTGTTCTGAATACACGTAATAAACTCAATCAAAGCAAACCAATAAATAATTATTTTTTTATCATCTGCAATAGGAAAACGCCGAATAGCTATTACAAACAATAAAGCACTTGTCGCATTCCATAATACAACTCCTAGCCATACAGGCATCACAGCATATGGAGCAATAAATAACCCAAAAGTAGGACTATATAAAAAGAGATCAAAATACTCAGCCGGATATTCTAAATATAAATTTTGATTAGAAATAAGATGAAAAAATGAAAATCTAAAAATGGTAAAATTATTAATGCTATGTAAACTATACTTATGAATAGTGGCACAAACAGCAACCAAAATATAAAGAATAAATAAAAATCGTGGATTATTAATCCACCTTTTTAAAAAAAAGAAATCCATAGATAGTGAAATAAAAGATCAGCTAAGAGTCAAAAATAAAAAAACCAAGCTGAAATAAAAAAGCGCCCTTCGGGCGCCTTTTTTAAAGTTCAACTATTATAGCCTTTACTTATTATTAATCGCATATACACCCTCACTACCATCTGTATAAAGACCCTCAATCAAAATACCACCTGAAGAATTAGAAATAATTGTCTCCAACTCTTTTACAGTATAGATAGGGCGCTTATTAATAGATATAATGATAAATCCTTCTTTCACACCTGCCTCACGAAGCTTCCCTTCTTTCAACGTTTCTACAACGATACCTCCTTTCATAGAAAACTTACTTTTCTCTTTAAGTGTTGCTTCTCTAAATGTAGCACCTAACTTTTTGAAGAAGTCTTCCTCAGAAGATCGCTTCACAATAGCCGTTGTTCCAGCTTTGTTTTTCAACGTTGCTTTAACTGTATACTCTTTTTTATTCCGAACATACGTAATATCTATACTCTGCCCCGGGCGATAAAGTGCTATCTTTTGTTGAAGCTCTGTTACCTTTTTCACTTTCTCTTTATTAATAGCAATAATAATATCACCACTTTTCAAACCAGCATCTGCAGCAGCACTTCCTTTATTCACCATATTAACATACACACCATCCAAACGATCGAGTTCTTTTTCTTCTTTAAACTGCGCATCTATCTCTCTAATTTCAACGCCTAATAATCCGCGTTGCACCTCTCCATATTTCAATAAATCATCTACTACTTTCTTTGCAAGAATAGAAGGAATAGCAAACGAATACCCGGTATACGTACCACCTAATCCTCCTAAGATCGCGGTATTAATTCCGATGAGCTCACCTTTTAAATTAACCAGTGCGCCTCCACTATTGCCAGGATTAACTGCTGCATCGGTTTGAATAAAAGATTCAATCTGAAGATTATTATTATTCTCTCGCAATAAATTTAGATTCCTACCTTTTGCACTTATAATTCCTGCTGTAACAGTAGACGTTAATTCAAATGGATTACCAACAGCCAACACCCACTCTCCTATTCTCATCTTTTCAGAATCTCCGAACCGTAAAAATGGCAGATTTTGTTCTCCTATTTTCAACAACGCTAAATCCGTAGTAGGATCTGTGCCAACGACTTTCGCAAAATACCTACGCTTGTCATCTAATACTACCTCTATTGTTGCTCCTTTTTCTACCACATGGTTATTTGTTACAATATACCCATCTGAAGATAAAATCACACCAGACCCTGAAGCCATAGGATGAGAAGGTAGCTCAGTAGGAGGCGGACCATTTTTTCCATCATTAAAAAAATGAAAAAAATCTTCCAAAGGATCCATGCCCCTATCATGAGTTTCTCTGGAATAATCTAATAATGTCACCCGAATATGGACAACCGCAGGCCTAGCTATCTCTGAAGCATAGATAAAGTTAAGACCTTCCGGAACAACCGCGGATGAGTCTGCCAAATAGTTCACAAAATGAGCTTGTTGCTTTTGATCGAACGATGGCATAGCAGCATGCGGTTTAGTTGAATACAGCATCACCACTGTAAATACACAACTGAGGCCCGTAGCCAAACTAATCGTTAGAAAAAACTGTTTTTTAGTCATATGCTTTAATAAATGGTTTATTCAAGTTTTATAACGAAGAATAATATAATTGTATTTTATAAAAAATTAAAAAAAATACATCGTAAAATGGGCTAAAAAATCATTTCCAGGATCAAGACTACATACCCCTTCTTTTTGGTTAAACTCGCCTTCAAATCCAATAGCATCAGCTAAACCATACCAAGGCTCTATACAGATAAAGGATGCCTGGCTTTTTTTCCAAATACCTAAATACGGAAAGCCGGCAAAATCAACAGCCACACCATGGGCATGTTTATCTGATTTAAGATAAACTTTTTGAGAAGCTAAATTTTTAAAAACCAATGCATCCTTTTCAAAAAGCAAATCATTTAGTCTCAGTTGATTTTGATGAAGAGAAACAGGTTCTGTTTTTCCTGTAAACAACCCATCTTTGAGTAAATACCGCTCCAATAATTCGGAAGACTCAAATTGAATATAATAGTCAGAAAATAAATTCTTATTTATTAATGGACAATTAAATCCCGGATGTGCGCCTAAACTAAAATACATTTTATCCTCTCCTCTATTCACCACACGGTATTCCACACAAATAGCCGACTGATTAAGTGTGTAGGTAATTTCTAATTCGAAATAAAATGGGAAAACAGCTCCTGTTTTTTCATCATCACGTAACTGGTAAGAAGCACTCGACGACGTGGACTTTATGCACGTAAACTCTCTATCACGCGCAAAGCCATGCTGAGAAAGATGATATACGTGTCCTTTCCAATGATAGCTATCATTTTTTAACTTTCCTACAATCGGAAATAGAATAGGCGCATGACGAGACCAAAATTGAGGATCCGCATTCCATAAATAGTTTAATTTGGTTTGCTTAGAATACACTGAAACCAACTCCGCACCTTTGGCTTCGACCTCTACAATTAAATCTTCATTTTCTAAACGTAACATGCCCATCCATAAAAAAGAGTAAGCAAACTTAACCGATTTGACTTACTCTTTTTAAAAAAAACAATGACACTTTTTTATTCTACAACCAACCGATCTACTCTCCAAAATTGACCATCAAATACTTTAACAATATATAATCCTGGTGAAAGATCGGAAATATCTATTGACTGCATAGTTTCATTTTTGTCAAATACTAGCTCTTTTTTTAATATACCAAAACCATTCATTATTTCAACCCCTTTAATAAAAAATAAATTATCACTATTTTCTTTATTAAAAGATAATTTTACTTCTTTATTCGCAGGATTAGGAGAAAGAAGTAAGGTCAATGGCCCATTATTTAAAATAGGATCAACTGGAATAGATGTACAATTTTTAACGTATAAATAAAGAAATTGATTATTACTCCAACCACATTTATTTTTCGCTTTGACCTGCAAAATATCAGCTACATATTTTACATTGGGACGGAAAGAAATTGAGCTACGAGTATCATCTCCATAAATAGTCCAGTAACCTCTTTCAAATGACCATTTATATTCCACAGAACCACTATTAAATGGCTGGTTTATAAAAACCATTGTAACATATCGCATCGGACAAAGAGGCAAAGTCATCCAAAAATTAATAAACAAACTATCCTTATTAATAACACCCAATGTGATATCTTTAGATAAAGATATATTTTTTCCACAACTTGTAAACATTGCTTTTAATTTAGCTACCTTGCCTGATGTAAGAGGATTATTTAATGTGACTATATTATCAACAGTTGAAATAGATACTAACCCACTAACCTCACTCCACTTTACCGAAGCATCACAAGGCAAGTTAGGAATTGTATATGTGGCTGAAGAACCAGGGCATATCTCATCATCACCTACAATAGACAAACTAGGCCAAGAGGTTAAATTTACAACAGATGAATACGTATTATAAACTGAACCTCCTACATACACCGTCACAGAAATATTTTTAGGAGCAACACCACAAACTGACTTGAGCGATAATGAATTAGTTGCTGTTGTTATTGTAGCTGGCGCTACTGCACCCCCATATATCCATCCATTCGGCGTAGCACCTACATTCCATACATAAGAAGTAACTCCTGATATACCACTTGGATTATTAACTGTAAATGTATAATTAGGCTGAGCTCCACACATTACATCTACACTTGATGGTGTAAGCTGAAATTCAGCTCTAGAAATAACCTTAATCGTCACCTTGCGAATAAAAATAGTTCCGGTATGAGTTGCTGCTGTATTAGGAAGTGCTGCTAAAAGTAAATAGTTGAAATCAGATGTAGAATTAAATGAAGAGAAGATATGATCGTTAAAAAAGAGGTCATTAACTCCCATTTGTGACTGATGAACATCTGCCGTTGGCCCTACAAATGTTGGTCCTGTACAAAATGGACTTGAGGGACTACCATTCGAAATTCTACACCTCAATGTTGGAGGTGCCCCAACACGTGAAGGGCTTTGAACCGACCATGCGTTGACAATAATTTGATAAGAATATCCCTTTTTAAAAGGATATTTAATACCATATTCTGTGCCGGCATAATATATGTAATCTAAATCGATAGATTGATTAGCAGCATCATACCGTGGCTGACCTGCTGTAGTAACATGCTCTACTCCACCAACTGAAACAGGGGAAGCAAAGACGTTACATGCTGCTGAACTAAATGTACTATAGTCTATAATTGTTTGACCATAACTATTATAAGAAGAAGTTAATGCTAGAGCTGCTCCGAGCAACACACCTAGCTTAGGTTTAAATGTAAACATACGTTGCATTATTATATACAAATTTAATGTTACTAAATAGTTTTAACTATTCCAAACATTTATTTAATAAAACCTATAAAAGCTTCACATTATGTTCATCCACCCATTCGTCTGAAGAGAAATCATACCCATCATAGTGCACAAAATATTTTTTATCCTTGTATTCTAATATTCTAGCCGGATAAAATGTGCCTTCATAATTAACTTCTGCACGCTTCTCTGTTTTACTGCGTATTCTGTCATAGAGCACCCATTCATCCCAATAGTTTTCATATCCTGTATAGTGGATATAGTAAAAATCATTATCCGATTTAGTAATCGTGGCTGGATAGTATTTGCCCTGCCATTCTACTTCAATAGCAGTATCTAAAGGATAATTAATAAAATAATACGATCTCAATTTGTCTTTAGGTAATACTACCTGCTCTTTATCGCTATAATGGTAAAACTCACAGGTATACTGACCATCAGCTAGAGCAATGATTCGTGCAGGCTCCCATCTGGATTGACTTTTATTCCACGCGGCAACATAACTTCCAAGTGCAAATGGACCTACTCCTTTCGTATTTATTTTATCTTGTTTCGGTTGCTTGGAAACAGAGATAACAAGATTGAGATTTCCATTTTTCATACCAAAACTATTTAATTGTCGCTCGCGGTATTTCATGGCTTGTTTCATCTCTTTAGCGACTTCAGCATACGTAATATTTTTGTTTCCATCATAGTCTGCCAAAAAGTTTCCCCGTAAACAGTCTAAAAAGGTTTGCGTGAATGTCCAATTACCTGTAGAGATATTGGAAGATGTTGCTGAAGACAACACATATATTGATTTGCCTGTTTTGCCAATTTTATCACCTTCGCCAAGTAAAGAGCCAGAGTAACAACAATCAGCTAATAAAAAAATATTTTCTCCTTGAAAAAATTTATTAATGGTTTCACTCAAAAAGTTCACATCGAATCCAGTTGTCCCATCTTTATAGATATCATAGTTTAAAAAATAAGTCGTTCCATTTTCTAATTTTGTTCCATGTCCAGCATAATAGAAGATAAAGTTCCCAGTAGTTCCACATTTTTTAACTTGTTGTAGAACCGCATTCCTCATTGCTTCCAAAGTGGCTTGAGAATCAAGAAGCAAAGTAATATTGCTTTTTTTTACACCCATGGCAATAAGTTGATCGTAGAGCTCTTTGTCTTTCCGGTTTTTATCGCTGAATGAAGAAAGCGATTTACTTTCCCATTGCAAAACACCTGCAATAACCACATACGTATTTTTAAAATCCAGCTGAAGCTGGCTATGCGCGAATGATGTTGTCCATACAAGAAAGCAACCTATACTAATTTTTTTCATATTCTTTTTTTTAATCAAAACTAATTTAGTAAAAATCCATTACAAGCCTACATAAATAATCTGTATCCGCCTGCTATTCATTTATGTTTTATTGTTTTGTATTTAAATTTAATCCTTATTTTTACAGATAACCACTATGGAAAATATCTTATCAAAATATATATACCAAAACACAATCGAGGACTGGTTCATATCGATAGCCATCATTCTTGGTGCTCTTTTACTAAACAAAGTCATTCGTTGGATATTCATCAACATTATCAAAAAGATAACAAACCGGACTAAATCCACTATTGATGACACATTAGTTAATACAGGAGAAAAACCTATTTTATTACTTATCACTGTATTTATTATACGAGGCAGCCTTGCACGACTCAGCTTTTCTCCAGAAGCAGAGCTATGGATTAACAGAATCTATCATATTCTTATAACGATGAATATCACCTGGTTAATTGTTAATCTGGTTGATGGCTTATTTAAAGAATATATTATTGCATCAACAAAAGAAGAAGGCTACTTATCAAAACATTTACTCCCTCTTCTCAACAAAGGAATTAGAATAGGGATTTGGACACCGGGTATTATCCTTGCATTAAATAACGCAGGATATAACGTAGGCACTCTAATTGCTGGTTTAGGAATTGGAGGTCTAGCCATGGCTATGGCCGCGAAAGATTCCTTGTCTAATATTTTTGGTGGAATCACCATCTTAACAGACAGGCCATTTAAATTAAATGATCGAATTAAAATCAGTGGTCACGATGGCCACGTGATTGATATTGGAGTCCGAAGTACACGATTACGCACACCGGAAGGAAGGATTGTTATTATTCCAAACGCAAAGTTCACAGAAATGATCGTAGAAAATGTAAGTCTTGAACCCTCTCGTAAAATCACACACTCTATTTTCTTATCCATACATACTTCCTCTGATCAACTTCAGCAAGCTATTGGCTTATCAAAAACAGTTTTAAATCAATGCTCAGAATTAGAAAATGAACACGAAGTTGGAATAACAGATATATATCAAGGCGCATTTATACTAACCGTCGTTTACTACATTAAAAAAAGCTATCCGATAGCGGACACGCAATCAATGGTAATTTTAAAACTAACGGAACAGTTACAAAAAAACCATATCCCACTAAACTATTCACCTTATATCTTAAAAAGCTAATTTATATATAAATTTGCATTATGAAAATACGCTTTCCTCGATCACTTCGTTTATTGAAAAATTTTTATGTACTCGTTGGCTTATGTTTTTTAGGATGGATTATTTTTTTTGACACTAATGATTTAATCTCTCAATTCAGCTTACGCCGGCAACAAAAAGAGTTAATCAATGAAAAAGAATTTTATCTAGAAAAAATGAATGAAGTTAAAGAAGAGCGCAAAGCATTACTCAATAACTCTGACCTATTAGAAAAATTTGCCAGAGAAAAGTACCTCATGAAAAAACCATCGGAAGACATTTATGTCATCACAAAGGATAATTAGAACGGTTTGATAATTCAATTTTTTACTTGTATATTCACCCGGATTTCTAAATAACCCTAGAAAATACATATGAAAATAGTTAAACGAATTTTGGTAGGATTACTGGTAGTAATCGTGCTATTAATTATCATTTCTTTCTTTTTACCATCCAAGATGCATGTAGAAAGATCAAAAGTAATGAAAGCTAGCCTAGAAACAGTTTTTACGCAAGTTAACGTACTCAAAAATTGGGAAAAATGGTCCCCTTGGCATCGCATAGATCCTAAAATGGAACTCACTTACGAAGGCCCTCAAGAAGGAACAGGCGCTAAATACAGCTGGAAAAGCACCCATAAACATGTGGGCAATGGAAGCTTGAGTATTACTGAATCTAAACCTAATGAACTAATTACTGCTTCTATGGATTTTATGGAAAATGGAACAGGAATAAGCTGGTATAAATTTGAAACAACGCCAGAAGGAACAAAAGTTACGTGGACTATGGAAAGTGAGTTAGGTATGAACCCTATTAAGCGCTATTTTGGGTTAATGATGGACGGAATGATTGGTGGCGATTTTGAAAAAGGACTTAACAGCTTAGATTCTGTTTCACAATTAATGCCTGTACTAAAAATTGAAACCAAAACAGTACCTAATCAATTTGCATTCACGGTGAAAGCCACTTGTAAAACAAATGAGGAAATTGGAAAAACTATGGGAACAATGTACAAAGAAATCATGGACTATATGCAAGCTAATAAAATAGAAATGGCAGGTCCTCCTTTATGCATTTACCACAAATATGAGCCCGGCAAAGAAATAGTGATGGAAGCCGGAATTCCAGTAGCTAAAAAAATGGCTTCATCCGGAAAAATAAAATGTGTTGAATTAAAAGGTGGCAATGTTGTGATGGTATCTCATTATGGACCCTATGAAAAAATAGGTGTTGCTCATACGGCTATTGATAAATGGATAAAAGAAAATAATAAAACAGTCATTGGGGCACCATGGGAAGTATATGTGAATGATCCAACCACTGTTAAAGATCCTTCAGAAATTCATACAGATATTTACTATCCTATTCAATAAAAAATTACTTTAACTTACGCATTAAAAAACCCAGTGGTTACTGGGTTTTTTATTTATCAAATCATTCTTTTTTTTATTTTCTTACTACAAAAAGTTGATACAAGGGGGCTTTCCATTCATCAAGCCACTCTATGCTATATTTCTTTGCAACACTGTCAGTAATACCTTTCAATAATTCATTAGAATACATTAATGAGACTTCTTCTACTGATGTAAAACCTACACGTTTAAAAATGTCATTCAATGTGGCAGCTGTCCAACAATAATCTGTAAACTCAACATGGTTATCATCGGATAGGAGTAATTTATTAGCAAAAGCAACACCATCGCTATAAACATCTCCATTAAGAAATTTATGTTTATAAAACAAAAATGAATGTTCTTTCTTTAAACTAGCAGGATGAAGTCCTAAAACAACCAAACAACCACCCGGTTTTAATGCTTTAAAAATTTTCTTATATGTAAACTCTAATACATCATAGCTTGAAATAGTAGGATGAACAAAAGACATATAAGCTAAATCAAATGTAAAAGATGAGGGTATGAATTGGTCTGGTAAAACATGTACAAATTGCAAGTTCTTGTAGTTTGCAAACAAACGAGAGGCTTCTTTAATATTTATCTCAACAAAATCAACTCCTACCACCTGAGCAGCTTGATGTTGTAAGATACGAACAGAGCTATTACCTCGAAAACATCCATAATCCAATACAACCTGGCCTTTAGGGTTAACTACCTCATACATCATTTGGTAAACAGGAATATCGCTTGGTATCGTAACGGCAAACTCGGAATAATTTTCTGCTTCTTTATTTTCCCAAAAAGGAATAGTGGATTCGTTTTTTAATTTCATGTGCCTAGTTTTTTATAATATAAATGTAGTAAAAAAACAATGCCTTTAAACATATTATATAACTATATTTATAATTTTTTTAGGCACAATAATCACTTTTTTTGGATTTTTACTCTCAAGCCATTTTTGAACTTGTTCAGAAGCTAATACAACTTTTTCTATATCACCCGAAGGCGTGTCAACTGAAAATGTCATTTTTAATCTCACTTTACCATTAACAGAGATCGGATATTCTATTTCATTTTCTGTTAGATAATCCTGATTCCACTTTGGAAAAGAAGATTCAATAATTGAATTTTTATTACCTAATAGTTTCCATAGTTCTTCTGCGATATGTGGTGCGTAAGGTGAAATAATCACAACCAAATCCTGAAGGATTACTTTTTTATTACACTTCAAACTACCGAGCTCATTGACACAAATCATAAATGAACTCACTGATGTATTAAAAGAAAAATTTTCAATATCTTCTTCTACTTTTTTTATTGTTTTATGAAGAATTTTTAATTCGTCACGTGTCGGATTTTCATCTGATACATTCCAATTCCCTCTTTCATCGTGGAATAATCGCCAGAATTTTCGCAAGAATTTAGAAACGCCTTCTATCCCATTCGTATTCCAAGGTTTGGATTGTTCGAGCGGACCTAAGAACATTTCATACAAACGTAAGGTATCTGCGCCGTATTTGTCACAAACACTATCAGGAGTAACTACATTATACCAACGTTTACTCATTTTTTCGACTGCCGTATCACAAATAAACTTTCCATTTTCTAATTCAAATTCAGATTCTCTAAAATCATTTCTCCATTGTCTAAGTTTATTTAAATCAACATTATTATTTTCAACTAGATTCACATCTATATGAATAGGTACGGTTTCATACTTATCTTTTAATACAGCGGAAATAAATTTATTACTCCCATTTAATCTATAAATAATACAAGAGGTTCCCTGAATCATCCCCTGATTAATCAATTTTTTAAATGGTTCTTGTTTCGACACATATCCTAAATCAAAAAGAAATTTAGTCCAGAAGCGCGCATACAATAAATGCCCTGTCGCATGTTCAGAGCCACCGATATACAAATCCACTTCTTGCCAATACGATTCTGCTTTTTTCGAAACAAACTCATCGTTATTTGTAGAATCCATGTACCGGTAAAAATACCAACTCGATCCGGCCCAACCTGGCATTGTACTTGCTTCGAATGGATAGCCTTCTTTGGTTTTCCAATTTTTAGCCCGAGCGAGTGGAGGCTCTCCTGTTTCAGTTGGTTTGTATGCATCGATTTCGGGCAACTCAACCGGCAATTGATTATTTTCTACCACATATGGCATTCCATCTTTATAATAAATCGGAAAAGGTTCACCCCAATACCGTTGCCGACTAAAGATCGCATCACGCAATCGGTAATTTGTTTTTCCACTTCCTATTTTTTGTTTTTCTATTTCTTGAATTGATTTTTTAATAGCTTCAGAAACTTCTAATCCATTTAGAAAATCAGAATTGATCATTTTTCCTTTTTTCTCTTCGTATGCTTCTTTGGAAATATCTACTCCTTCGATTACCTGTTGAATGGGAAGATGAGCATAGTTGGCAAAAGCATAATCACGTGCATCGTGCGCAGGAACGCCCATCACAGCACCTGTACCATATCCAGCCAATACATAATCAGCAATCCAAATCGGAATTTGTTTTTTTGTGAAAGGATGAAGTGCATATAGTCCAGTGAATACACCTGATAGTTTATTTACTTCACTCATCCGATCCCGCTCAGATCTATTTTTTGTTTTCTCAATGTATTCTTTTACTTGTTTGTCAGTTTCTTTTGTACAAAATGTATCAGCATTCTCGCTATCAGGCGCAAGCGCAAGATAACTTACTCCAAAAATAGTATCCGGGCGAGTAGTATAAACCACGATTGATTTTGGAGCTAGATCTGGATGAATTTTCACCGTTGATTCAAAAGTAATTTCTGCTCCTTCTGATTTCCCAATCCAATACTCTTGCATTTCTTTAATAGGTGCAGGCCAATCAATCTGTTCTAGATCTTTTAACAATCGATCAGCATACGCCGTAATACGCAAACACCACTGTTGCATTTTTTTTCGAATGACTGGATATCCACCTCGTTCTGAAACACCGTCTTTCACTTCTTCATTAGCTAATACAGTTCCTAATTCAGGACACCAATTCACCATCGTATCAGCTAGATAAGCCAACCGATATTGCAGTAAAATTTCTTGTTGTTGTTTTTCTGTAAATTTTTTCCATTCATCTGCAGAAAAATAAAAATATAAAACAGTATCCTCTCGAACAGCTTCTATAGTTGCATTTCCTTCCTTCTCAAAAAGAGAAATTAAATTTTCAATTGACTCTGCTTTATCCGTTTTTTTATTATACCACGAATTAAATAGTTGTTTAAAAATCCATTGTGTCCATTTATAATAATTTGGATCAGATGTTTTAACTTCCCGATTCCAATCGTATGAAAAACCTAACTGTTGAAGTTGCTCTTTATATCGTTTTGTATTGACTTCCGTCGTCACAGCTGGATGTTGACCAGTTTGAATGGCATATTGTTCAGCAGGCAATCCAAACGCATCAAATCCCATAGGATGCAATACATTAAATCCTTGTAATCGTTTATAACGAGCTACAATATCAGAGGCAATATACCCTAATGGATGACCTACATGAAGACCTGCTCCTGAAGGATAAGGAAACATATCCAAAACATAATATTTTGGTTTAGATAAATTGTTTTCCGTTTGAAAACTATTATTTTTTTCCCAATACGCTTGCCAAGCAGGTTCAATTTTAGAAAAATCGTATTCCGACATATCGCTATCCTATTATCAAGAGCAAAAATAGCTCTTTTATGGCGGTTTGAAAAAACCATGCAGAGTTGATTAAATATATTAATTAAATAATATTTTTGCTCAATTAAAAAAACATATTATGAAAGTACTCATCCGACAAGCAGGGTTATTAGTTATATTCTGGCTTTTATTCTTTTTCATCAGTCGAATTGTTTTTTATATATGCATTAACTCTTTACTTAGCAATGTTCCTCTCGATCTCATTCTAAAATCACTCTATAAAGGATTGCGTTTAGACTTTTCTATGGTAGCTTACTTTATGTCTATTCCACTACTTCTCATTTGCTTATTTTATTTAATTAGAAAAAAAACTATAATTCTACTAATCGATATACTAAATTATATTTTCATCGCCATTTATGCACTCACAGCTGCCGGAGAAGCTTGTCTCTATCAAGAATGGAGATCAAAATTAAATATGCAAGCGCTCGAGCATTTTATAAACCCTTCTGAAGTTTTCAGGACTGCCTCATTATATCTTACCATTTTATTTTTTAGCCTTTCGATTGCATATAGTTTTATTTTTATCAAGCTATACAATTGGAAAGTCTCTTTAAAAAAACATATCCCCTTATCACATGTTACTATCCTATCAAGAGTGTGGAAAAGCGTTATACTTCTTTTCTGTATCACTGCGCTTTCAGTTATCAACATGAGAGGTGGGCTACAACAAATACCTATTCAAAGCAGCGATGCATTTTTTTGTACAGAGCCTATCGCTAACGATGCTGCTGTAAATCCATTCTGGCATATTGCTTATAATATTATGGATTATCAAGATCATTTCAGAGAGAATCCATTTAAGGATTTCTCACAACAAAAATCAGATTCTATAACAAGAAGTTTATATACTATTCAAAAAGATACAACTATCCAGTTTCTTACAACCAAACGCCCTAATATTATTTTTATTCTATTAGAAAGCTGGAGTGCATCTACTGTAAAATCATTTGGTGGCGATGACTTCGCTCCTTTTATAGACAGCCTAAGTCGAAAGGGAATTCGGTTCACAAAACTATATCCTGCGGGTTATACATCAGACCAAGGTATACCGGCTATATTAAGTGGCTATCCTTGTGTGTCACGCATAAGTGTAATTAGCCAAAGTTTAAAATCAGCAAAACTACCTTGTATAAATTATGATTTAAAAAAGTATGGCTATAAAAGTGGATTCGTTTTCGGTGGCGATTTAAATTATGGCAACATAAGAGGCTATGTATTTAATAAAGAGTTTGATCTGATTAAAGAAGAAAAAGATTTTGACAAAAATTTACCTCATGGAAAGCTGGGCATACACGATGAATTTATTGCTAAAGAATTTTTAACCTTACTTAATTCTACAGCTGAACCATTTATTTATTCTTGGTTTACAGTAAGCACACATATCCCCTATGACTACCCAGGGGAGAAAAAACATCTTGTTGATTTAGAAAATGATTATATAAATGCTATTACTTATAGCGATCATGCTTTGCGTGATTTTTTTAAAAAAGCAAAAGAACAACCATGGTATAAAAATACGTTATTTATAATAGTAGCTGACCACAGTCATCCTTCACATAAAAATCTAAGTCCCTATGATGCCGAATATCATCGCATTCCTATGTTGTTTTTTGGAGAAGTCATAAAAGACAATTTTAAAGGCAAATGTATAGATGGTGTCTATTCACAATTAGACATTCCTACTACTATTTTAAAACAGATGGGACTAAATGAAGAAGCAAAACAATATACCTGGAGTAAAAATATGTTTAATCCTTATACAAACCAATTTGCCTACTATTCTTGCTTTGATGGAGGAGGCATGGTAACCAAAGAAGGATATATTGGCTACCACCACAAACTCAACGATTTACTCGCTAATACTATAAAAGATAAAAATCCAAAATTAATAGACAGTATTTTACACCTAGGCAAAGCTTTCCAACAATCTATATATGAAGACTATAGACTTAAATAAACAATATAAACAGCCTAGAGTTTAGTGTATTAATACCCTCCTTTCCAAAGCTTTTCATTCCATTTAAACGAGGAAGCATGAATAATCCCACTTGAAAAATTAGAAAGAGTAAATGATATATCTAATTCATACTTATCAGGCCCACCCGGATGCTTACAGTCTAAATAACCTCTTCGGTCTGGAAAATAAAAATGCAAATAAATATCCTTCGTATTTCCTAAAAAGGAGATATCTTTTTTCAAAAACAAAATCATATTTTTTAAGGAAGAGGATGATGGTTGAGAAAAGGAAACACTATCCAATTCGATAAAGCTATTATCCCACTTTTGACCATATGGATCAATGAGACTATTAATAATTGTTTTATTTTTTAAATACTCAAGAGGCAACTCATCTTTTGTTTGGATAGAAAAATAAACAATATACTGCTTATCCACATTAAACTGCACACTATCTAACGTAATCGAACGAAAAGTAGTATCTCCATTACATGTATCTTTTCCACAAGAAAAAATAATAAAGGAGATAATCGATAAACAATAAGAGAAAACTAGTTTTTTCATATTTTTTAGTATCATATTTTAAAGATATTAAATATACTAATTTAACGTCTCCCTCAACCACTTATAAAACTCACGTTGCCATACTAATGCATTTTGAGGAGCTAAAACCCAGTGATTTTCATCAGGAAAATATAAAAACTTGCTTTTTATTCCTCTGAGCTGTGCGGCCTGAAAAGCCTGCTGCCCTTGCTCAATAGGCACACGAAAATCTTTACCCCCTTGAATAATGAGAATAGGTGTATTCCATTTTTCAACATAATTACTAGGAGACTGAGTCAATGAACGCTGTGCAACTGGATTATTTTTCTCCCAATAAAATCCACCCGTTTCCCAATGATCAAAAAACACTTCATCTGTTGTACCAGACATACTTCTAAAGTCAAACACGCCATCATGAGCAATAAATGATTTGAATCGATTTTCATGAACAGCTGCCAACGTAAATACAGCAAAACCACCAAAGCTAGCACCAATACAACCTAATTTAGTTTTATCTACAAAAGATTCTTTTGAAACCGCATCTATCGCACTTAAATAATCTTTAATCACTTGCCCACCCCAATCTGTACTAATTTGTTCATTCCATGCAGTACCATGTCCTGGCATCCCTCTTCGATTAGGTGCCACCACAATATAACCTTGTGATGCCATCAACTGAAAGTTCCATCTAAATGAATAATACTGTGTTAAAGGCACTTGAGGCCCACCTTGACAATACAATAATGTAGGATATTTTTTAGTACGATCAAAATTTGGTGGATAAATAACCCATACCAACATATTTTTACCATCCGTTGTAAGAACACGTCGACTTTCAACAGGACATAAATTAAGCGTGCTATAAACTAAATCATTCACATGAGTTAAAGCATTCATTTGACCTGTCGTTACATCAACAGTATAAAGCTCAGCTGCATGATTCATATCTTCACGCGATACAACAAGTAAATGACCCGACTGCCCTATCACATGTTTAATATCAAAATTACCTTTAGTAATCTGACGAACTGTTGGAAGTTGTTTATCCGATATTGGATCGTTAACTGAAAACAATTGAAATGTGCCATTCAAAGGCGCAGAGAAATAAATCACTTTCCCATCCTCACTCCAAATAAACTCTTCCACATGAATACTATCGCGATGTTGAGTAAGATTACGTTTTTTTATCCCATCATACACTACAATATCTTCCTTATCTGCCTCATTACCATCGTGCTTCATACTTAACCAAGCCAACTTCCCTTTTTTATTAAAAGCAGGTTTGCGATCATAACCCATCATCCCTTCGGTCAAATTGGCTGTTTTAGCTGTCTCAAGGTTATACTCATAAATATCTGTATTTGTACTTAATGTATAAGCAGTTCCAAATTTTTTCTTCGCGACATAAATCACACGTTTACTATCCGGGCTCCATATCATATCTTCTTTATCCTCTCCAAATGGCCGCTGTGGGCAATCATACGGTTCATTCAACATGATATCTTTTGATTGTGTCTTATCAAGCCTGCCCTGATGTATTGGTGTAATAACTACATGATTAAACTGACCATCATCCCAACTATCCCAATGGCGATAGTCCAAACTTTCATAGATATACACATTTGATTTAGAAAGATCAGAATACATATCCGAACCATATACTTTATTGATCTTTACAGGATAACTTCGTAAATCATATTTTCCATCAGGTGACACCCTGTAAATAGTTTCTATACTATCCACATGATCAATCATTCTAGTCTTACCTCCTAAAACAGAAACAGAATAAACCTGCTTCACCATTTTATTTTGTTCTACATCAGGCGTAACGACTTCATAAAAAACATGTTTTTTATCTTTTGACAATCCAAGACCTTTCACACGCCCGAGCTTCCATAAAAGTTCAGGACTCATTTTGGTTTGAGAGAAAGAGACTCCTTGAATAAAAAACAAACCAATCGTTACCGATACAACTAATTTAAAGTTTAGATTCATTAATAATTTTTTATTTTAAATTAAGAAACAATACTATGCAAAAATACTAATTATTTTTTTCCTGATTAACAACTTCTGTTTGAATACGAATAGACTCTTCATGAATAATTTTATAGATATGCTGAATAAAATCTTTGTCTAGATTCATCTTTTCAGCCCACGTCGCACGCGTAGAAAAAATCTCATTCCATCGCTCCATCTGAAAAACAGTCACTTGATTATCTTTTTTATACTCCCCTATTTCTAAAACTAAGGCCATCCTCATCGCTATACTTTCAACAATTTCACGATCCAACTGATCAATCTTACCACGCAGCTCTTCTAATTGATTAACAAAGACATGATTCGTAGAGTACGGTTGTCGAATTTTTAATTGTGCCAACATATGGGCAAACTCTTCCGGAGAAAGCTGTTGATCTTTATCGCTCAATGCTTGACTAGGATAAGAATGAACTTCAACCATACAGCCATCATAATTCAAATCAAATGCTTTTTGTGTGATTTCTAATATATATGCACGATTCCCAGAAATATGACTCGGATCTACCAACAAAGGAACTAATGGGAAAATAGTCTTAAGCTCCAACGGAATTTGCCAAAGAGGAATATTGCGAAATTTAGAAACATCAAAAGAAGAAAATCCTCGATGAATAGCCATCACCTCACTAACATTACTTTTTTGCATTCGCTCAATAGCGCCTATCCAAAGACTAAGATCCGGGTTAATCGGATTTTTGATAAGCACAGGAATAGACACCCCACGCAATGCCTCTGCCAACTCCTGAACATGAAATGGATTCACTGTTGTTCGGGCACCAAGCCAAACCATATCTATTCCATAATGAAGCGCTTTATCGATATGTTCAGGAGTAGCCACCTCTGTAGCAAAACGTACAGGGAATAGCTTCTTAATATCTTGTATCCATTTCAACGCCTCCTCACCTATACCTTGAAAAGAATCTGGCCTACTTCGCGGCTTCCAAACACCAACCCGTATTGTATCAATATGTAAAGCAAACAGCTGTTCAACAATCTGATAAAGTTGATCATACGACTCAGCACTACAAGGGCCGGCTATGACTACCGGTTGTTTTTGATTTGACATGGCAACGAAAAAGTACTTAAAATAACTACCAATTTTTACAAAGTTTAATCGATTTTTGCTGATATAAAAATTTTTTTTAAAATACATCTATTTACTTCTGCGTTGCATGACAACACCCTCTTCTACGCTTACATCTTTCGACAATACATCCATCGCTTTTGGTTCTAAACCTGATCAAAAGCTGAAAAAAATGCATCTGCTTTTTAAACTTATGAATCAAAGATGGATCGTATCTATAGGTACACGATGTATTCAAGCTGCTCTTTACATTCATCTGCCAATCAAACGACTTATTAAAAAGACATTATTCGAACAATTCTGTGGAGGTGAAACCATCGACGAATGTGATAAAACAATTCAAGCTTTAGCTCAATACCATATCAAAACTATTTTAGATTATTCTGCAGAAGGCGAGTGCTCAGAAAAAAGCTTTGAAAAAACAACAGAAGAAATTTTAAAAACGATACAAAAAGCAAAACAATCAACAGATATTCCATTTTGTGTATTCAAGATGACAGGAATTGGCTCTTCCGCTCTGTTAGAAAAAATACAACAAAAAGCCTCTCTTACAGAAGATGAAAAAGAATCATTCCATAGATTAAAAAATCGTGTCAATTTAATTTGCAAAAATGCATTTGAAAATAATATAAGACTATTTATAGATGCGGAAGAAACCTGGATTCAAAGCCCCATCGATCAACTCAGCTATGATATGATGCGGCAATACAACCAACATGCACCTGTCATTTACAATACGTTCCAACTTTACAGAAAGGATATGCTTGAAAACCTAAAAAAAGCTATCAAAACTGCAAAAGAAGAAAACTATCACTTAGGCGTAAAACTCGTACGTGGGGCTTATATGGAAAAGGAACGGAAAAAAGCTCAAAAAGAAGGATACACAGATCCCATACAAAAAACTAAAGAGAATACAGACAAGGATTATAATAATGCTCTTCATGTTTGTATAGAAAATATCAAACATATTGGATTATGCGCAGGAACACATAATGAGGATAGCAGCCATTATCTTACTGATTTGATGCAGCAATATAACATCTCCACCCACGACGACCGCATTTATTTTTCTCAACTGTATGGCATGAGTGACCACATATCTTATAACCTAGCACACACGTCTTACAATGTCGTAAAATATGTACCTTATGGTCCTGTGCGATTAGTAATGCCTTATCTCTTCAGAAGAGCTAATGAGAACACATCCATTGCCGGACAAAGTAGCAGGGAGTTAGCCTTAATTAAAAAAGAATTACATAGGCGTAACGAAGAGAAAAAAAATAAGTAATAACATGTCCTCATTCATAAAAAAGCTAGCTGGTGAAACTGCCATTTATGGCATCAGCACTATCGTAGGACGAACACTTAACTACCTCTTGGTTCCACTTTATACAGCCATTTTTCAACCTGGAGAATATGGTGTTATAACAGAACTTTATGCCTACGTTGCTTTTTTAGCAATTATATACACCTACGGACTTGAAACAGGCTATTTTCGCTTTGCTTCTAATGGCCCTGATGAGGAAAAAAAAATATATCAAACCACCATTACAGCATTACTTATTTCTTCCATTCTACTTTCAGGTATACTCATTCTTGCAGCAACACCACTTACAATCCTTTTACAATACCCAGGAAAAGAAAAATACATTGTATGGTTAGCTTTAATATTAAGCACAGATGCACTCACAGCTATTCCTTTTGCAAAATTAAGATGGGAAAAAAGAGCTAAGCGATTTACATCCATCAAATTAATTAATATCATTCTAACCATTTTAATAACTGTTTTCCTATTGATCCTTTGCCCTTATTTAGCTAAAAACAGTTCCTCACCTCGTGTAATTCATCTTTTATCCTTCATATATAATCCAAAACGGCACATTGAATATGTTTTTATTGCTAACCTCATTGCTAACCTCTTCACACTTGGTCTATTTTATAGGTATTTTATAAAGGTAAAACTTAAATTATCTTTTGCCTATTTTAAAAAAGTATTAAACTACTCCATGCCCATTCTTCTTATAGGTCTTGCAGGCATGACGAATGAAATGCTATCTCGTATTCTGTTAAAATGGAGACTTCCTGAAAATTTCTATCCAGGAAAAACTAATTTAGATGCAGTAGGAATATTCGGTGCATGCTATAAACTATCCATTTTCATGAGTTTAGCTATACAAGCATTTAAATTTGCTGCTGAACCATTTTTCTTTTCACAGTCTAAAGATAAAAATTCACCTCAGCTTTTTGCCGATGTAATGCAAGGATTTATACTGGTATGCTGTATACTATTTTTAGCCGTAAGTGGAAACCTACATCTACTTGGCACTATTTTTTTACGAAATAAAACATATCATGAAGCACTTCATGTTGTACCTATTTTACTCTTAGCCAATCTATTTTTAGGTATTTATTATAATCTTTCTACATGGTTTAAACTAACCGATCGTACCTACTTTGGCACCTACTTCAGCTTAATAGGTGCTGTATTAACTATTCTATTAAACTATATCTTTATCCCTATAGGAGGATATGAAGCCAGTGCCTATATTACGCTTCTTTGCTACATAAGTATGGCCGCTATTTGTTATTATTATGGACAAAAATACTACCCTATACCTTATCAAACTAGAAGCGCTTTATTATTTATTACTACGACTTGCTTATTCATTTACCTTATAAATCTTATACCACATACATCATTTACTACATCTATTATTTTACCTAACCTACTTATCCTAGTATATAGTATTTTTAGCTACCGAATTTTTAAACATTATTTCAAAAAACACACTACTGACTCATCACATGAAAGCTAAGATCATTAATCAATCCAAACACCCTCTCCCAAGCTATCAAACAGAAGCCTCCGCTGGTATGGATTTAAGAGCTCATCTAACCGAACCTGTAGAATTATCTCCACTGCAACGAATAATCATCCCAACAGGATTGTTCATAGAACTTCCCATAGGCTATGAAGCACAAGTTCGTCCACGAAGTGGTTTAGCACTAAAACATGGCATCACGGTATTAAATAGTCCAGGTACAATAGATGCGGATTACCGTGGTGAAATTAAAGTACTCCTTATTAATTTATCACAGGACTCATTCACTATTCAAGATGGTGAACGTATTGCACAGCTGATTATAACAGCGCACGAGCGTATCGAATGGCTTGAAGTACAGGAGTTAAGTGAAACAAGCAGAGGATCAGGTGGTTATGGCAGCACAGGATTAAAATAAAACCCCATACTCTTTTTCAAAATAATCAATGACATGCATTTTAAGCATACTCTCTTGTTCATCTAGTTGAAAATGGGGTAATTTTTTAACTAATTTCCAATGAGGCCAACCTTCATCATCTACCCCTTCTAACTCATAAAAACCAGATAAACTTAATACTTTACAAATACCAATATGTATAAGGTCTTGCTTTTCTTCTTTTGAAAAAGACTGTGCACCCTTACCAAGCTCCTGCAATCCAATTAGAAATAACACCCCATCTAGACTTTCAGGTTTTTTACCTATCCACTCCGTGAGGTGTTTAATTAATTTAATCCATTTTATTTCCCATTCATTCATTTTTTTTATATATTTGAAAATAAAATTATTTTAGATCTATTTAAAAATGTTTAATGATTTTATAGATATGGTATTTCCTCAAAACTGTTTTGCATGTGAAACGACATTAGAAAAACATGAAGAATGCATCTGCCTACACTGCCACTACCAACTTCCTAAAACAAATCTTCATAACACCCCAACCATGAATGAGCTACACTACCGCTTTGCTGGTAAAGTTCCCCTTACATATGCCTTTGCCTATCTCTCATTTACAAAAAAAGGCAGAGTTCAAAAACTACTCCATGCTCTAAAGTACAAAAGTCAGGAAAGATTAGGAGAAAAACTAGGTTATTGGTATGGAATGGATTTATTAGAAAAAAATAATATGTCATTTGATGATTATATCATTATACCTGTGCCTCTTCACCTTCGAAAATTAAAAGAAAGAGGATATAATCAAAGTGAGGCTTTTTCAAAAGGATTATCGGATTCATTAAAAATACCTCTATTTTCTACTATTATTCAAAAAACGCATCATACATCATCTCAAACGAATAAATCAAGACTAGAGAGATGGAAAAATGTGGAAAATGTTTTTTATATTACTAATACTGGAACTATCCAAAATAAAAAAGTGTTGTTGGTGGACGACGTTATCACAACAGGATCAACGTTAGAGGCATGTGCGCTAGCATTGCAAAAAAGCAAGGTACATGAAATAAGTATAGCTGGTTTAGCCTTAGCCTGCTAGAAATAAAAAAGGGGCCTTTTAAAAAGCCCCTTTTCCTTTTTATATCTAATTATTAATAATTTGTACCTGCCCGAATCATAGCACATCTGAAGCCAATCGTAGATGTAGCAGAATCTTCTTCTAAATATCTTCTTGTACCAGCAGACAACCAATATGGAATATCTTTCCAAGATCCACCTTTATAGACACGTACATGGTCGTCAATCATAGAATTATACCCACTTCGAGTGCCTTCTGGCTTTTTATCATAACTTGAAGAAGGGTCTAAGAATCCATCTCGACGAATAGGATTGAGATCATCAAAATCCTGGAATGATAAAGGACGATATACATCATATACCCACTCATTAACATTACCAGCCATATTATATAAACCATAATCATTAGGTGCATATGAATACACTTGATTCGTGATCATAGCTCCATCATTCAACTTTCCTGCAATACCAGCATAGTCTCCTCTTCCTCTCTTAAAATTAGCAAGCATTGTACCCATTTCTTTTCCATATGGATTTCTAGTAGAATGGCCATCCCAAGGATAAAGACGTTTATGTGTTTGATTTTCATCTAACCATTGTGTTCCAATTAAAGCTTGAGCTGCATATTCCCACTCAGCCTCCGTAGGAAGACGGTAGCTAGGCACTACAACACCTGTTTCAAGAGGAATACGTCCACCATTATTTTCAGGTATATTTTCTAAACCAGCCTGCTGAGCTAAATTTTTATTCACAACGGCTGTTCTCCAAATACAATAATCATTAGCTTGCAACCAAGAAACACCAACTACTGGAAAATAACGAAATCCTGGATATCTAAAATAATGATCAACATAAGGATCATTGTAAGATAAGGCACCCACCCATACTTGAGTATCAGGCAACGCAGATAAATAAAACTCTTCACTAGAATCTTTTTTTACAGATGCTAAATATTCTAACCAATGGATATTAGCTACTTCTGTTTCATCCATATAAAATGAAGCCAGTGTAACTGTTCGTTCATAATTATCTCGTTCAAAAAGGAAATCTTCTTCTGTACCACCAAGCACTGTTCTACCACCTTCTATAAAAACCATATTGGGAGCTTCGGGCTGACCTTTAAAACTGGATACCTGAAACCCATCTTCTTGGTTATAGGCAATACCCGTAGCTGTACTTGAACTTCCTGGGTTTTCGGCCGTAGGATGTTTAGATTTACAAGACGCTATTATTACGCCTGTGCACAAAACTGCTAATTTAACGCCATTCATGACTTTTATCATAACCTGTTTTTTGTAATATTTATTCCAAAATAAGTGCTAAATTTATAAATAAAAATCTAGATTAACAACAACATTTTTTTATGCATTCAATTTTTATTTTAAAAACAACAAGATCAAACAATTTGTCATAAATTTGTTAGGTACATAATCTGAGAATCATGATTATTAAAGAGCAAGAAATCACAGAAACAAAAAAGAATACGGAAGAGAAAAAAAACTTAGTCGTATTTAATGATGATATAAATACATTTGATCATGTTATCCATACACTTATAGAAATATGTGGTCATAGTTCAGAACAAGCCGAGCAATGCACATTGATTATTCACTTCAAAGGAAAATGCGCTGTTAAAACAGGGAGAACACCTGACTTGGTGGCCATGCGCAACGCCATTTGTAAAAAAGGAATTTCAGCTGAAGTGCTATAAACAAGATGGGACTTCCTTCTAAACTGGTAGAACGTGCTGTAGATGAAATCTCTAAACTGCCAGGTATCGGAAAGAAAACAGCGTTACGTTTAGTTCTTCATTTATTAAAAAAAGATATTCATATAACAACACAATTAGCTCAAGCACTTCATGATCTGAGAACACAAATTTCCTACTGTTTAACATGCTGGAATATATCTGATCAGGAAACGTGCTCGATTTGTGCTAGTCCGCGAAGAGATCATTCTATCATTTGTGTTGTAGAAGATATTCCAGATGTATTAGCTATCGAAAACACAGCACAATTTCAAGGATTGTACCATGTACTAGGTGGGGTGATTTCTCCCATTGAAGGAATAGGACCATCACATCTTAAAATTGATTCATTATTTAATCGAATCAGATCTTCTCATCAACCCGTTAATGAAGTGATATTGGCTTTAAGTTCTACTTTAGAAGGAGATACTACCGCTTTCTATTTAAGCAAAAAACTAAAAGAGATGAATATACACATTTCTAGTATTGCAAGGGGTATTCCTATAGGAGGCGAGTTAGAATATACCGATGAAGTAACGTTGGGAAGAAGTATTCTGGCACGGGTCAATTTATAATGATACCCTTATTTTGATCACATTTTAAATTATAAAATTCTATAAAATTTAAACTACAAACTCTATTCTTTTAATTTTTTTATGTGACCATTACTTATGAAAAAAAAATATTCTTTCATCAAATTTAGTGAACTAGATAAAAGATATTTCTCCTGCCAAAATAAAGATCTTATTTGACTGAATTCACTTTACTGGTTTATGACTATAGTCATAAACCAGTAGCTTTAATAATCATACCTTTGTTTAATTAAAATATTTAATTATGATTGAAAAAAGATTAGTTATAGCAAGTCTTGCAGTTGTTATTGCAATGATGGCTTCTTGTGGTGGCTCTAAAAAAAACAAAACCACTGAAACAGAACAGCCAAAAAGTATGATAGAGGAATCGCCATCTTATGACCCTAAAAGAGGTGAAGGTAAATTTAATGAAAATAATGTAACTATTGGAACATTAGATGGTGCAATGGCAGCAAAAGGAGAAGCAATTGCAGGAACAAAGTGTACTTCATGTCATAAACTAACAGATGAAAAATTAGTAGGTCCAGGCTGGAAGGGAGTAACTGAAAGAAGAGCTCCATATTGGATTATGAACTTTATAACCAATCCAGATCCGATGATTGACAAAGACCCTGAAGTACAAGCGCAATTAGAATTATGTTTAGTCCGAATGCCTAATCAAGGCTTAAGCGATGAAGATGCTAGACAAATAGTCGAATTTATGCGCAAAAATGATGGTGTGAAATAAGTAACTATACTATTTAATTTAATTAAACAAATATAACAACAATGAAAAATTCAAGAATAATAATAGCAATGGCAGCTGCAACTTTGGTTTCAGTACTGTATTCGTGCAAACCAAAAAATACCAGCAATGCCGTTAGTGGTGATGCTGCTGCAAAAGCTTACGTAGCACCAGGCAAATACGATGAATACTACAACTTTGTGTCTGGTGGCTTTAGCGGACAAATGAGTATTTATGGTTTACCAAGTGGTCGCTTATTCAGATGTATACCTGTGTTTTCTGTTGATCCTGAAAAAGGCTGGGGTTATAGTGAAGAAACAAAACCAATGCTTAATACCTCACATGGATTTGTACCTTGGGATGATTTACACCACATAGAGCTTTCACAAACTAAAGGTGAAATAAATGGCAAATGGGCTTTTGCCAATGCAAACAATACACCACGTGTAGCAAGGGTAGATTTAAAAACTTTTAGAACAGTAGAAATTTTAGAATTGCCAAATAGTGGAGGTAACCACAGTTCTCCTTTTGGTACTGAAAATTCTGAGTACATTGTTGCGGGCACTAGATTTAGCGTACCAGGTGATAATGATAATGGTGATGTACCTATAAACTCATATAAAAAGAATTTTAAAGGGCATATTAGTTTTGTTAGTGTTAATCCTGAGTCTGGAGCAATGAAAATTGCATTTCAACTAAGAACACCAGGTGTTAATTTTGATTTAGCTCGTGCAGGAAAAGGGAAATCACATGGTTGGTTCTTCTTTAGCTGTTATAATACTGAACAAGCTAGTACTTTGCTGGAGGTTAATGCTTCACAAAAAGACAAGGACTTTATCATGGCTGTAAATTGGAAAAAAGCAGAAGAATACATTAAGGCAGGAAAAGGTAAAAAAATGCCGGTAAAATATGCTCACAATACCTATAACGAGTCTACACAAACTGCTACTTCTATTATTGAAAAAGAAGTGCTTGTTCTTGATATAGCTGAATTTAAAGACATTTGTTACTTTATCCCTTGTCCTAAATCACCACATGGCTGTGATGTTGATCCGACAGGCGAATACATTGTAGGAAGCGGTAAGCTAGCTGCTTTAATTCCAGTATTTAGTTACGATAAATTACAAAAAGCAATAGTAGACAAGGTATATGATGGAGATTATCAAGGCATACCTGTAATCAAATATGAAGCAGCCCTTTATGGCGAGGTAAGCAAACCAGGATTAGGACCATTACATACAGAGTTCGATGGAAAAGGGAATGCTTACACGTCGTTCTTTGTCTCTTCAGAAGTAGTAAAATGGAATATCAAGGACTTAAAAGTTTTAGATAGAGCACCTACCTATTATTCAGTAGGCCATTTGTGCGTTCCTGGGGGAAATACCGCTAAGCCATCGCCTAAATACTTAATAGCTTATAATAAAATTACCAAAGACCGCTATTTACCAACAGGACCTGAGCTTACACAAAGTGCCCAAATCTATGATATTAGTGGTGATAAAATGCAAATGATTTTAGATTTCCCTACAATTGGCGAACCACATTACGCACAAGCAGCACCAGCAGATTTAATTAGAAATAATGGGCAACTTAAAATATTCAAAATTGCAGAGAATAAACATCCATATAAAACAAATGGGGAAGCAGATGCAAAAGTTGTAAGAGAAGGCAAAAAAGTTCATATATACATGAGCTCTATTCGTTCTCATTTTGCACCTGACAATATAGAGGGGATTAAGTTGGGCGATGAAGTATACTTTCATATTACTAACTTAGAACAAGACTGGGATGTACCACATGGATTTGCAATTAAAGGTGCTACTAACGCCGAGTTATTGATAATGCCGGGAGAAACCTGCACTTTAAAATGGACACCAGAACACACAGGAATATTCCCGATGTATTGTACAGATTTTTGTAGTGCTTTACATCAGGAAATGCAAGGCTATATTCGAGTATCCCCTGCAGGTAGCAATGTACCAATATCTTTTAGTTTGGGGAAACCTGTTCCTGAAACGAAATAAAGAACAAATAAACCACTTAAATGGAGCAGTTAGGTTTTACTACCAACTGCTCCATTTTGTTTAATCAAAGAAATTATGAAAAATAAAATTAGTAGAATTTCAAAATTATTATTACTAACAACGTCATTACTTTTACTGATATCTATTTTTGTTCCAATTTGGCGAATAGAATTAGATGCGCCTCAATATCCAGAAGGCCTGATGATGCAAATTTATTCCAATAAATTAGGAGGGCAAGTTGATATTATAAATGGATTAAACCATTATATAGGCATGCAAACTTTACATGCTGAAAATTTTATTGAGTTTACAGTATTACCTTATATTATTGTATTTTATGTATTACTAATTTTAACTAGTGCACTCATAGGTAGAAAAAAACTACTTTATATATCATTTTATCTATTTCTACTTTTTGGTATAATTGCAATGGTAGACTTTTGGAGATGGGAATATAATTATGGACATAATTTAGATCCTAATGCAGCCATCATAGTGCCTGGCATGTCCTATCAACCACCATTAATTGGCTTTAAGCAATTACTAAATTTTGGTGCATACTCTATTCCTGATATTGGCGGATGGCTATTTATTACAGGTGGCCTATTGATGTTAGTAGCTATTTTAGTTGAAATCAAATTAGTCAATAAAATTTTTAATAAAAAATCGATAAATCATTTATCACTATTATTCTTTATATTACTAGGTTTAAATTCTTGCAATAACTCCAAATCAAAGCCTATAAATCTAAATAAAGATAAGTGTGATTTTTGTGGAATGACGATATCTGACTACAGATTCTGCGCTGAATTAATTACTCAAAAAGGGAGAGTATACAAATTTGATGATTTACATTGCTTACAAGGGTATGAGAGAGAAAATACAAAATCTAAAATTGCTTCTTATTTCATCAGCGATTATTCTCAATCTAACATTTTGATTGATGCAACAAAAGCTTATTATGTTGAACATGAAAATATAAAGAGCCCAATGCGTGGGAATACTGCTGCCTTTAAAACTAAAGAGGCAGCAAATGAATTTGCAAACAAACATAATACAGAATTTAGAACCTGGGATAAATTAAACCAACAATAAATTATCATGAAGGAATATTCCTTATACTTTTTATTACTATTGCTTGTTAATACTTCATGGTCTAAAAACATTAGAGTAGGCAGACAGCAAAAATTTCAGACAATAAAAAGTGCTCTTGAAATAACGAAAAATGGCGATACAGTCACAGTAGAAAAAGGATTATATAAAGAAGGAAACATTATCATTAATACATCCATACATTTTTTAGGGGAAGGAATGCCCATTTTAGATGGCGATAAAAAATATGAAGTTTTATCTATCAAGGCAAACAATGTAACTATTAAAGGATTCAGGATACAACACTCTAGTTATGCGGCATTAGACGATCCCGGGGGTATAAAAGTATATGAAAGCAATAATGTTGTTATTATTGATAACCACCTCTATGATAACTTTTTTGGTATCTATATTCAGTATTGCAAAAAGGTTTTAATAAAAAATAATAAAATAATAGCCTTTAGTAAGGAGGAACAAGAAATAGGAAATGGGATCCATTGCTGGAAAAGTGATAGCCTGCAAATTATTGGCAATAACATATCAGGTAATAGAGATGGCATTTATTTTGAGTTTGTAACCCACTCAGTTATATGGCGAAATATATCGTTTAACAATATCAGGTATGGGTTACACTTTATGTTTTCTAATGATGATGCATACTTTACTAATTATTTCAAAAATAATGGTGCTGGAGTAGCAGTGATGTTTACTAAAAATGTAATTATGATAAATAATACATTTAAGGATAATTGGGGCGATGCTGCTTATGGTTTATTGCTTAAAGAAATATCCGACTGTTATATGAGTGGGAATAAGTTCAATCAAAACACATCAGCCATTTTTATGGATGGCACAAACAGAATGAAAATTGAAAAAAATGAATTTAGAGCAAATGGATGGGGAATGAAAATACAGGCAAACTGCATGGATAATACAATAGAACATAATAATTTTCTAGGAAACACCTTTGATATTAGCACAAATGGCACATTAACCTTAAATACATTTAATGAAAATTATTGGGACAAATATGAAGGTTATGATTTAAACAAAGACAACATTGGAGATGTACCTTATCATCCATTGAGTTTATACTCAGCCATTGTAGAAAGAAATCCACCTGCTATGCTTTTATACAGAAGTTTTATTGTTACACTTTTAGATAAATCGGAAAAAGTATTACCGAGTTTAACACCAGAAAATTTTATTGATTTAAAACCCCGCATGCAGTCGATAAAGCTATGATTGAAATTAAAAATCTATCTAAACGATTTGGTAAATTAAAAGCACTTCAGAATATTAATCTTAATCTGCAAAAAGGTGAATGCATAGCGTTAATTGGTCCGAATGGTTGTGGTAAAACCACATTGATAAAAAGTATTTTGGGAATGACATTACCAAACTCAGGCGACATTTTTTTTCAAGGAAAATCTATTGCAAAAAATATTATATATCGTAAAAATATTGGCTATATGCCGCAAATAGGAAGGTACCCCGAGAATATGACCATCGGGCAAATCATCAGTATGGTAAAAGGTATTCGCAATTCAACAGAAGCACTTGATGAAGATTTATATCATCAATTTGAAATTGAAGCCCTTTTGAATAAACGTATGGGTGTGTTAAGTGGTGGGACAACACAAAAAGTGAGCGCAACTTTGGCATTTTTATTTAATCCCGATGTATTGATTTTGGATGAACCTACAGCAGGATTAGACCCTTTGGCATCAGAAATTTTAAAAGAAAAAATCATAACAGAAAAAAAAAATGGAAAATTAATTTTAATCACATCCCATTTACTAAGCGAATTAGATGATTTAGTAAGTGAAATAATTTTTATACAAGATGGTCAATTAATATTTCATAAGAGTATTGAAAGATTAAAAAATGAAACTAAAATTGACAAAATATCTAAAGCAATTATTCATATATTAAAACAATCAGCACTATGAAAAATAGAATTCTAAAGTATATTATTTTAGATATTATAAAAAACAAGATAGTAATTTTTTATACTATTGTACTTGCTCTATTTTCATGGAGCGCATTCAGCCTAGAAGATAATGTCGCTAAAGGATTACTAACACTTCTAAATATTATCTTACTTACTGTTCCCCTAGTTTCTATTTTATTTTCAACTATTTATATTTATAACAGTAACGAATTTATTGAACTTCTAGTTAGTCATCCAGTAAAAAGAGCTAAAATATGGTGGGGTTTGTTTTCAGGCCTATGTATTAGCTTATCATTAGCCTTTTTGTTAGGTGCAGGTATCCCGATTTTATTTTTCACAACCCTATCAAAAGCTTTAATGATGATTTCATCAGGTATATTAATTACCATGATTTTTGTATCCATTGCATTTTTAAGTTCTATTTTAAGTAGAGATAAAGCAAAAGGCATTGGCATATCCATTTTACTTTGGCTATATTTTGCACTATTGTTTGATGGCTTTGTGTTATTTATATTATTTCAATTTGCAGACTACCCAATCGAAAAAATAATAGTAGGTATCACTGCGTTAAGCCCAATTGATTTATCACGTATTCTCATTTTATTACAACTTGATTTATCGGCTATGATGGGCTATACAGGCGCTATATTCAAAGATTTTTTTGGAACAAGTGCAGGTTTATTTTTTTCATTTTTATTACTTGTTTTATGGATAATAGTTCCTTTCAAAACCTCACTACAAAAATTTAAAAACAAAGATTTATAATAAACTTATTAAACAATTGAAAATATGCTTAAAGATGACTTAATATCAAAAATTCATTTAAAGTATCAAGATCTGGGTGAAAATTCTCAAACCTATCTTAATGGTCTGTTGCATGCCAAACCATTAAATTATTGGGATTATATTGAAGTAGAAACATTGCTTTCACTACAAAAGCCAAGAACAAACTTTAAGGATGAAGAAATATTTATTATATATCATCAAGTTACAGAGTTGTTTCTTAAACTGATATTGCACGAAATAAAACAAATAGTAAGTGAATCCGAATTAATAGAATCCTTTTTATTAAATAAACTATCTAGAATCAATAGATATACAGAAATGCTCATTAATTCCTTTAACATTATGAAAGATGGTATGAACTATGATGATTACAACACATTTAGAGCCACGCTTGCACCAGCAAGTGGATTTCAAAGTGCACAATTTAGGATAATAGAAATTCATTGTACTCCACTACATAATTTAATCAATGAAGAAGGAAAAAAACACCTACCTAAAGAACCATCTATCGAAAATTATTTTGAACACATCTACTGGAAGGATGCCGGACTAAATAGAAAAACTGGAAAAAAAACCTTAACATTAACCTTATTCGAAGAAAAATATTTAGAGGACTTTATAAAATTAGCTAAGAAGATTGAAGGAAAAACATTGAATGATAGAATAAGTAAACTTAAAAATCATTCTCAAGAATTGATTGACAAGTTAAAAGAATTTGATCATCTATATAATGTTGTTTGGCCTACCATTCACTTAAATACAGCAAAGCACTATTTGGATAGCAAAAATGAAAATCAAGAAGCAACAGGAGGCTCAGAATGGAAAAAATATCTTAATCCTAAATTTCAACAACGAAAATTTTTTCCAGAATTCTGGAGCGAAGACGAAAAACAAAATTGGGGAAGTTAAAAGAATCACATCATGATTATCAGGAGTATAGTTAAAGAATTAAACACCTCTAAACATACAACTATAAAAGTTCATGATCTAATAGACTATTTATCTAAAAAACAATACCAGTAAATGTAGTTAACTTGACTATTTTTTTCAACCATGTTTACAATAATTAAACCACTCTACATATTTCTTTTTTTAGTGACTTGTTTTTTAGTATACTCTGTAAGCATTTATATTAAACCTTACTATATTTCTATTGAATCAACTTATAATAAAGAAAAAGCTATTCATGGCAGATTGGTTTGGCAAAAATATAATTGCCAGGCCTGCCATCAAATTTATGGCTTAGGAGGCTATCTAGGACCCGATCTAACCAATGAATATTCAAAAAAAGAAAGTGAAATAATAATTAGAACAATTATTAAAACTGGCAATACCTCAATGCCAAGTTTCCAAATGACAGAGAATGAAGTACAAGATTTAATGGAGTTTTTTAAAATGATAGATAAAAGTGGAGAAGCTGATCCTAGAAACTTCAACAAAAATAATGATGGAACAATAACTAAAAAATGAAACAAAAAATAAACATAGGAACAATCTTTTTTTTAATGGCTCTTCTGATGCTTATATCAGGTGTAATTTTTGGTGTTTTTTCTGCACAGGTTTATATCTTTCCAAATTTTTTTAAACCCCAGTTAGGCTTTGAAACATTAAGACCACTGCATGTTTCGTCTGTATTATTATGGATTTTACTTGGCTCAACTGGTTCAATTTTCTTAGGATTACACTACATAAATAAAAATGCTATTTCGAAAACTATGGCAATAGTTCAAATTATTTTATGGGGTATTTCTATCATTGGAATAATGTTTAGCTACTCGAATAAAGTTTTCGGTGGAAGAGAGTATTGGGAATTTAATCCTATATGGGCCTTACCTATTGCCATTGCTTGGATTTTATTTATTATAAACTTTTTTAAAGTCCTTCACCGCATCCCCAAATGGCCTGTCTATATATGGATGTGGATGACCGGAATAATTTTTTTTCTATTCACCTTTATTGAAAATTATCTTTGGATTTTTCCTTATTTCAGGCAACACTTTATAACTGATATGACGATACAATGGAAGGTAAATGGTTCATTAGTTGGCTCTTGGAATCAAATACTTTATGGAATGTCTCTTTTCTTGATGGATAAAATAAATAACAAAAAAGATATAGGACGTAGTCGAATTTCTTTTGCAATGTACTTTCTAGGCTTCTTTAATTTATTATTCAACTGGGGACATCATATCTATACTCTGCCTACAGAGTCCTACATAAGACAAATTGGCTATCTAGTCAGTATGACGGAATGGATTTTTCTTTTCAAAATCATCTATTCATGGCGAGAAACTTTAACACAAATTCAAAAACAATACCACCATTTTCCTTATCGATTTTTAATGGCTATGGAATTTTGGGTATTTGCAAATATGTTACAGGCTATATGTATGTCGATTCCTGCATTTAATATTTTTTCACATGGAACACACATTACTGTAGCTCATGCAATGGGCACAACAATAGGAATTAATACTATGATTTTATTAGCGGTTTGCTTTGAATTTTTTATTCCAACTATTCCTTTAACTCGGAAAAAAGAAAAGTGTCTTAATTTTTTATTTTGGGGGACTCAAATAAGTTTATTCTGTTTTTGGATTAATCTAAATATTATTGGTATAAAAAAAGGACTTTGGCAGATGAAAAAAATGAAAGAACCCTTTTCAACAATGATGAATAGCCTTCATCCACTTTTTCAAACTTTTAATTTATTTGGCATTGCTTTAATGTTTTTTCTTGCTGCAATTGCAATTACTCTTTTAATAAGAATTTTTAAACAAAAAAAACTATATAACTAGTGCACCAAATAATTTTAATACTCCATCTTTTTTCTGCCACTATTTGGGTAGGTGGGCACTGTATTTTATGTTTTAGATATTTACCTAAATCTATCAAAGAAAAAAAAACTAGCTTAATTACTGATTTTGAAAAACAATACGAAATGATTGGAATCCCTACCCTACTTATTTTAGTAATCACAGGCATACTAATGGCTTACAATTATAATATACCGATCACTACTTGGTTCTCATTTTCTAACAATATAGAAAAAGTAATTTCTGTTAAACTGATGTTATTAATTTCTACTTTACTACTTGCCACTCACGCTCGAATATTTATTATCCCAAGGCTTAGTATTAAAACTTTGCCACTAATGGCATTTCATATAATTCTTATTACTACAATAGCCATATCCATGTTAGTAATAGGTACTTTTGTAAGAATTGGTGGTATATAAAAAAAGCAGCACTAATTATAGTGCTGCTTATAATAATTATTTACCATAAAAATAACTCTATTTCGGCAACAACACATCACCAATGACATGTATAACACCATTTGATGTTGGAATAGTAGCCAAAATTTCTGAACCGTTTACAAAAGTTTTATCACCTTGTTTAGTTATTTTTACTTTACCTCCATACACCATATCAAACTCTTGCCCATCGTTCATATATTCAATTTTCAAGGTTCCAACATATGTATGATAACCTAATATATTAGCTAGATCTGCTTTTTTTTCAGGAGCTAATAATCCTTCAACTGTTCCTTTAGGCAATTTATCAAATGCTGCATTGGTTGGCGCAAAAACAGTAAATGGGCCTGCGTTGCTTAAAGCATCGACCAAATCCGCGGCCTTAACAGCAGTAACTAAAGTAGTATGATCCTTACTACTAACAGCAACCTGAACAATATTGGGCGATGAAGTTTCATCAACTACTGCCGATTGACCAGGACCAACTTCTGTAGACGATGTTTCTGTTTGAGAAGATTGTTCAGTTGAACTATTACAAGCGTACATAGTTATACCTAAAACATAAATTATTATTAAAATTGCTTTTTTCATTTTTTATGTATTTATTCTTTATTCTACAAAAGTCGAATTTAATAAAATTACTACTTTATGACTGAAATCATATATTTAAATTTATTCTCCCTTCAATGATCCAGAGGTATTTATTAAAATCAATCCCCAAAAAATAATAAGCGCGATGCTAAATAATATTTCGTTTACAAAAGGAATGACCGTATAGCCTAACGAAGCAATACCTTGTATAGCAAGAACTAATTCATTCAATAAAATACCGCTAATGAAAATAATAATACCTCCTATTGATAGTTTAGTAAAGCGTATTAATTCTTTAAAATACAGATAGCTTATCAAAAATACACTTGTAAAGGCTAATAAAACTAAATGTAAATAAGCAATTACAATTGGCCTAAACCCAAATGCAAGCTTACTTATAGCAGGAACTGTGGAAATAAGTTGTAAACCTATCTTGATAGATAAGGAAATTGAAACAAACAATAGCAATATTTTTTTAAGTGTATTAAATCTTAATATCTTTATAGCTTTAGATAAAATAAATTGGTAGATAAAATTTATTAAGCCATAGAATTGAGCAATAGCTGCAACCACTATGATTGCATAAATCCAAGTTGGAGGATTCATCCACAATACAGATAATCCATACGCAGGAATACAACTTATAAAAAATATCCAAAATAAAATATTTTCATTATTTAATATAATATTTTTTTCTTTTAAGTAATTTATAAAAAGGCCTACACAGGAAAAGAAAAACCAACCATTGTATTGAAAATGCAAATACCAATATACAGATGCTAAATAGACATGTTGATCTATTTTTTTAGAAGCCATCATGTAACTCAAAAGCAGCGTGCCAAGTGTTGAAAGTATATTGAATAATAAAGCAGCATACATCCAATTTTTTCCTGCTATTTTTTTTTCATTTTTTGTTACATGTAAAAAAAGGCTGCAAAATACAAGTGAAATTAATACCGATAGTGTAGAAAATAGTATTGAAAATAAACCATAACCTTGAATAGAAAATGAAATCAACATCCCAAAAGCACTTATTAGAAATACACTTAGTATCTTATCAAACAACAATTTAGTATGATATGAAATTTGATGTTTAATGGTACAAAAAATTAACACCATTAATAACAATGAAATCCAACCACTAAATGCAAAATGAGAGTGAGCGTGTTGTAAATTTTTTTGATTAAAAAATGGGAACTCAAATCCAATTTTATATCGCATTAAAACACCAAACGCAGCGACTATCAATAAATTCATTAGACATATTTTTATCCAGTTTAATTTTAGTGGCCTTCCCATCTTAATAATATATTTTATGGTCAATAATTTGAACCTTCTTGCTTTTGCTTAACTTAATAAGCGTTCTAATTACTGTTTCTACTCTTAACCCTGTCAAATCCGCAATTTGTTGTCTTGTATAGGGTATCAAATTTGCAACATTGATATTATTATCTTGTTTAAACTTATTTAAACAAGCCACTATCTTTTCTTCTGGTGTATGACAAACTAAAATCTGCACTATGCTCGCTTTATCATAAATCCTTGACGCAAAAATATTTAATAAAGTTGTTGCAATTTCAGGACAACTGTCTAATAATTTTAAAAATTTATCCTTAGCTAATCTAACAATGGTTGAATCTATAATTGCCCTTGCTGAACTTGGATAGGGTCTATTTACAAGAAGAGGGGGTTCTCCAAAGCTTTCTCCTGCTTTAAAAATTCCTTGTATCAGCTCTTTGCCCTTATTATTCATACAAAAAACCTTAACACTCCCCTCCACTATTTGATAAAAATAGTGAGGCATATTCCCTTCTCTAAAAATAGTCTCACCCTTTTGATATTTTTTTATTGATGCACCATATGTAATTAATAAATCTAAACTTATTTTCATAGCATTACTACACAGTTAGCAAATATATGAGCATTTTTTGGCATAATCCATAATCCACTTCTCATTACCCTTCAACAACTTAGAGCCAATTATTCTATTTTTAAGTTGTCATTATTATATTTTTATAACAACAAATGTCCGATCTTTTCTCCATAAATTCTAGGATATCCATTTCCATCTGCATAGATAGCCCATTCAAAATTTTTATCTATCCAATAATAATCATTCCCACTATACATTTCATTCAACCATTTACCAGACAATTCATAACTATGCTGATAAAAAACAGGATTGATGCAGTATAAAACATCAACCTTATCGACAATAAATTCAATTATTTTTTTAAACTTTTCATCCTCTGAAGTCAAAAAGTTTTTACTTTCTTTTATTTTTAATTGTTGTTCAAAAATTTTCCAAATCTTTTCCCACTCTTTTTCAGTCAGTACTCTCCTATATGGCAAAATAGGGAGCTTATCTAAATGATCAAAAGCTAAGTTTATGTTCTTATTTATTAACTCAATAAACTCATCAATGATCGCCTTATCTGTTTTAACTTTAATTGTTTTAAGATAACTGTCTCGCAGATAAGTTGAAATACGTTCTAAACTATCAATTAATTCAAACTCTGTCTTGAAGTCCTCCAAACTAAATGATTCTACCATTCTTAGAAATTCATTAAGAATCATCCCATAATCTCCTCTTTCATCCTTATTATAAGAAGATGATGTTTCAACTTTAAGAAGACATTTAATTTGATCGGCCAAGCTATGTCTAATTGCATTATAATATTTTGTTAAGCTTTTCTCCATTAGTAGTAATCATTTTTTAGTTTTAGCTTTTTCAAGCAACTGCAACGTATGTGTAATAAGTTTACTGGTGTCTTTACTTCCATGACCTGGTATGACGATATTCGGCGACGGGTAGCGAGAAGAAAGAATACGCAAACTTACAGGCCATTCATCCAAATAGGCCTCTTGCACAAAACCCAAATCGGCGTGCTCTAAATCTTTAATAAAACATCCACCAAAAAGTATATTTGATTTTTTTAGGTAAACTACTATATTATCTATGGTATGTCCTTTTCCAGGATAAAAGACCTCTATTCCTAATGTATCAAATGGAAGAGTAGATATAATATGATCAGGAAGAGTATAGCCCTTTCCAGCCGCTTGGTTTGATGTGAGCTGTGTTGAAAACACGTCAATGCCCTTCTTTTTAAGTATATTAATCCCACCCATACGATCCTCATGAGCATGAGTAATGATGCAAAAATTGACTTTATGTTTTGTAAGTTTATACAATTTCTTAATTAGTTGAGCAGTCAATTTATCATTCCAAGGTATATCAATAAGAATAATCCCCTGTGCTGTATTTATCACTAACCCATTGGCTGGAAACCAAGATCCATTGGAAAGTTTACCATAACTGGTATATATAAAAAGAGTATCATTTAATTTTTCTAGCTTTATTCTTTGTGCGTGTGAATAAAAAATACTTAATTGGACAAAAATTAATAAAAATAGAACTTTTAGTTTCATAAACAATATTAAAAAATAATTCATTTATGGACCCTTTACTTGCCGCCTGTAGCATAGCCCTGTATTTTGGAGTACTTATTATTATTGCCTTTTTTACAGCTCGAGGCGCTACGACAGAATCTTTTTTTACAGCAAATCGAAAAGCACCTTGGTATGCGGTAGCTTTTGGCATGATTGGTGCCTCACTTTCAGGGGTCACATTTATATCTGTTCCAGGAGCTGTGGGAACAAGTATGTTTTCTTACTTTCAAATTGTATTGGGATACTTGGTAGGCTATATCGTTATTGGCACGATACTGATGCCTCTTTACTACCGTATGAATTTAATTTCAATATATACCTACCTTGAAAAACGATTAGGCTATTGGTCCTATAAAACAGGGGCTGCTTTTTTTCTTCTTTCACGCACTCTAGGCTCTTCTATACGACTGTATTTAGCGGCGATGGTTCTACAGCTTGTTTTATTTGATGCATGGGGAATACCATTTTGGTCTACAGTACTTATCACTATTTTATTGATATGGGTATACACCTTTAAAGGTGGAATTAAAACAATTATATGGACGGATACATTTCAAACCTTTTTTCTAATTGCTTCAGTCATTATCAGTATTTATTATATTGGACATGCGCTTAACATCACCTCTATCAAAAGCATGATGGCACGCATTACAAGCAGTCATTATTCAAAAACTTTCTTCTGGGATTACAAAAGTGAAAATTATTTCTGGAAGCAATTTATATCCGGGGCCTTTATTGCTATAGCGATGACGGGTTTAGATCAAGACTTGATGCAAAAAAACTTAACATGTAAAAATATTAAAGAGGCTCAGAAAAATATGTTTTGGTTTTCTGTTTTATTAGTAATTGTTAACCTATTTTTCTTATGCTTAGGGGCACTTCTGTATATTTACGCCAATCAAAAGGGCATATTGATAAAAGGAGATAAACTTTATCCTACATTAGCATTAAATGAATTTGGGAATATAACAGCCATTTTCTTTTTATTAGGTATTACCGCTTCATCGTATGCCAGTGCTGATTCAGCTCTAGCTTCTTTAACAACTTGTTTTTGCATTGATTTTTTAAATTTTGACAAAAAAGAAGAGTCTGTTCGAAAAAGACAAAAGCTCTTTGTTCATATAGCCTTTTCATTGGTTCTATTGATTACTATTTTAATTTTCAAAGAAATAAATAGAGATGATGCTATTAAAGCTGTTTTAAAAGTAGCCATGTATACCTATGGACCTTTACTAGGTTTATTTAGTTTTGGATTATTTACAAAACGACAAGTGCAAGACAATATCTCTCCTATTATATGTATAGCTTCACCGCTTATATGTATTTTTGTTAATACGTATGGATCTCAATGGCTTAATGGTTATCAATTTAGCTTTGAGCTACTCATCCTTAATGGGCTATTAACATTTATAGGTTTATTTATTTTTTCTAAAAAAACAGAATTATGATTGTACGTGTAGAACATATTGGTATTGCTGTAAAAACATTAGCACAATCTAATCAGCTTATCGAAAAATTATTTGGAAAGCCGTTATATAAAACTGAAAAAGTTGAATCAGAAAATGTAACGACTTCTTTTTTTCAACTTGGAGAAACAAAAATTGAACTAGTAGAAGCCACCAATGCTGATAGTTCTATTTCAAAATTTATAGACAAACACGGGGAAGGTATACATCATATTGCATTTGAAGTAGATGATATTGAAAAAGAGATGAGTCGGTTAAAAAACGAAGGTTTCATACTCATTCATGATAAACCTAAAAAAGGGGCAGATAATAAATTGATCTGTTTCTTGCACCCCAAATCAACTAATGGTGTACTCGTAGAACTTTGTCAAGAAATAAAATAAAAAATTAACATGAATACACGAACAGAAATCAGCTCAATTGGTGAATTTAGTCTAATTAATCGATTAAAAGAAAAATTCTCTTTAGAAAATAGCTCTTCTATTAAAGGTATTGGAGATGATGCTGGCGTAATTGATATAGGAGATCATTATCTTTTAGTTAGCACGGACATCTTAATAGAGGGCATTCATTTTGATTTGAGTTTTATGCCTTTAAAACATCTAGGGTATAAAGCCGTTGCTGTAAACGTATCTGACATTGCTGCTATGAATGGCCTTACGGAGCAAATCACTGTAACTATTGGTATTAGCAATCGATTTTCAGTTGAAGCTATAGAGGAAATTTATGAGGGCATTAAAATGGCATGTGCAAACTATAAGGTAGATTTAATTGGAGGAGATACATCATCGACAACAGGTGGTTTAATACTTTCCATTACAGCTGTTGGACGTGTTTCAAAAAATAAAATAGCTTATCGGCATACGGCATCTGAGAATGATATCATTTGTGTAACAGGAGACTTAGGTGGAGCTTATGTTGGCTTGCAGTTGCTTCATCGAGAAAAAGAAGTTTTTTTATCCAATCCAGAAATGCAACCTGAACTCGAAGGGAAGTCCTACATCATAGGCAGACAGTTAAAACCAGAAGCACGAACAGATATTATACATGAGTTAGCTGACCTCCATATTGTACCTACTTCTATGATTGATGTATCTGATGGGGTTGCTTCCGAATTATTCCATTTATGTAAAAATTCAAATCTAGGTGCCGTTATTTATGAAGATCATCTTCCTATTGATGGAGTAACATTTGAAACAGCTGTTGAGTTCAACCTGGATCCAATCACATGCGCACTGAATGGAGGCGAAGATTATGAATTGCTTTTCACTATACCTCAACGGGATTTTGAAAAAATAAAAAAGCATGCTGATATATTTTATATCGGGTTCATGACTAAAAAGGAAAATGGTATTCGTATGAAATTAAAATCAGGTTCAGAAATACCACTTAAGGCTCAAGGATGGAAACATTTTTAATAATCATCTAATTCTAACAAAACAGGGCAATGGTCTGAATGATAAGCTGCAGCTAAAATAACTGCTCTTTTCAAACGTTTTTCTATTGACTGTGTGGCCATGTTATAATCTATCCTCCATCCTAAATTTTTTGCTCGCGCATTGAACCGATAAGTCCACCAGGTATAGTGGTGTGGCTCTTGATTAAAAAATCGAAATGTATCTATAAATCCTAAATTTAAAAACTGGCTCAACCATTCTCTCTCTTCAGGCAAAAATCCAGATGACTTCGCATTAGATTTAGGATTATGAATATCAATAGACTGATGACAAATATTAAAATCTCCACTGATAATAAGGTGAGGAAATTTTGTTTTTATTTTTTTGATATAACTATAAAAAAAATCAAGCCACTCCATCTTAAATGACTGACGATGATCTCCACTTGAGCCGGATGGCATATATACATTAATAACTGAAAAAGTTGGGAAGTCAATTTGTAAAACCCTGCCTTCATCATCGTAGATTGATTTCCCGCATCCTATTTTAACTGCTAGTGGTTTATTTTTTGTAAAAATAGCTACACCACTATATCCTTTTTTTTGAGCAGAATGCCAATAGATATGATAGCCCATTGACCTAAACAAATCCAATGAAACATCTTTTTCTTCAGCTTTAACCTCCTGAAAACAGATTATATCAGGATCAGAAGTTTTAATCCAATCAGATAGTCCTTTATTCAAAGCCGCACGAAATCCATTAACATTATAGGTAATGATTTTTTTTACTGACATTAAATTCCTAATAATAGTCGTGAAGGATCTTCCAATAATTGTTTTATACGCACTAAAAAACTCACTGATTCACGACCATCGATAATACGGTGATCATAAGACAATGCTAAATACATCATCGGACGTATAACAATTTCACCATTAACAACAACAGGGCGTTCTACTATATTATGCATTCCTAATATAGCCGACTGCGGAGGGTTAATAATAGGTGTAGACATCATAGAACCAAACACACCTCCATTCGTGATGGTGAATGTACCTCCTGTCATTTCTGGAATAGTTAGCTTATTATCCCTTGCTTTCAATGCCAATAATGCAATTTCTTTTTCAATCCCATCAAATGAAAGAGATTCAGCATGGCGTATAACAGGAACTACTAATCCTCGCGGCGTAGATACAGCAACAGAGATATCACAATAGTTATGATAAACTAATTCATCACCATCAATATAGGCATTTACTGCGGGAAATTCTTGTAATGCGGCACAACATGCTTTAACAAAAAAAGACATGAACCCTAGATTAATTTCATACTTCTCTTTAAACTTATCTTTATACTTTGCTCGAATATCCATAATGGGTTTCATATCCACCTCATTAAAGGTCGTAAGCATGGCTGTTTCATTTTTAGCAGCAACTAATCGCTTAGCAATTGTTTTTCTCAAGCTGGTCATTTTTTCACGTCGATCTTCTCGAGAGTCAGTCGCCAACTTGATTGAACCACTTTTCTTCTCTGCTTTCAACGCATCTTCTTTCGTAATTCGACCATCTTTACCAGTACCATCTACCTCCTTACTATCAATACCTTTTTCTGATAAAATCTTATCTGCAGCTGGTGAAGGGTATTTTTTAATATCATCTGTATCATTCTGAACAGTCTGATTTTTTTGTTCTGGTTGTTTTTCATCTTTATTTTTTTCGTTCTTTTGAGCAGACTGTTGAGAGACGCCTTCAGTTACTTGTATTTTACATATAACTGTTCCAATTGCTACTACTTTGCCTTTTTCAGCTATAATCTCTAAGATACCAGAAGCCTCTGCAGGAAGTTCAAAAGTAGCTTTATCTGATTCAATTTCACAAAGTACTTCATCCTTATTAACAAAGTCCCCGGATTTCTTATTCCATGCACCTATCGTTACTTCAGTTATGGATTCGCCCACAGTAGGGACTTTTATTTCTAGTATTGTTGACATATATTTATTATAATTCTTATTTTTTAAAAAACCAATAAAACAATCTCATAGCATTAGTAGCATTTCTAATCTTATATCCTTTATCTGCCATAATAACCTTTCCATCTTTATCTTCTAGATACTCTCCTGTTGCATCATACCGCCCCCAATATTTTCTAAATAAAATCCTGAAAAGTATACCCAAAACCACTAAAAAAATAGGGAACAACCAAACCCAATTGATATCATGAGACCAACGAACAATACTTGACTGCAAATAAACATCATTCGTAGAAGTCATATAATATGTAGGTACTGAATCTCCATTCTGAAGACTATCATACTCCTTATTCGAAACATAATTAGTAATAAGCAACTCTTTAACTTTGTCTTTAGAATGCATACGTATGCTTAAGATATTATCACTCCCTTGTTTATATTTATCTACAAGCGTGACTTCAGATAAGATCGCCTCTGAAAATATTTTTTTCAAACGACGATACTCATACACTTGCAACACAGAGATAAATACTGCCAAAAGTATAAAAATAACAAACATTAATTTACCTACATTAAGCCGCATGTTTTAAAATAATTTTAAAAATATTTTTTGATATTCTTTTGCCATATCTAAAACAACCTGAAATTCTTTTTCTTTATATGTTCGATCAGATTCAGGAACAGTTGTATTGATTATAAATTTTACTAATTGATTATTTGAAAAATAGAAACGGTATTCCTGTTTTTCAGTTGGTTTTTGATTATAAGCATAGTTATAATAAAAAAAGACAAGATTACCTTTATCAAATAGCAACTCCACATTTTCCCGATAGGTAGATTTCGTTTCTATAACCACTTTCTGTAAAGCACCGACCCCTGTTTCTCCTTGTTCTGGATATTCTTCTTTGTAAAATTCAGGCTGATCGGTATACCAAAATTGTATTATTTTTTTAAAAACCCCTACAGCACGCCATTGGTTATTTTTGCTATTAACAACAAGCTCATTGCAGTACATTTCACATTCATTATTTTTACATGCAGCAATAGATTCATTTACTTTTTGATAAAGCGTTCGAATTGGCTGTGTCTTATCCTGTGCTTGAGAAAAAGTACAAAACCCTATAAAATAAAAAATAAATATAGCGTATTTCATGTTTTTAATAATTTAAGATTAATAATAAAAGTATAAAAATAATTAATGACAATGGACTAAAAATACAACTGTCCCAATAGGCAAACTTCGTCTGCTTATATTTTTTTAAAAATCCAACATATTTAAAATCTCCTATTGAGCGAATAAAAAACAGAAAAGACATTACGCATATTATATACCCCAGTAACTTATCTGAATTTATAAAATGACTAATCTTCATTTTTTCCAATACAACCCATGCAAAGAATAAAAAAATAAGAGCAACTGCTATTGTTCCAATCGGCTTAGGACTAAACAGTTTTTTTCCTTCTCTTTCCGGAATAACATATTCTAGCCCCCACCTCCCACCTAATGCCCAATACATATGCATACCACTTATCAATAAAAATAAACCCACTATAAAAAAGCCACCTACTACCATATCCTTTTTCACTAAATAACCACCCACTCTGCATGATTCGTAGGATGCTCTACCAATCGATGATCTTGAATTTTGAATTCTCGTCGCCTGTCTTGAAACGTATATATAAAAGATACTTCTAACTTTAAACGACCCAACAAATCATTAAATGAAATAGACTGTCCAGAAAAATACTCCATTACATACAATGATTTTACACATGAATCGCGTGGCCCCATATACATCTTATCAGGAAAAAGATTTTTACAAGGGATAATGCGGTTATCTATCATCAAGTTACAACGGATACTTAAATCTGTAAATGGATTATCAGTTGTATTACTATAGCTAACCGTTGTTTTATAAATATCTGCATACTGAACTTTAATAAGCAAGCTAGGCTCCAAAGCTCTTAAATAAGCATTGCGAGCTATAATATTATTCTGCAAGATAAATAAAGTAGCAATAGTCTGTATGGCACAGGTTGCAATTAAAATAACATTTTCTAGTCGCGCACCTTCCGGCAATCCTTCATTACGCCATACAGTTAAACATGCCACAGTAACACTTAATGTAATACTGATTGCTGCCAGGCTAAATATATTTTTCTTTATCATAAAATCTATTTTATTATTTTTTATTGTATTGCTTTTTTTATAATGCCATCTTGTTCTTGTGCATGTTTTTTAGAATACCCTGTAGCAGGTGACGCACTTGCTTTACGAGCAATAACATCTATAGAAACATGTCTGCATGTACGTAGTATATACGTCCAGGCACCCATATTTTCAGGCTCTTCTTGCACCCAATAAACCTGGGCATCTTTATAATTTTTTATAATCTGATCAAATTGTTTAATTGGAAAAGGATGCAATTGCTCTATACGTACAATAGCTATATCATCTCGTTTCTGCTCACGCTGAGCAGCTACCAAATCATAATAAATTTTACCCGTGCAAAATAAAACTTTTTTTACTGCCTTAGATTTAGCGTAATCATCACCTATAATTTCCTGAAATTTTCCTTTTGTAAATTCATCCAAAGACGAGATACACTGTGGGTGTCTCAATAATGATTTTGGAGACATGACCACACATGGTTTTCTAAAAGGAAGAGCCAGTTGTCTTCTCAATAAATGGAAAAAATTAGCTGGTGTAGTAATATTCGTTACAAACATGTTATAGTCAGCTGCCAATTGCAAAAACCGCTCCGGACGTGCATTAGAATGCTCAGGACCTTGCCCTTCATAGCCATGAGGTAATAATAAAACAAGACCATTCATTCGTTGCCACTTTGTTTCAGAGCATGAAATAAACTGATCAATCATAACCTGAGCACCATTTGCAAAATCACCAAATTGGGCCTCCCAAATAACAAGCGCATGAGGGTTGGCCATCGCATATCCAAACTCAAAACCTAAAACAGCAAATTCAGAAAGCAAGGAGTTATAAATCATAAATGGAGACTGACCATCTGTAAGATTTTTTAAATTACAATACGATGCATTTGTGACAGAGTCATGTAATACCGCATGACGATGAGAAAATGTTCCACGTTCTACATCTTGACCACTGATACGAACCATCTTCCCTTCCAAAAGCAATGAACCATAAGCTAATAACTCAGCAGCAGCCCAATTCAATTTCTTAGATTCAAAAAACATATCTTGACGTTCCTTCAAAAGCTTTTCAACCTGCTTTAATGGTTTAAATCCATCAGGAATTGTAGTTAAACAGGTAGCCACTTGGTCAATTATTTTATTTCTAATAGACGTATCCGGAGACTGATCAAAATCTTCAGGTTTTGACTTACGCAACTCCATCCAAGCCTGTTCCAAAGGCTGATAGGTATATGACAACGCCTTTTGCTTAACTAAATTCAATCGATCTTGCAAGAGATTACGAAACTCCTGATCCATTCGAGTAGCCAACTCGGCATCGACATCTCCCCGTTCAATTAATTTTTTATTATATACTTCTCTAGGATTAGGATGTTTAGAAATAATAGTATAAAGAGTAGGCTGTGTAAACTTAGGCTCATCACTTTCATTATGCCCATGACGTCGGTAACAAACCATATCAATAAAAATATCCCTACCAAAACGTTGTCTAAATTCAATAGCTAAATTAACACAAAAAATAACTGCTTCAGGATCATCTCCATTCACGTGTAGCACGGGTGAATCTATAATCTTAGCCACATCTGTACAATAAATACTCGAACGTGCATCTTCAAAATCAGTGGTAAAGCCAACCTGATTATTGATAACAAAATGAATGGTGCCACCCGTATGATACCCACTAAGTTTAGACATTTGAGTAACTTCATAGGCAATACCTTGTCCAGCCAACGATGCATCCCCATGAATAAGAACAGGGATAATTTTTGTATAATCTTGCTTATACAACACATCTAGTTTAGCGCGCACATACCCTTCAACTACTGGATTAACTGATTCAAGATGAGAAGGATTAGGGGTTAACTTTAAGTTTATCTTCTTTCCAGATGCCGTAATAACTTCACTAGAATACCCCATATGGTACTTAACATCGCCATCTCCCATCGTTAAATCAGGGATCACATTACCTTCAAATTCATTAAAAATATTTTCATAGGTTTTACCCATAATATTAGCTAGCACATTTAAACGTCCACGATGGGCCATTCCAATAACCACCTCTTCTACGCCAAACTCTGCACCTTTATGAATGATTGTATCTAAAGCTGGTATGGTCGTTTCACCTCCTTCTAATGAAAATCGTTTTTGACCTACATACTTTGTATGTAAAAAATTTTCAAATACAACAGCCTCATTGAGTTTAGAAAGAATTCTTTTTTTCTCATCCAGAGAAGGGCTATACGAAAGCGCTTCTTTTTCACATTTATCCTTAAACCATTGCAATATGTCAGGCTCACGTATATACATATACTCAAAGCCTATAGAGCCTATATAGATTTTTTGCAAGGATTCTAAAATTTTTTTCAAGGGTGCAGCACCTATTCCTATTTCAGATCCAGCACTAAATACAGTATCTAAATCAGCATCAGACAATCCAACATCTTTTAAATCAATAAGTGCTTTACGGTCTTTTCTTTCACGAATAGGATTTGTTTTGGAGCGCAAATGGCCTCTGGTTCGATAGGCATGAATTAAATGACGTACCTGAATTTCTTTATCTGAAACCACCGTTCCATTTGAGGCATGACCATTACTGTACTTAGTTGAAAAATCAAATCCTTCAAAAAATTTTTGCCAAGAATCATCAACTGATTGCGGATCGTTTTTATATGATTTGTAAAGCTCCTCAATATAGCTCCCCTCCGCATTAGAAACATATGAATATTTTTCCATGAAACTGAATTGTCTATGCAAAATTACAAGTTTATATGTAATATAAAAACTGCTTATACGCATAAGCAAATAAACATACATAAAAACATGTTAATTAAAAAGAGAAGCGTTATTTACAATTTTTTTATAGCTTTGAGGAAATTATCAAAGAAATAGTATGGCTGAACAAAATTTAAATACTGGATCATCAGGTGATGAAATCGATTTATCTGTTTTTTTTAAGAAAATAGGGAATGTAATAATCAATATCATTTTTGCTTTTTACAAACGAATCACACTTATAAGCATCTTACTAAGCCTATCTCTTATTATAGGAATAGTAAACTACATTAGAACCCCTAACATATACAATTCAGAATTAATTATATCTTCAAGGTATTTAAACAAGCAAATTAGCACAAGTATTATCAATAGTTTAAGAAAAATGGCAAAAGAATATAACTACGATGAATTATCTTCAAGACTTAAATTATCTATATCAACTGTAAAAAAAATCAAAGAAATTAGAATTAACCCATTTGAAAAAGATACTACTAAGCTACCTTTCATTTTTAAAATAGAAGCATCAGTTAATGATACACGAATACTAGACACATTGCAATATAACTTAGTTTCATACCTCTCTTCTATTAACTACGTAAAAAAAGCAGAACAGATAGAAAGAAGCAATCTAACTAATTTAATTGAGAAAATAAAAAAAGAAATTGAATCACTCGAAAGTTTAAAAAGAATAGCCTCTACCAGCCTAAGCCCACAAACCAACAAAGGCGGATTTGTATATGGCCAACCTTATGATCCATTAAATATTTACAGAGAAAGTGCTAAGCTTTATCAAGAACTAACTACCGCTGAAAATAGTCTAGCATTAATTCAAAGCTTCGATATCATTCAAGATTTTATAAAAGTAAAACGGCCATCAAGCCCCAACCTAATAAAAAACATTTTCTACAACGCCATCGCAAGCATGATATTAAGCATAATCATTATCATATTACTTGAATTGAAAATTGTATTAAAGCGAAAACAAAAAGAAATAAAAGAAAAAAAATAATATTCTTTTTATTAATTTAAAATTTTAAAAGTCATAAAAAAAAAGTATATTTGCAGCCTACTTTTATGGGTTCTTAGCTCAGCTGGTTTAGAGCATCTGCCTTACAAGCAGAGGGTCACAGGTTCGAATCCTGTAGAGCCCACACAAAAAAGACAATCTCATGATTGTCTTTTTTTGTTTTAATTAAATAAAGAAAAAAATTATGGGAAATATCTACATGTACAAGACATCCCAACACCTGCCTCTATCCCTCGAAACTGCATGGGATTTTTTTTCTAAGCCAAAAAATCTAATCATCCTCACACCTCCTTCTATGCACTTAGTGATAGAATCGGAAGACAATGAAACAACTTACTCAGGACAAATCATCACTCATCGATTTAGTCCATTTCTAAAAATATATTTTAATTGGGTATCGGAAATCACACACTTAGATGCATTACATTATTTTATTGACGAACAGAGAATAGGCTTGTTCCAATTCTGGCACCACCAACACATTTTTAAAAAAACAGCAAAAGGAGTAGAGGTTATAGATATCTTACATTATAAGCTTCCTTTAGGTTTCATAGGAAAAATAGCACATGTTCTTTTTATAAAGAAAAAAATTCACTATATATTTGAATACAGAGCCAAAATACTTACAGAAAAATTTGGAAAAACAGAATGAGCTATAAAACAATACTTCCCAATGAAATTTCAACAGCTGAACTTCAACATTATCTTCAAAGTAGCATTTGTCCACGTCCTATTGCTTTTGCAAGTACAATCAGTGCATCAGGCAATATTAATCTAAGCCCTTATAGCTTTTTTAATGTGTTTGGAATTAATCCACCAATTTTAATTTTTTCTGCATCTAGAAGGGTAAGAGATAATACAATCAAGCATACCCTTGAAAATATTTATGAAACAAAAGAAGTAGTTATCAATATTGTCAATTATGATATGGTGGAGCAAACATCTCTAGCTAGTTGCGACTATGACAAGGGGGTTAACGAGTTTATTAAATCAGGTCTCACTCCTATCCCTTCTTTGAAAATAAAGCCTCCACGTGTTAAAGAGTCACCTGTTTCGTATGAATGTCAAGTCATACAAATCATTGAAACAGGAAAATCAGGTGGCGCAGGCAATCTTATTATTTGCGAGGTGATAGCTGCTCACTTTAAAAATGATATCTTAAATGAAAACGGAACGATAAATACTAAAAAAATAGATACCGTAGCACGAATGGGTGACAACTGGTATTGCAGAGCACATGGTGAATCACTCTTTGAGGTACCTAAACCAAACTCAAAAAAGGGGATTGGAATAGATCAAATCCCAGATTATATTCGCAATAGCTCTATTTTAACAGGTAATGATTTAGGTAGATTAGGTAATATAGAAAAAACTCCTTCTCTTGAAGAAGCTAATGAATTTAAAAAAAACAATTTAGAATTTCAAAAAATTAAAACTGATTTTGAAGCTCATTCGGATATATTATTAAAACACATTCACTTATTAGCAAAAACCTATTTAAACAATCACAAGATTGAAGAAGCTTGGAAAATACTTCTTTGAGCTTAATTATTCTTTAAAACTTTCATAAGATAATCCCCATAGCCACTTTTCATAAGAGGAGTTGCTATGTTCTCTAATTGCTTTTCATTAATAAAACCCATCCGATAGGCTACTTCTTCTATACATCCTATCTTAAGCCCTTGTCTTTCCTCAATAAGCTGAACAAATACGCTAGCTTGCATTAATGACTGAAAGGTACCTGTATCCAGCCAAGCGGTACCTCTACTCAATACCCCCACTTTTAATTTTTTATTTTCCAAATAAATTTTATTTATATCGGTTATTTCATACTCTCCTCGAGAACTAGGACGAAGTGATTGAGATATAGCTATAACATCATTATCGTAAAAATATAAACCAGGAACAGCATAATTTGATTTAGGCTGTTTAGGTTTCTCTTCAATAGAGATGGCCCGATGATCAGCATCAAACTCAATAACACCATAGCGTTCAGGATCATTCACATGATAGGCAAAAATAATACCACCATTGGGGTCATTGCTATCTTGTAACAACTCAGATAGACCTGCACCATAAAAAATATTATCTCCAAGAATAAGAGCCACTTTGTCGTTACCTATAAATGAACTTCCTATTACAAAAGCTTGAGCTAAACCATTAGGTGTTTCTTGAACTGCATATTCAAATTGACAGCCTAAGTTTTTTCCGTCTCCCAATAGTTTTTTAAATAATGGCAAATCATGGGGAGTAGAAATAATAAGAATTTCACGTATCTCAGCCATCATCAAAATGGAAAGAGGGTAATAAATCATAGGTTTATCATAAACAGGCATCAGCTGCTTACTAATAGCTAATGTAAGAGGATGCAATCGCGTACCTGATCCACCTGCAAGAATGATACCTTTCATACGTTCTATTTTTTTAAAATTTAATCCAGTTCTAAATACACTGACATACCTTCTTGAATCTTAGTACCTTCTGGTAAAGATTGATTAGCTACTCTTCCTCTCCCAGAAAATACAACATCTAATCCTTTATTTTCAAGTATATAAATAGCATCTTTCAATGTCATACCGATTACATTCGGCATTTGTGATTGTTTAAAAGCATTAGGGATCCATTCTACTTTATTATTAATAATCTTTGTAGTGACCCAATCTCCTATCACATCTGGCTGATAAGGGATTTTCAATTCTTCACATAAAGCAGTTAGATCTGACTGATACCCCGACTTAATAAAAGGAAAAATTTTCTCTTCTATTATACGATTACCAGCTTGGAAAGAGCGATACATCTCAGGATCTGTTGCATATACTTTGTCTGCCACTTCTTTAAAAACAGGAGCAGATACATCACTTCCATGTTGACGAAATCCTTTAGGCTCATCTATAACTACAATACAACTATAGGTAGGATTATCGGCAGGAAAGTAACCAACAAAAGAGGTATAATAACTTGACGTATATCTTCCTTCTTTCATCTTTTGAGCAGTTCCTGTTTTACCAGCAATGCGATAAACTGTTCCTTTAACATTACTTGCGGTTCCATTTTCAACAACACCCTCTAGCATCAGTTTTACTTTTTCCAATACCTTATTAGAGCATATCTTGCTATGTAAAGTAGGTGCTTCAAATGTTTTAATCACTTGATCTGCTTTTTTAATACGTGTTGTAATAATAGGTGCTATCATTTTGCCTTTATTAGCAATCGCATTATAAAAGGTTAATATTTGAAGAGGTGAAATCTTTAATTCATATCCAATAGACATCCAGGGCAAAGAAAGTTTACTCCAAGTAGGATCGGATGGCGTTTTAACATAAGGGATAGACTCCCCCGTTAATTGAAATCCTAACGGTTGTGTAAGACCAAAATGATGTAAATAATCAATAAATTTTTGAGGTTGACTAGCAAATGTTTTAGTAATCAACTTCATTGTACCAATATTAGATGATTTTTCAAAGACCTGTTTAACTGTTAAGACACCATAACCTTCAGGCTTTGCATCCGTAATAGCTTGTCCATAAAATGAATACTTCCCATTCCCTGTATCAACTGTATCTGTGAGTTGGGTAGACGTTTCTTCAAATAAAGCTATCATAGAGGCTAATTTAAATGTAGAGCCTGGATCTGTAAGGCCTTGATTACCTACAGCATAATTATAGTCTTCAATATAATTACCCTCTTCATTTCTCCCTAAATTAACCATCGCTTTAATTTTTCCAGTCTTAACTTCCATCAACACAAGACACCCATATGATGCTTCATGTTCATAGAGTGCTTTTAATAGCGCCGACTCTGCCACATCTTGCAAGTTAATATCAATCGTAGTTTCTACATCATAACCATCTTCCGCTTTGACTTCAGAAACACCATATAGTGGGCGCCATGCACCACCTGCTATTTTCTGAAATAACGCTATACCATTTTGTCCAGCTAGTTCCTTATTAAAACTATACTCAATACCGGCACCTTGTTTATCTTCATTAATAAAGCCTATGGCACGACTTGCTAAGTACTTAAAGGGTAAAAAACGTCGTTCTATTCGCTCAAACAGCACACCACCTTTTAGTCTACCTAATCTAAAAATAGGCCATCTCAGCATTTTCTTTTTTTCTTGGTAATTAATATAAGATCTATTCAAGACAAGGTATTTACGATTTGTAATACGTGCATCATGAATCCGTCGTTTATACTCTTGAGTAGAATAATCTTGAAAATAAGAAGATAATAAAAAAGCCAAAGAATCTATTCCTTTCTTGTAATACTCCTCATTTACTAAAGTAGGATCTATTGCTACACGATAAAATGGTAACGATGTAGCAAGTAATCCACCTTCTGAAGAATGAATATTACCTCTAACAGCCTTGATTGTTCTGTATTGAAGTCTTTCAACCTGAGAAGCTTTTACCCATTTATCTTTTTGCACAAATTGTATTTGTGCTAGCCTGCCTATAACTAGAAAAGCAAACAAACACACGGCTATGAAAGCTACTCGTACACGTAATAAAATAGATCGTTTAATACTCATGGCTTATCATAATTTATTTTAATAGGAGGTATTTTGCTTTCTTCCAATCCTAATGACTTTACCTTTTTGGCAATCTCTGATTGCTTACTTACATACATATAATCAGCTTTTAAGGTCGTATAATCTGCTCGCAGTTCCTCTACCTCAGATCTCAACTTATTAATTTCTCGAATCATTCGCTCTGCATAATGATTATTTCCGATATAAAAAATAATAAGTAAAACAATATATAAAATACGTGGCAAGTATTTAATAGGGACTCCCTCTTGAAACATCTTATCCAACTTAAAGGATGTTTCCAACCAACTAAACAACCCGCCTCCTTTTCCTGTGTTCTTTTTATTTATATTATTACCTTCGTGATTCATATTCTATTTTTTCTGCTATTCTTAATTTGGCGCTACGCGATCTGTTGTTTTTTTCAATTTCTTCTACAGATGGCGTAAGTGGACGTGGCGTAATAGCTCGAAAAGGCTTTGCCACGTGGCCGTATATAATGTCTTTTTCTAGTTGACCATCTACATTGCCTTTATTAATCATATTTTTCACAATACGATCCTCCAATGAATGGTAAGAAATAACAACAAGACGTCCACCTTTTTTAATTAAACTAGGCAGCTGTTGAAGCATTTCTCTTAATGAGATCATTTCATCATTAACCTCAATCCGTAAGGCTTGAAAAACTTGTGCATAATATTTAAAGCGTTCTTGAGATTTTGTATATCCATCTAATATAATTTTGAGCTGATCAATAGACCGAATAGGATTAGCCATTCTAGCTTTTACAATGGCAGCCGCTAATGTTTTAGCATTTCTCACCTCTCCATACAATCCTAATATATGATGAAGCTGTTCTTCACTATACTCATTAAGTATTTTTTCCGCTGTAAGAAGTTGGCGTTGATCCATTCGCATATCTAAATTTCCACCTAACCTAGTAGAAAAACCTCGGTCACGTGTATCAATCTGATACGAGGAAATGCCTAAATCAGCTAGTACACCATCTACTTGCATAATCTGGTATAATTTTAAATAATTTTTCAAATATCTAAAATTAGCTTCTATAAATGTAAATCCAGGGTGGCTAACTAAGGCAGCTTGCTTGGCAGCATCACTATCTTGATCAAAAGCAAAAAGCTTTCCAGTTGTAATATGCTTTAAAATTTCTTTACTATGCCCTCCACCACCAAATGTAAGATCAACATAAATGCCATTAGGATTTATATTAAGACCTTCAACAGCAACGGAAAGTAAAACAGGTTGATGATAACTCACTCTACAATATATTTATATTATATAATTCTAACAGCAAATCTACGAACTATATTGGATCCCGTATTTTAACTTTTTTATTATACATCATCGTGGCTATAATGACCCCTCCCAATGCACCACCTAAATGAGCAAAATAGGCTGTACCACTAGTGCTGGGATTATCAGGCATAGCAAACATCAAGAGAGCCAAAAATGCAATCACTTTTCCTCTTATTGGAAAATAGTATGATTTTACTGTCCAAACAAGCTTATTGGAAAGAAAAACAATAAAAGCCATAACAACACCAAAAGCAGCTCCAGAGGCACCATTCAGCCTTCCATTTTTCTTTGCGGTAATAAGTTGATTAATCTTCTCGATTGCTCCTACTAACGATTCACTATCCAAAGACGTTTTAGTAGAATAGTCATGGATTACGGTACGATTATATTTATAATTAGTCGGATCATGCGTGTTCACAAACGATACAAACGAATCTAATGAAGGGTTACTCAAAAAACGTCTGTAAGCAGCCTCCATCTGTTCTATACAACTCCAATTATATGCCCAATGAACACAGCAAGAAATGAGACCAGCAAAAATATAGATGACTAAAAAACGTACTGATCCAATGGCTTTCTCCAACGGTGTACCAAAAATGACCAACACCACCATATTATAAAGAACATGGGAAAGATCGGTGTGTAGAAACATATATGTAAAAAACTGATATGGCCTAAACAAAGGTGAGCCAACATAGAAAAAAGAAAAACGATCAGGGGAAAAATTTATGTTGCCAATAGGCAGTTTATTTTCCATGAGAACCAATGTGATATTAATAAACACAAGTGTAAATACAACAGGAGGGAAAAAGAATCCTATGCCCTGCCGAATATTATTTAAAAAGTGTAGCAATCGTTTCATCAGTTAAAAAAGTATATATACATACACCACTTGGCGTATGCAATGGATTAGCACAAGCAAACAATTGATTAACCAAGGCATTCATTTCTTGAGAGGACAGCAAACGTACATAACAATTCGAAGCTCTTTTAGCCAATGTGCGAGCCAATTTTTCTTTTTTGGAATTTTTTATTTCGGCAGGATAGTGTAAAAACTGATATAACAATTCTTCTACTATTTTTTCCTCTTCTCCTAGTGGGATATCTGCAGGAATACCATATACGATTGCACTGTTTTTATCACTAAGCTCTATTTTAAAGCCAAGCGAATTCATCTCATGAGACAGCTCCGATAAAATTTGAAAATCAGCTGAATTTAATTCTATTTTCTGAGGAAATAATAATTGTTGAGATGCACCATTCTTATATTCCAAAAGAGAAACATAATTTTCGTAGACTATACGCTCGTGGGCTGCACACTGATCTACCAGTATAAGTCCTTGTTTAGTCTGAGCAATAATATATCTTCGGTTAATCTGATAAGGCTGCACATCTGATGATACCTGCTGTTGCAAAAACTCAATTCCATTAGCTACCTTCTCCGAAGGAATTTGTGTTTTATAAAAATTAAGCTTAGAAGATGAAAAATCAGTCAAACGATCATCCTTATACTTTTCTAATGAGCCATTTCCAAGCGATGTTTCTTTCTTCTCATCGTAGACTGTTGATAAAAAGCTAACAGGCTGCTCAAAGTCCAACGAAGGTGTAACATGGTGTGTTGAAAGTGCTTTTCGAACAGTAGCTTGCAAAATAGCATAAATCATTTTTTCATCATCAAACTTGATTTCTGTTTTAGTCGGATGAACATTGACATCAATATGTTGAGGATCTATCGTTATAAAAAGAGCATAAAAAGGAAAATTACCATCAGAAAGTAATCCTTCAAATGCATTCATAACTGCATGATGCAAATACGGGCTTTTAACAAACCGTTTATTTACAAAGAAAAACTGATCACCTCTGGTTTTTTTAGAGAACTGAGGCTTACCAACATAGCCTTCTATCTGAACAAGATCTGTACCCTCTTGACAAGCAACTAATTGCTCTTGATACGATTTACCAAATAGACCTACAATACGCTGACTTAATTTGGAAGCAGGAAGATTATACAATTCTTCTTCATTCTGATAAAAAGAGAAAGCAATAGCAGGATAACAAAGCGCTAACCGTTGAAACTCTTCTAAAATATGTTTACTTTCTACCGCGTTCGATTTTAAAAAATTTCGACGTGCTGGAATATTAAAAAACAGATTTTTAACTACAATAGAAGTACCTGTTGCTACTTGAAAAGGCTCCTGGCTTTTAAACACAGATCCTTCGATAATAACACATGTTCCATGTTCATCTTCCTTGCGTTTTGTACGCAATTCCACTTGAGCAACAGCAGCAATAGAGGCCATGGCCTCTCCGCGAAATCCAAGTGTATATAATCGAAATAAATCATCTGCTGAAACTAGCTTAGATGTTGCATGTCGCTCAAAACACATCCGCGCATCGACTTCAGACATGCCTAACCCATTATCAATAATCTGAATAAATGTTTTTCCACCTTCTTTCACCAAAACCTGAATAGTTGTAGCCTGTGCATCAATCGCATTCTCCAACAATTCTTTTACAACAGATGAGGGACGCTGCACAACCTCACCTGCTGCAATTTGATTGGCGATAGAATCGGGCAATAAACGAATGATATCTTTCATGATCTATATGTGATTCTCTTCTCTAACTAATCATTATTACAGCACAATATATAAAGATAAAACTTATTTCTAAAAATTGGTAAAATAAAGACTACCGAATCTATTTTTGCCTTTATCTATATTCAAAAAGATTATTATACTACTGAATAACAACTACTTTCTTAGTTACAGCAGAAGCCCGAAAAAGACCCAAAGCCTGACCTGAGATTGTATTAGAAGGATTCACCGGGGGCGGGCTAAATAATCCACCATCATTATTTAACAAATTTCTAAATTGACTATAATAATCATACGCTTCCTTAGTTAAAGAATGAAAATAAAGAACCAACGTATCCTTTTCATCAAATGCATAAGAAAGCTCCCAATTTTTAATTTGATTAGTTTTTAACAAGGTAGAAGATCGCAGTCGAATATCATTCCCGCGATTATACAATGTATCATTGCGATACGTGTAATACCGAAAATAAAAAAGATCTTTTTCAGGTTGAACAGGAAATGTCAAATCAAAAAAAACATAATACCCTTTTCGTCGAAATGTATTTCCAGGGTTATAGATAACCGCATTCAACTTAGCATCAACCGGGAAAGGCATATAAGCCGTCGCATTATAGACCTGCCCTTGGTAATTAACGGATAAAAAATAAGTTCTTCCGGGCTTGCCTTGAAGCAAAGTTGTCTGATAAACTCCAGGCTTATCTTTTAGAGAAATTAATGTCTCCTCATAGCCAATATCATCTTTCACTATCACAATTGCATCGGAAACCGCAGGTGGTTTACTCTTATCATAAAAATCTCCCGTTAAGGAAAGTTGAATATAATAGGGGCCGGGCTGATCCGTGATAAGGCCCTCAATAACTAAACGAGGACGAGCGTTATTCAAAGGAACTTCTACTACTTTTTGACACCCTATTTGAAAACAACTAATTATTACAAATAGAATTACTTCCACTTTGCAAAAACTAAAAAAACAAACATCTTCTTTATACATTTTATTTTTTTAAGGTATAATAATTTGAGTAGATGTAACAGACGATGCCCGAAACAATCCCAATGCCTGATTACTTATGTTGCCAGATGGATTAACCGGAGGCGGACTAAAAAGTCCTCCATCATTAAATAAGAGTTGTTGTAACTGATTATAATAATCAGAATGAAATTGATCTAATGAATGCATTTCAATATGCACTGTATCTTTCGGTTCAAAATTGTAAGGCAGCTCAAGATCTTTCAACTTATCTTTCAAAAAGCGATCATCACCGAGAAGGTAATCATTAGGGCCATTATATAATGAGTCATTTTTAGATACAAAAACCCTCCAATATGAAACATCTGAGTTTTGTTTTTTTAAATTAATATCAAAATAAAGATAATATCCTTTTTTTCTAAACACATCCCCTTCTACATAATCAATACGGGACAACACAATACTTTTAGCTGGGATAGGGTGCATATACGATGTAGCCTCATACACTTGGCCATTATATTGAATTTTTAAATAATAAGCTCTTCCTGCAACACCCTGTAAAATAGTTGTTTGATAGACGCCTTTCTGATTTGGAGCAGGAACAAGTATATCTTTATTACCTTCGCTATCAGAAATAGTAACCACTGCATCTTCTACATGTGGGGTTTCCCCTAACTTATAATAATCCCCAGTAGTAGAAATTTTAATATAGTAGGGCCCTGGCTTATCCGTTATAAGGCCATCCACAACCAAACGAGGACGAGTATTATTCAAAGGGACTTCTATAATTTTTTGACATCCCACAAACACAGATACAAAAAAAACAACACAGATGTAGAATAAATTTATTCTACATTTATATTTAGATACTATATTCATTTTTTTATAAAAAAACTAAAACTTAAAGTTTACAGTAACTGCAGGTATAATACTAAATAAATACGTCATGACTGCCTTAGGTTCTTTTGTAATAACTGTGATCTTAGGATCATTCACATCAATAGATGGATCACCATTGACTACATCTCTAAACTGAATAGTAAACGCATTCTTTCTGGCATATGCATTATATACTGAAAGATTCAGATCAAAGTGAACCTTATGCTCTTTCCTTTTTTTACGAAAGAGATCAAATCCGAAAGGAAGATCTTTAAATGTAGCAGATACATCTAACCGATGATACGCAGGCATACGATCTCCATTACGATTCAATGGATCATAAAAAGGAACGCGCTTCCCATCGACCTCATATACGCCTGTCGGATAAGAAACAGCACTCCCTGTAATATAAACCCAGTTAGTAGAAAAAGACAACCGCTTATTTAAATCATAAGACGCAACAACTGAAATATTATGACGGCGATCATAACGAGGACTATATACTACACCTCCATTAATACCATCTATTTGACGTTGCACTTTTGATAATGTATAACTCACCCATCCAGTCAACTGACCTCTACTTTTTTTAACCATAAACTCTGCCCCATAAGCCCACGCTTTCCCGGCACGCACCTCTGTTTCAATATTATTATTCAACAAAATTTCAGCACCATCTTTAAAGTCAATCTGATTCTGCATATCTTTATAATAAACCTCAACCGAAGTTTCAAAAGTATTATCATAAAAATTTTTAAAATAGCCCAATGCTACTTGATCACTAATCTGAGGACGAATATACTTATCAGCAGGAATCCACCGATCAATAGGAAGACCAGCTGTAGAATTAGAAGCAATTTGCAAATACTGCATGGTTCGATTATAAGATGATTTAATTGAACTCGATTCCGTAACCTGAAACCTTGCTCCTATTCTAGGTTCAAGACCATGGTAAAAATTAATAGGTTGAAGTGAACTATATGTAACTGTATCTGTAATTGTCTTCTTATCTAATGGTTTATCTGGCGCATAATTAAACACCCTTCCTGCTCCTATATTCTCAAACATCGAATACCGAATACCATACTGTATTGAAAAATTCGATGTTATTTTTTGATTATTACTTACATAAAAAGCTTGCTCAATAGCATATTTTGTATCAAGTTTAAATGTTTCAAAAACAGAATTTTCATTCTTAGGCTCAATACGAGCTGGTGAAAACGTATGAAAAATAGTATTAGAACCAATCTTAAGTTCATTATTAGGATTTAAAAAAAAGTTAAGATCAAATTTAGCACCTATATTTCTAAAATTAGATTTCCAAATAAAACTTTGTGTGCCATTATTAATTTGAAATGCATAATCGTAATTACTAAACAACAATGTTGTATTTAAAAATAATTTCTGACTAAACAAATGATTCCATCGACATGTCGTCGTTGCATTACCCCAACTCAATCCAAATACATCTCCAAATGAAAACACATCACGTCCAAAATATCCTGATAAAAAGACCGTATTACGCTCATTTATTTTATAATTCATCTTAGCATTTAAATCATAGAAATAAAGCACGTTGCTCCGTACATTCTTATCAGGAGAAAGCTTTAAAAATAAATCAGCATAAGTTCTCCTTCCTGAAACAATAAAAGATGATTTATCTTTCACAATAGGACCTTCAAGTGTAAGCCTACTCGAAATAGAACCAATACCACCTGTTCCGCTAAATTTTTTAGAATTACCTTCTTTCATACGAATATCAACCAAAGATGAAAGTCTACCTCCATACTCAGCTGGAATACCACCCTTATAGATCTCTACATCTTTTACAGCATCAGGATTAAAGACAGAAAAAAAACCTAAAAAATGAGAGGCATTAAAAACAGGAGCCTCATCTAATAAAATAAGTGTCTGATCAGCAGATCCCCCTCGTACAAACAACCCCGTTGTGCCTTCACCTGCTGTTTGGATACCAGGCAAAAGCTGTATACTCCGTATCACATCAACCTCACCCAATAAAGCGGGTATTGATTTAATGCGATCAATTTTTACATTTTCACGACTCATCTTAATTTCTGTGACATTGGCATCCATTTTCTCAGAAGAAACAACCACCTCATTTATCTGAACAACCTGCTCACCAATCTCAACATTGAGTGTACGATTACTAAATAAACTTACCACACTATCCTTAGGATCATACCCTATATATGAAAAAATAAAATGATAATCGCCTTTCGGCAAGGTCAATGAATAATACCCATACGGATTAGTTGTCGTTCCATTATTGAGCTCTTTTACAAACACAGACACACCGATTAAGGACTCTCCAGTTTTAGAATCTTTAATATATCCACTAACAGTATATTTTTCTTGAGCATAAACAGAAAGAGATAAGCCCACTGCTACAATCAGGAAAATTATTTTTTTACCCATAAAAAGCTATTTTTAAAAAATATGATTGAAAATAAATTTGCACATTTTAAAACACTCCATCGTGTATTAGAATAAGCTACATGCTTATTAACTCTGAGAAAGCTGAGCTTGAATATAAGCTACTGCATCTTTTATAGTTTGCAACTGTTGTGCATCTGTATCAGGTATACGAATTCCAAACGCCTGTTCAAATTCCATTACTATTTCGGTATAGTCCAACGAATCCATTCCTAAATCCTTTACCAAATGAAGCTCCGGCGTTATTTGAGATGGATTAACACCCATCTTTTCAATTAACACACCCACTACTTTATTTTGGATATCTTCTGCTGTCATGCACAAATTTATAAAATTATTATACAAATTAATCTCATTTATACGAATAGAAAAATAGACGCCAACCATTTAAAGTCCCATAGGACAATTTGGCCTTTAATTACCCCTAAAACGTTAATTACAAAAAATAAATTGCCTAATTTTGGCCGACTATTGCATTTTATGCCTAACATTAAAATCTTTTCTGGATCAGCTACCTTAGAATTAGCTAAAAAAATTGCTCAGTCCTATGGAACAACACTAGGTTCATTTAGCAGTGAAAAATTCAGCGATGGAGAACTTTGGGTTAATTTCAATGAATCTATTCGAGGGTGCGATATTTTTCTTATCCAATCCACATTCGCCCCATCGGATAATCTAATGGAATTACTCCTCATGGTAGATGCAGCTAAAAGAGCATCTGCGCATTCTGTCAGTGTCGTTATACCCTATTTTGGATATGCACGACAAGATCGTAAAGACCGTCCTCGAGTAGCTATCGCTGCCAAATTAGTAGCCAATTTGCTTACTGCCGCAGGAGCGGATCGCCTTATTACCATTGATCTGCATGCTGGGCAAATTCAAGGTTTCTTCGATTTTCCTGTGGATCACCTCTATGGATCTGCTGTTTTTGTACCTTATATCAAACAACTCAACCTTAAAAATAGACTCGTATTCGCCGCTCCAGATGTAGGTGGATTATCTCGAGCACGTGCCTATTCAAAATACTTTCAGGCAGACTTAGTTGTATGCGACAAACACCGAGATCGACCAAATGAAATCTCTTACATGCATGTTATCGGAAATGTAGAAAACGCTGATGTTATTATTATAGATGATATGGTCGATACAGGTGGAACAATATGTACTGCTGCTGAACTTATGAAAGAAAAAGGAGCCAAAACAGTACGGGCGATGTGTACACATCCTGTTCTTTCAGGAAATGCCTACCAGACGATCGAAAAATCTCTATTAGAAGAGCTAGTCGTAACAGACACTATCCCTGTACCTAAACATTCCTCTAAAATCAATAGTGTGAGCGTCAGCGACTTATTTGCTAAAGCCATTCTACACATCAATGACCATGGCTCGATAAGTTCATTGTTCATTCAATAAATAATACAGCGCTATATATTTGAAAAATTACATAAAAAGCTGTAAATTTGCAGCCCTATTAAGAATAGTAATTTGAGTATGAAAACGGTAGAAATTGTAGGATTTAAACGAACAACACTTGGTAAAACAAAGTCAAAAGCCCTACGTCATGAGGGTCAAGTACCTTGTGTATTATATGGAAAAGACACACAAGTACATTTTTCTGTACCCATGATTCTTTTCAAAGATATTGTATATACCCCTGAAGCACATACTGTTGATCTAAATGTAGAAGGTGATACATATAAGTGTATTTTACAAGAAGTCCAATTTCATCCAGTAAGTGAGATGATTCTACATGCTGACTTCTTTATTTTACAAGAAAACAAACCTGTTGTTATGGAAATCCCTATCAAACTGACAGGAAATGCCCCAGGTGTACAAAAAGGAGGTAAAATAATTGTAAAACTTCGAAAAATAAAAATCAAGTCTCTCCCTACTAATCTTCCAGACTTCATCACTATAGATATTTCCGGATTAGAGCTTGGAAAATCCATTAAAGTAGGCGATCTAAAACAAGATAAATACACTATACTTAATACACCATCTATTCCTGTTGTAAGTGTTCAAATTCCACGTGCAGTAAAAGAGGAAACCCCAGCAGAAACTGCTGTTGTTGCTACTCCTACAGCTACCACGGATGGAAAAGACGCCAAATCAGAAGGTGGAAAAGAAAAGAAATAACAAACAAATACACACTATATATAATATAAAAGAGACCTCTTAAAGGTCTCTTTTATTATTTTCAAGGTATAGTTATAGGATATTTTTCTCTGCATCGGCTCATTCTCTTAGTATACTTCCAGTATATCTTGCGCCAGCTTCTAATCCATTTATTGATAGATCTTTTTTCATTAACATGAAAATTCCAGCCCCACTTTTGTTCAAAATAGCGTTGATTAGCTCCTTCATTCACATATACCGTCTGTCGGGTGGCTGCTGCCAAATGATACCCCACACTATTTCCAACTATACCTACTTTTAGATTCAAATTCATGGCTTTCATCAGATAATCCATATCCTCCATAGATAACCAATATGTCTCATCAAATTTACCCACCTGATCAAAATAGGTTTTCTTGCCAAAAAAAACAACACCACCAAAAAAACCTCGTCGAGACCGATACCTATTCTTTTTTTGAAAAACCCTCCATGAAGAGATAAAATCAGCCATAGTATATCCTCTGGAAAACATAGGAGGCTCTAAGATAAGTGGTGTAAAAATAGCATACCGTCCTCGGTCAGCTTCCTCTATCAAGGCCTTGTCCCACCCGGGCATTAATACACAATCATTATTTAAAATGCAGCAATAGGAACTTGAAACCAAGGACAATCCTTTATTCCAAGCTGCTGCCACACCTGTATTCGTAGGCTCTGTAACAACTGTAAAGCGATGGCCACTTTGCTCAGCTACTTTTTTAATTCGTTGAATACCTTCTTGAGTAGGTTGATCAGATGCATTATCTATGATAATCCATTCCTGAGGATAAGATGTATGCTTTAAGTTCTGCTCAATAAAAGAGCCTATAATTTCAATTTTATTATAAACAGGAATAATAACAGCTATTTTCAAGAGCATATCATTTTATTCTTTAAATACAGGAAAAATATACTAAAAAATTAAAAATAAGACAAAAATAATAGATTAACCTTGTTATTTTTCAGTATTAATCACTAACTTTCGCAATTATAATCAATTACATAAACAACTATACCATGAGCGATAATTCAGAAAAACTCAAAGCATTGCAGCTCACCATTGACAAGCTTGAAAAGACCTATGGCAAAGGCACTGTGATGACACTAAGTGATCAAAAAATAGTAGATATACCTGCTATTTCAACAGGATCACTTGGATTAGATATTGCACTCGGTATTGGAGGTATTCCAAGAGGGCGAGTGACAGAAATATTTGGTCCGGAATCTTCGGGTAAAACCACTCTAACCTTGCACTGCATCGCAGAAGCTCAAAAAGCAGGTGGAATGGCGGCCTTCATTGACGCTGAACATGCCTTTGATAAAAGCTATGCTGAAAAGCTAGGCATTGATACTAAAAATCTGTTGATCTCTCAACCAGACAATGGAGAACAAGCATTGGAAATTGCAGAACATTTAATTCGCTCAGGAGCAATTGATATTATTGTCATTGACTCAGTTGCTGCATTGGTACCTAAAGGAGAATTAGAAGGTGAAATGGGGGACAGTAAAATGGGCCTTCAAGCACGACTGATGTCACAAGCTCTTCGAAAATTAACAGGTACCATCAGCAAAACAAAATGCGCTTGTATATTTATCAACCAGCTTCGTGAAAAAATTGGCGTCATGTTTGGTAATCCTGAAACTACGACTGGTGGAAATGCATTGAAGTTTTATGCTTCTGTACGATTAGACATCCGACGAATAGGTCAAATCAAGGAAGGAACAGATTCCATCATTGGCAATAGAACAAAAGTAAAAGTAGTTAAAAACAAAGTAGCCCCTCCTTTCAAGGTTGTTGAGTTTGATATTATTTACGGTGCTGGTATTTCTAAAGTTGGCGAGATCGTAGACCTTGGTGTGGAACTAGAAATCATTAAAAAATCAGGATCTTGGTTCTCTTATAAGGAAAATAAAATAGGACAAGGTAGAGATGCTGTAAAAACGATGTTAGAAGACAATCCAGAGTTGGCTGAAGAAATAGAAAATAAAATTAAAGAAAAAGCAGAATTGAAGGAATCTAAACCGAAAGAAAAAAAAGAGAAGGAGAAAGTTGATTAAAATTTATTTTTTTTAAATTAAATACCTATATTTAAAAATAAAAAATATACAATGATATGAAAACACTAAAATTAATTGCATTACTCACATTAAGTGTAATAAGCCAATTAGCTTTGGCTCAAGCATCAAAAGGGAAGTTCTATTCAAAAGATGGACGATTTAAAATAAGCTTTGCTGTTGAACCAAAAGCACAATCACAAATGATTGATACAGAAGCAGGCAAAATAGAAATGTTCACTTTTATGTATGAAAAAAGTGCTACAGAAGCCTATATGGTAGCTTATGCAGACTATCCTTCAGAACTGATTAAAAAAAGCAAAACAAAAGATTTAATAGCTGGTGCTAAAAATGGCGTTCTTAAAAACCTCAATTCTAAGGTAACTGAAGAAAAAGCAATCAAGCTTGGCAATTATGAGGGACTTCAATTTAAAGCAAAAGGCGTTGAGAACGAATTTTACCTTGCATATAAAATGTATTTAGTTAAAAATAGGCTTTATCAAATCGCCATACTTCGCGATGGTGGAAGCCCTACTGAAGAATCTATTAAATCATTTTTAAACTCGTTTGAGTTAGTAAATTAATATAAAAAAATAGTTAATAAAAAAACCGCTGATTTTTACAGCGGTTTTTTTATACCTCAAATTATTATTTCAATCTAATCTTTTTAAGTTATACTTTTCTGCTATTTTCAACATATGGGTATACGCCTCATCGTACTCATTACGAATAATGCCTTCAAGTACAGCTTCTTTAAGTTCCTCTTTAATTAATCCTATTACCTTCCCCGGTGGGAGATGAAATACTTTCATGATCAGCTCACCGGTAATAACCAATTTAAAATTTCGTATTTTATCTTTTTCCTCAATCTCAATTAATTTTTTCTCTACTTTTTCGAAATTTTCTATATACTTTTTTACTTTTTCATGATTCTTAGATGTAATATCTGCTTTACAAAGCATCAATAATGAATCAATATCTTCGCCTGCCTCAAAAAGCAATCGCCGCAATGCCGAATCAGTAATGGTATCTTTAACTAATGCAATCGGGCGTAAATGCAAACGAACCATCTTCCTGACAAAATTCATTTTTTCATTCAATGGCATACGCATACGTTGAAAAATTTTAGGAACCATACGCGCTCCAAGTTCTTCATGTCCATGAAATGTCCATCCTACTTTAGGATCAAATCGTTTGGTAGCAGGCTTAGCAATATCATGTAAAATAGCTGCCCAACGCAACCACAAATCATCCGACACCTGTGCTAGATTATCTAAAACCTGAAGTGTATGAAAAAAATTATCTTTATGCCCTTTTCCATTAATAATTTCCACACCATGCAAAGCTTTCATCTCAGGAAAAACAAGAGATAGAAGTTCTGTATAAAACAATAGTTTAAAACCGTAAGATGGTGTTTTCGACAAAATAATTTTATGAAGTTCTTCAGTGATTCGTTCTAGAGATACAATTTCAATACGGTGTTTATTGGTTTTAATAGCCTCAAACGTATCAGCATCAATATCAAAATTGAGTTGAGAAGCAAAACGTATTGCTCTCATCATCCGCAAGGGATCATCTGAAAAAGTGATTGTAGGATCAAGAGGCGTTTTTAATATCTTCTTACGAAGATCATCTAAGCCATGAAATGGATCTATAAGCTGACCAAAATCATTTTCATTTAAACTCAAAGCCAATGCATTAATGGTAAAGTCACGCCTATTTTGATCATCCTCTAAGCTACCATCCTCAACAATTGGTTTTCTGGAATCATGCCTATATGATTCCTTTCGAGCTCCTACAAATTCGACTTGCCAATCATCAATTTGCAACATAGCTGTTCCAAAATTTTTAAAGATCGTTAAATCAGATTGGCCTAGATGATAAGCTACTCGTTCAGCAAATGCAATACCACTACCCTCACACACAATATCAATATCTTTTGAAGGTCTTTCTAGCAACAAGTCTCTTACAAAGCCTCCTATCACAAAGGCTCTTACATTTAACTCTTTCGAAACACGAGCTAAAAGTAGGAAAATAGTATTGGTTAAAAAATGTGATAGATTCATATATGAAAACTATGCGAATTTATATAATATATTAAAATAAAGAGGCTAGATAGTTTCCTTCTAGCCTCTTACTTATACGTATTTTTTTTATTTTAATCGAGTATAAAAAAATATTTCTTTTTTACTCCTGAGTAGAATTCTCTGTCGAGTTTGTATCTGCTGTACTCTCTTTTTTAGGGTTTTTCTTACCTCTTCTTGTTTTTGACTTAGCTGATGTAGTTTCTTTCTTCATTAAATCATTATAATCAACCAATTCAATAATACACATCTCAGCATCATCCCCCATCCGTGTATTACTTAGTTTAATAATCCGTGTATATCCTCCAGGACGATTTGCTATTTTTTCAGCTACCTCATTAAACAACACATGAACAACATCTTTATTTTTAAGATAAGAGAACACAGTCCTTCTAGAGTGTGTTGTGTCATTCTTCGCTTTGGTCAGCAATGGCTCTACATACTTTCTCAATGCTTTGGCCTTAGCAACAGTTGTTTTAATACGTTTAGTTACTATTAATGCCGACGCTAAGTTGGCTAATAGTGCTTTGCGATGAGATGATGTTCTTCCTAAATGATTAAATTTCTTTCCGTGTTTCATAACACTATTTTTACTTAATTACAAAATTCGTACCTTATTCTTGATCTAGTTTATACTTAGACAAATCCATTCCAAATGTTAATCCTTTATCTATCACTAATTGCTCCAACTCAGCCAATGATTTTTTTCCAAAATTTCTAAACTTCATCATGTCTGTAATTTCTAAGCTTACCAACTCTCCTAATGTTGCAATTTCTGCAGCCTTAAGACAGTTATAAGCCCTGACAGACAAATCCAACTCAGCAATTGTTGTTTTCAACAATTTTCGCATGTGTAAAATTTCCTCATCAACTGCATCATCCTCTTGTTTACCACCCAAATCAAAAATCATAGATTGGTCAGAGAATAACATAAAATGACGGATTAAGATATGTGCAGCTCCTTTTAAAGCTTCCTCAGGATGTATAGAACCATCTGTTTCTACCTCTAAAAGCAGTTTTTCATAATCTGTTTTTTGTTCAACCCTTGTATTTTCTATGCTGTACTTAACATTCTTAATAGGTGTAAAGATCGCGTCTATAGATATAAAGCCGGTCGAATTATCAACTGATGGTTTATTCTCTTCTGCAGGGACATAGCCTCTTCCTTTCTCTACGACTAGTTCTAGCTCTAAATTAACTGTGTTTTCCATTGTACAAATCACCAACTCAGGATTTAAAATCTCGAATGATTGCGTAAAATTAGCTAAATCACCAGCCTTCAAAACACTTTTCTTTTTAAGAGAGACCCGAATTTTACTATCAACAACATCTGAAATTTTTCTGAATCTAACCATTTTTAAGTTCAAAATAATCTCACTAACATCCTCTACAACACCTTCTATTGTAGAAAATTCATGTAACACTCCAGGCATTTTAATTCCGGTGATAGCATAGCCTTCCAATGAAGATAGAAGTATTCTACGCAATGCATTTCCTATGGTGACGCCATACCCTTTTTCAAGAGGTTTAAATTCAAATAACCCCTTGAAATTATCTGATTTCTCCATGACTACCTTATCAGGTATTTGAAACGCTAATATTGACATATTAAAATATTTTTAGTTTTAATTAAAACAATAAAAAAATTACTTGGAATACAATTCAACTATAAGTTGCTCTTTTATATTTTCAGGTATTTGATCTCGTTCGGGGTATGAAATAAATTTACCCGCCATAAGATTATTATCCCATTCCAACCATGAAAATTTTTTAGACCCACGTGAATTCAAACTCGCAGTAATAACTTCCAACGATTTAGATTTTTCCCTTATACCTATTATATCACCAGGTTTTAAGCTGTACGAAGATATATTAACAACCTCATCATTAACAATGATATGTTTATGTAATACCAACTGCCTAGCTGCTCTCCTTGTAGGTGCTATACCTAATCGATAAACAGTATTATCCAAGCGAGCCTCTAATAATTTAAGAAGATTCTCCCCTGTAATACCACCCCTTCTAGACGCTGTATGAAATAAATTTTCAAATTGCTTCTCTAATAAGCCATACGTATACTTTGCTTTTTGCTTCTCTTGAAGCTGAATAGAATATTCTGATTTTTTTCTTCTTTTAGAAGCCCCATGTTGCCCAGGAGGATAATTCTTTTTTTGCAAAGCCTTACTAAAACCCAATATAGGCTCTTTAAATTTTCTTGCAATTTTAGATTTTGGTCCTATGTATCTTGCCATTATTTCTAAACTTCAAAATGTGTTAAATATATCAAACAAAAAAATTAAACTCTTCTACGTTTAGGTGGTCTACACCCATTATATGGAAGAGGTGTAACATCTTTAATAAACGTAACCTCCATCCCTACACCTTGTATAGTTCGAATAGCCGACTCTCTACCTGCACCGGGCCCTTTAACAAATACGCTAACTTTACGTACTCCAAGTTCATAAGCGGCTTGAACACAATTCTGTGCTGTAACTTGAGCAGCATAGGGTGTGTTTTTTTTAGATCCTTTAAACCCCATTTTACCTGCTGATGACCAAGAAAGTACTTGACCACCCATATTTGTAACAGATATAATAATATTATTAAATGTAGATTTAATATAAACCTGACCCACAGCATCTGCTACAACGGTTCTCTTTTTTACCTTATCTTTTTTAGTTTCTGCCATACTATGTAATTATTCACGTTTTAAGTTTACTTAGTTGCCTTCTTTTTATTAGCAACTGTTTTTCTCTTACCCTTCCTTGTTCTCGCGTTATTCTTTGTACTTTGACCTCTTACAGGCAAACCTTTTCGATGTCTTACTCCTCGATAGCATCCAATATCCATTAATCGCTTAATGCTTAATTGGATTTCAGATTTCAATACACCCTCTACTTTATAGACATTGCCTATAATCGTTCTAATAGCTGTTGCCTCATCATCTGTCCATTCACTGACTTTCTTATCTAGATGAATGCCTGCTTCTTTTAAAATTTTCTGAGCCGACCTTCGACCTATTCCAAAAATGTAAGTAAGTCCAACCTCACCTCTTTTATTATCTGGAATATCAACTCCTGCAATTCTTGCCATATACTTTTTATAATTATTTAACCTTGTCTTTGTTTAAACCGTGGATTCTTTTTATTAATAACATACAATCTGCCTTTTCTGCGAATAATTTTGCAGTCGACACTTCGTTTTTTTATAGATGTTTTAACTTTCATTGCTTTACTTATATCTAAAAACTATTCTTCCTCTTGTTAAATCATATGGAGACATTTCCAATTTTACTTTATCCCCAGGTAATATTTTAATATAGTTAAGACGCATTTTACCTGAAATGGTCGCAATCACCTGATGGCCATTCCCTAGCTCAACTCTAAAATTTGCATTAGAGAGTGCTTCTACTACGATCCCATCTTGCTCAATGGACGGTTGTTTTGCCATTTATTAAAATTTAACTATATCTTCTATATATTCAAACGTGGTTAATATTTCCGGTCCTTCTTCCCATATTACAATCGTATGTTCATAATGTGCGGAAAGAGAACGATCAGCTGTTCGTATAGTCCAACCATCTTTTTCTTGAACTATATTTTTCTTCCCCGCATTAACCATAGGTTCTATTGCAATAACCAACCCCTCTAACAACTTAATCCCCTTACCTCTGCGTCCGTAATTAGGAACCTCTGGTGCTTCATGCAATTGCTTACCTATTCCATGCCCCACTAACTCTCTAACTACCGAATACCCACTTTTTTCAATAAACGTTTGGATGGAATAACCTATATCACCCATCCTATTTCCACAAAGAGATGCCTGTATACCTTTATACAATGATTCCTTTGTAGCTTTCAAGAGTTTCTTAGCTTCATCTTTCACATTTCCAACAGGATATGCATAAGCACTATCGCTATTAAACCCTTTCCAATACACCCCGCAATCCACTGAAACGATATCACCTTCTTGTAGCTGATACGTTCCAGGCATCCCATGAACAACTTGCTCATTAACTGATACACAGAGTGTATACGGATACCCTTTATAATCTTTAAACGACGGAGTACAACCATTATCTCTAATATACTCCTCCGCTATCTTATCCAATTTTTTAGTATCAACACCTGGCTTAATCCATTTAGCCACCTCCCCATGAGCCTTTCCTAAAATTTGAGCTCCCTCACGAATAAGACCAACCTCTTCCCTCGTCTTATAACTAACCATTCTAAGCTATCGATACATTTTCCCTTCCTTTCACCTTCCCAGACTTCATAAGCCCTTCATAATGCCTCATCAATAAATAACTTTCTATTTGTTGTAATGTATCTAAAATTACACCAACCATAATAAGTAATGAAGTTCCTCCATAAAACTGTGCAAAATCTCTATTGCTTATTCCTGCTATACTTGCTATAGATGGTAGAATAGCAATAGCAGCTAAAAATAACGCGCCTGGCAATGTAATTCGAGTCAAAACCAAATCAATAAATTCGGATGTATTAGGCCCAGGCTTAACTCCTGGTATAAAACCTCCATTTCTTTTCAAATCATCAGCTATTTGATTTGGACTAATCGCAATAGCAGTGTAAAAAAACGTGAATAATATAATCAATATACCAAATGTCAAATTATACTGCCACGATGTGAAATCAGAAAACGTATTAGCAATATAAATAGCTGTGTCACTTTTACCAGGCCAATACTGTGCAACTAATGGTGGCAAAAACATCAATGATTGAGCAAATATGATAGGCATTACACCAGCCGAATTTAATTTGAGTGGAATATACTGACGCTGCCCCACTCCAGTTTTACCCATCATTTGTTTAGCATATTGAATAGGAATTTTTCTAGTCGCTTGCGTAGTCATAACCACGCCCATAACGATAAAGAATAAAACTACAATTTCTATTACAAACAATAACGCCTGACTCATTCCCTTAGAAGCTGCTTCTGCTATAAGTGCACCTGGAAGTCTCGAAATAATTCCAATCATAATAAGCATAGAAATACCATTTCCTATCCCTTTATCCGTAATTCGTTCACCAAGCCACATGCAAAAAATAGTACCTGAAGCCAAAATAATCATAGACGAAACTGTAAAAAACGTTTTATCTATAACAATAGCCTCACTTGGAACAGCCTGGCTGATATATGCTGCGGATTGAAAAATAGTAATAAGAACAGTAAGATAGCGTGTAAGCTGGTTAATTTTACGCCTACCAGACTCCCCCTCTTTTTGCATCTTCTGAAAATAAGGTACAGCAACTGTTAACAATTGAAATACGATAGATGCAGATATATAGGGCATAATACCCAATGCAAAAATAGATGCATTACTAAACGCACCTCCTAAGAATATATCTAATAGACCCAAAAGCCCCTTTGTTTGCACTTGAAGATTTTTAGCGTCTATTCCAGGCAATACAATATAAGAGCCTAGTCTAAAAACAAGCAAAAAACCAAGTGTATTTAAGATTCTTATTCTTAAATCTTCAATGGAAAATATATTTCGAATGGTTGTAATTAATCTTTTCATTATTTAAACCTTAATAGCTTTTCCACCTATTTTTTCTATTTTTTCAATAGCTGATTTAGAAAAACCATGTGCTTTAATTTCTATTTTTGTTTTTATCTCCCCGCGCCCTAAAACTTTTATTAAATCTTTTTTAGAAGCTAGGCCATGATCTGCTAAAACAGCAGAATCAATAATTGAAAGTTTATTTTCGTCTATTAATTTTTGGATAACATCTAAATTAACAGGTACATATTCCACTCTAAATGGATTTTTAAATCCAAATTTTGGAATACGCCTTTGCAATGGCATTTGACCACCCTCAAAACCAATCTTTCTTTTATAACCTGATCTTGATTGGTCTCCCTTATGACCTTTTGTAGAAGTTCCTCCACGGCCTGAACCAGAGCCTCTTCCTAGTCTTTTTTTAGTCTTTATGGAACCTTTCGCTGGTTTTATTAAATGCAACTTCATCGTCTAACAAATTATAATTCTTTTACTATAACCAAATGGCTTACTTTATTAATCATACCGGCAATCTGTGGGGTTAAATCCAGCTCAACACTTCTATGAAGCTTACCCAAACCCAATGCCTTAATAGTCAACTTCTGTTTAATGGGTCTCTTTATTGTACTTTTTACCTGTATAATTTTAACTTTCTTTGCCATATACATTATCCATTAAAAACCTTTGATAAGGGTATTCCACGTTGCTTAGCCACTTCATATGCACTTCGCATTCGAGCCAGCGCATCAAAAGTAGCTTTTACCACATTATGTGGATTTGAGGAACCCTTAGATTTAGCTAATACATCTTTTATACCTGCACTTTCCAGAACAGCACGCATAGCTCCTCCAGCAATAACACCTGTACCAGGTGCTGCCGGTTTCAACAAAACTATACCTGCTCCATATTTACCAATAGATGTATGAGGAACTGTTCCTTTATTAAGCGGAATACGTATGAGATGTTTTTTTGCATCCTCTATTGCTTTACTTACAGCATCAGGAACCTCATTAGCTTTACCTAAACCATAGCCTACAACACCATGACCATCGCCAACTACGACAATAGCTGTCAAACTAAATCTTCTTCCACCTTTTACAACTTTAGTTACACGTTGGATAGCAACTACCCTGTCTACTAGGTTAAGCTCACTTGATTTTATTTGTTGCATCTAAAAATTTATAGTTTAAATTAAAATTTCAATCCTCCTTCTTTAGCACCATCAGCCAATGCTTTTATTTTACCATGGTATAAATAGCCATTTCGGTCGAATACTACTGCTGAAATACCGCTAGCTGCTGCCTTTTCTGCAAGTTTTTTACCAACTAAAGCAGCTATTTGAACATTGGCAGATTTTGATGAGTCTATTTCCCAAGAAGAAGCACTTGTTAAAGTAGCACCCTTAGAATCATCTATAAGCTGAGCATAAATAGCTTTATTACTTCTAAAAACAGATAATCGCGGTCTTAAAGAAGTACCAGAAATTTTAGCTCTGATTCTTTTTTTAATCTTAGTTCTTCGTTCCAAATTCATAACTAATTACTTTACTCTATTTTATTTTTTAGCTGCAGTTTTTCCTGCTTTTCTTCTCACAACTTCACCAACAAATTTCACACCTTTTCCTTTGTAAGGTTCTACTTTTCTCAATGATCTTAATTTAGCAGATACTTGACCTATAAGTTGCTTATCTATACCTTGTAAAACAAGTGTAGGGTTTTTCCCTTTCTCATTTACTGCATTTGCTGTAATTTCAGATGGCAACATAAAAAAAATATTATGCGAATATCCCAAACTTAGTTCAACTACCCCACCTGCAACAGAAACCTTATAACCAACCCCAACAAGCTCTAACTGCTTTACATAGCCTTGGCTTACTCCTATTACCATGTTGTTAATCAATGCCCTATACAGCCCATGAAGTGCCTTATGCCTCTTCTGTTCAGTAGGGCGTTCAATTACTACCATACCATCTTTCACTAATACCTTTATGTCGGTATCAATCTTTTGTGAAAGAGTACCTTTAGGTCCCTTTACCGTTACATTACCTCCGGAAGCATCTAACGTGACACCGCTTGGAAGTTTAATAGGATTTTTACCAATTCTTGACATATTAAAACAACTTAATAAACATAACAAAGTACCTCTCCACCCACATTCATTAGGCGAGCTTCTTTATCAGAAATTACCCCTTTTGAGGTAGACAATATAGCTATACCTAATCCATCTAATACCTTAGGAAGTCTAGAGTGGTTAACATATCTTCTCAAACCAGGCCTACTAATGCGCTCTAAGCTTATAATAGCTGGTGCCTTTGTTTGAGGATTATACTTTAATGCAATTTTTATCTTTTTCTGAGGTTTTTCATCAACGACTTTATAACTTTTTATATAGCCTTTTTCATGCAATACCCTTGTTATTTCTTCTTTTAACCGTGACGAAGGAATTTCAACAACTTGATGTCTAGCACCTGCTGCATTTCTAATTCTAGTTAAATAATCTCCTATAGGATCCGTAATCATATCTTAAAAAAATTCTCTACCAACTTGATTTTGTTATTCCTGTAATTTTACCTTGAGAAGCAAGCTCTCGAAATGTCAATCGACATATTCCAAACTTACGAATATAGCCTCGAGGTCTTCCAGTTAGCTTACATCTGTTTCTCAACCGAACCGGTGAAGCATTTTTAGGTAATTTGTCAAGTTCCGCATAATTACCTGCTGCTTTCAGCTCCGCTCTTTTTTTAGCGTATTTCTCTACTAACCGTTCTCTTTTTCGCTGACGCGCCTTAACTGATTCTTTTGCCATATTTTAGTTATTATTTTGATTTGCAAAAGGCATTCCGAAAGCCTTTAATAATTCCAAACTCTCTTCATCGGTATTAGCTGTGGTAACAAATGTGATATCCATGCCCGAAATACGTGTAACTTTATCAATACTGATTTCAGGAAATATAATTTGTTCTTTCACACCTAATGTATAGTTTCCTCTTCCATCAAATCCTTTGTCATTAATACCTCTAAAATCGCGTACACGAGGTAAAGCAATAGTCATTAGCCGGTCTAAAAATTCATACATCCTTTCTCCGCGTAACGTTACTCTAGCACCAATAGGAAGATTTTTTCGAAGCTTAAAATTAGATATGTCTTTTTTAGACCTTGTAGCTACAGCCAATTGTCCAGTTATAGTCGTGAGCTCTTCTACACCTGCATCTACTAATTTCTTATCCTCAACCGCTTTACCTATGCCTTTATTGATGCATATCTTCACTAATCGAGGAACCTGCATAACAGAATCATACTGAAACTGCTTTTTCAAAGCAGGCATTATCTCTTTTATATATTTTTCTTTCAACCTGGGCTTTACCATGGGCTTAATCAAATAAATTGTCCTGTTTTTTTAGAATACCGCTGAAGCTTTTTACTTTCATCGAGTTTACGTCCTATTCGGGAAGCTTTTCCAGATGCGTCAACTACCATTAAATTACTAATATGAATAGGTGCTTCTTTTTTCTGAATACCTCCATTAGGATTTTTAGCTGAAGGTTTCATATGTTTATGTTTCATATTAAGCCCTTCAACGATTGCTTTTTTTTCATCTACTACAACTTGCAAAACCCTGCCTGTTTTATTGCGAGAATCACCAGCAATAACCTTAACAAGGTCTCCTTTCTTAATGTGAATCTTATGACTTTTCTTTTGCATATGTTTAAGCTATCCTCAAAAGGACTGCAAATTTAGAAATAATATTATTGTAATACAAACATTATTAATTGAAAAAACAAATAAAAAAAGGCCGATGTCGACCCTTCTGGTTAACTTGGACCTACGTTCATTAAAGAACCTCTGGAGCCAAGGAAATAATCTTCATAAACTGTTTTTCCCTCAACTCACGTGCAACAGGGCCAAATATACGTGTCCCTCTTGGCTCATCGTTGGCATTTAACAATACCACCGCATTGTCTTCAAAGCGTATATATGAACCATCCTTTCGCCGAACTTCCTTTTTAGTTCGTACAATAACAGCCTTTGAAACTGTTCCTTTTTTAACGGCACTGGTAGTTAATGCTGATTTTACAGTGACTACAATTTTATCTCCCACACCCGCATATTTTCGTCTAGTCCCACCAAGTACACGAATACACAATACTTCTTTCGCGCCACTATTGTCTGCTACCACTAATCTTGATTCTTGCTGGATCATATGTTTATAATTTTATACTTATTTAACTTTTTCTATAATCTCAACCAGTCTCCATCGTTTATTTTTACTTAAAGGACGAGTTTCCATGATTCTCACCATATCACCTATATTACACGCGTTTTCCTCGTCGTGAGCGACAAATTTGGTTGTCTTGGTTAAAAATTTCCCATAAATAGGGTGCTTCACTTTACGTTCTACTGCTACCGTAATAGTTTTTTGCATTTTATTACTTGTCACTTTCCCTATTCGTTCCTTACGTGCATTTCGCTTAGGCTTGGTTTCCATCTAAGATTATCTTTTATGCTTAAAAATTAATTATACATTTTCAATTTTTTTCATTCGAAGCGCTGTTATCAGCTTAGCTATAAGCTTACGTGTTTCCCTTATTTTCATTGGATTCTCAATAGGAGAAATAGCATGTGCAAACTTTAGCTTATGCAACATCTCTTTTTCTGTTGCTATTTTTTCTTGCAGCTCCTGAGCAGTAAGCTCTTTAATTTCTTTCTTCTTCATACTTTAAATTATCCTTCGTAATCTGTTCTAATGACAAATTTTGTTTTAATAGGTAGTTTATGAGATGCTAATCGAAGAGACTCTTGAGCCAACTCTTTTGTTACGCCTGACGACTCAAATAAAATAGTCCCAGGTTTCACCACGGCTACCCAATATTCAGGGGCTCCCTTACCTTTACCCATCCGAACTTCAGCAGGTTTTTTAGTAATTGGCTTATCAGGAAATATACGAACCCATAACTGACCTTCACGTTTCATTGCCCGGCTAATAGCTATTCGAGCCGCCTCTATTTGTCTGCTCGTAATCCATCCCGTTTCCATGGCCTTAATCGCAAAGGAACCAAAGGATATTCGATGTCCTCGGGTTGCTATACCCTTCATTCTACCCTTGTGCTGTTTTCTATATTTTGTTCTTTTAGGCTGTAACATTCTTCTTTAAAAAATTATCTTTTACCTTTCTTATTACCTCTATCTCTTTCTTCACGATTTTCTCGTTTAGAATCTTGACCTGTTGATTTATTTGAAAAATTAGTTGCAGGGCTGCCAGAAGAGCTAAGGCCAGAATAAAAATTTCCTTTTGTATATATTTCTCCTCTAAAAATCCATACTTTTATTCCAATTTTACCATAAACAGTATGTGCCTCAGAGATAGCATAATCAATATCTGCTCGGAGTGTATGCAGTGGAACTCGTCCATTTTTATATTGCTCTACTCTAGCCATTTCAGCACCACCTAACCTGCCGGAAAGTCTAACCTTTATACCCTGTGCACCTACACGCATAGCTGCTTCAATAGCCTGTTTCATAGCTCTTCTGAAAGAGACACGAGACTCTAATTGTTGTGCGATAGATTCACCAACTAACTTAGCATCCAATTCTGGTTTCTTGATCTCAAAAATATTAATCTGAATATCCTTAGATGTTATCTTTTTTAGCTCTTCTTTTAACTTATCAACCTCTACTCCCCCTTTACCAATCACCATACCTGGTTTAGCAGTATGAATAGTTAACGTAATACGTTTAAGTGTTCTTTCTATAACCACTTTAGAAACACCAGCTCTTGGAAAACGGACATTAATATACTTTCTTATTTTCTCGTCTTCAAGTAATTTTTCGGAAAACGTATTTCCTCCAAACCATGTGGAATCCCAATTACGTACAATTCCTAATCGTAAACCTACCGGATTAACTTTTTGTCCCATTGATGTTATTTACTTTCTTCTTTTACTTTTTTATCTTCTTTTTTCTCGGAAAATGAATCCACAACCACTAATACGTGATTAGATCTTTTTCTTATTCTATGTGCTCTCCCTTGTGGAGCTGTTCGAAGTCGTTTTAACATTCTTCCGCTATCCACCATTATTGTTTTTACATAAAGATCAACATCTTCTACTTTTTCATCTGGGTTTTTAATTTGCCAGTTTGATACAGCTGAAAGAAGTAATTTTTCAATACGTCTTGCACCTTGCTTAGGCTCAAACTTAAGAACATTAAGTGCCTGACTAACTTTTTTACCTCTGATCAAATCACAAACCAAACGCATTTTGCGTGGCGAGGTAGAAACATTTTTTAATTTCGCAATGGCTTCCATAATTATACTTAAGACTATGACTTATTATTACCTGAATGTCCTTTAAATGTTCGTGTAGGAGAAAACTCTCCAAACTTATGTCCTACCATATTTTCAGTTACATACACAGGTATAAACTTATTACCGTTATGAACAGCAAATGTATGTCCTACAAAATCAGGAGAAATCATAGAACGCCTAGACCATGTTTTAATAATGGATTTCTTACCAGAATCAATCATAGTTTTAGCCTTTTTCTCTAACCGAAAATCAATATAAGGACCTTTCTTTAATGAGCGTGCCATAGTTATTTATTTTTTTCTTCTACTTAAAATAAACCGTGTAGAATATTTATTGTTATTTCTTGTCTTTTTACCTTTTGCATATAACCCCTTTCGAGATCTTGGATGACCTCCAGAAGCTTTTCCTTCACCTCCTCCCATTGGATGATCAACAGGATTCATTGCAACCCCTCTATTACGAGGTCTTCTTCCCATCCATCTAGTTCTTCCAGCCTTACCAACACTTAAGTTCATATGATCGCCATTAGAAACAGCTCCCACAGTAGCGTAGCAAGTAACCAGTATAAGTCTCATTTCACCTGAAGGTAACTTAATCGTAGCATATTTACCATCTCTAGCCAATAGCTGTGCATAAGATCCAGCACTTCGTGCCAATGCCCCACCTTTACCTGGATTTAATTCAATGTTGTGAATAATTGTACCTAATGGTATAGAAGAAAGTGGAAGTGCATTACCCAATTCTGGCGGTACATCTGGGCCAGCTACAACAGTCTGACCTACTTTCAATCCCTCTGGTGAAATAATGTATGATTTTTCACCATCTGCATAATAAAGAAGTGCTATACGTGCAGAACGGTTAGGATCATACTCAATAGACTTAACAGTAGCAGGAACAATATGTTTTTTGCGTTTAAAGTCAATAAGCCGATACATTTTTTTATGTCCGCCTCCTATATAACGCATGGTCATTTTGCCATTATTATTCCGACCTCCTGTTCTTCCGATATAAACCAATAATGACTCTTCAGGCGTATCTGTAGTTAGCTCTGTAAAAGTTGGAGCCACCCGCAAACGCTGTCCAGGAGTAGTTGGTTTTAATTTTTTAACTGCCATAACGTATAACTTATACTAACTTTTACTATTATAATTATATTCCACTATAAAAATCAATCACTTCGCCAGCGACTAATGTCACAATGGCTTTCTTAATCATATTTCTTCTCCCCTTAAGCACAACTGACTTTGTATATCTATGTTTGACTTTGCCTTGATAACGCATTGTCTGAACACGATCTACATTCACTCCATACTTTTTCTCTACTTCTCTTTTGATTTGAACTTTATTTGCTTTGACATCTACTAAGAAGCCATACTTCCCCTTTTCATTCAAAGCTGAAATTTTTTCTGTAACCAAAGGGCCTTTCAAAATATCCATGACTTATAATTAATTTTTTAATAAACTCGTTACTTTTTCTATTGATGCCTCTGTCATCAATAGCTTTTCTGCATTTAAAATATCGTACGTATTTAATTCGTCTACTGTAATGACCAACGATTTAGGAAGATTTCTGGAAGAAAGATAAAAATTATCATTTTTTTCAGGAATCACAAATAGCGTCTTTTTATCAGTCAAAGCTAAATGAGAAAGAAATTCCACATATCCTTTTGTTTTAGAAGAATCAAGCGCAAAGTCAGCTACTACGGCTAATGATGATTCTTTTACCTTGTATGTTAATGCTGATTTTCTAGCAATTTCTTTTACTTTCTTATTGAGCTTAAACCCATAATCTCTTGGTCGTGGGCCAAAAACGCGACCTCCTTTCCTAAACAAAGGACTTTTCTTACTACCCGCTCTAGCTCCACCTGTTCCTTTTTGTTTTTTTATTTTCTTAGTCGAAAAGGCTATTTCAGCTCTCTCTTTAGATTTATGTGTACCTTGACGCTGGTTAGCCAGGTATTGTTTAACATCTAAATAAATCGCATGATCATTAGGAGTAACATCAAACACACTAGTATCAAGTGTAATTTTCTTACCTGTATCTTGCCCCTTCTGATTAATAACAGCTATATCCATTTTCTTACTTTTCTATAAAAACTAATGAGTTTTTTACGCCAGGCACAGCCCCGCTTATCAAAACAAGGTTATTTTCTAAAAACTTAACAATCTTTAGGTTAGTGACTTTTATGCGATGGTTACCCGTTCTTCCAGCCATTCGCATACCTTTTAATACACGTGATGGAAATGACGACCCTCCTAATGATCCAGGATGGCGTTGTCTATTGTGCTGGCCATGCGTCTGTCCTCCCACCCCACTAAATCGATGTCTTTTAACAACACCCTGAAATCCTTTCCCTTTGGATGTACCAATTACATCAACATAATCGCCTTCTTGAAAAATATCAGCTACATTTACAATATCCCCTAAAGCAACTTGTTTTTCAAAGTTTCTAAATTCTACTAATTTACGCTTAGGAGTCGTATTTGCTTTTTTGCAATGCGCTATTAATGCTTGTGAAGAATTTTTTTCTTTTTTATCAAGAAAACCAAGTTGAACAGCATTATAGCCATCTGTTTCATCCGTCTTAACTTGCGTTACCACGCAAGGGCCTAGCTCTACTAAAGTGCAAGGGACCATTCGGCCGTCCACATCGACTACATTCGTCATTCCTATTTTTCTTCCTATTATTCCTGCCATAGGTACAAAAGTTACAATACAGGGTAAAACCCTACCCTAAAAGGACTGCAAATTTAGCAACAAAAAACTATTATGCAAATACCTCGGCAAAAATATTTTATAGGTAATCCGAAAAATACCTTTTATATTAGCAGACTTAATACATTATAGTATGCTACTAAAAAGAACAATCTTATCAATAGGGTGTAGCTTATTGCTATTAATAAGCTACACCCCCTCCCCAGCAATGATGCTAGACATTATCAAAACGAAGCTCCAGATTACTGTTTTAAATAATTTAGGTAATATAGAAAAAGGGGCGACCATTCAGTTATTTAAGACAGAGGAGGATTATGAGCAGTCAGTTAACGCTATCCAAACAAAGGTAACAGATGATAGAGGAAAAGCGACATTCGATAACTTAGAGGAAAGGGATTATTATGTTTTAGTCGAAAAAGGAGACATGAATAATACCGATGGGGGCAATAAAACTGAAAAACTCAAAGCACATCGGATTAATAAAATCACGATTATAATTTCGGAATAAGTATACCTAATTATGTTGTGTAGGCATAAGGCAGACCTGCTTCTGCCATCATTTTCATTTTCTGAATGGCCTTTTTTTGAAATCGATGCCATACCAGTTTGGTGAATAAAAAAGTAAGCGGCAGTGTGAATTTATTTTTTGAGTAAAACGTATACATCCATTTTATACTAATAACTCCATTTGTATTTTCTTCAAAGAAAAATTCGCCTTCAGCTTTTGTGGCAAAGAAGAGTGCTTTAGTTCGAAAGTTATAAATACGCCATTTCCAATACGTATTTTCAACTCGTTTTAAGATAATATCATCACAGAGCTCTCCTTTTTTTACGAAAAAATTTCCACTGGTTAAAGGTATTCTCGTTCCTCCTTCTTTACCCCAGGTTAGATCATGAGTGAAACCTACAACAGGTGGAAGAATTGAGCATACATTCATATACTGCGTTGCATCTCCTAAAAGTACGGTTTTAAACGCACACTCTAATGAACTATTAAATTCCGCTGTAACCTGAGATGCTACATGGTAATTTTTCATTATAATATATATCTAAACTACCATCCCAATATCCAGGCAAATACTAATGGAGCCACAATCGTAGCATCACTTTCTATAATGAACTTAGGTGTTGTGATATCGAGCTTTCCCCAGGTAATTTTTTCATTGGGCACAGCTCCACTATAACTTCCATAACTGGTTGTACTATCACTGATCTGACAGAAGTAACTCCAAAAAGGAACGTCATGCCATTCTAAATCTTGGTACATCATCGGCACTACACAGATTGGAAAATCACCTGCAATTCCGCCTCCGATCTGGAAAAATCCAACTCCTTTTCCACTGCTATTTTTACGATACCAATCACTCAACCAAACCATGTATTCAATCCCACTTTTCATCGTGGTCGCTTTCACTTCATTTTTGATTACATAGCTTGCAAAAATATTTCCCATCGTACTATCTTCCCATCCACCTACAATAATTGGAATATTTTTTTCTGCTGCGGCCACCATCCAACTATCTTTTGGATCGATTTCATAATATTGTTTCAAGACCCCACTTTTAATCATCTGATACATAAACTCATGTGGAAAATAACGTTCACCATTAGTATCTGCCTTTTTCCACAATTCATAAATATGTTTTTGCAATCGACGAAAGGCTTCTTCTTCAGGAATACAGGTATCTGTTACCCGATTCAATCCTTTTTCTAATAAATCCCATTCTTCTTTTGGAGTCAAATCTCTGTAATTAGGAATTCGTTTATAATGTGAATGCGCTACTAAATTCATTAAGTCTTCTTCCAAATTAGCACCTGTACACGAAATAATATCTACCTTTCCTTGTCTAATCATTTCAGCTAGCGAAACGCCCAACTCCGCTGTACTCATCGCACCAGCTAATGTTACCATCATCTTTCCTCCTGCTGCTAGATGATCTTCATAGCCAATCGCCGCATCTTTCAACGCTGCTGCATTAAAATGACGATAATGATGTTCAATAAAATGAGACACAGGACCTTTATTCGTTAATTTTTTATTCGACATAATTAAAAAATCTAAGACGCAAAGATAAAATTTTTAAGGAAAAGATAATATATAGTATTTTAGTAAATAATTAATGACTTGATGAGATGAAATCGCTTATCGAAGGTATAAGAATATTATTAAATAATAGAGATAAAAATAATAGTTTATCAACCTTAGAGCTAATTCAGTCTCATCAAGTGGAGAGAGAATTTCTTTCTGAACTTTTCCATATTTATATTTTTAATAAAAATCAAGATGTTAAAATAAAGGCAATCCAATTATTTATTCCTCATATCTCAACCCAGCTAAAACAAAAACTAGAAAAACATACTATAATAAAAGTTAGTAAAAACGGTAATTGGCATGTAGCAGCAAGTGAAAATTTTCTTTGGCAAGATAATCTATTTGAATCGAATGAATTAGAGCCCAACAAAGTCTTAGGATATATAAAAAAAATAAATTTATCTAAAAAAGAATTAAAAGTCTTACCTCATTCAATTGAAAAACTAACTCAATTAAAAGAATTAATCGTACCAGATAATGAACTTAACTCTTTGCCTGAAACAATAGACAATATAACTAATCTGGAAGAACTAATTGCTTACAGAAATCAAATCTCTTTTTTACCAGAATCAATTGGAAGTTTGAAAAAACTAAAACATTTAGATTTAAATCACAATTTGGTAAATCTATTACCAGAGAGTATGAAGAACTTAGTTCATTTAGAAAAACTATTTTTACGTGGTCATCGATTACAAGTTTTACCTGAATGGATTGGAAATTTAACTAATCTTACATCTTTAGACTTAACTGGAATTCAAACTGACCATAAGCTTATTTCTATTCCTAAATCAATTGGAAACTTAACTCAACTTATAAGTTTAGATTTAGCAAATAATCGATTAACTCATTTACCAGAATCCATTCAAAATTTAAAAAAATTAACTTTTCTTAATTTAAATAACAATCAATTAAGTATAATTCCTGAATGGATTGGAAATTTAACTCAACTTAGACATTTAGAATTATCTAAAAATCAATTTACTTCGCTACCTGAATCAATCGGAAATTTGAAAAAATTAGAAGAATTAAGCTTATACAAAAACTCGCTTTCATCATTATGGAAAGACAAAATTAAAAAATTACTTCCTGAATGTAAGATAACAATGTACAATTAGCTATTAAATTAATTTTACCTAATTCTTTTTTGAAAATGCATAGGCCCATTCCAACTGTTCTTGATCTTCATCTATAAAATTAGTTAAAAGAGCCCAATCTTTTCCCAACAAAGTAATATCAATCCAACCATCTAATGTGTCACCAGTTTGAAATCGAACTCGACTTTCATCTTCTATTTTATTTCGTTCAAAATCACATCGAAAGATAAACGTAAAACGACCCGCATGAAACGCAATGATCTGACCTGATTCTTCATTTACCAAAAAATTATAACGTCCATTTAAAATATACTTAGCTTCATCAGGTATATTTTTTGCATAATCTCTAAAAAAAATAACTCCTCCCGCGTCATATCCATTAATTTCATCAGCAGATTGCAAGGAAAATTTTCCCCGTAATGTATCAATATCTAAATATTTAAATATAATTTGATTACCGGGATGGCATTTTATTTTTTCTGTAAGACTACTAAGCATTAGATTTTCAAAGTATGAGAATTAATCGAAAATAATACAATAAAAAGAGCCCTAAAAGGGCTCTTTTTTCGTTGTCCGACCAGGTTTCGAACCTGGACTCTTCTGAACCAAAATCAGACGTGTTGCCAGTTACACCATCGGACAAACTGAGGTGCAAATTTAAGTTGAAATCATGGAATTAGCAATACCCTTCTTAAATTATTTTACGTAATTTGGCACCTTCATTTTTATACTATGAAGCTGCTTTTACACTATCTCAAACGTTATTGGAAAACGATCGTGATTGCGCTTTTACTGGCTAGCATCAATCAAGTCTTTTCATTGCTTGATCCACTCGTCTTTAAAATGATCATTGACAGGTATGCTACAAATTATAAAGGGCACACGTCAACCGAATTTTTCAATGGCATTATTAAGCTTCTTCTCGCTGCTATTGGGGTAGCCATGGTATCACGTATTGCTAAGAATTTTCAGGATTATTATGTCAATGTAATTACACAAAAATTGGGCACCAAACTCTACTCAGATGGTATTGAGCATTCGATGAAACTTCCCTACGCCTCATTTGAAGATCAACAAAGTGGGAAGACATTAGGTGTACTGCAAAAAGTACGCAGTGATGCCGAACGATTTATTTCCTCGTTTATCAATATTGTATTCTCTTCTTTAGTAGGTATTATATTTGTCACAGTGTATGCTGTGACAGTACATTGGACGATAGCACCTATTTATTTGGCAACTATTCCCATACTTGGCTTTATAAGTTCAATGCTAAGCAAAAAAATAAAACAAGTTCAAAAAGTAATCGTAGCCGAAACAACATCACTGGCTGGATCAACAACAGAGTCACTTCGTAATATTGAGCTAGTAAAAAGTTTAGGCTTAGCAGAACAAGAAATTGGCCGATTAAATAAAAATACACACAGTATCTTAAAACTCGAATTAAAGAAAGTAAAATATATCCGAACACTAAGTTTCATTCAAGGCACCTGCGTCAATCTTTTACGAAACTGCATTTTATTTCTTCTTTTGTTTCTCATATTTAAAGAAAAAATCACACTAGGTCAGTTCTTCTCTTTATACATTTATTCATTTGCGATTTTCAACCCATTACAAGAGCTAGGAAATATTATTAACACCTATCGTGAAACAGAAGTATCCGTTCAAAATTTTCAAAAATTACTCCAAACACCCGTTGAACCAAAACCTGAAAGTCCTATATACCTTACTGATATTCGTGAATTAGCTTTTAATCAAGTCAGCTATAAACATTCGTCCTCTCATTTTCATGCCTTACAACAAGTTAGTTTCAAAATGAAGAAAGGAGAAACGATCGCATTCGTCGGCCCATCTGGATCAGGAAAAACAACGCTTGTCAAACTTCTTGTTGGATTATATCAGCCACAGCAAGGAACAATTTATTACAATGAGGCGACACACTCCACAATCGATTTGAACTTTTTCCGAAAACAAATTGGTTTTGTAACACAAGAAACACATCTGTTTTCAGGAACGATTCGTGAAAACCTCTTATTCGTTCAACCACAAGCTACCGATCAAGAATGTCTAGAGGCATTAGAAAAAGCATCCTGTCAAAATCTACTCGCACGAGCAAATAAAGGATTAGATACATTAATTGGCGAAGGAGGAATAAAAATATCAGGTGGTGAAAAACAACGTCTATCTATTGCACGTGCTCTTCTACGAAATCCTAGTTTACTAATCTTCGATGAAGCTACATCATCACTCGACTCACTCACCGAAGACGAAATCACACAAACGATTTCAAAACTTTCAAGTCAAGCTAACTTGATGATCATCCTCATTGCACACCGGCTATCAACTATTTTACATGCCGACCGTATTTTTGTACTCGAAAAAGGACAAATCATCGAACAAGGCAAACACCATGATCTTCTCGAACAAAAAGGATTATACTATGCTATGTGGAGACAGCAAATAGGTGAACGATAATCGATTTTCTCAAAAAGCTGTTTTTGAATTTTATATACTTATTCCTAATAGTACATATACTATTGCTTCATATATATCATTTGAACGCTACGATAAAGCAATAGTCCAAAAAAACACCTAAAATTACACACTTAACCTCAAAACCTATGAAATCTATACAGTTAAAAAGCGTATTAACGCTATTCTTATTCTTTCTCTTATTAGAAAAAAGTTATGGATTATCACAAGGGCCTTTAAGTGGCGTCATAACTAGCAATGCACCCATTCCAGGCTCTACCTCTCCTTGGGGGAATACAAATAATGTAACATCTTCTGATAATAATCAATCTATAAATACTATTGACTTATCTATTGCAGGCAATTATACCAATTATTTACAAGTAACAGGATTTGGATTTACCATTCCTAATAGCTCAGTTATTGAAGGAATTAAAGTAGAGGTAGAGCGTTCCGATCTTAATTCCAAAACCAAAGACTACCGCGTACGCATAGTCAAAAATGGAATAATTAAACCTCAAGACAAGTCTGCTAATCAATTTTGGCCAAGTACTGATACATACAAAACCTATGGAGGGGATGATTATTTATGGAATGAAACATGGATACCTACTGATATCAATGCTTCTAACTTTGGTTTTGCCATTGCTATTTACAGCCAAGACGGCGGAACTCCGGCTACATTTGGACGAATAGACCATATTCGTATCACCGTTTATTATTCTGCTCTTTTACCTGTAGAGATTTCTAACTTTGTCAGCTCTATACAAAACAATAAAGCCATCCTTCAATGGACTACAGCGAGTGAATTAAACAATAATTACTTTATCCTCGAACGCTCCAAAGATGGGATTCAGTTCTATTCCATAGGTGAAGTCAAAGGAGCTGGTAAAAGTAACCAACAACGCGACTATTCATTTACAGATGACTACCCACTCATTGGCATAAGCTATTACCGTATAAAACAAGTCGATTACAATGGAGTTTTTAGCTATTCATCAATTCTAGCACTCAATCATATAGTCAATGAAGATAACCCTTATATAAACATATACCCAGAAAATACGTCAAATTATACATTGGCTCTTCAGATCAGTAATATACAAAACAATACTCCTGTCGAAATTAAATTAATAGATACGCAAGGAAAAGTATACATAGAAGAAAGTATAACACTTAACAACTCCAATAATCCTATACAACTATCTATGCCTTATGCTGCCCCTTCTGGAATATATATAGCACATATAACAAGTTATAAATTTTACTTTATTAAAAAAATAATACTTTAAATCAGTATAATTAAAAATATGAAGAGCTAAATTAAGATAAATACAATTTTTAATAAAAACATTATTAAAAAAAATACGTAAAAGTATACGCTAACACCCAAGGCTTATACTTATGAAATTTATACAGCTAAAAAGCACTTCAACGCTAATTCTGCTTTTAATATTAGGGAAAGGCTATAGCCAATCCCAAGGGCCTTTAAATGGCAGTATATTTACCAATATAGCTATTCCAAACTCTACCTCTCCTTGGGGAAATACTGGAAATGCAGCAGTCTCTGATGATAACCGAGCGATCAACACCATTGATTTAGCCAATTCTGGTGACTACACTGACTATTTACAAGCTACTGGATTTGGATTTACTATTCCTACAAACTCACTAATTGATGGTATCGAAGTAGAAGTAGAGCGATCTGACCTTGGTTCTAAAGCAAGAGATTATAGCATACGCATTGTTAAAAATGGAGTAATTAAAAATCAAGATAAAGCTGCCAACCAAGGTTGGCCTAGCAATGATACTTACAGAACCTATGGAGGAAATACCGATCTATGGGGAGAAACATGGACACCTGCCGATATCAATGCCTCTAACTTTGGCTTTGCCATTGCAGCCTATCGTCAAGGAGGAGGAAATGGTTCTAGTTTTGCACGCATCGATCATATTCGCATCACCGTTTATTATTCCGCTCTTCTACCTGTAGAGATTTCTAACTTTGTCAACTCTATACAAAATGATAAAGCCATCCTTCAATGGACTACAACGAGCGAATTAAACAATAACTACTTTATCCTCGAACGCTCCAAAGATGGGATTCAGTTCTATTCCATAGGTGAAGTCAAAGGAGCTGGTAAAAGTAATCAGCAACTTGACTATTTATTTACAGATGAGCATCCGCTCACTGGTATAAGTTATTACCGCATCAAACAAGTAGACTATGATGGAAGTTTCAGCTATTCATCAATTCTAGCACTCAACTATATAGCCAATGGAAATAATCCTTACATCAGCCTATACCCAGAAAATGAATCAAACCATACACTAACTCTCCAAATGAATAACATACAAAGTAACACTTCTATAGAAATACAACTTATCGATATGCAAGGAAAAATATACTTGGATAAAAATATACCATTCAGCGATTCCAATACCCTTATACACCTCTCTCTGCCCTATACTACTCCTTCTGGAATATATATTCTACATGTTAATACTTCAACATGCCATTTAGTTAGAAAGCTTATTTATTAATTCAGACTGTTCATTAAAGCAATAAAAAAGCACTTAATCCTTCAAGATTAAGTGCTTTCTATTTGCGCGTCTTCCTGGGCTCGAACCAGGGACCCTTTGATTAACAGTCAAATGCTCTAACCGGCTGAGCTAAAGACGCGATTGATTAAAAAAGGAGTGCAAATTTAAAAGGTTATTCGTAATTATACAAATACAGATAAAAGCCTTTTAAAAATAGATGGATTTAATAAAGTCATTTACTTTTTCTGCTATGGTTGGTCAAAAATTCAATATTAATTTTAAAAATAAGCCATTTTGTCTTTTTTAATATATCTATAATTTAAAAAATAAGCCATTTTGTCTTTTTTAATCATTTGGTATACTTTTTACATGTAGATATGAAAAACAATTACTCCTATGACACTCACAAAATATAATGAATGGATGCCAACTTCTTTTTCAGGAATGCTAGACAAATTTTTTAATGAGTCACTTTCTCATTCGAAGCTACAGCACTTTGTACCCCAAGTTGATGTTGTAGAAACAGACAAACATTATGAAATACATGTCGCCGTTCCAGGAATGAAGAAAGAGGATTTTAAAATTAACATCACCGATAATCGCATCACGATTAGTGGTGAAAGGAAATTTAGCGAGGAAAAGAAAGAAAAGAAGTTTCACTCTATTGAAACCCAATATGGTTCATTCTCACGAACATTCTTCTTACCTGAACATGCTAATAAAGAAGCTGTTGAGGCTAATTACAAAGAAGGTATATTAGAAATCATTATTCCTAAAGATGATCGAAAAAAAGAATCCACCATTACTGTGAAATAAGTTGATGGCATCCAGATAAAAAGAAGTTCTAAATAGAACTTCTTTTTATTTTTTAATATCTAAACTAGTATGATAGACAACAAGCTCTTCTAATGGGCGTTGAATAAGTTTACCCAGCCTCACATTCTTCGCCATAGCCACTTGTTCAAGAATATCTTTAAATACATACGCTATAGACCCTGTAAAATGTGTAGGACAAGCTGTATAGTTTGAATATTTACAAATGGTTTTATCAAAAAAAGAAGCAAATGATTTATAAATTAATTGATAGATGTACTCATCCCGGCTATGTTCTGAAAGAAAGGATGTGAACGATGCTAGATACCGATTAGGGAAAGGTTGATGGTAAATAGCATCTATAATCTGGGTTCGATCGAGTTGATAGGTCTGTAAGAACTTTTGACGAATAACAGCAGGGAGCTCATGATTCAAAAAATCTTGGATAAGGAGTTTCCCTAAATGGGCTCCACTCCCTTCATCACCCAATAAAAAACCAAGATTAGGCATCTGCTCAATAATACGCTCACCATCATATAAACAAGAATTAGACCCTGTACCTAAAATACAAGCAATACCCAAATGCTGACCACATAAACTTCGAGCAGCACCTACTAAATCTTCCATAATATGGATTTCAGCTTGTGGAAAAGCTTGTTGCAACGCTGAGTAAACTATAAGATTAGCATGAGGTGATGAACAACCCGCTCCATAAAAATGAATAGCATAAACCGGCACAGAAATAGACGGCAACAGATGATGTAATATATCTTGATAAATACTATCTGTTGTATGAAAACGTGGATTTAATCCCTGAGTAGATACAACCTGAAAATTCTCATTAGAGCGAATCAAACACCAATCTGTTTTAGTCGACCCACTATCAGCAATAAGTATCATTCCTGAGTAATAATGCTACAATGCTATATCCACACATCTAATGATGTACTAAGAATTAGATTTAGACATACGGTTACGCTCACCTTCATCTAAATAAATCTTACGCATTCGAATAGACTTAGGAGTCACTTCCACATATTCGTCTTTTTGAATATACTCCAATGCTTCCTCTAACGAGAATTGTTTTTTAGGAACAATCTTCACATTATCATCTGTTCCGGATGCTCGCATATTCGTTAATTTTTTTCCTTTCATTACATTTACAACCAAGTCACTTTGACGACTGTGCTCGCCAATAACTTGACCCATATATACTTCATCTCCCGGATCAATGAAAAATATGCCTCGGTCTTGTAATTTATCAATTGCATACGCTGTAGTTGGTCCTGTTTCCATCGAAATTAAGGAACCGTTGATTCGACCCGGAATAGGTCCTTTAAATGGTTGATAGTCTTTAAATCGATGATTCATTACCGCTTCTCCAGCAGTAGCTGTCAATACATTGTTACGAAGCCCAATTAATCCACGTGAAGGAATAGCAAATTCTAAATGCTGTAAATCACCTTTAGGTTCCATGATTAATAACTCTCCTTTTCGTTGCGTTACCAACTCAATTACTTTTCCAGCTGTTTCCATAGGCACATCTACTACCAATGTTTCGATTGGTTCATTTTTTACACCATCAATATCTTTAAAAAGAACTTGAGGCTGACCTACTTGTAATTCATACCCTTCTCGACGCATGGTTTCAATCAATACAGACAAATGAAGAATACCCCTTCCATATACTAAAAACTTATCTTCTGAATCTGTCTCTTGTACTCTAAGAGCAAGATTTTTCTCCGTCTCCTTAAACAAGCGGTCGCGTAAATGCCGTGATGTTACATATTTTCCTTCTTTTCCATAAAACGGTGAATTATTAATGGTGAACAGCATGTTAAGGGTAGGTTCATCAATCGAAATACGTTTTAATGGTTCAGGATTGTCTATATCGGCTAATGTATCACCAATTTCAAAATCTTCAATTCCTGTAATAGCACATATTTCACCTGCCTTCACTTCAGCAACTTTCATTCGTTCTAATCCTTCAAACAATAAAAGTTCTTTTATTTTTACTTTTTTGATGCTTCCATCTGCCTTACATAAAGCCATGAAAGCACCTTCTTTAATTGTACCTCTGTAGACACGACCAATCGCAATACGGCCTACGAATGTGGAATAATCAAGTGATGTAATTTGAAACTGTGGTGTTCCATCTATAAATGGCGCTGGTGGAATATTTTCAATAATAGCATCTAATAAGGGGATAATATTATCTGTCTTGTTTTTCCAGTCTGTACTCATCCATCCATGTTTGGATGAACCGAAGATGGTCACAAAGTTTAATTGATCTTCTGTCGCACCTAAGTTGAACATCAAATCAAATACCTGCTCTTGTACTTCATCCGGACGGCAGTTTTCTTTATCTACTTTATTAACAACTAAAATAGGTTTTAAACCTAAATCCAATGCTTTTCCCAACACAAAACGCGTTTGGGGCATAGGACCTTCAAACGCATCTACTAATAAAAGTACCCCATCTGCCATTTTCAATACACGTTCCACCTCACCACCAAAGTCAGCGTGGCCTGGGGTATCGATGATATTAATTTTAAAATCTTTATATCGAACAGACACGTTTTTTGCTACGATGGTAATTCCCCGCTCGCGCTCTAGATCATTATTATCTAATATAAGATCTCCCATTTGCTGATTTTCACGGAAGATTTTAGACATATGTATAATCTTATCTACTAGCGTCGTTTTTCCATGATCGACGTGGGCAATGATGGCAATATTTCGTATACTTTGCATGAATGGATTAAATGAAGGTGCAAAATTACGAATTTTAAAGTGGAAACTGGGAATAAATTAGCAATGAGTTGGAGCAAGAGAATAGTTGAATTAACTAAATACCAATCTACATTATAGTAAACTTAGTAACTTTTTAACATCTATATCTAAAGCGCAACGGAAGTGAAGCTCCGGACAGTGTGGTCGTCCATGCAAACCACAAGGTCGACAGGATAATTTAGTCCCTATTTCTACTATATGACTTTGATCAGATAATGGACCAAATCCAAATGCAGGAATAGTAGAACAAAAAATAGCACAGACCGGAGCATTCATGGCCGAAGCGATATGAAGTGGAGCTGAATCATTCACATAGTTCATTTTTGCTCCTTGCATCAAAGCTGCAGACTCCAATATGGTGAGCTTGCCTGAAAGATTTTTCACATGAGGATGTTTGGTTGTCTGTTGAATACGATCAGCTAATGCCCTATCAACAGGTGAACCCAAAATATAGACGTGAATGGGTGATGGAACAAGATCCAAAAATTCTACCCATTTACTTTCCGGAAATTGCTTGGTAAACCAAACCGAAGCTGGAGCTATACAGATATAAGGCTGCGATTGATACGTTTTTACTTGGTTTATATCTTGATTTGAAGGATAGAGTTGAGGTTTCAAGCACTTGACATTTGTAAAATATTGGATAAGACTCCTATTGCGTTCTACTTCATGTAGATTATCCATTCGGTGTGGATAACGGTACGTAAAAAACCAAGAGAATGGGTTTTTAGAGAACCCTACAGTTTGTTTAGCTCTTGAAAAAACAGTAAATAACCCCGCGCTGGCAAAACGCTGAATGGTAATAACCAAATCAAATCGTTCGCGGCGAATTTGTTTAATTAATTTCCAGGCATTGAATAGTTTGTGTTTTCGTTTATTCCATATCCAACATTTCTGAAGAAAGGGATGGTGCTCAAAAACTCCTTCATTACCTTGGCGTAATAAAAAATGAAGCTCTGCCTGAGGAAAAGCGACATGAAGGGTTTCAAGCAAGGATGTACTTAAGATCACATCGCCCAAAAAAGCAGTTTGAATCAGTAATACCTTCCGAAACTGATAATTTTCCATAAAGCTATTTTCTATATATAATTGTCTGCGTATCTTAGTCTTTTAAAAATATCCGTTTATGACCTATTGGCTCGTTAAGTCTGAACCTGATGTATATCCTTGGGAACAGCTTGTTAAAGATAAAAAAATTGTATGGGATGGTGTACGAAACTACCAAGCCAGAAATAATTTACAAGCTATGAAAAAAGGAGATCTTGTATTATTCTATCACAGCAATGAAGACAAGGCTATTATAGGCGTTGCTCGGGTTAGTGAAGAGGCTTATCAGGATCCTACAACAACTGACAACCGATGGGTAGCAGTGACATTGAGCTATCATCAACCATTAATAAATACCGTATCATTGGAAGAGATAAAAAAACAGGCTAATTTACGCGAGATGGTATTGGTCAAGCAAGCCCGGCTGTCTGTTCTACCTGTTACAGCAACAGAATTCAATACAATTCTAAAGTTAAGTCAAACCAAACTCATTATCTAATGCGTCCTTATATATTAATTACTTTATTTTTTATTCTATCATCCATACTGACTTACGGTCAAATTCAACAAGTCAAACGTATGACACTAAAGCTCTCAACTGATGAGCCGCTGCTCATACCCATTAACGAGAAGGGCTTTATTATTTTAAAAGATAATGATGAATCTAAGAAAATGAATACTGAATGGCTATTTACCAGATATGATACTGCTTTTGAAAAAGTTTGGGAAATAAGCTATAGCCCACCTCATCCATTTACACTCACCACCTATTACCGCACAAACTCTCATATTTATTTACTATATACAAAAAATCAATATACCCAACGAGATTTTATCATCTTAAAGATTTCTACTGAAACAGGAAACTTAAGCACTACCAAAGATCGTCTCTTAAGCCCTATCGAATTAAAAAAAATGGAATTGGTTAATGACCATATTTTCTTTGCAGGCGAGATAGAAGGCAACCCCGTTGTCGTTCATTACGATATTAAAGAAAAAAAAGAACACATGCTCACGTCATTTTCTCGTCATACAGATGAGTTACTCGACATGCGTACAGATTCTACTCTAAATCTGTGCGTAGTACTTGTACGATTACACCCCATCTATCATCAAGCAGCATTAGGTATTAGGATATATACACAAGATGGCCTACTCATCAACCAAGCTATAATCTCCTCTGTTAAACGAAATCTGACATTCGGCCAGATTAGCTTAAGTCCAAAAGGTATTTTTGTTATAGGAGGGTATTCACATAAGGCAGGGCTTATTTCCTCTGAAGGATTATTCATCACTAAAATAGAAAGTGAGCAAAATAATATATCCTATTATCCTTATTCATCATTAAATCATTTTTTCAGCTATCTTTCTCCTAAACGAGTTCAGCGTATAACAAAAAACATACAAAACAAGAATAAGAAGGGTAAAAAAATAAAAATGAGTTTTCAAGCAAACATACAACCTCCTTTTATAGCCAATAATCACCTAATTTGTATAGCTGACTTTTTTTATCCAAAATATACCCAAACATCTGATCCAAGAGGAGGTATAACTGGCGAGACGTTTGAAGGATTAAAATACACACATGCTATCATTTGTGCATTCGATTTTAATGGGGGTCTCGCTTGGAATAATTGCCTGCCTATTCAAGATGTAACCACATTTAGTCATAAAGACTTCGTGCGAGCGTTAGTTAAGAATGACACAGCATGTTTATTATATAATACTGATCATATTCTTAAGATAAAAATCTTGAAAGGGAATGACGTGATTAAAGATAAATACACAGAAGGCATCCAAACATTATCTTCTCATCAAACCATTGGGAAAGAAGAAATATTAGGTGAAACTGCCGCATGGTATGCTGATTATTTTTTAATATGGGGCACGCAACATATCAATACCTATAAAGAAGGCAAAACCCAACAACATAGCGTTTTTTATATCAATAAATTAAAGTTTATAAAGTAATAATGAAACACATCAAGCCTAAAAAACGGTGGGGGCAACACTTTTTAAAAGATCAAAACATTGCTCAAAAGATTGTCAACCAGCTTCAATTTAAGGAAAATGATGCCCACTTACTGGAAATAGGCCCCGGCACAGGTGTTTTAACGGATTTATTATTGGAAAAGCACGGCAAGCTCACTGTTGTGGAGATCGACGAAGAAGCCATCGATTTTTTAAAAAAACGATACGACTCAACCACTCCGATACATATTATACAAGGTGATTTCTTAGAAATGGATCTACATACACTTCTTCAAGGAAACTGGAGTATTATTGGAAATTTCCCTTATAATATCTCATCACAGATTTTCTTTAAGCTGCTTGAACAAAAAAACCAAATTCAAGAGATCGTTTGTATGCTCCAGCGAGAGGTAGCACAACGCATTGCTTCACCGCCAGGAAATAAAGATTACGGTATATTAAGTGTACTGCTTCAAGCTTATTTTACTATTGATTATATCTTTACAGTTAATGAAAATGCCTTTCATCCGGCACCAAAAATAAAATCAGGTGTTATTCGATTAACACGAAATGAGCGAAAAGAACTTCCATGTGATGAAAAATTATTTTTCAGATTAGTTAAACAGGCTTTTCAAACCAGACGAAAGATGCTTAGGAATGCATTAAAGCCATTAATATCACGTATTGAAGCAATGGAAGATAATCGATTAAGTAAACGTGCCGAACAACTTGGTGTAGATGATTTTATTGAGCTAACAAAAAAGGCAGAAACTTTTTTAAAGTTCCTGCCTTCCGTCAATCTGTAATAAACTTATCGTTTACTACTTTTTAGAAGCCTTCTTTTTAGAAGCTTTTTTCTTAGTTGACTTTTTCTTAGCTGCTTTCGCCTTAGCCATAATTGTAAATATTTAAAATAATTAAGTTAATTTGTTTGTAAACTTAAAAATTTTTTATGTTATTGTTAATGTTTTTTTAATTTTTTTTTAATTTTTTTTAAGTACCATTTTTTAAAAAAATCAAGTCTTATGAAATTCGAATTAAGTAAGTCATACCATGAATGGTTAAAAGAAGCGATCGAAAAAAATAATTCATCGTCTATTCAAGAAAGTTTGAGAGATGTTCATGCTGCTGATATTTCTACATTACTTCATGAATTCAACACAGAAGATTCAAAATACGTCACCGATCTTCTAAAAAAAGAAACAGGGGCAGAAATTATATCTAATTTAGAAGAAGATGTGCGAAAAAAATTTTTAAAAGCATTCTCTCCTACAGAAATTGCTTCTTATCTTGACCATATCGACTCCGATGATGCTGCTGATATTTTAAATGAACAACCTGTTTTAATACGTGAAGAGGTCATCGCACACATGTCTAGCCCGGAAAAAGCATCCTACATTGTCGACCTACTCCGTTATGACAAGGATTGTGCAGGTGGATTGATGGCTAAAGAGATACTAACTGCCAATGTCAACTGGACAGTTATTCAATGTATTGAAGAAATTAGAAGGCAGGCTGAGAATGTAGAAAAAATCTACTCAGTATACGTTGTAGATGATCAAGGCAAGTTACTTGGACGTGTATCTTTAAAAAAAATCATACTCGCTACTGATCAAACCAAAATAGCTACAATCTATGAGCCTGATATCATCGCAGTAGAAACCTATCGAAAAGACGATGAAGTAGCAAGCATGATGCAAAAGTATGACCTGGAAGCTATACCAGTTATTAATGTACAGGGCAAGTTACTCGGCCGAATTACGATTGATGACATTGTGGATGTGATTACAGAGCAGGCAGAAGAAGATCGTCAGCTCATGTCAGGTATATCTGAGAATGTGGAAGAACATGATAATGTATGGACTGTAACTCGATCACGATTACCATGGCTTATCATTGGAATGGGCGGAGGTATGCTCGGTGCTTCTTTTATTGGGTTATTTGAAAAAGATCTAGTTATGATTCCAGCTATGGCTTTTTTTATCCCTTTAATTACAGCTACCGGTGGTAATGTAGGCATACAATCTTCTTCAATGATTTTACAAAGCCTAGCTAATAAAACAACTATTGGAAATAATTTTTACGAGCGTTTCATTAAAATGCTTTTGGTGGCACTTATTAATGGACTTGTGATCTCTGCTCTGGTTTTTTTGGGGAATTTTCTAATTGGCCAACCTTATGAACTAGCTATTGTTGTTTCTATTTCATTGATTGCAGTTGTTCTTCTTGCTTCTTTTATGGGGACATTCACGCCTATTATATTAAATAAGACATCTATTAATCCTGCTCTAGCCTCAGGACCTTTTATTACGACAGCCAATGACATTATAGGTTTAGCTGTTTATTTTGGGACGGCGCGTTTACTTCATGGTGCTTTTTAATATATTATGGTATACCTATTACTTGGAAGCAATCTCGGAGATCGGTTAACAACTATCAAACAAGCACTCATAGCTATCTCTATAGAGATAGGAAAAATTACACGAACATCTTATATATATGAGTCAGAACCTTGGGGCGTATCCGATCAACCAACTTTTTATAACCAGCTTGCAGAAGTAGAAACCCCCCTTTTACCTCTTGAGCTTTTAGAAAATCTTAAAAAAATAGAGCGGACATTAGGAAGAAAAGACAATGGAAAATGGCGCGAACGATTAATTGATATTGATATTATTTATTATCACAATCAATCGGTATCAACACCAAAGCTTACTATTCCGCATACTGAGATTCAAAATCGGCGATTCACACTTGTTCCCCTATGTGAACTTATACCTGAATTTATACATCCGTTATTACAGCTAAAAAATAAAGATTTGCTCACACAATGCGCAGACCCTTTACAAGTAACCATTGTTAAGTAATAATTATAATGAGCATCATCATTATAAACTCATCGCCTCAGCCTCCTTTTCAATTTTTTTAACTAACCCTTGCAATACTTTTCCAGGACCACATTCGACAAATGTACGAATACCATCTTTAAACATATATTGAACAGATTGAGTCCACCGAACAGGTGCTGTAAGTTGTGAAACCAAATTTTTCTTAATCTGATTAACTTCACGAGCAGGTTTTGCATCTACATTTTGATAAATCGGACATATCGGATTAGAAAATGGTGTAGCTTCAATAGCAGCAGCTAATTCTTCACGAGCAGGCTCCATCAAAGGCGAGTGAAAAGCTCCTCCTACAACCAATGGTATAGCTCGTTTCGCTCCAGCAGCTTTTAATTTTTCAATAGCCAATTCTATACCTTTTATACTTCCTGATATAACCAGTTGACCAGGACAATTATAATTAGCTGCTACGACTACCTCGCCTTGAATAGAAGAACATATCTCTTCAACCTGACGGTCTTCTAACCCTAATACAGCAGCCATTGTAGATGGATTTTTTTCGCAAGCTCTTTGCATAGCAGCTGCTCGCTTCGCAACCAACATCAATCCATCTTTAAAAGAAAGCGCTCTGCTAGCTACCAATGCTGAAAACTCACCCAATGAGTGGCCAGCTACCGCATCAGGACGAAAATCAGAAGCTGTAAGAGCTATAACTACTGAATGAAGAAATACAGCAGGCTGTGTCACATTTGTTTGCTTAAGTTGATCTTCCGTTCCTTCTAACATAATCTTAGTAATAGAAAAACCGAGCAACTCATCAGCCTGATGAAACAATTCACTGGCCTGAGAAGAAGACTCATACAGTTCTTTTCCCATACCTGAGAATTGAGAACCTTGTCCTGGAAAAATATATGCTTTCATGAAAAATAAAAATTATCTCTAAATTCAAAGCTAAAATAATAAATTAAGAATATAAAATACATACAAAATTTCCAATATATGCGATTACCTCTAATCTTCCTCACAATCACCCTATACCTTATTCAAGAAACCCAAATAGTATATGGACAAAACACTACACTATCTATAAAAACTACAATAGACGCATTTAATACATTTATAAAGAAATATGATGCCTCTTGGAGTTTTTGTTTACTCGATGAAAAAGGAAATAAAATTGCTTTTCACCAACCAGACCAACTAGCCATTCCAGCTTCTACAATAAAAATTATAACTACTACTCCTGCTTGGGATCTGCTCGGATCTAATTTTAAATTTCAAACACATGTGGAATATAGTGGATATATCGACAACGATGGAATACTTGTTGGGAATATCTATATTAAAGGAGAAGGAGATCCTACACTCGGATCGAGTCGATTTCCAGGTTATCCGTCAACGAGTAAACTAATTGATCAAATCATACAAATCATTCAAAAGCAGAATATCAAAACAATTCATGGCGACCTATTTATAGATAGTTCTTTTTTCAAAAACTTAAAACCCCCTCGTTCTTGGCTGAATACTGATATTGGGAATTATTACGGTGCTTTTCCACAGGCATTATGTATACAAGAAAACCAATATAAACTTATTCTTCAGTCAGGCAAAAAAATAGGTGACTCCGTTCGAATTGTCAAAACAGATCCAGCATTTATTCCAAATCTCCAATTTGTAAATGAGCTTAAAACAGGAAGTGTAAACTCAGGTGATCAAGCTTCAATTAACTATATAGAGGGGGATTCTATATGGCATATACAAGGCACTATACCTTTAAGTAAAAATAGATTTACTATTAAAGGTTCTTTGCCTAATCCAGGAGAACTTCTAGTCTATATGCTAAAATCCAAACTAAAAATTTTAGGTATAAAAATTTTACACAACAATATATCTTCTTCCAAACGAACGAGACTACATACTTTTTCTTCCCCACATTTATTTGATATACTAACTATTGTTAATCAAAAAAGTCAGAATCTATTTGCCGAACAAATATTCCTACTACTTGGGTACGTGTATAAAAAAGAAATCTCCTACAGCGCAAGCGTCCAAACAATAAAAGACTATTGGAATAAAAAAGGAATCAACCTAACATCAGCAACCATTATAGATGGCAGCGGTCTATCACCTCAAAACAACATATCCTGTTCCCAACTGGCTTCCATTTTAAAAACTATTCAAGAAGAAGCCTATTTTCCTCAATTCATAAAAACATTATCTACATCAGGCGAATACGGCACGCTGCGATCATGGCAAAATGATAAACTAAAAGGAAAAATTATAGGAAAAAGCGGCAATATGAAATTACTAGGTACAAAAGCATACGCTGGTTATTTAAAAAAAAGCGATAAGTTACTCTCTTTTACACTATTTATTAACAACTACCAACACAACAATGTACACTTAAAAAAACAAATAGAGTTGTTTTTAGAAAATATAATATACGCAATCAACTAACTTACGGATGTAATAATCTCTTTAATATCAGCCATAAACTTCTTAGCGAGATGATCTGCCGTGATCTGTGTATCAGACTCAGCATAAATTCGAATAATAGGCTCCGTATTTGATTGACGTAAGTGAACCCATTGCTTATCAAACTCAATACGTAATCCATCAATCGTTGTAAAGGGCTGCTTACTATACCGCTCTTTTACCTTTTCAAGAATTTCCTTTAAATCAATATCCGGGGTTAATTCTATCTTATTTTTAGAAATATAGTAGGTAGGATATTGAGCACGTAAAAGTGTTGTCGATTTACCAAACTTTGCTAAATGTGTTAGAAATAAAGCAATACCAACTAACGCATCTCTTCCATAATGCAAATCAGGATAGATCACTCCACCATTTCCTTCTCCACCAATAACGGCACTACATTCCTTCATAGCTTTGACAACATTCACCTCCCCTACTGCCGAAACCATATACTGCCCTCCTGCTTTTTCTGTAATATCACGAAGTGCTTGAGTAGAGGAAAGATTAGACACTGTGTTTCCTTTTTTATGTTTCAACACATAATCTGCAACAGCTACCAACGTATATTCCTCACCAAAAGGTGTGCCATCTTCACACATCAATGCTAAACGATCAACATCAGGATCGACAACTATACCCAAATTAAATCCACCTCGTTGCATCTCTGAACTAATATGTGTTAAATTTTCAGGCAAAGGTTCTGGATTATGCGGAAACAGGCCTGTAGGTTCACAATACAAACAGGTTATAGTATTAACACCTAACGCTTGCAATAGTTGTGGTACTGCAATACCTCCAGATGAGTTTACGGCATCAACAACAATAGAAAAATTAGAACGCTGAATAGCTTCTCGATCTACCAAAGGTAATTTTAAAATAAGATCAATATGTTTTTGTAAATAACTATCATCCAAACGATAACTCCCTAGACTATTGACTTCTTCAAATTCTATAGAACCTTCTTCAGCTATTTTTAATAATTTTTTGCCTTCTTCTTCAGATATAAATTCACCTTTACTATTTAACAACTTCAATGCATTCCAATTTTGTGGATTATGACTGGCTGTAATAATAATCCCTCCATCTGCCTTCTCCAAAACAACTGCCATTTCAACTGTAGGTGTAGTGGACAATCCAAGATCTACGACGTCAATACCTAAGCTTTGTAATGTAGACGTCACCAATTGAGAAATCATAGGGCCAGAGAGACGTGCATCACGACCAACTACTATTTTCCTTTTTTGATCAGACCCCTCTTTAATCAAACACCCAAATGCAGCCGTAAACTTAACCACATCCGTAGGTGTAAGCGACTCACCAGGCTTGCCACCAATTGTTCCTCGAATCCCAGAAATAGACTTAATTAATGCCACCACGTTAATTGTTTTCTAAAAAAGATCGGCAAAGTTAATAAAAAATGAATCTCAAGCAACTTTTGGCCTATATCATATCGTCTATGAAAAGAACAGAGTCAACTTCTTGATTAACTGTATCTATGTTTGACTCTATTTTATAGCGAGCAGGGCCATTTAATTGAATAAATGGTTTAACTCCAACAGTATCCTTAGAACCAATACGATCTCTAGAGACCATCAATGTGACCAAATGATTAAAGTAAGAACTATAATAAGGCTTCAAAGCTCCAGTTGATGTAAATACAGTTGCAAATTTTCCAGGTTTAGGAATAATTAACGACAGGTAAATACTTTCAGCTAATGACAGCTCATGGGGCTCCTTTTTAAAATAGTAATGAGAAGCTTGTTTAATACCATAAATGCCAGGCCCCCACTCAATCACATTAAGATAGACTTCTAACAAGCGATCTTTCGTAACCAAATTCATATTTTCGACAATCCATACAATCAGAATTTCTTCTAACTTACGAGAAAGTACTTTTTTTCTATTCAAAAAAACATTTTTAACCAGCTGCATCGTAATCGTACTCGCACCTCTAGCAAATCGTCCTTTTTTAAGATTAGTAATAATCGCCTGCCTAAACGCTTCCTCATAAAATCCTTTATGTTGATAAAAATCACCATCCTCTGCTGTAATGACAGCATTTTTGAGATAAGGCGAAATAGAGGCCAATGGGACATAATCCGAATTAGAAGAACCCACCACAAATGAACGCTGTACTGTATCTTTTTCATATACCATATACGTGAAATCGGTATTGATCATTCTAAAATCTACTTTACCAAACTGATCGATAGCAAAATTTTTCTTTCGAAAAATAGATGAAAAAGTCATCTCTTCTGGATGATCAAAGTTTAAGTCCATCGCCAATCGGTATGAAAGGCCCCCACGAACTTTTATTCCTTCTAACGTTGGACACAATCCTTCGGGCAAGGATGAAAAAAAATCTACAGCTTTACATTCAAAAGGCAAAACCTTAACTATAAGCCGTCGTGGATCTTGCGATTGATAATACAAATACGGATGATAGGATAGTTTATTAAAAACAACATGTGATGAGCTATCTAACTCTATAAAATGACTACCTGCCTTTAACACAAAATACAGTTCACCCGTATTTAATTTTATAGGCTGATCCGCTATTTTAGGATGTCTTAAAATCATTTTTTTTACTTTGCCACTACCCGACAATTCCACAGAAGATGAGCGATGGGTTTTAGTATAAAGCACAACCTGTAACGTGTCAAAGCCAATAAGAGTATGTGTTGCATCCACTAGCACAGGCAACTCTACATGAGTATTATTCGGTATACTATAGACTTTTATATTGCATAGACTTTCCTTTTGATTGATGGCCGCTTTCACTGCCCACTTCCCTTTTCGTCCATTGTCAACCACATTGACATTAACTTCCATTTTACCGTCACAAATCAACCACTGATCTATATAACAAGATGCTTTATAGTCTTTATGCCTATACCTTGCAGCAAACTGATAAACCTCTCCATTCATAGGAAAAGAATAAAAAAGTAAACGAACAATCTGATTTAAATAGCTAGAATAATCGCGAGTCGAAGAAACTGGAGCTGTAGTATTTAATTCCTTTTCCAACCCACCTCCTTTATATACAAAAGAGAAAGTAGGCCGATCTACAAAAAAATAATCGATCCGAACCCGCCCCATTAGCAAAGGTAAAACTCTAACTTTAATGTATATTGAATCAACTGAACAAAGTGTATCACCTTCGTTCTTAGAAAACGATATATCTTTCAAATAAAAATCTCTAATCCCTATAAACGACGCTTCTTTAACTATAAGCTTAGCCTTATACTGTACCTCAAAACGATGAGCTATTTTTTTTATCACCGAACGTAAAAGATACGTGCGTAAAAAAAATACACCGCTTAAAAATATACATAACACTATCACTATATATATAATCCATTTTCTCCTCATGTATAGCTTCATCGCGTCAGCTTTTTAAATTCAAATTTTTATTATTTTAACTATTTGATAATCAGATAATTATAAAATATAAACCCCGCCTATATAATACATCCAAAAGTAGTGAAAAAATGAAAACTAAATTGTAAATTTGTCCCCTAAACATAAAAAAAACGACTAGTGTTCAACCTACGCATCCTATTTAAAAAGATCATTGATTTCTTTTTCAAAGAAATACCAAAAGAAGAAAATACAAAAATCACACAATCAAAAAATAAGACTAAAGGAGAAACCATGGATAAAAAGTACAAATTCAAAGAACTTAAAGTATACGCTTCAGATGAATGGATGGCTAATTCTACAAAAAAATACCGGACAGTATTTGATAAAAGTGAAACAACCTACATTTGGGCCGAATTTTCTTTTTACAACAAACTTTTTGATGAGGAACCATGGGATTCTACAGTTCACCTCAAAGCATTTGACATTACTAACGGCCAGCGAATAGAGTTATGCAACTTAGATTGTAAAATCAATGTAAAAACAGATGAAAATGTTGTTTACATACGCGATGGCTGGGGTAACCCTAATAAAGGCGCCTATTGGAAAAAAGGTGTATTCTTATGGGAGGCTTATATTGATAACGAAGTAGTAGGATCTCAAAAATTTCATATTGAAGATGTGGGCGAAATTACACATGATCGTAATCCGTACTTCTCTATTGAGTCTATTAAGCTCTATGCGGGAGATAGCCAAGCTCACAATCAGACCAACAGAACTTACCTTAAAAAATTCAGCCGTCAAGCTACACAATATTTATGGGTAGAGTTTAAATTCAAAAACCTAACTAATACCGACTGGAATTACGAAGTATTCTTTAATTTTTACGATGACGCTGGTCAAGCTAAAGGCCAAGTCATTGCCAATGGTTATGTAGAAGGAAATAAAATTGATACCGTCTATACACTCGATCGTGGGTGGGGAACTGATGCCGGAGGATCCTGGAAAGACAGTAAATACACACTCGAAATTGTGTGCATGGATCAATTGATCGCTGTGCTTCCATTTGAAGTAGGCGAGACTGCTGAAGAAGGACTTATTCAGCCACTCAGCAGCATTACAGGTACACCTATTACATTAGGAAATCCTCAAGGTGAGCCTGAAAATTTAGAGCAAACATTAAAACAACTTGAAGAGTTGATTGGATTAGAGGATATAAAGAAAGATATCAAAGATCATATCAACTATTTAAACTTCATTAAAATCAGACAAGAAAAAGGGTTTGAAGATGCTGGTAAAATTAATTTACATAGTGTGTTTACTGGAAATCCGGGAACAGGTAAAACGACGGTTGTAAAAATGCTCGGCAAAATTTATAAGCATATGGGGCTGCTCAGCCAAGGTCATGTTCATGAAGTCGATCGTGCTGATCTGGTCGGTGAATACATTGGACAAACAGCGCCTAAAGTAAAAAAAGCAATTGACGCTGCGAGAGGAGGAGTTTTGTTTATTGATGAAGCTTATGCTCTAGCAAGATCAGGAGATGACTCAAAAGATTTTGGAAAAGAAGTAATTGAAATCCTTCTCAAAGAGATGTCAGATGGAGCTGGAGATATTGCTATTATGGTAGCAGGCTACCCTACAGAAATGAATACGTTTATTGAATCTAATCCAGGACTAAAATCACGATTTAATAATTACTTCCACTTTGACGATTACACACCTGAAGAGTTATTAAAAATATCTGATTTGGCTTGCAGCAAACGATCGGTATTCTTCACACCAGAAGCAAAAGAATATTTAGAAGAACGACTAATTGAAGCTTACCGAACACGTGATAAAAGCTTTGGAAATGCCCGATTGGTTTACTCTATTGTAGACGAAGCCAAGATGAACTTAGGTCTTCGTTTAATTGATCATCCTGATATCAAAAATCTTTCAAATGAAGAATTATCAACTATCAATATAGATGATGTTAAAAAAGTCTTTATTGAAAAAAATAAAAAGAAGGCTGATATTAAAATTAATGAGAAAAATCTACGCGAAAGCTTAGAAGAGTTAAACGAGTTAATAGGTATGACCAACATCAAAAACGATGTCAGTGAACTAGTAAAACTCGTTCGATTCTATCGCGAAAGTGGGAAGGAAGTACTCAATAAATTTTCCCTACATAGTGTATTCATTGGAAATCCGGGAACAGGTAAAACGACGGTTGCTCGAATTATAGCTAAAATATACAAAGGATTAGGACTTCTTGAAAAAGGCCACATCGTTGAGTGTGGACGTCAAGATTTAGTAGCAGGTTATGTTGGCCAAACAGCCTTAAAAACTCAAGCTAAGATTGATGAAGCTAAAGGAGGAATATTATTCATCGATGAAGCCTATGCTCTATCTGAAGGGAATGATAATTTTGGACAAGAAGCCATTGAAGTAATTCTTAAAAAAATGGAAGACATGCGCGGACAGTTTGGTGTGATCGTCGCTGGCTATCCGGATAATATGGCCCGTTTCTTAGAAGCCAATCCAGGATTAAAATCACGATTTGATCGCACATTTGTATTTACCGATTATGCTGCGGAAGAACTCTATACAATTGCTTCTGCTATGTTAACGAAAGAAAAACTAAAACCAAATCCAGACGCCGAAGGGCATTTGAAAAATTATCTCGAAGAAATGTATGCCTCCAGAGATAAATACTTTGGTAATGCACGTGCCGTACGAAAAGTGATTGAGAAAGCTGTTAAAAACCAACACCTTCGCCTAGCCTCCATGGCAGCTGAAGAGCGAACCAAAGAACATATGGAATCTTTAACATTAGACGATGTCAAAGAGTTTATCATTGAAAGTGCTTCAGGCAAACGCATGGGGTTTAAATACTCTACGTAAACGATAATTACTACTTTACAACCCCTGTCTTATACACAGGGGTTTATTTTTTTAAACACATCAACGCTTGAAAAAAATCACACATTATATTCTAAAAACACTACTCTATATTTTATCATTATTGCCGTTTTGGCTATTATACCGCCTATCCGATATATTATTTTTTATTATATATTATCTCATCGGCTACAGAAGAAAAATTACATTTCAAAATTTACAAAAATCCTTTCCTGAAAAAAATACCAAAGACCTCAACCACATTGAACGTCGATTTTATCTGTTTTTAACAGATCTTATGGTTGAAACCATTAAGCTCATGAGTATATCTAAAAAAAGCATTATTAAACGATGTCATTTTTCAGACGAAACAGCAGCCTTGATCAACAAACTCTATAGTGAAAAAAAACATATCATTTTTGCTATGGGGCACTTTGGAAATTGGGAATGGGCTGGCCCAGCAACAAGCTTAGTAACTCAACACCCCTTATTCGCTATTTACAAACCCCTATCTAATCCATTTTTTGATCAGCTGCTTTACAATATTCGTACGCGATTTGGAACAAAACTTATTGCCATGAATAACACGTGGAAGGAAATGCTTCAAAACCAATCCCATATTCATGCTACTGCTTTTATAGCTGATCAAACACCAAGCCCAGAACATGCCTATTGGACTACATTTTTAAACCAAGATACACCCGTGTTTTGGGGTATTGAAAAAATAGCACGTAAGCTTAATTATCCTGTTGTATTTGTCAGTGTACGAAGAATAAAAAGAGGCTATTATACTATATTTTCAGAATTATTAAGTGAACGCCCAGCCAACACTATGGAAGGCGAACTATCTGAAAAACACACTCGAAAACTAGAACAAGAAATCATTCAACAACCCGAAACATGGCTGTGGTCACACCGCAGATGGAAGCACAAAAGACCATCCACACATGAAAAAATATAGTCTAGATGAACTTGAGCGATGCTCTATTGACGAGTTCAAAAAAAAGAACAAAAATCCGTACGTCATTGTACTTGACAATATCAGAAGTTTAATGAACGTAGGCTCAGCCTTTCGAACAGCCGATGCCTTCTTAGCTGAAAAAATATATTTGGGTGGAATCACCGGAACACCTCCTCATCGGGAAATTCAAAAGACAGCATTAGGAGCTACAGAATCTGTCGAATGGGAATATGGAAAAGAAACAATAGCTATACTTGAAAAACTTAAAGCTCAAAAGTATACCTTAGTTGGTATCGAACAAACGGATGAATCTATACCTCTTCAAACATTCAAACCAAAGCATGATCTAAAATACGCGTTCATTTTTGGGAATGAGGTAAACGGTATTGAAGAAAAAATTTTACCTCTTCTGGATCACTGTATTGAAATTCCGCAATATGGCACAAAACATTCTCTCAATATTTCTGTAGCTATTGGAATTGTGATTTGGGATTTTTTAAGTAAACTTCCACATGATTGAGTTATTTACAGATGGTGCTTGCCGAGGCAATCCTGGACCAGGAGGCTATGGTATTATACTCCACTATAAAGGACATCGAAAAGAATTGTCAGCAGGTTTTCGTCTTACGACCAACAATCGCATGGAGCTTCTAGCTGTGATCGTAGGATTAGAGCAACTGAAAAAAGAAAACCAAGACGTGATTGTGTACTCAGATTCGCAATATGTTATCAATGCTGTTGAAAAAAAATGGCTTCTAAACTGGCAAAAGCGACAATTCAAAAAAGTAAAAAATACAGATCTTTGGTTGAGATTTAGCGCTATCTATGTCCAACATCGTGTCCGGTTTAAATGGATCAAGGGACATGCAGGCCATCCAGAAAATGAACGCTGTGATGAGCTCGCTGTGCAAGCAGCTGAAGGACGCAATTTGTCAGTCGATCAAGGATATGAAGACTTAGTAAATGGCTAATATTTTAACCTGTTGTAAATTGATTTAAAGAAACATAAACACCTGAAAAATATATTTAACGTTTCCCAGGTATTTTTATAGAATCGGTTTAGTGTTTTTTATGACTGATCTATTGAATTAGTTTTCTTCTGATTGGCTAAGGCTAAAAATGCTTTGGAAGCTTGAAGCATATCCCAAAGCTCCCTCAGCTTGCGTTTAGAAATTCCTCTCTTGCTGATGTGGTGTTGATGTGCTTCGATCTCTTGCATCTTCGCACAAATGGCTTGGGCTTCTTGCTTGATCTGATCGCTGTAGTGTAATTGGTTCTTATCTAATATATGGCTGACTAGTTCTTTCAATTCTCTGAGTTGAGTTGAAATATTTCTTTTATTCTTATTCTTTTTTGGAATGATGCTTAGTGCATTTTGTATGCCAGTGTATATCTTCTTACCTTTCACACCTGCAACGAAGCTTATAACAACAGCCGACAGAATATACCACCATATCGAAATTCCTTTATCTTCTTTCCCTTTCTCTACAGTATCTTCCCACTTCACCGTATCGAAACGTTGTTTCTCTAATAGCTTCGTAATTTGTTCCCGTTCTGCTTTAGCTATATTTTGCCAGGCCTCTTTTTTATGAACATAATCCATTGCTTTGCTATCATCGCCCATCTCTTCATAAAGTTTGGAAAACGTATCGGTGATGTCTATCAATAAGTTCAGATGTGTATTCTTATCTTGCTCTGCCAGCTGTTCAGCTGTGGTGAACTCTTGGATGGCAGTAGGGTAGTTTTTTTGAATAACATACAATTTACCCAATTGCAATTGAGCACTAATCTCTAAATCACTACTTCCAATTTCTTTTCCAACAGCTAGTGTTTGCTTGAAATAATCAAGTGCCTTGTCTAGCTCATTAGATTCTTTATAAGTTAGCCCCAAATTAAAATAAGTATAACCCAAGTTATCATTTATATTTTTAATACGATGTTCTAAAACTTTTAAATAATAAACCGATGCTTGCTTAAAATCCTTTCTCAAATAATACGTACCGGCCAAGCTATGGTATGAATCAGCGATTCCTTCTTCATTATTTAGTTCTTTCTGAATCTCTAGTGAACGGGTAAAATATAACGCTGCCGTCACATAGTCTTCCTTTAAGTTTTGATAAACTAAACCCATGTTTCTATATCCTTCCGCTTCATTAGATTTATTATTGATTAATTGTGCATTATCAATAAATAATTCATAATACTCTTTTGCTCTATCAAAAAACTGGAGTTTGTAATAAGAGTTTCCAATTTCTAAATAACAAGCTGATATTCCCTGGGCAATACTTAAATCTTTATATATTTTCAAAGACTCCCAATAGCCAATTAAAGCACTATCATATTTTTGTAAATAGTTTGAATAAATATAAGAGCTTTGGTAGTAAGCTAAAGCTTCACCCTCTTTATACCCTGACTTATGGGAAGATTCTATCAATTTATGAGCGTAGTGAATGGCTTTTTGAGGATTGAATAGCATTAATTTATTTGTTTCATCTACTATATCCCGAAATTTTTCTGATAAATTAGCATAATCTGACAGATTAACTATCGTTGTTTTAGTGATATTTTTTTTAGGAGTTGTTTCTTCAACATCTTTTTTACAGGATAAAAGCAATAAACCTAAAAAAAGTAAGTAAGAGATTTTTTTTGTAGTACTTATCATATAAATTTTTACGCTTTGTGATATTATAAAAAATCAGGGTTTAGGTCCTGAGCTTGGCTTATCTTTTGGAAAGTCTATCCCTCCCCTCACCAAATCCTCCACCAGTATTTTTCTGATCATTTTCATTAAATTAACTCAACTAAATCAGCTTTTTTCAAACTGAATACAAATATAGTACGGAAATCATCGTGTGCCAATAACTTAAAAAGAATAATTATTTTTTATTATGAAATTAAATACTATTTTAAAGAAAATATAATTTAAAACTACGAAAACGAAATATTTTGAACTTTATATATACGTAGTATTATTTTTTTCTGGCTAATACCAAATCAATCGTTCGTTTTTCCAGATTCACTTCTTTAATACGCACATCGATCAAATCACCCAAGGTAATCGTTCTTTTATGGTAACGACCCACTATTCTAAAATTATCGGCATCGTACTCATAATAATCATCATCGAGATCACTCACTTTAACCATTCCTTCACACTTCGTTTCTACAAGTTCTACATATACTCCCCACTCCGTCACTCCACTTACAATACCAGCATACGGTTTGTCTTCAGCCTTAGACATAAACTCAGCTTGCTTATACTTAATAGAAGCACGCTCAGCATCAGCCGCTCGCTTTTCCATTTCAGACGAATGAACACATTTGTCTTCATATTCGTCTTTATCGACCGATTTACCACCTTGCAAATAGTGCTCCAATAAACGATGCGCCATCATATCCGGGTACCGCCGAATGGGTGAAGTAAAATGCGTGTAATGTTGAAATGCCAAACCAAAATGACCATCCGGCTCTGTTGTATATTTGGCTTTTGACATCGCACGAATGGCCAAGCTTTGCAATACATTTTGTTCAGGTTTCCCTTCAATGGATTCACCAAGTTCGTTAAGCGAATGAGCTAACTTATTTTCATCTACCTCAAGTTGATGACCGAATTTTTTTGCAAACACCGCAAAAGCATTCACTTTTTCAGGATCAGGAAAATCATGCGTACGGTAGACCATCGTTGTTTTTCCTTTTCCTTGTTGATAAACATACTCGGCTACTCTTTTATTAGCCAACAACATAAATTCCTCTACCAATTTATGGGCATCTTTTCTCACTTTCGGAAATATACCAAGAGGCTCACCTTGTGGACCTAGTTTAAATTTAACTTCTACCGTTTCAAAACTAATAGCGCCTTGCTTATATCGTTTTTCACGAAGCTGCTTGGCTATGCTATTAAGAACACAAAGCTCCGAAAAGAAATCACCTTGACCGCTCTCTATAGCTTCTTGTGCTTCTTCATAGGTAAATCGCCGAATCGAATGAATAATCGTTTTACCAAACCATTCTTTCACAATAGCACCTTGAGCGTTAAGTTGAAATACAGCAGAAAAAGTAAGTTTATCTTCATGCGCCCTTAACGAGCAAAGCTCATTCGATAATTTTTCAGGAAGCATAGGTATCACTCGATCAACTAAATACACGGATGTTGCTCGATCAAAGGCTTCTTGTTCAACATACGAACCAGGTTGAACATAATGAGTTACATCTGCAATGTGTATGCCAATCTCCCAAAGATTCTCCTCTAGCTGTTGAATAGAAATAGCATCATCAAAATCTTTTGCGTCAATAGGATCAATCGTAAAGGTGGTAATCGATCTAAAATCCCGTCGCTTACGAATTTCATCTGAAGATATAATAACAGGTATATTTTCTGCTTCTTTTTCCGGTCGCTCGGGAAACTCAAACGGCAAATTAAATTCTGCCATAATAGAATGCATCTCTGTTTGATGTTGACCTGCCTTTCCAAGCACTTTAATAATAACACCAACCGGATTTTTCTCTCTGGATGGCCACTCTACAATTTCAACAATCACTTTATCATCTTCCTCAACACCACTGATTCCATCATTCTTAATAAAAATATCATAAAACATTTTCTTACTATCGGGAATAACAAACGCAAACTTAGGTGAACGTTGTACTCGACCAACATATATTTTTTTACTCCGCTCAATTATTTCTACAACTTTGCCTTCAGGCCTTTTAGTTTTATCTCCCTTATCAAACAGCATGACTTTGACAAGGTCACCGTCTAACGCGTAATTTAGATCTTTGGCACTAACCCAAATATCTTTTTCAGATTCTTCTGTTATAATAAATGCAAATCGTGCACTGACATAATCAACTTTGCCTGTCATGTACACAATTTGTTTTATGGCTTTAAACTGATCATCTCCAATTTTAACTACCTTCCCTTTCCCTTCCAGCTTACCTAAAAGCTCTATCACCAAAAACTGCTCTTTCTCATTCTTTACTTTTAGTTTTTGGCAAAGCCTTTTAATGCTATATGGCGATTTAGACAAGAGAGACATAATACTTTCCTCATAAATACCTATCACCTCTTTATTCTTCTTATTTTTTACTTTCTTTTTTGACATGATTGTATTAAAAACTAAATTAACTCAAACGAACAATGGTTACCCCAGCCCCTCCTCGATCAGGATCATCATCTTCAATACTTTTAATATACGTTATTTTTTTCAAATAGTCACGGACCATCTTTCGCAATACACCAGTTCCTTTTCCATGTATAATAGATAATCGGTGAGCATTAGCTAAGATAGCATCATCTATAAACACTTCCAACTCAGCCATAGCCTCAGAAGGCATTTTCCCACGAATATCTAATTCTGGTCGAAATACAGCCATTTTCTTCTGAATAGATAACTGATGAGTACTTGTTTTTGAAAACAGAGATTTAGTATCCTCAGAAACAGGTTTTATTTTTTTTAATCGTTTGATACTCACTGTTGATTTAACATGACCTATCACAACAATAGCCTTTTTATCCTGAAGAGCTATTACTTTTCCAACGGTATCAGATTCTATAAGTTGCACAGTGTCTCCAATGCTAATCGATTGTTCAAAACCAAGATCATCTGTACTTTCTTTTTTGTCACTAGAAAGAACATCCACCTTTAGTTGATCTGAAAATTCTTGAATCTCTTTTCTAAGATGTTGCGTCGATTCTTTCTCAGCTTTCTTTTCTTTAATTTTTCGTATCACATATTCTATTTTACGATTTGCCTCTTTGAGAAGATCTGCAGCTTTAGTTTTGGCTTCATTAAGAATGATCTTCTTTTTATTCTCGAGCTCCTCATAACGTTCTTCATATGTTTTGATAAGCTCTTTCAACTCACTTTCTTTTTCTCTTAACTTTTTATTTTGCTCTATCAATACTATTTTTTCATTTTCTATTTTTTGCAAAAGCTTATCTAAGTCTACCTGTGTGCTTCCTATTTTTTGTTTGGAATACTGAATAACACTGACAGGCAATCCTATCTTGCTTGCAATTTCAAGCGCAAAAGAACTCCCGGGCCTACCCATCTCCAATACATACGTAGGCTCCATCGTTTGGCTATCAAAAAGCATGGCTCCATTACTTAATCCTGGTGTTTTTTCTGCAACCACCTTCAAATTAGTATAATGTGTTGTAATCACACCTATCGCCTGCGTACGATTGAGTTCATTTAAAATACCTTCTGCAATAGCTCCACCAAACTGTGGATCAGTTCCTGTACCAAACTCATCAATTAAAATTAACGTCCGTTGATTACTGTATTTTAGAAAATAATTCATATTCGTCAGATGTGAGCTATATGTACTCAAATCATTTTCTAATGACTGTTGATCTCCAATATCAATAAATAAATTTTCAACAATGCCTGCTCGAGATCCCTCATCAACCGGAATAGGTATACCACATTGAAGCATATATTGAAGCAACCCTACTGTTTTAAGGCAAACTGACTTTCCTCCTGCATTTGGCCCAGATATAAGGAGAATACGAGTGTTCCCTTGCAACCGAATGGTGAGTGGAACAACCAATTTTTTTTGTTTATCATGAACAAGACGAAGAAGAGGATGAACAGCTTGCCTCCAATCAATAACTGATTCTTTCGAAACATGAGGCACCTGTCCTTTTATACGTATAGTCAATACTGCTTTTGCACGTATAAAATCAATGATCCCTAAAAACCGAACTGCTTTTTTTAATGTAGACAAAAATGGCCTTATCTCATCTGTGAGGCGTGTAAGAATTTTTACTACTTCTCTCCGCTCTTCATAATCCAGTTCTTTAATTTCATTATTAATATCTAGAATTTCAGCAGGCTCTATATAAACTGTCTGACCTGTAGCCGACTCATCATGTATAAATCCTTTGACTTTGCGTTTATATTCAGCCAACACAGGTATAACCATTCGTCCGTTCCGAATAGTTATAGATGAATCGGCCGGACAAGATTCATTTTCTTTAAGTTGACGAAGGATTTGATCAAGCTGTTTCCGTATCGATGACTGTTTAGAACTTAGTTTTTTTCTAATCTCTTTTAATTCAGGAGATGCATGATCATACATTTTACCTCGTTCATCAATCACATCCCCTATTCTTTTAGCTAGCGTTTTATCAACCTGTATCTGTTCACTTATTTTTTTCAACTCCACATACCGTGCTCCGCGATCGGAATTGAAAAAATCAACACTTAGAGCCAATGTCGCTAAAAAAAGCTTTATATCCCACCACTCTTCTTCTAACAGAAAGCTACCTAAGACTGTAGCCTTTTCGATATACGGATTAATATCAATATAGTGTGTTGTTGGAAAAGGTAAACCAGTTTGTAAAATATCTTGAAACTCCGCAGTTTGCTGTAAAAGCTTACGTATAAGCACATCGTCTGTTAAAAATTGAATTTTTTCAACGTGTTCTATACCCATCGTGCTGACACAATTTTCTTTCAGTAACTCACGTATCTTTCTAAACTCTATTTTTTCCTCAAAATGAGTAGGATAAATCATAATCGCTTAATACATCAAATTTAATTCTTTTTAAGCAGAGAGAGATTACATCTCCTATTACGTATGAGATGATTCGTACACCAATCGAAAAAAAAATCGAATTTAAAATGAATGTTACTTATTTCTCCAACAATTCCTTTGCACTTGACAATGCCTTTTCAGAAGGATTCTCTCCACCAATCATTTTAGCTATCTCTATCATGCGCTCTTTATCCGATAGTTTTTTTAATTTACTTACTGCCTGAATAGATTGCTCATCTTTATATACAAAGAAATGCGTATCTCCTTTGGCAGCCAACTGAGGCAGGTGTGTAATAGTAACAACTTGATGATACCTACTCATCTCCTGCATCATCGTTGCCATTTTCAATGCAATTTCACCAGATACACCTGTATCAATTTCATCAAATATAATCGTAGGTAATGCGGTCTTATGTGCTAACACATATTTTAATGCTAACATCAATCTAGAAAACTCTCCACCCGATGCAGCATTTTTCAACTCCTGAGGAGCCACACCTTTGTTCGCACTAAAAAGAAATGAAATATCATCTTTACCTGTTAACTGAAAATCGGATAATACGTGATGGTGAATAGTAAACACAGCATGTGGCATTCCTAAATCATGCAATAAATTTTTTAAACGTTTTTCCATTTCTGAAAAAACAGCTTTCCGAGACTGCGTGAGTTGATTAGCTTTATCTTCTAAATCAAGGATAGTCGATTCCAGATTTTTTTTAGCTTGAGCCAATTCCTCATCACTGTTAACTACTTTTTTTACCTTTCCCTCCAATTCAGATTGAATAGACAATAACTCTTGAATAGTAGAAACTTGATGTTTTTTTTGTAAAGAATAAATCAAACTCAACCGATCATGAAGCAATTGTATTTTTTCTTTATCTAATGAGATGGTATCCTTCTCTTTGTCTAGCTCATCAGCTATATCTTTCAATTCTACAACACAACTTTCTACACGATCTCGTAACGCTTGATACGTTGGCGCATACTTAGAAACAAGCGTCAACTCATGAAGTATGTTTTTCAGCAACACATGAACAGCATAATCTCCTTCCGAAAGTTGTTCCAAAGCAGCATGAATATGCAACGTTACTTCTTCAGCATGCTCCAGTACATTCAATTCTGCTTCTGCTTGTTCTTGTTCATCTAGCTGAAGTGCTGCTTGTTGAAGCTCTTGAAACAAAAACTGATTAAAATCAAATTCCTTTTTTAAAGCCTGTTGTTGATCAAGGAGTTCATCGTAATTTTTCTGGGCAATTTTAAATGAATGAAAAGTTTCCTGATAAACTTTTTTTAAAGATCTATTTTGAGCAAATCCATCTATAAACTCCAATTGAAATGCATTTGATGCGAGTAATAAAGTATCATGCTGCGAATGAACATCAATAAGTCTAATTGCTATCTTTTTAAGAACATCAAGCGTAACAGGTGTATCATTGATAAACGCGCGTGACTTTCCTTCAGCACTTATTTCACGCCGAATAATACAACTTTCCTCATAATCCAACTCTAGATCATTAAATAATTCTTTCAGATGATATTCTTTAATATCAAACTCTCCTTCAACAATACATTTTTCATTTCCTTTGAATAACACCTTACTATCAGATCGATTTCCGAGTAATAATCCGACCGCACCCAACATAATCGATTTCCCAGCTCCCGTTTCTCCGGTGATCATATTTAAATGGGGAGATAAAGGCATTTCTAACTCCTGGATGAGTGCATAGTTTTTGATAAGCAAATGAGCAAGCATGGAACTGTAATTTTAGCTAGATTTGATCTAAATCACACACAAAATTATAAATAATTACGATGAAAATTAGAAAAGCAACTCAAACAGATCGTGAATCTATTTTTCAACTTTACCAGCGCGTAGCTTGTACCACTATAGGCCTCATCCGTTCAGCAGATGAAATTACCAAAGAATACATAGCTGATTTCATTCAAAAAAGCATAGATACAGGAATTGGCTTAGTAGCTGAAGACCAAAACGGAAAACTCATCGCCGAAATTCATACCTACCCGATGGGGATCCGAGCGTTTGATCATATTTTAGCAAATCTTACCTGTGTGGTACATCCCGATGAACAAGGAAAAGGAATAGGCAAACAAATATTTCAGAATCTGTTAGAGGAAATAAAAAGACACCATCCTGATATTGGACGTGTAGAATTAATAGCACGTGAAAGTAATACAAAAGCAATTACACTCTATGAAAAATTAGGGTTTAAAAAAGAAGGCCGATTAGAAAAACGTATTCGTCATTCTACCAACTCATTCGAAGCAGATATCATGATGGCTTGGTTTAATCCAAATTATAAATTCAACTGTTAATTCATAAAAAATATATAAATTTACACTTATACTGTCTTTTTTAACACATGAAAAAAATCATCGTATCAAGTTTATTTATTATTTCATGCACTTATGCATGGGCGCAATATCCTTTAGTAAAAGGCAAAACACAGATCAACGCAGGGTTCGGATTCTCCACATGGGGTTTACCGATTTATTTAGGCTTAGATTATGGTATTCATAAAGATGTATCGATAGGTGGTGAGGTGTCATTCCGATCCTATCAAAATAAATGGGCAGGCATTTCCTACAGTCACAGCATCATTGGACTAGCAGTCAATGGGAATTACCATTTTAATGAGTTATTAGAAATAAGAGATGATAGATGGGACGTATATGCTGGTGCTACGATCGGATTTTACATTTGGCGTTCGGATAGTAATTATACAGGAAGTGGGGCTTCAGGATTAGGGTTTGGTGCACAACTCGGAGGGCGTTATTATTTCTCTGAACGAATGGGTATAAATCTCGAGTTGGGTGGAGGAAATGCATTTTCTACAGGGAAACTTGGCATTACTATAAAACTATAAAGCCTTTTTCAACTTAATAGCTAAAGATAAAGACTGTCCATTATAATAAAAAGAAGCCTCGTCGTAAGAGGGCGGCCCAAATCGTGCTTTTGCATTATTAGAGAATCCATAAGGCTCAATAGGTATACCAAAAAAATTAGTATCTAGTTTTTCATTATTATTAATATCATGAAACAAGCTAATAGCATAATATCCTTGAGGTAAATCTTTAAATGAATAAGATATTTTTTTAGTACTAACATCAACTTTGGCAAAGTGATTAACTTTAGATTCTATCAAAAAATCAGCTTTTGAATGGTATAAGGCAATCAAAACCTTACCTTTACTCTCACTTATATTAACAATAGATATTGTGAGTTGTGCAGATGCTAGCTTGGGAATTACTATAAGCCACCACATTATAATAAATATCTTTTTCATTTTTAATAGAGCATTCAAAAATAAAACATCTCAGTCATTTTTGCATTCGCCATTATATTAAATTAAGTCAAACTTATTTTTCAACTCAGCATATAATTTTATATTTGTATAACTCAATTTATTATCCTATGACTATGAATGCCTACATCATTGCCGGTCGTCGCACGGCCATTGGAAAAGCTAAAAAAGGTGGATTTCGATTCACTCGTCCTGATGACTTAGCTGCTGAGGTTATTAAAAAACTGGTAGCCACTATCCCCAACTTAGATCCGAGCCGCATCGATGATTTGATTGTAGGAAATGCTGTTCCTGAAGCAGAGCAAGGAATGCAAATGGGCCGAATCATTTCGCTTCTTTCATTGCCTATTAAAGTCCCTGGCATGATTGTTAACCGCTACTGTGCATCGGGGTTAGAAGCTATTGCCATTGCTTCTACTCGCATTCAAGCAGGCATGGCCGATTGTATTATTGCAGGAGGAACAGAGTCAATGTCGCTCGTGCCGGTAATGGGTTGGAAGACTGTACTGAATTATAAATTGAGTTGTGATCATCCAGATTACTACTCAAGCATGGGAATTACAGCTGAACAAGTCGCAGAGCAATATAAAATCTCCAGAGAAGCTCAAGATCTTTTTTCTTTCAAATCACATCAAAATGCAATCAAAGCCATTCAAGCCGGAAAGTTTAAAGAAGAAATTCTTCCAATCACCGTAAAAGAAACATACATCGAAAATGATAAAAAGAAAACACGCGAGTTTGTAGTCGACACTGATGAAGGTGCTCGTGCCGATACGTCGATGGAAGCGCTAGCTAAACTTAAACCTGTTTTTGCAGCCAATGGATCCGTCACAGCGGGAAACTCATCACAAACGTCTGATGGAGCTTCTTTCGTGATTGTGATGTCTGAAAAGATGATGAAAGAATTAAATCTACAACCCATGGGTCGATTAATAACCTATGCAACCGTAGGTGTAGAACCACGCATTATGGGTATTGGTCCGGTAGATGCTATTCCATTAGCGTTAAAAAGAGCCGGCATGAAACAAGACCAAATTGAATTAATTGAAATCAATGAAGCCTTCGCATCGCAATGTGTGGCTGTCATCAATGAATTAAAATTAAATCCAGATATTATCAACGTTAATGGTGGGGCGATTGCATTAGGCCATCCATTTGCATGTACAGGCGCCAAACTGACAATGAACTTACTCAATGAAATGAAACGAAGAAATCAAAAATATGGAATGGTAACAGCTTGCGTAGGAGGAGGCCAAGGTGTAGCAGGTATTTTTGAACGACTATAGTTTTTTAGTCTTCCTTTGGAATAGGCACAGCTTCTGTTTCTTTAAATGTAGCAAGCACAACCATCGACTGCATGCCGTCTACTTCTTTAATTTCACTAATCTTATTCAAAATTAATTTTTGGTACGAGGCAATATCTTTCGATACCACTTTGAGAATAAAATCAGCTGAACCGGTCACATGATGACACTCTATAATCTCATCAATGTTATTGATTTCCTGAACAAATGCATCAATGCTTTTTTTATTATGACTTGTCAAGGTAATATGTACAAATGTACACACACCTAATCCCACTTTATGGTTATCTACTTTGGCATGATAACTTTTAATATACCCTGCATTTTCCAATTTTTTCACCCGTTCTAACGTAGGGGCTGGTGAAAGACCAATTTCTTTAGAAAGCTGGAAATTCGTGATATTTCCATCACGTTGAAGGATCGTTAGAATTTTAGAGTCAATAGCGTCGAGTTTCAAGTAAGTAGCGTATTTTAAAAATAAAGATACAATCTATTTTTTAGTTTTCAAAGTTAAATACTAAAATCAATCTATACAGAGTTTAATATTTTATAAAATATTGATTTTTATACTTTTCTCCTTTTTTACTATTAATATAAATAAAAGAAAAAAATTATTGATTTTTTTCTATTTTTAATGATTTTATTTTTTATATTATTATAATAGTTTAACTTTGATTTATGGAGAGTCTGTTTGATAAAACAAGTAATCAAAAACTGATTGATCGCATCAACCAAATTACAGCTCAGTCAACACCCAGTTGGGGGAAAATGAATGCTGCACAAATGCTAGCTCATTGCCAAGTACCTTTCAAAGTTGCATTTGGAGAGTTAAAATCCAAACGCGGACTGATGGCCATCTTATTTGGGAAAATGGCTAAAAAACAATTTATCACCGGTAACAAGCCTTTTAAGAAAAATTTACCAACGGATAAAAACTTCTATATCTCTGAAGAAAAGCATTTAGAGGATGAACGAAAAAAACTAATTCAAAATATTCAGCGTTTCGAGCAACTCGGAACAAATGGCTTAACTCGTGACCCTCATCCATTTTTTGGTAAACTTACTCCAAACGAATGGGATCGATTGATGTGGAAGCATATCAATCACCATTTGATGCAATTTGGATTATAGAATATTTACTTCAGGCGTGAGCTGAATTCCAAACTTTTCTAGTACAGAACGTTGAACAGCATCTGCCAGCTGTTTTAATTCCATTCCTGTTGCTCCTCCATAGTTGACAAGAACTAAAGGCTGATCAACATGCATACCAACAGCACCAATACGTTTACCTTTCCAACCACATTGTTCAATCAACCAGGCAGCAGGTATTTTTAGTTTTCCGGTAAGTGTACTTGGAAAAGAAGGAATAGCACTATAATCTTTTTTCAATCGTTCATATTGGCCTTGATCTATTTCTGGATTTTTAAAAAAACTTCCGGCATTACCTAACATATCTGGGTCAGGTAATTTCCGCCGACGAATAGCCATCACAGCCTCACTGATTGCACGAGGTGTAAGGTGTTTTATTTTTTTTTCATTTAACTCCTCTTGAATAGCACCATATGACGTAGCAAAAATCGGATTTTTAGAAAGCTTTAACGTTACTGTTGAAATAAAATAATTACCCTTAGCCTCCATCTTAAATAAACTGGAGCGATAACCAAATCGACAATCTCGATTACTTAGTATTTTGAATTCTTGTATAGCCCATTCAAACACTTCTACTTCGTCGAGCACATCTTTAAGCTCTACGCCATACGCTCCAATATTTTGAATAGGTGCAGCACCAACAGTGCCTGGTATTAAAGCTAAGTTTTCAATACCACCCCATCCATGTTGAACTGCCAACATAACTAAATCATGCCACTTCTCTCCTGCTGCTGCTTTAATCCAAACATTTTTCTCATCTTCCTGGATAATCTCTATTCCTTTTGTATTGACCTTCATAACCAAGCCATCAAAATCTTGAGTAAATAACATATTACTTCCTCCACCGATAACTAAAAAAGGAAGACCTTTCTGACGGTTAGAGGCGATAGAGGGAAGTTGAGAAAGAGCTGTGAGCTCTACCCAATAACTGGCTTGCACATCCACCTTAAAGGTGTTAAATGGCTGTAAAGATATATGCTCTTGTATAATCAAAGACAAGGATAATGTACTTTAGTGTAATTCCTAAAAATACTAAAAAATAGATTGGGACAGTCAATAAATAAGATGAACATACTTATATCAGCATGGTGGTCTAGTTGATGAGCTGTTCTAGATCTACAATAGACTACGCTAAAAAATGCAATTGTTACAAAAAATTAAAATGGAGATTTTTTAGATGATTCTTTGACAACAGATTGAAATCGATGATCCACTACTTGTGCTGTAAGCAGCACTTGCATCACTGGATGATCTTGATCGTCTACTATAATAGAAACCACTTCTTCTGACAAACCTGTTTGTGTAGGTGTATAGGTAAGCTCCAGCATACCCTTCTCACCAGCTTTATAAGCAGGCTTTGCAACCGTGTATGTAACACAGTTGCACGCACTTGATACCTTTAAAATAGATAATGTATTTTTATTATCTTGATTTGTAAATTCTATTTTTTTGGTGATGGCTTGATTTTTTTCGATCTCGCCTAAGTCCAATTTCTTTTTATTTAGATTAAGTTTAGGGGCTGTCTCAGGTTTAGGTGTAACTGTCCCTTTAATGTATAATACTTTGACAGGTGTCTTAGTATTAGCTGTTATAGTAATACTTTTATTGAATACACCCGGACGACGGTTACTATCAAAAGAAGCTTTTACAAATCCTTTCTTACCTGGGGCAACAGGATCTTTACTCCAAGAAGGAGTAGTACATCCACAAGAAGCCTGTACATTGGAAATAATAATTGGTGTCTTACCATTGTTAACAAACTCAAATTCATGAGTCGCCAAGGTACCTTCTTCAATCGTACCAAAATCAAATGATTCTTCTTTAAAAACAATGTCCTCCTCTACTTTTTCATCATTAGTTGTAGATGATGTAGAAGGATTTTTAGTTTGCGCCACGACATACAACGAGCAAAACAGCCCTATTGTAATGATAAACACTTTTTTTAACATAGTCCTATGATTTTAATTTACAGCACAAATATATAAATTTCAGTCCTAACGCTTATGATTTTATTCGATTACTTTTACTGAAAAATACTATTTTAATATGGAAAAACCTGCCATTCCATTAGCTGAGCGCATGCGCCCACAGCACATCGACGATATTATTGGGCAATCGCATTTATTAGGCACCGATGGACCCATTCGAAGAATGGTGATGACAAACTCCCTTCCCTCCATTATCCTTTGGGGGCCACCCGGAACAGGAAAAACAACGCTTGCTTATGTTATATCCAAACATTTTCAAGCTCACTTTTTTACATTAAGCGCAATCAGCTCAGGTGTGAAAGATGTACGAGATGTCATTGAAAAAGCAAAATCAAGTTCAAAAACCATTTTATTTATTGATGAGATTCACCGGTTCACCGCTTCTCAGCAAGATGCACTTTTAGGTGCCGTAGAAAAAGGAATAATCATTTTAATTGGCGCTACTACTGAAAATCCATCTTTCGAAGTCAATAAAGCCTTGTTAAGCCGATGTCAAGTTTATATCATGAACTCTCTAAATGAGGATGAACTTCTTGCCATTGCCAACCATGCCATTGAAAAAGATTCCTATCTAAAAACAGAGTCTATCAAATTAAATGAAACAGATGCCTTACTCCGACTATCGGGAGGTGATGCCAGAAAATTATTAAATCTACTTGAGGTAGCCATTACACTTTCCACGGGAACACCAATTAAGATTACTAATCGGCTAGTCACAGAAGCTGCACAGCAACGAACAATAGCATACGACAAATCGGGTGAAATGCACTACGATATTATTTCAGCTTTTATCAAATCCATTCGTGGAAGTGATCCGAATGCTGCGGCATACTGGCTAGCTCGAATGATCGAAGGTGGTGAGGATGTTCGATTCATTGCACGACGTTTAGTCATCTTAGCCTCTGAAGATATTGGAAATGCGAATCCGACTGCATTGGTCCTGGCTACATCTTGTTTTCAAGCAGTAGATGTGATTGGATATCCCGAAGCAAGAATAATTCTTTCTCAATGCGCGATCTATCTTGCCTGTTCACCAAAAAGTAATGCATCCTACATAGCCATCGAAAAAGCTTTAGAGCTTGTAAGAGAAAAAGGAGATTTACCTGTTCCTCTTCATCTACGTAATGCTCCTACTAAACTGATGAAGCAATTAGGATATGGAAAAGAATATGAATATGCGCATAACTATGAAAATAATTTTAGCTCGCAAGAATATTTTCCAGAAGAATTAAAAAACAACACATTGTATAATCCTGGAAGCAATCCACGTGAAAATGAGTTGAGAGATTTTTTAAAAAAACGATGGAAAGAAAAATATACATACTAACCATTTTCTAAGGCTAAGATTATCATATCACTATTAAAATCCCGATATTTGCTAAAAATAAATTTAGCTTTTTATGTATAAATATACTGTTCTATTTCTAGGTATCGTTTTATTTCCTTTAATAAGCGGCGCACAAACTGAAGATCGTCACTTAATAGCTAAAGCACAGGTAAATTACTATGGTAAAAAAATCACCCCTGAGGATGCTATTTCAACACAAGAGCTTATAACTGCTATACAAACTCACGATTCATTAAATACAAAAGTAAAAGGTGAAATCATAGCCAGTTGTAAAAAAAAGGGCTGCTGGATGGACATGCAACTTCCTGATGGACAAACAATGAAAATAACATTTAAAGATTATGCTTTCTTTGTTCCAAAGGGAATGACTAAAAATTATGGCATTATAGAAGGTGTTGCTAAAAAAGAAACGATCTCTGTAGCGATGCTTCGTCATTATGCGCAAGATGCCGGAAAGTCAAAAGAAGAAATTGAAAAAATTACTACTCCAAAAACAACCATTACATTCGAAGCCATAGGCGTTATCATTGAATAATGAAAAATAAATTTATTTTTATTTTCTGTTTATTGCTATGGATAAGCATAGTCTATTATCAAACAGAGTCTTATGCCTTGCAAAAGAAAGGAAAAAGTGAGCTATCCATTGTAATGGATAGCATGTACAATGAAACCTTGCTTATAAAAAAAGGATTAGAAAGTCAAACATACCCTTCTAATCCTTTAGAAAAATATAAAATCATACACACTGCTACACCTACTGATGCGGATGTAAAAACAACTGAGTTTAGAGAATTCACAAATGACTATCTGAAAAGCCTAAAAGAATTTTATCAAGAAACGTCGGCAAAAAATTATACTTTAATGATCAATGCATGCATTCGCTGTCACGAAAGTTATTGCCCCGGACCGCTTAAAAAAATAAGTCAATTAAAACTAGACCACTAGATCTTAAATTTCTATTCCCAAAATAATATCCTCATTTTTAAATAATTAATTAAATTGCAAGCTCAATTAAATAATGTATGCATCTAAGTGAACAAGAGATCATTCGTAGACAGGAACGAGAAGAATTAGTCAAGCTAGGAATTAATCCTTATCCATCTGAAACATTTGAAGTCAATGCGACCTCAGCTGATATTTTAGAAAACTATCCTAAAAGTAAAACCGATTATAAAAATATTTCGATTGCTGGTCGTGTAATGACACGACGCATCATGGGGAATGCCTCCTTTGCAGAAATTCAAGATGCTACAGGACGTATTCAGATTTACCTGAAAAGAGATGATATCTGTCCTGGAGAAGATAAAAGTTTATATAATACCATATTTAAAAAACTCGTTGGCATCGGCGATATTATCGGTATAAAAGGATATGTATTTACCACACAAGTTGGTGAGATATCCATTCATGTCACCGAATTTAAATTATTAACCAAATCATTAAAGCCTTTACCTATTGTAAAAGAGTCAGTCGATGAAAGTGGTAATAAAGTAACACACGATGCCTTTTCTGATCCCGAGCAACGGTACCGTCAACGTTACCTTGACTTAATCGTAAATCCGCATATCCGTGAGTCATTTAAAAAACGAACACAGTTAGTTAATTCCATGCGCACCTATTTAAATAACAGAGGATATACAGAAGTAGAAACACCTATTTTACAACCTCTTTATGGTGGAGCAGCGGCACGTCCATTTAAGACACACCACAATACCTTAGACATTGATTTATACCTCCGCATCGCTAATGAATTGTATTTAAAACGGTTAATTGTCGGTGGATTTGATGGCGTATATGAATTCTCTAAAGATTTTCGTAATGAAGGCATGTCGCGTTTTCACAATCCAGAGTTTACACAAGTCGAATTGTATGTAGCTTACAAAGATTATTACTGGATGATGGATCTGGTGGAAGAAATGATCGAAAAAGTAGCAGTGGATTTACATGGAGATACGACGGTAAAAGTAGGTGAGCATTTGATAAACTTTCAACGGCCATGGAAACGGATGACTATGTTTGAAGCTATCCTTCATTTTACAGGTATTGACATTTCAACCATGGACGAAAAACAACTGGGTGAAACAGCTAAAAAATTAAACGTATCGATCGACCGATCAATGGGTAAAGCAAAAATCATTGATGAAATCTTTGGTGAGCATTGCGAGCCAAAATTAATTCAGCCTACATTCATTACCGACTATCCGATTGAAATGTCGCCATTAGCTAAAAAACACCGAAGCAAAGAAGGACTAGTTGAACGCTTCGAAGTGATCTGTAATGGAAAAGAAATATGTAATTCATTTTCAGAGTTAAACGATCCAATCGATCAGCGTCAACGCTTTGAAGAACAATTGGAATTAGGTAAACGTGGCGATGAAGAAGCGATGGTACTCGATGAAGATTTTTTGCGTGCATTGGAATATGGCATGCCTCCTACTGCAGGACTAGGTATAGGAATTGACCGTTTAACGATGATTATGACTAATTCCAATTCTATTCAAGATGTGCTTTTCTTCCCACAGATGAGACCAGAGAAAGGTTAACGCGATTACATCAATGTTAAAAAAAATCGCGCATTTAATCTCTAGATAACTCTTCTTACAATTGATAAGACCATATTTAAATAGCTAATAACAATAAAAATCCTACGAATTACTATACCTCTCGTAGGATTTTTTATTGATAACTTTTTTAAACAATTAAGCTGCTTTCTTTTTTAGGCTACTCATTTTATAGATATAAACACCAATTACACCAAGTATAAATACCAAATAAACCCAAACAAAATATCCTCCCAATCCTTCCGCGTGATTGAGAGCGACATTAATAACTTGATAAGTCATATAGTTAAATAATCCAAGTATAACGACTTTAAGAACACGCATCATTTGAGTAGTCACACTATAAAGCTTCTCAGCATTCTCAGGTGTAATTTTAGCCGGATAATTAAATTTATGGGGAAACCTGTTTAAAATGGTAAGCCCAATATAAAGCACTAACCCTACAATGGGCAAAATCCATATACTTCCTTTTCCTAAATACGAATCAGGATTCCCTGAAAAGTCAAAATGACTTGGTATACGGTCAGGTAACTGACCAAAATAGATAATTGGAATAATCATTAATGTAAGAAGTGCTAGTGCACTCAGAATTTCTACTATTTGATCAAATAGCGATAATTTTAAATTGATTTTAGGTCGGTCCATATCTACTAGTTTTAAATTTGGTACTTAAATATATGATTTAAATAGCATTTCAACAAGTCATAATAAAAAATAAAGTTACTTATTAACAATATACGCTTTTATTATTTTTTTGTTATTTCAATATTTTATTTTATCAACTCTTTAAATGCTTCCATTTTATAAAGTATTTTTAAATCATCATCATGCTTTGCATGTTTTTTATACTTATGCGGTTGCAGTTCAATAGCAAATGTTAAAAAATAAATAGCTTTTTTACTATCATTTTGTTTAGCATATACACACGCTTTATTATAATAAGCTATAGCAAAATCACCTATACTGTTTGCTTGACCAATGAGCTCATCACAATATTGAAGGGCTTTCCCATATTCACCGACTTCAATAAAATAACTACTTAAGTAATGTAAAGGAGTATTATAGTTATATGTGGGAGTAATTTTTTCAGCCTTAAGATAATGTTCTAATGCCTTATCATATTGCTTTAACATTTTATACGCAAAACCAATACTACAATATATAAGTTTATAATCCAAAACGAATTGTTTTTGAGCCTCATCAAACCAATATAATTGAACCTTAAATGAATTATACTGCAAAGCTTTTTGAGCATTTGACATATAAACAGTTTCAGTATTTCTCCTCTTTACTACAACCTTCACTTGACCTGAATCAGGAGCCAATTTTAGTGCATGAGTAAAGTATTTAATAGCTGCTTGATACTTTCCTGTTTGATTATAAATAGATCCTTTATATCTGTATGTTTTCCAATTTTTAGGATCAAGCTTAATAGCTTTATTAGCTATTTTTAAAGCTTCTTTTTCTTGGTAAAGAAAATCATCATTAGAAAATGACTGTAGATATGTTTGATATAACTGATCTAATATAATTTTATCTTTTATATATGTTTTTTCTAAATAACTAAAAATAGTTGTATTTTGAGCTACTATCGTATGATAGAGTTTGCCATTATATATTTTAAACTGCTCTATATTGCCCAATTCATAATCTAAATAAAAAACAGCATCTTCTAAAAAAGGAGCTAGTTCTTTAATCAACTTTACAAATGATTCTCCATACCCCCACTTACCCCCAGCTGCTATAACAACATATAATTTTTTATCCAAATCATTAAAATAGCCAAAGTCAATATTTGGATTAGAAATAGCAAACCCAATCTGCGCTTCTTGTAGTTCAATATATGGTTCTTTTTTAATTATTGAAGCTTTTGCTTTCAGTTTGCTTGCAAATTTCTTCTTACATAACAATGCACATCCATCTTTAACAAAAGATGGTTTTACTTGTGTAATACCATGAAGGATTCCCATTGTTTTTTCAAACTCTTTTTTGCTTCACTAAATTGGTAATTTCTATGACCCCATTTAACAAATCCCTAAATTCACTCAACTTGACCATATTCGGTCCATCAGATAAAGCATTATCCGGATCTGGATGTACCTCAAAAAAGAAACCATCAACACCTACTGCAGCTGCTGCTCTAGCCATGTACGGTGCATAATTTCGATTTCCTCCACTTTTGCCTCCAAGTCCTCCTGGCTTTTGTGTAGAATGGGTCACATCCATCACCACAGGATAACCTATTTTTTTCATTTCTATAATATTAGTGAAGTCAACTACCAAATTATTATACCCAAACATAGTACCTCGTTCGGTAAGTATAATCTGGGTATTATCTGCGTGAGCTACTTTCTGGGCCGGATGAGCCATTTCAGGACCAGATAAAAATTGTGCTTTCTTAATGTTAACCACTCGACCTGTTTTCGCAGCAGCTACAAGTAAATCTGTCTGCCGACATAAAAAAGCCGGAATCTGTAAAACATCAACCACATCAGCTACTAATGCAGCTTGGCAACTTTCATGAATATCTGTTGTGATGGGAACATTAAACGTATCTTTCACTTTTTGCAATATTTTTAATCCTTCTTCAATAGAATGACCACGAAACGATTGTAGCGATGTGCGATTTGCTTTATCGAAAGAAGCTTTAAAAATATAAGGAAGTTTTAAGTCATCAGCTATTTTTTTCACTTTTTCAGCCACGTGCATCACCAATGATTCATTTTCTATCACACAAGGACCAGCAATTAAAAAAGTGTTTTCTTTTAATGTATTATACAATTTAGTCATACTCTTTTTTTTAATTAAACAAAAGTAATTACTTTATTTCACTTCGCAATTGAAGTCGGTCAATCTTTCCAGTAGGTGTTTCAGGAAATTGATACAGATATCGTATATCCTGAGGATAATCATAAAGTGTACATATAGCTTTCAGTTTATTTAATATAAACTGTTCAGTTAATTTATCAAGCAACTCACCTTCAACAACCAAAATAAGTTTCTCCCCCAACCGTCTATCCGAAACAGAGCTGATAACAAAACGCCTCTTAATCGTTAGATCATGAAATACACGCTCTACTTTTTTTTCAACCTGTTCCGGATATATTTTCACGCCTCCGGTATTAATAACAAAATCGACACGGCCTATCCATTTAAACTGGTTATCACTTAATAATTCCACATGATCATTCGTTGTAATCCATTGATCGTTGGTCATTGGACCTTTGACTATCAGACAATCTCTTTCATCTTTTTTGAGAAAAACACCCGGAAGCGCTGTATAATACTCTGCTCGTGACAATCCATTAACACGTCGTAAAGCAATATGCGATGCTGTTTCAGTCATTCCATAAGAAGCATAAACAGGAGACTTTATCTGTTGAACCTTTTCTTCAATATCAAGTGGAAGAGATGCACCTCCAACTAAAATAGCTTTCATTGAATTCAAATACGCAACCGCATCGGGATATCTTTCAAATATAGTCCAGAGCTGTAGCGGCACTAAAGATGTAAAATCAAATAGAGGATTCGATACATATTTAAAAGGGTAAGAAACAGGACGCGAAATGGTCATCGTAAGCCCCAACTCAAGGCCACGTATCAACATCATTTTGCCGGCTATATAACGTATATCTATAGACACCAAAATATGATCGCCTTTAACTAATCCTAATGCGCGAGCTGTGGCATGAGCACTAGCCACCACTTGCTGGCGTGTAAGTGAAATAGATTTAGGCATACCCGTAGATCCAGATGTGAAAAGATCTATATGCGTTTTTCCCTGAAGCCATTCACGACAAAATAAAAGCGCTTGCTTTTCATACGTATGCAAAGACTCCGGAATTGGATCATTAGAACGTACAAAATCCCATGTAAATTGATGATGAGCAATGTGAATAAGCAATGACACGTTACAAAAAATAAGGCCAAATTTGTAATTTTAGAATCAAAAAGAAAAAAATACCTCATGGCATTACAAACGCGAGTCAAAATAAATAGTGTAACTCATCTCAGCGATGCGCGCTATTGTGCCGGCATGGGTGTAGAGTGGATAGGATTTTGTTTAGATTCTACACACCCTTCATACATATCTCCAAGTCGGTTTCTAGAGTTAAGTGGATGGATAACAGGTGTTCAACTTATAGGTGAGTTTTTTAAACAAAATTGCGAAGAAATAAAAACTACCTTGCAAAATTATGCCGTTCAATGGATTCAAACAGATCGAGTAGATGAGATAAATTCTATTCGCCAACTTGGCTATCCTACTATCTTGCGACTTTCTGAGCCTATCGAACTTCCCCCTTTTCAACATAACCTACCTGATCTTTATTTGCTTCTAGAGCTCAATGATCATCTATCCAAAGAACATATCACAGAATGGAAAAAAAAATACCCAGACTATAAATTACTAGTTGGAGGAATAACAAAAGAAAACAGCCTATCACTAGCTGCTGGTGTGGATGGTATTGCCCTGAATGGCAGCCATGAAATAAAAACAGGATACAGCGACTTCGAAACATTAGCTTCTATTTTAGAAGCGCTTGAAATAGAAGATTAAAAATAGTATTCAACAAAAACGAAACCGCAAATAATGAATAGGGAATCCTTTTAAACTAAATATACGCTCGTAGTTGGTTTGGATACCATGATGTTCTTCAAGTAATGGCGATTGATATAAATCAGATGTATAAACCAAATCCTTAATTGATTCATGCTGTAATACAGTAAGCGTATACTCAAACAAGTCAGCATTATCTGTTTTCAATCGAACCCAACCATCCGGAAGAAGAAGAGAGCGATAAATAGCAAGAAAACGAGGATGTGTCAACCTGCGCTTAGCATCTTTATTTTTAGGACGGGGATCAGGAAAAGGAATCCAGATAGAACTAACTTCTTGTGGAGCAAAAAAAGAAGCTATATTATGTATCTCTGTTCGTAAGAAAGCTACATTAGTAAGATGATGTTCTAATGCATGCGTACTTCCCTTCCACATACGATCACCTTTAATATCCACACCAATAAAATTCTGATCAGGATACAATGCTGCTAATCCAACCGTATATTCGCCTCGTCCACAACCCAACTCAAGCGTTATCGGATGATGTGTTTTAAAAACAGAGTCATGCCATTGGCCTTTTACAGAAGTAAAAAGCAACTTACCCGGTTGTAGAAAATGCTCGCGGGACTTTATTTCTTCAAATCGTTTTAGCTTTTGACGTGTCATGCCTATTTAAACTATAAATGATTCACCTCCGCTACTACAAATGTACTGCCACCAACAACTATCAAATCATCGGGATGTGCCTCTCTTTTAGCCTCTGCAATAGCTTCATTAACATCCAAAATAATTCTTCCTTGAATGCCTAGTGATTCGGCAATATGCTGCACTTTTTTAGCTTCCATCGCTCGTGGGATATGCGCTTGACAAAAAAAGTATGTTGCTTGAGATGGAAAAAATGAAAGTATTTTTTCTACTTTTTTATCTTTTACGAACCCAAGTATAAAAATCAGCTTACGATAAGACATATAGCTTAACTGCTTCATTACTTCGCGAATACCGTCTTCATTATGCCCTGTATCACAAATAACAGTTGGGTTTTCATGAATCATTTGCCAGCGACCTTTGAGACCTGTAAGCATTATTACATCTTGAATACCTTTTCGAATAGATTGATCTGAAACACTAATACCTTGTCGATTTAATTCTTTTGTAATAGCCAAAACTCCGGGAATATTTTTTAATTGATAATACGCTATCAAACCTGACTTCAACGCAGGCAACCAAGAAATACCATTCTCTAATACATCAATAGTTAAATACGAACCTTCTACACGAGGCGATTTTAACTCCAAAAGCTGATCAGCAAAAACAATAGAACTCTGATTCATTTTTGCCTGCTGCATAAATACATGTTCGACTTCTCTTTGCGTATATGAAATCACAACAGGCGTATCTCGTTTAATGATCCCCGCTTTTTCGAGAGCAATTTCAGGCAGGGTTTCACCCAACATATCTTGGTGATCATAACCAATCGTCGTGATCAATGAAGCGATAGGCTGAATAATATTAGTTGAATCCAATCGTCCACCCAAACCTACTTCAATCACAGCGATATCAACTTTTTGTTGAGAAAAATAATCAAACGCCAATGCAACCGTAAGCTCAAAAAAAGAAGGTTGAATTTCTTCAATTAAATTCTGATGCTGAGTGACCCAATCTGCTACAATTATACATGGAACCTCCGATCCATTCACTCGAATGCGCTCAGTCAATTCTTTAAGATGCGGAGATGTATATAATCCCGTTTTATATCCTTCTGATTGTAAAACAGCAGCAATCATATGTGAACTGCTTCCTTTACCATTCGTACCAGCAACATGAATGGACTTAAACTGATGATGTGGATTACCTAAACGTTCACAAAGCAGAATTATATTATCCAATCCTTTTTTTATAGCCTTAGCCCCCACGCGTTGATACATAGGCAGGTGATCATATAAATAAGAAACTGCTTCTGTATAAGTCATAGTGTTTTTTTAAAAAAAATAAAATTTAAAGATTAGATTGATAAAATTCTAAATTTTTTAAGGCCTGTTTACGAACTTTATTCTTAAAAAAAGAAGTCCAACCCAATAACCAGCCTTTTATACCAAACGCCTGACGTGCCCAACGGTAAAAATGAAACACATCACGATGAGCAATAATTTTTCCATTCTCAAAAATAAAGTTCGCCTTAATGCGATTAATAACTTTTTTGTTCGTTGCTGAAAATGTATACGTAGCCACCCATTCTGCAGAACCCTCACGTTCACCAGCCACCACATGAGAATAGGCCACCTGTAAATCTTTACCACGTAAGCACAAAAACGCCCACATAGATTTTACCTGCTGTGCACCTAAATCAACAAAGACAGAGTCAGAAAATATAGCATGGTCAGCATAACATGATTGCATTGTTTTAAAATCTTTAAGCTGAAATGCTTTATAAAAAGTGTGAATTATATTTTCGTTGTCTGTCATATTTTTTTAAATTAGAACAAAGCTCTCAAATTTACAGATTAGATACATATCAATAAAAAACGCCATCTTGCCATTATTATTACACGCAAATTAATAATTTTGCATAATATTTCATTATGTTTACACTACGCGCATTTAAAAAACGGATGCCCCAACACAAGGCACGTTTACGTCGATTTCTAAGTAAAATAGAAAAAAAGGCACCGAAAGATTTAGACAGCAATACTGCACGACTAGATGCAGAAACTTGGAAGGAAATCAATTGCTTGGAATGTGCCAACTGCTGCAAAGTAATGACACCTACTTATACCAGCAAGGATTTGAAACGCATTTCTAAACATTTCAAGATGAGCGTAGCTGAGTTCAAAAAAAAGTGGCTCTACAAAGACAAAAGTGGAGATTGGATGAACACCACTACACCTTGTCAGTTTTTACAAAAAGATAATAAGTGCAGTATCTACGCTATTCGTCCTGCAGACTGCTCTGGATTTCCTCATATCACCAAAAAGAAAGTGATTGATTACATCCACATTCAAAAACAAAATATTGAATTCTGCCCTGCTACATTTAAAGTAGTTGAAAAAATGGAAAAATGGTGGAAAGAAAAGATAGCAACTAAAAAATGAGATACTAATTAGTGAAGCCTAATAACATAATAGTTTCTTTAGATTTCATAATGAAAAAAATTAACGTGGCTATATTTATAATAAACAACGAAAAACTAACCTTGCTAAAAGAATAAAACAAGAATAATAAGGTCTAATTGGAACTCGCGCATCTGCTGTATATTTGCAACATGCATTACGTTTCTGCCGAAGGATTAACAAAAAGTTTTGGAATCCATCCTCTATTTAAAAATATCACATTCCATATCAGCGAAGGAGATAAAATCGCACTTATTGCTCGCAATGGTATGGGTAAGTCAACACTAATCCGAATTTTGGCTGGCCAAGAATCATTGGATAGTGGAAAACTATCCATCCATAAAGATGTTACACTAGCTTTATTCGAACAAAACCCTCAATTTGAAGAGAACAAAACTGTAATTGAAAATATTTTTAATAGCAAACATCCTATTCTCACCGCTATTCGTCAATATGAAGTCGCACTGGAAACAGGTGATGGAGACGCCATGACAGCCGCCATGAACACAATCAACGAACTGAATGCCTGGGATTATGAATCAAAAGTAACACAAATTTTAAGCAAACTCAATATTCATCATCTGCAAAATCCCATGAGCAGCTTGAGTGGTGGTCAACGCAAACGTGTAGCATTAGCCAAAACACTTATAGATATGGGCTTTGAACGAAAGCATACATTATTAATGATGGATGAGCCTACCAATCACCTGGATGTAGAGATGATCGAATGGCTGGAAAATTTCTTAAGTCAAGAAAGTGTAACCTTGCTTTTAGTCACTCATGATCGGTATTTTTTAGATGCGGTATGTACAGAAATATGGGAGTTAGAACGCGAAAACATGTACGTCTACCATGGCGATTATGAAAATTACATGGAAAAAAAAGCACAGCGTATTGAAAACGAGTTAAGCAGTATTGAGAAAGCTAAAAATGAATATCGTAAGGAGCTAGAATGGATGCGTAAACAACCTAAAGCGCGTACAACAAAAAGTAAAAGCCGGCAAGAAAATTTCTATGATATCGAAGCAAAGGCTAAACAAAAAATAGAAGATGCCCAATTACAACTTCAAGTTAAAATGAGTCGTTTAGGTGGTAAAATTATAGAGATGAAAAAAGTCTACAAAAGCTATGGCGACTTACCTATTCTTAAAGGTTTTGATTACACCTTTAGTAAAGGAGAGCGTATTGGTATTGTAGGAAAAAATGGCGTAGGAAAAACCACATTTTTAAATATCATACAACAACTTGAGCAGGCTGATAGCGGCAAAATCAATGTAGGCGACACCATTGTATTTGGAAATTTTTCACAGCAAGGACTCGTTTTCAAAAATGACATGCGTGTGATTGAATATGTAAAAACATTTGCTGAAAGCTTTCCATTAGCTAATGGGGGAAAATTAAGTGCAGCCCAATTTTTAGAATTATTCTTGTTTACACCACAAAAACAATATACCTTTTTAAGCGCTTTAAGTGGAGGAGAAAAAAAACGGCTTCAGTTATTAATTGTATTATTTCGGAATCCTAATTTTTTAATACTCGATGAACCAACAAACGATTTAGACCTTCCTACCCTTTCAGTATTGGAAAATTTTCTAGCTGAATACCAAGGCTGTGTATTGATCGTCAGCCATGATCGGTATTTTATGGATAGACTAGTTGATCAACTTTTTATTTTCGAAGGACAAGGAGAAATTAGAAAATTCCCTGGCAACTACACTCAGTATAGATTATGGCTTAAAGATAATGAATATCAAAAAAAAGGGAATAAAGATGAAAAATCTATTACCGTTCAACCAACCAATTACATCACAGGAGAAGCAGAAGAAAAAGCCATTACTAAAAAGAAAATGAGCTTCAAAGAAAAACAAGAGTTTGAGCAATTAGAAAAAGAGATCCCTGTATTAGAAGAAGAGAAACGATTATTAAGTGAAAAAATAAGCATTCCTAATTTACCATTTGATGAAATTCAAAAATTAAGTGATCAAATCCATACAGTCAATCAATCATTAGAACAAAAAGAAGCCAGATGGCTGGAATTGAGTGAGATGGGATAAAAAATATAGTCTACCTGCATATTCACAAGTAGACTATATACTATCTTTTTAAGAAAACTAATTAACCAAAAACCGCTTATAAAAAATTTTATCTTTATAAGTTAGCTTTAGAGTATATATACCTTTTTTACACACCATGCCAATTAAGTCAATTGTTCCACTTAAAGTCATTCTTACATCTTCCTGTGTATATATACGACTTCCCATAGCATTAATTACTTCAAAAGAAATAGAATCATCTTCCTGATAGCTCATATAAGAAGGGAGTTTTACCTGAATAATATCACCTACTACTGATGGATTAGGGCAAATACTTATCTCTTTATCTTCTGATTTTTCTACAAATGGTGCAACAGGGGCTACTAAAGATAATGGAGATCGAACTGAATTAATACTACCAATATAAAAAACATTATTCAGCTCATTAAGTTGTAGTTTCTGGCGCACTATAGTAGGAGAAGTAGAAGTGCCAAAATTTTTACCGACTTGACCGACAACTTTATCATACAATGTCAATCGCAAATCATCTATATTGGCAACACCCGCAATTGATGGGTAAGAAGCCTGTATATTATAGTCTACTGTTGAGCTTAAACCATATGAAGATACTATCCAAAAGTCATCACGCCTTTTTTGAATTGTATTTATACCATCCCTAAATGACACACTACTTGTCGTTCCTTTATCAACATAACTTACGGTAACATACCCTTCTAATGTAGGTGCTGTATTATATCCAACATAAAATGGTCTAGTATAACTTACACTTCCAACTGGGAAATACGATGTTGTACTACCGGTAACAACAGGACCATCCAATGGATCAAATCGTTTTCTAAAAAGACTATTATAAAACCATCCGTCTACAATGCTCAGCTTTGGTGATGACTCCATAGTAATCATACGAGCACCTAAATCAACCCGTGCATTATTGACTACAAGACTATCCTTTACAACTATATGACTAAACGAATGGTGCAAATAGTCCGACTGTACAACCATTTTTAAAGGAGTTGGAATGGTAGGATATTGACGTATCGTAAGATTATTAAATACTATGCTTGATTGACTCGAAATAAACGAAATAGTATCTGTTCGCTTATAAGAAGGTAGCGGTGAAAACATCACATTTTTAGGAACAAAAAAATCACCATACTGTTTAAAGGAATTAGTAATCCACAAAGAAGAGTTATAGCCTAACATATTGAATGAAGCAGTAGGAGAAATTTCTAAATCAACAACTGAAACACCACAATCATCGCAAAGCAAATTAAATGAAGCTCCTTTACGTATAAGAAGCTTGTCAAAACTTCTACTACCATACATATATAGAATTTGATCAACTGTGAGACTGCCACCTTCAACTATGAAATTATTAAAAGTTGGATCAAAATAAAGTTCATCTAGAAAAAAATCTTTAGGAGAATGAAATACAACAACAGCTCGATCACTAACAACACCTATACCCATTGAAATCTTGCCATTTCCTCTCTTTATAGTAGACAATCCATTTAAAAAAGCAGCGGCGCTATCAAACGTGATAATAGCGGTATCTATTGGAATCGCAAATCCATTAAAATAAGCCAATCTGACTTCTGCATCTTTTGGAAAATTCCAACTAGCCCCTGCAGTATCCTTAATGTGCCCATAAAACCCACATAGAAGCTCAATATATTTAGCTTTAATTTCACCTACATTAGTAATATTCTTACGGAAAGTATATATACGACTACCCGTTGATGCACAATCAAACTTACCTTTATTAGAAAAACCATCGCCAACTCTAAATTCTACAAATAACCTATCATCAATTCCATCATCAATAAACTTAATAGTACCGTCGTTGGTAAATTCTTGGTAAACCGTAAATAAAGTTTTAAGAAATTTAGGTGGACTACTTATGTTCTTTTTAAACTCCATTTGGCCTAAGTTATATAAAGAACCCTCTATTAAAAATGGTATGCCTGCTAACATCTTGTAATATGGTTCTGTATACAACATATTAACAGAAAGCTTCCCTAATGATCCAATATACAAATCGCCATGAATATCAATTCCATCCTTTACAACCAATTCACCGCTAGCTATATTAAGTCTGGCACAATGAGCATAGCGATCAAGAACAACCTTATGATTCATAATAATCACATTGTCATCCTTAGTAGGAAATACCTCTTTACCAGGGACAGGCATTAACCATGTTGCTGGATCATTCCAATTTCCATCTGCGCTACTAATGTAAAGACCGCCGGATAAAGCTGAAAAAGAAATAAAAAAGGAAACAATAAATAATAAAAAAATTGTTTTTTTGAGTAATAAAAATTTTGCTTTTTTCATAAGATATAGTTTTTAGTTAATAATTTAATACAAAATTAATAAAAAAACATAAAAGAGTACCATAAAATCACCATTTTCTATATTTCTTAAATTCACAGACGCTTAACTTTCATTATATTGCATAAATAAATTTAAAAAATGATGAAAAAAATTATCCACCTTTCACTTTTCACGTGTATGCTATTTTCTTTTACATTATGTATGAAAAAAACAAAAAAAGAAAACAGCATGTCTCACGCCCCAATTATTGGTGAACGAATCAAAGAGAATACTACTGTTCGAGATACGATTAATGGGAACATATCCTTTTTATTAAAGGACTCTACACTTGTAAGTTGCACCCCTCTTCGTAATGGATACTATCAAATTGGTATTGTAATAAACATCTCAATTAAAGAGTATAACGACAACATAGATATCCTTAAAAAAGGAAAAAAAATAATAATAGATGGTAAAGAAGCAGGGGAAGTATTACAGGATACAAAAGTTTCTATTTCTTCAGATGAAGATCAAGCTTGGGCTGAAATAATAGGTTATGTTGATGAAAAACATATATATACTGAGACTATTATTGAAAATGCTTTTATTGATTATACAGCTAAAATAGCTAGTGACCGAGAGTTGAAAGAAATGCAAAACTTTATTGCTAATTTCAACTTAGACAAAGATGATCGATTCTCTCCATTTGTCACATATGCTAATTATGAAAACTGGATTGATGACCCTTCACCTATGTATAGACTTCAACTGGTATTTAAAGACAATCATCTCCTCGGCATTGTTCATTCAAGGTCAATTTCGCTTTCTAATACAACCACTCATCAACTAGCTCGTAACTTTCAAGCTACATTTTATAACAATACTAAAAAAGAAGATATCGATGAATTTATTAAAAAATTTAATGAGTTTGTAAGTACCGCAGATTAATTACAAAGAACAGTAAATTAAAAATATATGCCGACAGGAAAATTGATTCTTCATCGTAAAAAAAATATCAATGGAATGCTCACCAATATATCTATTTATATTGATGACAAACAAGTAGATCTTATCTCTAATGGGGAGCAAAAAGAATTTAATTTAAGCCCAGGCCCACATACAATCAAAGTTCAACAATACCTTAAGTGTGGAAAAATTGATATCGATATAAAAGAAAACCAAACTATAGGTTTTGAATTTAGACCAACTCGATGGATTTTACTTTCTTTTATAAGTCCAATTCTGGCTATGCTATTGTTTTATTTTTTTCATGTGCCAAAAAATATTGCCGGACTAGTTTTAACTTCTGGGATTATACTTATTTTATACTATTTCACAATTGGTAGAAATAAGTACTACTTATTTAGATTAAAAAAATAATCGATAACCTATAACCTTATTAACTTAATTTTTTTATTTATTATGTTTTATTTATTATGAAATTATTTTTTGTTTTTATACATCTTCTCTATTTTTCCTACAATACATATAGCCAACCTGCTACTATAAAAAAGAACAAACTATTCCCTAATCCTTACTATTCACACACAGACACAACAAAGCTTGATCTTGATGATGCAACATGGAAAAAAATTTTACCAGATAGTCTTTATCAAGTAGCCCGTAAAAAAGCAACTGAATATGCCTTTAGTGGAAAATATTGGAACTATACAGGCATTGGAACTTATTACTGTGCGGCATGTGGAAATAAGCTATTTCGTTCTGATGCCAAATTTTCAAGTACATGTGGTTGGCCTAGTTTTTTTGAGACTGTAAGAAAAAATAGTGTGATTTACAAAAGCGATCATTCAATAGGTGTAGAACGCATCGAGGTATTGTGTGGCCGATGTGAAGGGCATCTTGGCCATGTATTTGACGATGGACCAAAACCAACAGGCAAGCGCTACTGTATGAACTCCATTATGCTTGATTTTGTATTAGATAAATAATTATTTAAAAAATAAATTTATTTATCTGGAGATTTCCATTTAGCTAAATTCAATGTATAGGAAATAGTAAATACGCCAAACTGAATTTCATTTATCCTAGATACAGCTAAAGGGAAATTGACACCATATCCTATAAAAAAATGCCCAAAGAAACCAAGACCGATCTCAGGGCGAATTCTTAAATCATTATTCTGATCAGAAAAATAAGAAAGCAAAGTTAATTTAAATAAAGGGCCAAGAACGATAAAGTTCTGATAATAGGCTAATCCTAACTTAGCTGCAGATATGGATTGAGAACCATAACGCCCATACTCTGTACCCAAAAAAACAGATGCAATAAATTTAGGAAAACCTGGATTGTCAACATAGTTCATAGTTACGCCTAGATCAGCATATCTAGGCGTAACAAAACCTATATTTAAACCCATGCGTAACTCATCATAATAAACCTTTCCGAAACGATCATTTTGAGCATTAATAGCATTGGCTAAGAAAAAAGCTAAAGCTATAAAAATGCATGTAAAATATATTTTAAACTTATAATTCATAATAGAATAATCTATTATCATTGCCTCCGCTTCAACCCTTTTCGCGGGTCATAGCCATTGGTTTTTTTCTGATAATAACCTGTGCCATCATAAGGGCGTTTAGCTGGATTAGTTTTACATTTTTCAGAACATGCACCATCCATTTCCCAGCCACATGTTTCACAAACAGGAGCATGTAAGTTACACTCTGAGTTAGCGCAATTAATCATACGATCACACGTCGTGCCACAAATATAACATGTCGATAAAACAGTAGGATTCACCTCATTAACATCTACAGTTATCCTATTATCAAAAACATAGCATTTCCCTTCAAAATCTTCACCACCTTCTTCCAGTCCATATTTGATAATGCCCCCATGCAATTGATATACATTTTCAAACCCTTGTTCTAATAAATAAGCACTTGCTTTTTCACATTTAATACCGCCTGTACAATAGGTGATAATTTTTTTATTTTTATAGTGTTCAAGTTCTTTTATTTTTTCTGGAAAATCTCTAAAATTTTCAATATCTAATGTTACCGCATTCTTAAACTTCCCCACATGATGCTCATAATTAGAACGCACATCTAATAAAACAACATCCTTTTCATTTTTCATCTTCTTAAACTCATCCGGCTCAAGATGAATACCTGTTTGTTGATTAGGATCAATATGCGTGAGACCAGAATGAACAATTTCATCTTTGACACGGACATGCAGTTTAGCAAATGCATGCTTATCATGCTCTTCAACTTTAAACTCAATAGATTGAAAGCGTGAATCAGCTTTTAAAGCTGCCATATATTTTTCGCAAGCTTCTTTAGTGCCAGAAACAGTTCCATTAATTCCTTCGGCGGCAATAATGATCC
>CAYQLY010000003.1:205391-278851 GCA_964418605.1 uncultured Cytophagales bacterium
TGATCCTTCCGCGCAATCCAAGTTCAAGACAAAATAAATGATGTTCCTCCCGAAATAACTCAGGATCTGCTATAGGTGCATAGCAATAGTATAAAATAATATGATGTGTTTTCATAACGTGCTTAGGTTCAAACTAAGTGTTAAATAATGATAAAATTTATAATTTACAAGCACAAGAGCAACAGGACACCTGCATAGTATACCTTGTTGGACAATAGCTAGATGATGCAATAAAAGAATATCCCGCTAAAATCGTCTTATTAAGATAGATTTTCTTTTGTTGAGTGGACATAAAAATTAAAAAAAATAGTTAAGTACAATTTTAATAAACTAAAACGGAATTAAAAAATTACTCTTTAATTGCTTCAGCCGGATAGCCAAACACCGTTGAATTTTCCTTTACATCTGCAACTACAACTGATCCAGCGCCAACACGTGCATTTTTACCAATTTTAACTCCAGCAACAAGTGTTACACCAGATCCAATAAAAGCGCCTTTTTCAATGACAACGCCTGCATTAATTATACTTCCTGCACCAATCTGAACAAAATCACCTACTTGAGCATCATAATCAACCAACGCATGACTATGAATAATACAATGACTTTCAATACGAGCACCGGTATTAATTACGACTCCTGCATTAATTAAATTACCATGTCCAAAGGATGCATACCTTGAAATGATAGCTTGTTTATGAATGGCATTAACAGGCATTACTTTTCTTCTTTCAATAAGCATATCTACTATTTTTTTGCGATAAATCGTTTCATCTACAGCTACAAATGCTTCACATTTTTTCCCAATGTATTTTAAAAAACCATCATCATCTATACTTCCTAAAATAGGGATATCGTAAACTGTTGTTTTATGCAAAGACACATCATCGTCTAAAAAACAATAAATAGATACATCGTTACTTAAAAAAATTTCCATGGCTACTTTTCCAAGCCCTTTTGATCCTAGTATAATAACAGGTTGCTGCATATATATTTACAATTATGAATACAAGAATGCAAATTTATTTTTTTATACCTATTTTTCTAACTAATCCCTCTATCCAAGCATTATTTTTAAGTATAAAAAAAACAAAAAATGGTAAAAACATAACTTTATAACGCATTAAAGAACCTAAATTAGGACAAACTAAAGCCAAGGAAAAAGCGCAAATAATAATATATAACCAACATATAAAACTAAATAAACTAAACTCAAATATTCTAGTCTTCATACGAGACCACCACATGACAATAAAACATAAAAATAAAAACATATTTTCTACTATACTCACCCCATAAAGTCCTGTATATCCATCTCCAACAAGCGGACGAAATAATCCTGAAAACAATGCTAAAGGCATGTTTATGAGAAAACTTTTAAAAGTAGGTTCTAAATGGGAATACACAATTGTATGCGTAGGACTTACGTCCATAATCATACGATGGTTATTAACCATTTCAAATAAGAGCTGACTGGGATACAACGTATGGTGTACATTGGATAAAAAGAAATAAATCAGTATTAAAAAAATAAGAACAAAAATCAATACTATTCCTTTTCGTTTAGGCGAAATTATAGTATTAACTCTACAAACTAAAGCATACGCACCAAAACAAGCTAAACCAATAACAAGATAATAAAATTTTATTTTATACACAATCCATCCTAAAGATAATCCCAAGATCAAAAACAATATCTGTTTAGTATTCTTTTTCTTTTCCTTATCAATCAAAAAAGCAATTACTATAAATAATGATGACAGAGCAATACTTTCTTTACTCAACCCAGAACTCCAAAATACAACCGAAGGATAAACAAAAAAGGCAAGACCTAGAGTTAGTTTATGTAAAGGATAATAGGCATATAATTTATTAGCAAAATAAAAAAATCCAATAAAACTAAAAAATGAAAAGTAAAGACTCATAATCCAATAGTGGCCATTGCAAAAAATGTAAACTATAGAAAAAACACTCTCTATAAAATTATTTCGTGCTATTCCATACTCATACGAATACGCTATATTATAAGCATAAAGTTTTCTAAAAAAAGAAATCCATCCCTCCTCTCTCCAACTGGCAAGCTCTGCGGCTTTTTGAAAATAAACAATGGTATCTCCAGACTTATAATAGTAAAAATAAATTAACCCCATTGCAACTCCACCAAGCAATTTTATGCCTAACCCGATCCAGTACCAGGACCTCAATGGAAATGTTTTCCATGTTTTAAATAAAACAAAAGAGATACTACCTAGAATGAATAGATGTAAAAAATAGTCAAACATTTTTTTTAAAAATTTGGCTTCCAATCATACACTGCAAACATTTTTTTTGAGAACAAAAATAACGATCTAATTCAAGAACAGCTTGTGAGTCAAAAGCATGATGTATTGAAAAATTTAAACTCTTATATTTCTCTAATATACTATTTTTTTCAGAAGGCATTTTTTCTAAAACAAATACAGCCTGTTCCATATATATGGAATCTTGCGTATATATGGCATATGCTGCCAACAAAGGAACAACCACATTGATAAGGATATTATGCATCATCTCTCTACCTATTCCACCTATTTTATCAGTAGATTTTTTTTGAAATGTATAATGTTGTTGCCAAAATAAGCTTGGCATTACTTTTATTAAAAAATCCATTTCCCGAGGACTACGAATCGATAAAAATGTAGAAAATAAATGAGGCAGCTCAACAAGTATACTTGCTAATTGTGCTAAGCGAACAGTAGGAAAATGCGCTGGTCGTATTCTGGAAAACTTCCAATAGGTTTGATTCATCTCTTTTAACACTGTACCATATTTTGATTTCAAAAAAGAGTATTCCTTACTAAGATTAGTAATATAAGAGTCCTCACTATCACATGGTATTAAACCAGCTACACCGAATAATAATGCCTCAAGTTGAAAAATAGAATTCGACTGTTTTTTTAAAATAGAAAATGGAACACTCTGACTAAGTTGAAAGAATGCATCTTGATTGACTTTAGAACCAAATGATTTAACAAACAACTGATAGGCCGTTTCTTCCCAGTCCATCTTATTCTTAGTTAAAACCTCTAATACACTATGTGCTTTCCGCTCAAGTCGCTGAACCATGGCACGTTGCAACTGAGATATATATATAATAGAGGGAATATCTTTCAAAAATGCTTCACAAGGAATTTTGCCATAATTAGCCATAAGATCATGATACTGTTGAAGCAGATGTAGAGAAACTCTATCTTTTAACTCCAACACCGGTATACGCGTTCCATCTTGCCTATAACATTCTCGATCGTGTTCATATACCACATGTAAAACAACTGTATTATAGGCAGCGTCATATTGATGATTATGTTTTTTCCATTCTGACGAATAACAGTGTATCTCAACAGAACCGTGCCACTCAACATCATCAATAAAAATATGCGTATCCAAAAAATCAGGACCTGAATTAGTATTATGAATACCTTTTTTAAGAACAACAATCTTTTCATTTTGAGTACCTGCCAGACCTGATTTATTAAAATATTGAAAATTCCAAAGAAAATGAAGAAGCTCTTCAGTAATGACACCCATGTAAATCAGTCTATTTACTCATAAACTCTTTTAAATAGTATGGTTCAAAATAAACCATATCCTCAAATTCACTTTGTAGATATTTTTTAAATGCTAAAATACCCACAGATTGAGCAGATGGATAGATAGCATCAATAAAAAATTTTTGTTGAGAAAATGTAGGAATCGTTTTAAATTTCTCAGAACCATTTCCAAAAAAAATAACTTTATTGTCCGATACTATATCGCGAAAAGAATCATCATTCAATACCTCAGCAGTAGTTGGATATGCCACTGTCAAATCAGGTTTATAAATAGAGCAGTAGACTTCCATTCGACGAGCATCGATCATAGGACATAACATATAGTGATTATAATTAAAAACGGCAATCTGCTGTGCCATAGCAGTAAGTGTAGAAACACCAATAAGCGGAATACCTAATGCAAAACACAACCCTTTTGCGGTAGAAACACCAATGCGCAATCCTGTATACGATCCAGGGCCCTTTGAAACGGCGACAGCACTCAATTGTTTTTTGTCAATACCAGTCTCTGCCAATATATGTTGAATTAATAAGGTAATCGTTGATGCATGCGATTTTTCTTTAACTATATTATAACAAGCAAAAAGCTCGCCATCTCTATGAAGAGCAACAGAACAAACATCAGTTGAGGTTTCTATACTTAAAATAATAATCATGACTGTTTTGATTTAAGAACAGACTCTATATAATTAGCTATTTTATCAGCCCATTGTGCATACATTTTTCCTGATGGATGCAACTGATCCATTGTAAGAAGATCCGGTTTATATTGAGCTTCTCTTGATTCTCTTGTAATATCAATATACCCCACACCAAAATCTTTAGACATCTTATAATTAATAGCATTAAACTCTTCAATCTCAGCAGTTATCTTTTGAGGATTTTTATCTGCAGCAAAAGGAGTAATGCCATAGTCAGGAATAGAAATAATCATAACTCTAGATTTATCTTTTGCAGACATAATTGCAAGCCCTATCAACTCCATAAGATCACCACGATACTTCTCCTTAGACTCTCCTCTATATTGGTTATTTACACCAATTAATATAGAGACAAAATCAATGCTTTTAAAAATATGTTTCGCATCAAATGCCTCAATCAACTCTCTACTTGTCCAGCCAGTCTTTGCAACAATCTGAGGATTTTTGAAATATAATTTTCGATGTTTCAATTTTTGAATAACTTGACTTATCCAACGTTCTTCCACAGAAACACCTTCACCGATAGTATATGAATCGCCCAATGCCAGAAACGTATACCTTTTTTTAAATAAAGAAAACATAACTATATTTTTTAAATTTTAAATTTAATTCTAATCTTTTGAGTAAGTTGCTCAACAACCAAAGCATACGACTGATCAATCCATTTTTTAATCAATTGGTCACTCACTGATTTATCCATCCGTATTGTATTCCAATGTTTTTTATTCATATGATACCCAGGCAATACACAATCATAACGCTCACGCAATTCAATAGCTTCTTCTGGATCACATTTCAAATTAATACTTTCAAACGTATCCACATTCGTAAGTGCAAATAGTTTTCCACCTACTTTGTATACTACCGTTTGCGTATCAAATGGAAATTCCTCCGTAACAGCTTTCTTAGACAAACAATATGCTCGGTAATCTTCAATGGTCATACAGCGTAAAATGTAAAAAAAATAGTAATTTTCGTCGTCAAAGTTAGTATAAAATCAATAAAAAACAAATTTAATGCAAAATATACATGTCTAATCCCATTGTAACGATTATTTGTTTGTGTTATAATCAAGAAAAATTTGTTCGTGAAGCACTCGACTCCGCAATCAAGCAAACGTATACGCCTATACAGGTAATTATAATCGATGATGCAAGTACAGATAATAGCAAAGCCATCATCCACACGTTTTTAAACAATCATCCAGAGATACATTTTATTGCATTAAATGAAAACAAAGGAAACTGCACCGCTTTCAATATCGCTCTTCAACAAGCTCAAGGAAAATATATAGTTGATCTAGCTGCTGACGATATCCTCTTGCCGGATCGCATAAAAAAACAAGTCCAATGGCTTGAACAAGCAGGAGAAAAATATGGCGCTGTATTTTCAGATGTTCAGCTTATCGATGAGGCTGGGAAACCCATATGTAGTTTTTATAAGCGTAATAAAAAAAGACAACTCATTGAATCTATTCCAACAGGAGATGTTTACAAAGATATACTTAAACGAAACTTCATCTGCTCACCAAGCCTTCTTTTTAGAAAAAAAATAATGGATGAATTAAAAGGATACGATGAAACATTAGCTTATGAGGATTTTGATTTTATGATTCGATCATCACGACTTCATTGGTATGGATATATAGATGAAGTACTCACATTAAAACGATTAGTCAAAGGAGCACACCATTTCAAATTCTATCAACGAAAGCAACATACATTTCTTCACAGCACGTATATCATTTGTCAAAGAGCACATCTACTCAATAAAACACAAGAAGAGAACCAAGCATTGATTTTTCGGATCCGCTACCACATGCGACAATCGCTTTTTACAGAGAATAGAGATTTGGTAAAAAAATTCTTTCACTTATTAAAAAAAGTTGGAAAACTTTCTTTAAGTGACCATATGATATATTGGTGCTCATACATACCTCTCCCCATTTATCTATTTTATAAATGGTACCTGAAGTTAAGATATAAAATCTATTAAATTCACCAATTGAATTATTAGATATGCATCAAAGCAGTTTCTAGTGTTTTTATTTTTTCTTCCGCATCTGCTTTTTTCTTCTTCTCCATCTCTATTACTTTTTCAGGCGCACTTTGAACAAACTTATCATTACTTAATTTCTTTTCTACAGAAAGTAGAAATCCTTTATAGTACTCCAGCTCTTTTTGTAACTTTTCTTTTTCATCTTCTTTATCAATTTTTTCTTCGAAAGGAATATAAAGTTCAAATTGATGAACTAAAAATGAAATCGCATTATCAATTTTGGATGAAGTAAGCTCAAATGATTCTAAGCCGCCTAATTTTATAATTATTTGATCAAACTCATTTGATTTATTTTCTGGCTTTGATTTAAGATATAATTTTATTTTCTGCTTTGGAGAAATATTTTTTTGTTTTCGTATATTTCGTATTCCTGTGATCGTTTCACTTACAATCATAAATTGTTGCAAAATAGATGTATCAATTTTTTCTTGTATTGGCCAAGAAGCCACAATAAGACATTCTTTCTCTTTTCGTTCTTTAATCGAATGCCATAATTCCTCAGAAATAAAAGGCATAAATGGATGAATGAGTTTTAATATTTCTTCAAAAAACTTAATTGTTTCATTATAAGTATATTGATCAATTGGTTTTTGGAATTCAGGTTTAATCATTTCTAGATACCAAGAACAAAAATCATCCCAAACTAATTTATAGGTTACAAGTAATGCATCTGATATTCTAAACTTAGAATAATGCTCATTGATTTCTTGCAATGCTTCATTAAAGCGAGACTCAAACCAACGAATAGCTATTTTATTTCCTTCATTTGTATGCCCATCTTTTTCCCACCCATTAATTAATTTAAATGCATTCCATATTTTATTTGAAAAATTTCGGCCTTGCTCACATAGTTTTTCATCAAACAATAAATCATTTCCAGCCGGGGAGCTAAACAACATACCCGTACGCACCCCATCAGCTCCATATTTTTTTATTAGTTCTAATGGATCAGGTGAATTACCTAACGATTTCGACATTTTTCGACCTTGCTTATCGCGAACAATACCTGTGAGGTATACATTCTTAAAAGGCGGCGCATCCATAAATTCATACCCAGCCATAATCATACGTGCTACCCAGAAAAATAAAATCTCAGGGGCAGTCACGAGGTCATTGGTAGGATAATAATAAGTTAAATCAGCATTCTTTTTATTTTTCCCATTTTTAATCACATGTGGATCAAACACCGTAATCGGCCACAACCAAGAAGAAAACCAAGTATCAAGCACATCTGGATCTTGAGTTAAATCGGAAAGTTGATATTTTTTTTCTTCAAATGCAGAGAACCCCAACTTCTCTTGATGTGCTATGTCAAGTGCTTCTTCTTTAGTTTTAGCTACAATAGGATGATTTGGTAAATTTTTTAAGTAATATACCGGAATCTGATGTCCCCACCACAACTGCCTACTAATACACCAGTCTCGTACATTTTCCATCCAGTGTTTGTATGTATTAGTATATTTTTCTGGAATTAATTTAATCGTTCCCTTCAACACATGTTCTAAAGCAGGTTGAGCTAACTTCTTCATTTGGATAAACCATTGCTGAGAAAGACGAGGTTCTATAACTGCGCCTGTGCGCTCAGAAACCCCTATATTATTTTTAATCTTCTCAACTTTTTCAATAAGGCCTAACTCATTAAGCTGATGATAAAATTCTTTTCTTACCTGAAATCGATCTTTGCCTTTAAATGATTGTGCATGTCCATTCAACGTGCCATCTTCATTAAATACATCAATAATTTCTAATTTATATTTTATTCCTATTTCATAATCGTTGATATCATGGGCAGGTGTTATTTTTAAACAACCTGTTCCAAATGCGGGATCAACATATTCATCAGTAATAATAGGGACTACTTTCCCCAATGCAGGCAACACTACTTTTTTCCCAATAAAACGTTGATAACGTATATCATTTGGATTCACACAAACAGCTACATCACCAAAAATAGTCTCAGGCCTTGTTGTAGCCACGACTATATACTCATCCGAATTTTCTAAAAAATAACGTATATAGTAAAGACTAGAATCTACTTCTTTATAGATTACCTCTTCATCCGATACAGCTGTTCTTCCTTGCGGATCCCAATTCACCATTCGAGTACCCCGGTAGATTAATTCTTTTTTATATAAATCAATAAAAGTATCAATGACGGCTTCAGACAAATCCTCATCCATCGTAAATTTAGTCCGATCCCAATCACACGAGCAGCCTAATTTTTTAAGTTGCTCCAGAATAATCCCTCCATACTTCTCTTTCCACTCCCAAGCGTATTTTAAAAATTCTTCGCGTGTCAAATCCTTTTTATTAATTCCTTTTTCCTTGAGCATCGCCACCACTTTCGCTTCTGTGGCAATCGACGCATGATCCGTACCAGGAACCCAACACGCTTCTTTTCCTTCCATCCGTGCTTTTCGAATCAGCACATCCTGAATGGTATTGTTAAGCATATGTCCCATGTGCAATACACCGGTTACATTAGGTGGCGGCATGACAATGGTGTAGGATTTTTTATTCCTATTGACATCAGATTTAAAAAATCCATTTTTATACCACCTGCTATACCATTTTTCTTCTACCTCATGTGAAACATATGTTTTTAAAGACGTCATACTTATCCGTTATTGAGCGTAAAATTAAGAAAAGAGTCAACAAACTAATATAAAAAACACAGAAACGGACCCTTTTTTAGAAACTAAATTATTTTAAGTAGTGTTATTATACTAAGAACAAGGCCGAATAAAAGAGTTCGGAAACACATAGGAAGTATCCTAAAAATAAGCTAACTTTAGAGGTTAGTTTAAAAGCTAAATCAAACGTAAAAAAACTACTCCAACTAAAACAACCGTGCTAAGCAAAGAGGAGGAACATATAGTTAAGGGATGCTGTAAAGGCGATAGAAAAAGCCAGAAAAAACTGTATGATCTTTTTGCAAAAAAAATGTTGGTCGTAGCACTGCGCTATGCAGATGGCAAGCAAGAAGCAGAAGATATACTCCAAGAATCGTTTATTAAAGTATTTAACCATATATCTTCATTCCGAAAAGATTGCCCACTCGAAAATTGGATCAAAAAAATTATTATTAACACAGCCCTTAATACCAATAGGAGTAAATTGTATTTGTATCCAGCTGTAGATGTGGAAAATACGGATCTCAAAAACTTACTGGCGGATGATCCGTATGTTATATCTAGCCTTCATTATGAACAATTATTAGAAATTATACACCAGCTTCCTACAAGCTATCGTACCATTTTTAATTTATATGCTATTGAAGGTTACCAACACAATGAAATTGCAGCTATGTTAGATATATCCGAAGGAACATCTAAATCACAGTATGCACGAGCAAAAATTTTTCTTCAAAGAGTATTAAAAAAATATGAAGAAAATCAAGAAGATACAAAATCTACTTTTCAAAAAGATAAGAAAGTAAAGTAATAAAAAAATGAAAGAAGAGAATAATATATGGGAAAATCAGTGGAAGCAATCTTTTGCAGCAGCTGAACTACAGCCCTCTTCTGAAGTATGGGAAAAAATAGAACAAGAACTCCCCCACGATAGAGAGTCTCGACTTCTTCTTTTTTACAGACTGGCTGCAGGCCTATTGTTATTAATCACTCTTGGATCATTATTAGGATGGTATATGTCTACAACCAATCTTTCTACTAAGATTGCTTCATTTGAATATAAAATGAAAGAACTAGAAAAGATAGTCCTATCTCAAAAACCAAACAACCAAAACAAACCTTCATCCTTATCTTCTACTCAGCTGACCTCTCAAGCTGATCATAAAAATAAAACTGATAATAAATTATATTATAAAGATAATCACACCCAACATGATAACTACTCATCTGCAAATTCATTAGAAACAGAAAGGCATCGACAGACTAGTGAGATAGAATTACACCAACTCTATCCTAAACCTCTCTTATTACAAACGTGGTTAATACAAAATTCTATTATGTTAGTTGCTAGCTCTAATCCAGTTCAAAATAAAAATCTTACAGCTACAAAAGAAGATGCTAAGTCCACTAAGCCCTCTACTAATAAATTCTGGATAGGTGTAGATGGTTCACCAACCGTATTATCTTCTCAAGCTGTACAAATTGACAAAGAACGCCTAGCAGGTGAATCTTACCACAGCTATGGCGCATCAACCTTAGGATCTGTATCAACTATTAAAAACTCCACGACATCTAACCAATCTTATACATTCTCATTCAAAACAGGAGTTGAATTAAACAAAGCCCTGACCATCGAAACTGGAATTCAATACGAACGTTATTCCTTAGATATTCAATCTAATGCGCTATGGGAAGATAACTTATCTCAAAAACTCTATCCTGCTATATTAACCACGCCAAAGGATATCATCGGATTTAGAACACAAGGCATAAACATTGGGCCAGGTGGTTCCGGTGTTATAGGAGGAACATCAGGAACATTGGCTGTTTTATTAGATCCAAGTACGATAAATCTGAATACAAACCACATTATGACATTAAAAAATGCCTATCAATTCATAACTATTCCCATCAAAATGGGATACAGACTTGGGTGGAAAAACTGGGTTTATGCACCATCAATAGGCCTTTGTTCTGATTTTTTAGTTAATACCAATACGACCATTAGTTCTCAAAAATCGGTTATACTTAAATCAGATCGCCAATTAATCAACAGCTGGAATCTAAGCAGCTGGCTAGGATTATCTATTCAATATCAACTAAAGAAAAACACATTATTTTATATGGAGCCTTCCTATAAATTATTCTTCTCCCCTATAACAAATGATGCAGCCCTTTTCACAGCTGTTCCCAATGCATTCAATATAGGCGTAGGGATCAAATATATTATCAATTAATCCCCAAATTCTAGCTCAGCCTAGATAAAATCTCCAAAGCTATATTTTATACCAAATGCAACCTTTTTTAAGTTAAGGGGGTCTTATAGACGCTGCACTTTGGAAGTTTTCAAAAACTTCTATTTTTTTCTAGTTTTTTGGGTGCAGTTTGTTTTAGTTTGGTAATATCAAAAAGCACAGGCCATTTTGGCCTGTGTTTTTTTATTTTTGTCTGTATGAAACGACTCATTGACTTACCTGCTGACTTCTGCCATATTTCTATATTCGAATGGAATAATAAATACATACTCAAATTTGAATCGAACCAATTAGAGCAAACCTATAAAATCAATACATGGGATGTCGCCGATATCCAAAGTCTCATTAACCTCATTGATGCTTCTTTTCTAGAAGAAGTTAAAGAACTATTCATAAAAATGAATGACCTACTAACTAAATCCATAAGTAGACTATAAATAAAAACTACACGTAGAAAAAATATAAATAATTATTCTTATGCTATAGGATTACAGCCTTATCGGATATATATTTAAGCCGATTTAATTAACATTTAAACAAACAGAGATTATGAAAAAAAAACATTCAAAGAAACATGAATTAGGTAAAACCAACAAAATGTTTCAAAAAATTTTAGCAACAATAAGTTTATTACTAACCTTTGGTTACGGAACAATAGCCCAAAATGTAACTTACGATAGTGCATGGTTCGCAATTAATGGAGACTATAATACTGCCATCGGATATGGGATATTAAAATCAAACATTTCAGGAACCCATAATACAGCTACTGGATATACTGCATTATTTAGTAATACCAAAGGAGCAAGTAATGTGGCTAATGGTCTTTCTGCTCTTTACTCTAATACAGAAGGAAGCAATAACACAGCCATTGGTCCTTACGCTCTTTACTCCAATACCACAGGTAACTACAATACAGGTATAGGGATGGATGCACTTGAGTTTAACACAACCGGTGAATATAACACAGCCTTGGGTTATTATTCGTTAGCAGGTTCTACTAGTAGTAGTACTGGTAACCGAAATACGGCCATTGGTGCTAGTGCACTTCAATCAAATTCGACTGGAATGGAGAATACAGCTCTTGGCATGCGTGCACTTCGTGATAACACAACCGGCAACTCTAATGTGGCTAATGGATGCTATTCGCTTCTTTTAAATACAACAGGATACAGTAATACAGGCAATGGTTTTTACGCTCTTTATACAAATAAAACTGGTTTTGGTAATACGGCTTTAGGTTACTTTGCAGATGTTAAGTCTGATAATTTAACTAATGCAACAGCTATTGGATATACCGCAAAAGTAGCTGAAAGCAATACTATTCAACTTGGCAATAATTCAGTTGTAAAAGTCTATGCAGGCACAGGCAACAATGCTACACTCATCGCCGGTGGATTACAAATTACTGGTGGAACACCAGGTGTAGGAAAAGTGCTTACTTCCGATGCGAATGGAATAGCTACTTGGCAAGCTCCAATGGGTGGGGGCGGATCAGGTTGGTCGTTAACCGGAAATGCCGGAACAAATCCTACTACCAACTTTATAGGCACTACAGATGATGTAGATTTTATATTTAAAAGAGGAAATACCAAAGCTGGTTCATTAGGAATAACTAATACGTTCTTTGGATTATCTGCACTCTCTGATAACACCACAGGGAATAATAATACAGCCATGGGTGTATATGCACTTTCATCTAACACAAGTGGAAGAAACAATACCGCAGTGGGATATGATGCTCTTGTAGATAATACCACAGGAAGAAATAATACAGCTCTTGGGTATAGCAGCAATGTAAATGGACCTATAAACAACGCAACAGCTATCGGAGCTAATGCGACTGTAAATGCGTCGAACAAAATACGATTAGGAGATGTAAATGTTACTCTTGTTGAAAGCTCAGGAGCTTTTATGACTGTTTCTGATGGACGTTTTAAAACAAACATTAGCGAAAAGGATGTCAAAGGTCTTGAATTTATAAAAAGACTACGTCCAGTAGTATATAATTTCGATACAAAGCGTTTTCAAAATTTCTTAAATCAAACATCTGAAAATAAACTCAGCACATCTACAGAAAATCAAGACTTCCAAATATCAACAGATATACGTCAAAGTGGGTTTATAGCCCAAGAAGTAGAAAAAGCAGCTGAAGAAGCAGGATATAATTTCAACGGTATCCATAAACCTATTAATGAAAAAGATAACTATAGTTTAGGATACAGTCAATTTGTAGTACCTCTCGTAAAAGCCGTACAAGAGTTAAATGAAAAAAATGAGCAACTCCAAACCCAGCTTGAAAACATACTTCAACAGCTTAATGAACTTAAAAACAACCAAAAAGAAAATACCACACCATCATCAAACCTTAAAGTATATCCTAATCCGACAAGCGATTCATTCACATTAACAGCGACCTATGATTTGAAGGAAGCCAGGATACAGTTAGTCGACATGTTTGGAAATATTAAAAATATAACAACACAAGACATCGACAAATACAGCAAAAAAATATACGTAAAAAATATTAATACTGGTGTGTACATTTTACTTATCACAACAAACACAAAAATAGAACAAACAGAAATTGTAATAGAGTAAAATATTTTAATGAAACCCTCAAATCAACAACATTTTGAGGGTTTCATTATTTTCATTTACAGGGTAAATCAAATCTAAACTGTCTTAACACAGTTAAAAACACAAAAAATATGAAAACAATACACACAAAGAGATTTAAAAATGTACTGTCTATTATTGCATTAATAACATTACATCATGCTGCGTTCAGCCAGTGGACAAAAACCGGAACGGATATTTACTACAACGATGGTAAAGTAGGAATTGGAACTAAAATTCCTGATGCTCCACTACAACTTATTGGAGATATGATTCTTGGAAATGAAGAATTAGGTCAACGGTTTATACTTCATTCACGATCAGGGGCTTTAAAAAAGGGCGATTTTTTTCAAATCACAAGCGATGACGCCAGCGGCAATTGGGAATGGAGCAAAGGGATAACCTTTATGCGCAATACGGGCAACGTAGGAATTGGAACAATTAATCCTAATTCAAAGTTAGATGTTAGGGGACGCATAAATACTTTTGAAATAGCATTTCGCAATGCTGATGGAGGTGATGATACCGATCCTTACCGTTTAAGAAAAGTACAAGATAGTTTAGATAATAATTGGTTGGAATTACAATTGAATGATAATTCAAATGAATCCTTTCGTATTTACGGAAATTCATGTGCAGGAAAAGAAGGTTGTTCTTCAGAGTATGGTGGATTATTATATCATTTTTTTGATACGGATGGCAATGCATATCATGCTGGCAAAGTAGGAATTGGAACAACTAAGCCTTCAGCAAAACTATCCGTTTTTGAATCAAATAAAGGATTGGAGTTTACGCCCTATTATGCACCACTGAATGGCAGTGTCATGGAAGCAATTGATAGAAACGGCAGCTTTGATCGCGTTGACTTTAACTTATATTTAGCAAATGCAAAAAGTAAAATAAAATTCTTTACTTATGGATCAGAGAGAATGCGAATCGACGAATCAGGTAATGTCGGCATAGGCACCACCGATCCTAAAGACTTATTCGTTATTGGAGATGCTTATGCATTCCATTCCGGTGGCCATAAAATTATAGGCATTGGGTATTCAATAGGTTCTGGTAAATCATTATATAATGGCTACGTAGGAGAAATGAGACTTGATCCGGTTAATGGTAAACTCACATTCGGTATATCATCAAAATCATATCTCAAAGGCGAGTCAGTAGGATTACCATACACTATGACTATAGATAAAACTGGAAATGTAGGAATAGGCAACACTAGTCCTACAGAAGCATTAGATGTTGCAGGCAATATAAAAACAAATGGAAGTATTACAATTGGCTCTAATGGAGGGAAATATACTGCAGGTTCCATTTTTTCAGATGGAAATTGGGGAATGATTTTTAGAGCTGCAAAAAAATCTCCTACCATTGCAAAATTCATGTGGGCAGATTATGACGATAAAGAGATAATGCGCATCACCAATGATAATGGCATAGGCATAGGCACCACTAACCCCGAAAATAGAGAAGGCTGGGAAAAAGTAGTTGAAATAGTTGGGAATGTCAACTCCAAACTTTTAGTCTCTTCTACTGCTGTTAAATCTGGGCTTTGGTCACACAGTTTAGGTTTTTATGGTGCTCCGGCCGGAGGAATAGTAGGGACATGGACCAATCATCCATTCTCAATTATAACTAATTCAACATCACGACTAACCATCAATACCAATGGTCAAGTAATAATAGGTAACTCCTCAATAACTACACCAGGAAATTATAAATTATATGTTGAAGGAGGTATACTCACAGAACGTGTAAAAGCAGCTGTTAAAACAAGTGCCAATTGGTCAGACTATGTATTTGCTCAGGATTACAGATTAATGTCGCTCTCCGATGTAGAAACATTTGTAAAAACAAACAAACACTTACCAGGTGTACCTTCGGCTGACGACGTGGTAAAAGATGGCATTGATATGGCCGCGATGGATGCTACCATCTTAAGTAAAGTAGAAGAACTCACCTTGTATGTCATTGAGTTAAAAAAAGAAATTGAACTACTTAAAAAAGAAAATGCCAAGCTAAATGCTTCAAGCTCTAAAAACTAACCATTAAAATCATAGCACTATGAAAAAGATAGTTTTAATGATGGGGCTTGTTGCATTAGGTATACTGCATACCAAAGCGCAATCTCCCATCCAACAACAAATCGATGCCATTTCGCCCGATTTGTTTGTAAAAGCAAAAATGTTTTCTGTTATACCTGCTAATACGAATCAGGCAGCAACACTAAAGGAATACGTTAGTCGATTTGCACTACTCCAAGTAGATGAGAACATATTGAAGCAACTCGCCCGTATGAAAGAAGATGCTTTAGAAATAGACATCCCTTTTGAAAACACCGTAGCAACAGTGCAACTCATCAGAAGCAATGTCATCGATGCACAGACTGTTTTTACTTCACAAAGTGGCCAAGGGAAGCAACCCCTAACATACACCCCGGGTGCGTACTATTATGGTGTAATTAAAAACCAACCCCATACCGTGGTTGCCATCAGCTTTTTTGATGACAACATCATTGGTGTAATAGCCAATGATAACGGTAATTATGTGTTGGGAAAAAGAAATACCTCAGATACCCAAAGTAATGAATATCTCATTTATAATGATAAAGATTTGCTGATAAAAAATAACAATACTGTTTGTGGTACAGACACTCGGTCATCAAGCATACCCGTTTTTCCACTCGACTCTTACACCTTAACAGGAACAAGTAACTGTGTTAAAGTATATATTGAAACCGATCAGCAGATATTTATCAATCAAGGAAGAAACACGACTCGTGTTATAAATTTTGTAACGGGCTTGTTTAATGTTGTTAGAACGCTTTATCAAAACGAGCGCATAAATACCAGCATATCACAGATAAATGTATGGACAACTCCGGATCCTTATATTGGCCTTACAAAGACAGAAGATGTTTTACCTGCTTTTGGTAGCGCCATGAGTAGCGGCTTTAATGGAGATTTAGCGCATCTCTTTTCTGCTAGTTATAGAGACGGAGGAAGAGGGCATTTAAATTCCTTATGTTTGACTGCTTCTAAGAGAGTAGCTGTAACCTCAGGCATGAGTAATACTATAGTCCCATTTCCAACATACTCTGAAGACGCAAATATAGTAACCCATGAAATGGGACATAATCTAGGATCAGACCACACACATGATTGTGTGTGGAATGGGGATGGTACAGCTATCGACGGCTGTGGTCCAAATGCCGGATATGCTCCAAAATCTCCCGGAGGATGTCCTACAGCAGCAGAGCCTCCTAATGGTGGAACTATCATGAGCTATTGCTATCTTAGACCTGTAGGTGTAAATTTCAATAGAGGTTTTGGCAATCAACCTGGCTACCTAATATCCATGAATGTATATCGTGCCTCCTGTTTATTATCTTGTTGTGCATCTGATCTTTCCATAACAGGTACATATAGCACATTTCTCACCGAATCTCAAACCTGGATCAAATCTTCAGGGCAAACAACTATACTCAATACAGCTAATGTACGGTTAGATGCTGATCCGTGGGGTGGCTATGTGGATCTCTATCCTACAGCCGCTACTGATTTCTTTTTAGCTGCACCTGTTGGGGATGGTATGTTTATAGCACATCCATTTGATGGCTGTGGCTTAGCTATTCCAACGTTTTCACCAGATCGACTAGCTACGGCCAAGCTACTTGGGAAAAACGAAACGAAAGAAATACCATCGCTCACGATCTATCCCAACCCTACTACAGAATCTTTTACACTCACGTATGGCACAGAAGATATAACCCATGCTACTATTCAAGTAACAACTATATTGGGAGATATAGAACCTGTAAGCATAAAAGAAGTAGATGCACAAACTAAAGAAATTACATTTACCAAACCAAAACCGGGGATATACCTATTACTACTCCATACGAACAACCTAACCAAACGAAAATTAATCATCGTTGAATAAGTAACACAGTATATCACTCACCCCCAAAAGCCATTCCTAAAAGAATGGCTTTTTTTGTAAAAAACCATAAAAGAAACTTTAAAAACTATATAAGTTTATAAAGTTTTTACACTTCATTTCATAAGAATTATAAAAAAATGACTAGCTAAATCCATGATAAGATTATAAATTTGGTTTTTAAATAAATTAACCTTATACCTGTGCTCAACTCCAATAATCCCACCATCACATCCTGGGTAGAGATACCTCCCCAAAGTGATTTCCCTATTCAAAATTTACCATTTGGTATATTTAAAACTGCTAATCGATCACCACGAGCCGGCGTAGCAATTGGTCATTTTATTGTAGACTTACATGAACTAGCACAGCTGGGTTATCTCGATAAAATAGATTCAACAACTACATCTCTTTTTTCTCAGCCCTACCTTAATAGTTTTTTTTCAAGCGGACGATTAACCGTACGAAACGTACGCGAGCGCCTATCAGAAATTCTTAGACACGACAATCCGGAATTACGTGATCATACAGCAAACAGAAAAAAAATTTTAGTTCCCTTGCACGATACTACATTATGCATGCCAATCAAAATAGGGAACTACACTGATTTTTATTCCAGCATAGAACATGCATCAAATGTTGGAAAGCTATTTCGAGATCCTCAAAATCCATTGCTACCCAATTGGAAACACATGCCTATCGCCTACCACGGACGAGCTTCATCTATTATTCTATCAGGAACTCCGATTCACCGTCCAAAAGGACAAACGAAAACGGATGAGCAAGTTAATCCCGTTTTTGGTCCTACCAAAGCACTCGACTTTGAACTGGAGATGGCTTTTGTCATTGGTAAACCAAGCACATTAGGGCATTCTATTTCTGTACAAGAAGCAGAAGAACACATCGTTGGATTTATGTTGTTCAATGATTGGTCAGCGCGTGATATTCAACGATGGGAATATGTTCCTTTAGGTCCATTTCTAGGTAAAAATTTTGGATCTTCCATATCACCATGGATCGTTACATTAGATGCATTAGAACCATATCGTGTAGAAGGACCTCAACAAGACATTCCTATCCTGCCCTATTTACAAGTAAATGGTAAAAATAATTTTGACATTCAACTCGAAGTCATTATTCAACCAAAAGAAGGAGAAGAAATATCCATATGTCAAACAAATTTTAAAAACATATACTGGTCTATACACCAACAGTTGGCACACCACACCATTAATGGATGTAATGTTGACACAGGTGATATCATGGCATCAGGAACGATCAGCGGCTCAGATGAAAAATCTTATGGATCTATGCTTGAGCTTACCTGGAATGGGAAAAAGCCACTTTCTATGCCTGATGGAACCGAACGAAAATTCATCCAAGATGGTGATACGGTCATTATGCGTGGCTTCAGTATAAAAAATGGAGTTCGCATTGGTTTTGGTGAAGTCAGAAATACTATTTTACCCGCTCTTTAATGACCGCTATGAAAGTATTTAAATTTGGAGGAGCTTCAGTCAAAGATACTGCATCCGTTAAAAATGTAGCTGAAATTATACATCATCATGGCTCACCTACAAACCTCTTAGTCGTTGTTTCAGCAATGGGTAAGACGACTAATCTATTGGAAAAAATAGTAGAAGCCTTTCTTGAAAAAAAGGACCATACCGAATTAATAAATCAATTCAGCAACTACCACCTCGACATTGTCAACGAATTATTTCCATCACCACAATCTATAGAGGCTCAAATTAAAACATACGTAGAGGAGCTCAATCATTTGTTATACCGATGGAGCGAATCAGACAGCGATATGTTATATGATCAGGTGGTAAGTATAGGCGAACTCGTATCTTCATTAATCGTGTACACCTATTTACATGATGAAAAAAAAATACCTTGCACTTGGCTCGATGCACGAAGCTGTATTAAAACTGATAAAACATGGCGAGAAGGAAAAATAGATTGGACAAAGTCAACACAACAGGTTGAGCAACACGTGCTTCCAATTTTAAAAAAGCAATTTATTATCACACAAGGATTTATTGGTCAGGCCTATTCTGGAGAAACAACAACACTGGGTCGAGAAGGATCTGATTACACAGCAGCTATTTTTGCACATATTCTTCATGCTGATTCAGTTACCATTTGGAAAGATGTACCTGGGGTACTCAATGCTGATCCTAAATTAGTCGAAAAAACTATTTTATTCGATAAACTATCTTATGCCGAAGCTGCAGAGATGACTTATTATGGCGCGACCGTTATTCATCCTAAAACTATACGCCCACTTCAAGATAAGCATATCCCATTACATGTACGTTCTTTCATAAAACCCGATCAACCTGGAACAATAATAAGTAGTGTAGAAAGCAAACAAATTATACCTACCATCATTTTTAAACCCAATCAACTTCTTATTTCATTTGATGTTAAAGATTTATATTTTATTCACGAAGATAAATTAGGAAAAATATTATACCAACTTGCATCACACGCGATCAGAGTCAATATGATGCAACATTCTGCTCTTTCATTTTCAGTCTGTGTAGACCAAAGCAATCGGATAAAAAAATGTTTACGTATACTAGAAGATGATTTTATAATTAAATTTAACGACAATTTAACATTACTCACCATACGCAACTATAATCAAGAACTCATCAATCAGTTGATACCTGATCCTAAACATATATTACTTGAACAACGAACAAGACATACCATTCAACTCTTAATTAAGAAAAATACATAACTGTGGAAATTTCCTTATTTTTTAATTCATTAGACGAATCCCTTACAAAAGAACTTTATGGAGATACACTTGGCTCGTCTATTGCGACTCATGTTCATCGTTTCCCAGATTGGGCCAATGCACATATCGCATTAATTGGTGTAGCGGAAGAACGTGGCACATCATCTAACCAAGGTACAAAAGAAGGACCAGATGTTATTCGGAAAAAATTATACCAACTAAAAAAATCAAATGCGCCTTATACCATTGTCGATCTTGGAAATTTAAGACTAGGTGTAACTTTAGATGAAACCTATTCGCGATTACGTGAGGTATGTGAAATACTTATGTTGTCAAATACCATCCCAATCATTATAGGCGGCTCACATGATTTAGATTATGGCCAATATATGGCCTATGAAAAATTAGAGCGCATGATCACCGTATTAAATATAGATGCTTTTTTAGATCTAGAGCAGAATACAGATCATCACCTCGCCCACACCTCTTATTTATTGACACATACCCCTAACTATCTTTTCAACTTTGCACAACTGGGTTATCAATCCTACCTTAATACACCTGAACAAATTCTTACATTACAAAAATTTTCATTTGACCTCTACCGACTAGGCGAGATACGCGAGAATATTGAACACGCAGAGCCCATCATCCGAGATGCCGACATGGTTAGTTTTGATATCACAGCGGTTCAACTTACCAATGCACCTGGCAACTACAGAGCTCAACCCTTTGGTTTGAATGGAGAAGAAGCATGCCAACTATCATGGTATGCAGGCATCAGTGATCGGGTATCATCGATAGGATTTTATGAGTACAATCCTTCTTTTGATCATCGCGAACAAACAGCTTCTCTCATTGCCACGATGATTTGGTATTTTATAGAAGGCTTTTATCAACGTAAAGGAAGTCGGAACTTTAAAGAAGCTGATTTTTTGAAATACCAAGTTACGTTCCCAGACCAAGATATGGAATTAGTCTTCTTAAAACATAAATGGAATGAAAAATGGTGGATGGAAGTAGCCACAGCCAGTGATGCTATTGCTGTGATTGCTTGCACTTACACAGACTACAAATTGGCTTTGGAAGGTATTTTACCAGACCGGTGGTTATCTTTTCAGAGTAAGCTACTCTAAAAAATTATCTATACTTTTGTGTATACGGCTAAGTTAGCAACATAAATACTATACATTAATGTTAGGAGGATTAGAAGTATTAGCATTAAGCGCTGTAATAGGTGGCATATCAGGCTATTTTTTCAAAAATAAAGAACAAAGTGCTTTAGGTAGCATCACTTTAGGATTATTTGGAGGTTTAATTACTACCTATTTATTAGCAACGTTTTTATTGACCTCCTATATCGCCATGCCATTTTATGGAATTTTGGGTTCTTGGTTATCTAATTACATTGCAAGAAAAATCAAGAAAAAAAATTAAAAAAGATACTGAGATAACGCACTATAATTTTCTAGCTACTCTAAATCCAATGTCATAGCCACGATAATCAGGAGAAACAGAATATCGATTAGAAGATCTCTGATCAGCCATTTTAGCAAACCACCAGCCTCCACGTATTACACGCTGTGTACCAGTTTCAGGTCCTTTTGGATTAGGTTGACTTGCTTCAAGTTTAGAATAATATGCAGGATCATAAAAATCATTACACCACTCCCACAAATTACCATGCATATCATATATGCCAAAACTGTTAGGTTGATAACTTCCTACAGGTGTAGTTTTGCCGACGGCATTACCATAATTTGCTTCTGCAACTGTTATTGTATCTCTTCCTTGATTACCTATGGTATAAGGTTTAACTTGACCCGCACGGCAAGCATACTCCCATTCTGCTTCCGTAGGCAAGCGATATCCATTTTTAGTAAAATCACATGTTATAGTTGAACCTATAGAATAACAAGGTTGTAACCCTTCCTTCTTGCTTAACCAATTACAATAATTAACCGCATCAACCCAACTAACATGCGGCATGGGATGATTATTGCCCAACCAAGTCATTTTCCCATCAGGCCAAGTAGGTGCATTAGCTACAACATCATAATTATAGCCTGACATTTTTACAAATTGTTTAAACTCCCCTACAGTAACTTCATATTGACCTAAAGCAAAAGCATCTATTTTTATCTTATGAATCGGCAACTCATCGCCCTGTACATATGGGTCATTTGGCTGGGCACCCATGTTATTAGTTGTGTCGGTTGAAGAAGGTATATATTTATAGCCAGCCGGTAGATCAGGGATTACTAATCTTGTTCTTCCACATCCAATTAATAAACTAAAAGAAAGGAATACAGTTATCTTAAAAAAAGCAAGTATATTATTCATAAACCATTTTTATTTTTTTTAAAATCAGCAAAATTATTTGCCACAAATTTAATACATAAAAAAATTAACAATTTATAAAAAACCTCATCTAACCCACAATCAGCTTCTGACCAGGCTTAATCATATTATCCTTTAACTGATTAAGATTTTTGATCTGCTGAATTGTCAAAGAATATTTTTGAGCAATTGTCCAAAGTGAATCCCCATACTGTACCACATGAACTGTTTTTTTAGTCGTTGATGAAACGATAGACTCTTTCACTTCGATCGTCTTCCAAACAATTAATTTTTGTCCTTCTTTAATTCGATTAGTTTTAAGTTTATTCCATTTAGCCAGTGTAGAAAGTTTAACATGAGATTTCTTAGCAATACTTGTTAGCGTCTCTCCTTTTTTAGCAGTATAATATGTTTTTATTTTTTTTTGTGTGGTAGAAACTAAAGCAAGCAATTCTGCTTTATTGACCTTCGAGGCAGAATCAACAATAAATTTTCTGTGTTCAACAATATAAGATTTAAGATCACTCGGAACATAAATTGGATAATTTTTCATGTAGTCCGGAAGATAATTTTGTTTAAGTGCCGGGTTAATTTTTAAAAAATCATCTTGGCAAATTCCTGATAGTTTAGCAAATGTTTTCAGATTAATAAATCCCGTAAGCATAATCGTATCAGTATCCATTGCATAATCCAGCTGATCATGTGTTAATCCGTGCGCATCTGCAAAAGACATCGTATAGGTTACAGCAATAAACTGAGGCAGATACGACCGCGTTTCCCGAGGAAGATAAGTATAAATATCCCAAAATGTTTTCTTTTTAGACTTCTTCAACGCTTTTTTAACCACCCCAGGGCCACAGTTGTATGCCGAAATAGCCAATTCCCAATCCTTAAATACTCCATACAACTGCTTCAAATAGAGACAAGCGGCTTCTGTAGACTTATTAATATCCATACGTTCATCAATATAATGATCTTGATGAAGCTGAAACAGTTTACCAGTTCCCCCCATAAACTGCCAGAGCCCTACTGCCTTTGCACGCGATGTGGCTTTAGGATTCAATCCCGATTCGACAATGGAAAGATACTTCAATTCATCTGGAAGATTATGCTGAGCTAAATATTGTTCAAATACATCAAAATAAAGATTCTTACGCTGAATCATCAACTGTGTATAGGCTCTATTACGCGACGTGAAATAATCAATAAATTTAGATACACGATCATTGTAGGTTAATTTTATTTTAGAATCAATAGACGCTATCCATTTTTTTATAGAATCTTCTTTAACATCAGGAATAGGTTTATTAAAACTAAAAGGTGATATACTGAATGAACTATCAGGTACAGATGTTATTTGAGCCTGAAGGAGAATGGCACTACTCAATATAAATACGATATTCAGTATACATTTAAACATCCCCATTTTTATGTAACGAATTAAACAGGTCATTAGTTTCGGTTGAGTAGATACTCTGCCAATGCTAATAATTTTTCCTCCTCAAAAGGCCTAGCCATCAATTGCAACCCAATAGGTAAGCCATCCGCATCTTCTCCATTAGGTATAGATATAGCAGGAATACCGGCCACATTAGCTTGCACTGTAAATAAATCGGCAAGATACATTTCAAGTGCATTTTGTGTATGCGCTCCTATTTTAAACGCTGTTGTAGGTGTAGTCGGCAAAATAATAAAGTCGTATGTTTGAAATAATTCATCTGTTTTTTCTTTGATCAACCGGCGTACTTTCTGCGCTTTAGTATAATAAGCATCATAATACCCTGCACTTAATACAAACGTCCCTAATAAAATTCGTCTTTTTACCTCCTGACCAAATCCATGTGTACGTGTTTTTTTATACATATCCTCAAGACTAGCACCATCTCCTTCACGATAGCCATAACGCACCCCATCAAATCGGGAGAGATTAGAACTAGCTTCCGCAGTAGTTAAAATATAATAGGTTGGCAGAATACAATCTAGAAAAGGAAAATGTACTGGTTGTACATCATGGCCTTCTTGTTTTAAGAAATTAATCTTCTCATATGTTTTTTGTTGAATGATAGGATGCAATCCTTTATTACTTAATGTCTCTTCGATATAAGCTATTTTTAATTTTGATGGTGAAGTTAATTGACGAGAATAAGCAGGCACCTCACGATGAGATACGGTACTATCCCATTCATCTTTTCCAGCGATCACTTCTAACACCAGGGCTATATCGGGTATATTTTTTCCAATAATTCCAATCGTATCAAATGAAGAAGCATACGCAATCAATCCATGACGAGAAATACGTGAATAAGTTGGCTTAAGACCAACCACACCACAAAAAGCAGCAGGCTGCCGGACAGACCCACCTGTATCTGATCCAAGAGAAACAAGACATAAGTCTGCTTGTACGGCCACAGCTGATCCACCTGATGAGCCACCAGGTACACGATCCGTGGCGATCTCGTTCAATACATTTCCAAATGAAGAGTTTTCATTTGAAGAACCCATCGCAAACTCATCACAATTCTGTCTACCAATGATGATAGCATCTTCTTGCAAAAGACGCTCAACAGCCGTTGCATTAAATTGGGCAATAAATCCATCTAAAATTTTGCTGGAAGCTTGCAGATGATGGTTTTGGTAACAAAGCACATCCTTGATACCCACAACCATACCGGCCAGTTTACCTAATTGTTGACCTGCTTTTTTCTTTGCATCAAGGTCTCGAGCTCGTTGAAGTGACTCTTCTTTATAAACCTCCAAGAATGCATTAAGATGTGTTTTTTTTTCAATAGTTGAAAGGTACGACCTTACCACTTCCTCATGTGTGAGGACACCATGATTGATTTTTTCTTGGATTTCAGAAAGAGAGCTGAGTGATTCTGCCACCTTTCGTGAAGTATTATTTTTTAGTTTCCTCGTTAGTATTCCCCTCGATCTCCTTTTTCACCTCACGAGATGCTTCTTTAAACTCACGGATGCCACGACCTAATCCACGTGCCAATTCCGGAATGCGTTTAGCACCAAATAAAATCACGATAGCTAAAAAGATAAGAATGGCTTCCCATGGACCAATTCCCCCTAAAAATGCAAGTACAGTCATAATTGAAAATAGTTAATGAGGTACAAATGTAGTCTTTTTTTGGGTAAAATAATAAGATAAAAATGATACCACTAAAACATTAAGGCAGTAGAATTCTTATGTAAAATTCGCATTAAATTGCTCTTTTTTCAATGTTAATCATTTCTACTTTATATTAAAAACCATTATATTTGCCTACTAAAACAAACAAAAAACTATGAGAAATTTCTTATTTATTTTAGGACTTATTGGTGGTATAGCTTTATACTCATGCAATAATAACACAACGGGAGGAGGCAATGTATCCCCAAGCGACCCATCATCGGGTAGCTTTAGCGATAGCAGTATCGTCTTTTCAGTTAATGGAAAGGTATATACCTATTATGTACCTTTTATACTATTGGTTAAATCAGGCAGTGGTTATATGCCATTTGACATAGTTGCATCTCCTGATAAAAAAACAGTTAATAAAGGGAGCCTTACATTACTTATAAAGGACTTAAAAAAAGCTACTTTTCTTGTAAAAGACAAAAATGCATCTATTGTATTACAAAATCCAGACTTTTCTCCAAACATTGCAGGTACTTGTAATGCCACAACTAGTCCAGGTAACCTTACCATTACAGACATTACAGATAGCCCAGATGGTGTAACAAAATACATCACAGGCAACTTTAGTGATAGCCTTTGTACATTAGACGGGAAAAAGCTAGGAATAAAAGGTTCATTTCAAAAGCTTCGCCTGTACAATATAGATTTAAATGCAGCTGCTGCTAATGCGGGTGATATATATATAAGTGTTAATGGTGGGCCAAAAACAAAATATACTAAAGCTTTATCAAATGCTGCTTACTCAAAAGAAGATAATAAAACAATAATACAATTTGGCGTCTTAAGCGATCTTACAGATGTTGTAGATATAAGAGCAAGCTTCACCATTATACAAACAGGAAATACCCTTGTAAACACCTACAAAGTAGAAGGCACCAATTATTGTCTATATACAGAATCAAAAGATTCTCCTGATTTAACTTCAGGTGATTGTACTCCCCCACAAGGTAATATAGTAATTACTGAAGCTGTAAAAACAACACAACTCACACCCATAACTTATTCAGGATATATATCAGGCACTTTTTCTTTTGCAGTTTGTAAAGAGGATGGTACTAAAATTAATATAGACGTAACTTTTACCAAGGTAAAAACATCTTTTACAGGATTCTAATTAAATACAAAAAACAAATATGAATATGAAAAAATCATTATCGATTTTCAGCATTCTTGCAAGCGCAATCATGATTATGTCTTGCAATAATAGTAGTACATCAACTGGAACTGGCCCACAACCTAGCTCATCAGAAACATCAACTCTTAAAGTAAGTATAAATGATGGACCTGATAATGTCTATGGTGAAGCACATGCTCAAGTACTTCAATCTATTAAAAATGAAGCTGGGGGCATATATTTATTTGCAGATGGTCCTAATGGGGTTCATAATGCTATTTCCCTAGACATACACAATAAAGATACAGCTTCTACTTCTTCCATGGTAGGAACCTATATTATTTCGAAGGGAGAACTAAATCCATTATTCGGCGGATATATGCCGAAACAATCCTCTGAAAAGAAAACAGCAACTTTAGAGCTAATGGAAAAAGGGACTGAAAGTGGTGATGAACTTGATAGAAGTTACAATTGTGGGGAAATGGCAGAAGGAACAGTTACCTTGACTGAAGTAGTTATAACCTCTAAAAATGGTGATATAAAAAACTCTTATATAGGGTATATTTCAGGTAACTTTTCATTAAAAACCTGCGATGGTAAAGGAAACTCCAAAAAATTAAAAGGAACTTTTACTAAAGTATATGCATCTTTTACAAAATCATAATATTAATCTTTAAAAACAAATTAAAAAAGGGCTATAAAAAGCCCTTTTTTAATTATTTTATATTTATCCTTAAAATAAGTATATTTACCATATAATTTTAATAAAAAATATACTATGAAAAAAAATCTTAATTATCTCAAGCGTTATCGCAGCAGTAGGAATCTATGCATGCAGTAACAATAACACAACAGGCGGTAGCGGTGTGACTCCAACACCAGCAGCAGCCACCGATAGTACAATTAACCTAATCATTGATGGGGTTGCAACTAAATATTATGCGCCAGCCATATTAGCAAATAAACAAAAATATGGTACTTATAATGTAGTAATAAATGGATTTGCTAAATACATCTAACCCAACCATTGGCAAATTAACTTTAACCATCATTAATCTTAAAAAAGGAGGGGTTTATACTCTAAAAGAAAATAAAGGAATTATTCTGCTAACAAACCCAACTATTGGAGCTGCAGGAGGATGTGATACCAATCCAGATGGCAACATTACAATGAATGATGTCATTGAAGAAAAAGATAAAACAGTCAATGGAGGCTACCCTGGTTATATCTCAGGTGCTTTTACAGCCAGTCTTTGTGATATTAAAGGCAACAAACATACTATAAGTGGAGCATTCGATAAGCTAAAAGTTGGGTTCTTGGATCCAGATAAATTAAAACCTACACCTGAAGCAGGAACAAATTCTGATATCAAGATCAGCTTAAATAATGGTCCAGAGAATACATACAAAAACAATGGCGTACTTTTTGCCTATACAAAAAAAGATGGCCTAGTCTTTGACGTAGGAGTAGCAGATCCCGATAATAGCAGCAGTGATTTATGGAGTATAGCTATAAGCATACCCAATAGCCCTTCTTCTTCATTAATAGGAACACATACCGTTACAAAAACTATATCAGCAGATGTAAAACATGTTATCGGCTACTACAAAGTAGAACCGAAAAAAACTGAATACGATACACACAAATGTGGTACTCCAGAAGGGACAATTACCATAACTGAACAAGTTAAACTATCTAACCCAACACCCGGTTATTTTACAGGCTATGTTTCAGGAACTTTTTCATTTACCGTATGTAACGATGATGGAAATTCAGCAACTGTTAAAGGTAGTTTCCAAAAACTATATACCATAATGACTGGTGAGTTTTAATTTTTAAAAAAATCTTAAAGAAATAATTATGAAAAATAGTATTATTATCATAGCAAGTGTTGCAACAATCATAAGCATGAGTAACTGTAGCAATAAAAACACTACAGGGGGTAATGGAAGCGGGAATCCCAGTCCAAGTACTTCAGGAACAACTGAGAATACTATCAAAATGAGTATAAATAATGAGCCTGAAAAAACATATAATATACTAGGATCAGCCCTTATCATAAAACCAGACCTCAATGACAATACCGTAAATTTTAAACTAATGATAGAAGACCCAACAACTACAAGTAGCCCATTAGTTGAAATATCTGTAACGGTATTAAACAATCCCTCTCTTTCTACTGTGGGGACATACCCTGTTACAAAAGGAAAGCTAGTAGGAGATACTTATGTTATAGATAGCGAAGGAAAAGACAAAATAGCATCTGCGGTTTTCTATGAATCTAGTACTCTTCAATCTACTACTAAATGTGGTACAACATCAGAAGGAACAATTACCATAACCGAACAAACCATAACATCTAAAAATGATAAAGCGTCAAATTCTTTCTTAGGTTATGTTTCAGGTAATTTTTCATTAAAAGTGTGTGACGGGAAGGGTAATTCAAAAACACTTAAAGGAAGTTTTGAAAAATCATCCACTAATTTTATGGGTAATTTTAAATTCTAATAATTTAATAGCTAGCGCTATTCATAAAAAAAAGGCTTTATAATTAAAGCCTTTTTTTATGAATATATTTTATTAACTGTCTATTTGAATGCATACCTCACAGACACTCCGAAACTATCCGCAAAAAAATGAGTAGTAGGAGACACCATTAGATAAGGTTCCCAAGCCACAGCAAAGTTAATAGGAACTTCTTTTAAAGTATACTCTAAACCAACAGGAAACTGCAACCCAAAAGTAGTTGCTGAATAACCAAATACACTTACAAACCCTAAATGAAAACCTGCTCCTCCATATACATTTAATCCAGGTTCTTTACTGATGGCTCCATGGTACTCAGCCATTGTGCTGATGCCAAAATAGTAAGACCGAAAAACAAGAGAGGCCTCCCCAGCAAAATGCTCAGCAAAAAAATATTTTCCATTTATTCCAAATAAGCCACCACCACCTATCCCACCAAATTTCAATCCAACTGCACCAATATAGCCATTATCATAGACAGGCTTATTTGAGTTTTTAGATTTTTTCTTAACAATCGTCTTCTTTTTAGGAGAGGATGTCGTTTTTTTCTTAGCCTGTGCCATCCCTTCTGTATAGAGGAATAAACCTATCAAGCTTACAGCAACTAGCGTTTTTTTCAACATATGCATGTGTTTTTTATGGATTAAAAATAACTAAATTTTTAATAAACCTACACTTTTAATAACACTATGGAGCATGCGTTATTACTTTCTTTCGTGATGGTTACACCTAGAGAAACTTCTAAAATATCAGCAAATAGAATCACCTTTCTGCAACTCGTTTTTCTTATCCCAAAATCTTATAAAGACCTCTTGGAATATCTCGAGCAATTTCCTTATCATCAATAAGAAGATAATTTTTTTGCATAAAATTTTGAAAAAAATAAAAAGCTAAAAATGAAATTTTAAAAAATAATTTATTATTATATATCTTTGTTTGTTATATATGAAAAAAGAAAAGATTAAAAGTAGCGTATGCCCCAACTGCAATGAATTATTAAAAAATGAAGATAATTATTGCCCTCATTGTGGACAAGAAAATCACACCCACAAACTTCCTGTAAAACATTATCTTATTGATTTCTTAGAAAGCACAATTCATTTTGATACTAAATTTTTTTATACATTAAAACATTTATTCATTAAACCAGGAACAATTACAAAAGAGTACAATGAAAATAAAAGAGCACGCTATGTACCTCCTATTCGATTTTATATATTTACTAGTTTTATTTTTTTCTTTCTTCTTTCTGTACTGCCTAAATCAGGTAGTTTAAATATTAATTTCACTATAGATGCAACAAATAAGAAAAATGTTGAATTGTCAGAATATGACCTAAAAAAATTAGGAGAAGAGAAAGAATTAACACAAGAAAAGATTGATACATTTCTAAATACACATGGCGAATCTCTTAATTGGTTTAACAGGGTCAAAGTTAATTTTCTGGCTAATTATTATAGTGGAAAAATTACTATAGAAGAAGTCAAACACAAAATGGTAAAAAATATTTCTACATTATTGTTTACATTGTTACCAGTATTTGCTTTGTATCTGAAATTTTTTGAATTAAAAAGTAGAAAATTTTATACAGAACACCTTGTTTTTTCTTTTCATTTCCATACAACCCTATTTATCTTATTAATTCTATTTAAGATAATTAGCACAATAGGGTTTTTCATTCCTTTGCTAATAGGTTTCTTTACAGGAAGTATTTTTTATCTTTTATTTTCACTAAAAAAAGTATATGAGCAAAACTGGATAAAAACTATAATTAAAACCATCTTGCTTAGTTCACTATATAGTTTTACAATAGCTATTGGAGTATTTATTACTGCAGTGCTTACTATTTACATGAATTTGAATTAATAGGCTACGTCAACATTCCGCCATCCACTTGAATAACTTGGCCAGTGATGTAACTAGAAAGATCTGAAGCTAAAAATAAAGCCAAATCAGCAACCTCGCTAGGCGTTCCTCCACGCTTAAGTGGGATTGAATCTTTCCACATATCGACAACTTTTTGATCTAGCTCCCCCGTCATCTCTGTTTCAATAAATCCAGGAGCAATCGCATTGGATCGAATATTACGTGACCCCAACTCCAACGCTACCGATTTAGTAAAGCCAATAACACCGGCTTTAGAAGCTGCATAATTAGACTGCCCACCATTGCCACTAATACCAACTATAGACGTAATATTAATAATTGATCCTTTTTTCTGAGACATAAAATGTTTGATAGAAGCCTTAGTTAAATTAAAAACAGATTTTAAATTCGTATTAATAACAACATCCCACTGCTCCTCCGTCATACGCATTAATAGACCATCTTTAGTAATTCCTGCATTATTAACCAACACATCCAATCCTCCAAAATCTTTTAATACCTGAGCGATCAAATCTTCCGCAGATTTATAACGAGAGGCATCTGATTGATAACCTTTAGCCTTTACACCTGCATGTTGCAACTCTTTTTCTAATGCGACAGCTTTCTCTACATTAGAAAGATAAGTAAATGCAACATGTGCACCATGTTGTGCAAATTTTTTAGCCATGGCATTTCCTATGCCTTTAGACGCACCAGTTACCAATATAGTTTTTCCTTCTACTAGTTTCATATAATTATTTTTTTTACAGGTTAATATGTGGGTAAAGAAGAGTCTACTTCATGTGCATAAGCTAGTATTCCTCCTTTTAAATTATACAAATTATCTAATCCGAATTCAGCTTCAAGCGCAGCAATAGCTGTTGCACTTCGTTTGCCACTACGGCAATGAAAGACTACTTTTTTATTTTTCAAAATTTCTGAAGCACGATCAATAATCGTTGCCAAAGGAATTAAAAGGCCACCAAGATTTACTAATTCATATTCATGCTCTTCTCGTACATCAATCAATTGAAAATCTTCATGATTATCAATCATTTGTTTTAATTCTTGAACAGTTATTTCTTTCATACTTCTTAAATAACATTGCAATATAAAAAAATTATTTTATGTTTTTACGAGCTTTTATCCATGCGTCATAATTAAATAAAATAATAGCCCCCACTATTAATAAGTAAGCTATTATTTGTAACCGAGGCATAGGCTCATAAAAATAAAATAAAGCTAATAAAAAGCTAACCAATGGATTCATGTACATTAAAAACCCTATAACTCCTGATGATAACCCTTTCAAAGCATACAAATTCAAAAATAAAGGTATAAGTGTAAACACGACAGCAATCACGATAATACGTCTATAAAAACCATCGGATACAGGCGCTTGTCCTACCAATACCGTATAAAAAGGGGCTAATAAAAAGGCTATGATCAAAAGCTGAATGAGCAATATAAATAAACGATCAATAACTATATTTTTACGTTGACTCACCACATACAATGCATAAGTAGATCCGACGATCAAACTATAGCCCATCTCACGAAGAGAGTCTTTACCCACCAACACACAACTTATAATACAAATCCCAACAGCCATCCATTGCTTACGCGATAATTTTTCATGAATTAAAAAATAACCAAGCACAGCTGTAATCACAGGACAAATAAAGTAAGAGAATGTCGCTGCCTTAATGCTGACATGCTGAACAACATATAAGAATACCAACCAATTGGTAGCCAGTAGAAGTCCTCCTATACAGGTTAAACCAAAAAATTTAGCTCTCTGCTTAAATGAAAAAGAACGAAGTAAAGATGTTGTTTCATAAACCGTTTTTCTTTTAAAAAAGAGAAAAAATAAACCTAGAAAAACAGCTGCAAATACAATACGAAAATAGAGAATCTGCCCGGCTTGATACTCTCCTAATGCACGAAATGGAATACTCACAAATCCCCAAATTAAAAAAGCGACAATTCCTGCTAAATAATAGTTTTGTTTGCCTGAAGCCATCTTAGCTCAATTTAGTTATCCAATTAAACCGATCTGAAGGAGAAAATTTCCACGGTGTAAAACTTGTCTCAATATTAGCATACATCGCATTCCAGGAAGCAGGCGCTTTAGATTCTTCCATGGAAATAAACCGACGCAACTCTAAAATGATATCAAGTGGATTAATTAACACTGGACAAGCATCCACACACGCATTACAAGTTGTGCAAGCCATCACCTCTTCGCGTGTGATATAATCATCTAATAATGTTTTTGCTTTTTCAACATCTATGCCTTTATCACGAATTCTTCCCAACTCTTCCATCCGATCGCGTGTATCCATCATGATTTTTCGAGGAGAAAGTTTTTTGCCAGTCAGATTAGCCGGACAGACTGATGTACATCTACCACACTCTGTACATGTGTAAGCATCCATTAAATTTTTCCAGGAAAGATCGGTGCTATCCTTTGCACCAAATCGAGCTATCTCAGCTGAAGGTGTTTCATTAGCTTCAGCTATACCAAGCATTGATTTTACTTCTTTTGTAATTGCAGGCATATTGGTCATCTTTCCATCCGATTGTAATCGTGAAAAATACGTATTCGGAAAAGCCAAGAATATATGCAAGTGTTTAGAATACGTTACATAAACTGCAAATGCCATCACACCTAGAATATGAATCCACCAAGTGAGTCGTTCAATAATATGAAGGATTGTTTCATCTATTCCTTTGAATACAGGTATTAAATAACGACTTACCATAAAACCTAACTCACCTATAGGTACTTTATAACCGACATACATACTTTCAATCTCTTGTGGAGTCATCCTTTTCATTGCATCCTCAGGTACCATCACGCAGTCATATACTACCTTATTATCCAATATTTCCCCAGAAGCATTCATGATTAAAAATGCAATCATCAACACAACCTCTGTGATTAAAATGAGATTAGCATCTAGCCGTGGCCATGATTTCATTTCTTCATGACGCGCACTCAAACGCTTGACTTTAACTATATTCCGTCTACATAAAAAAACAATACAGCCCACAATGACAGTTACTGCAAAAAATTCAAATACATTAATAAAGAAATCATAGGAATCACCTAGTAACGGACGAAAGATGCGATGCGTTCCTAAAATCCCATCCAAAGCAATCTCCAGCATTTCTACATTAACAATAATAAAACCCAAATAAATAAAAAGATGCAAAAAAGCCACTAATGGCCGATCAAACATTTTCTTTTGACCAAACGCCATCAAGGCCATCCGTTGAAATCTCTTCCAACGATGATCTTTAATAGGTTGACGCTTCCCGGATGCAATATTTCTCCACACAAAGCGAATCCGCTTAACCAATAAAAAAGTGGTTACTAAAAGACAACTAACAAAAATCAGCTGTGCAATAACTTTCATATCCTTTATCAAGTAATAACCCAAATATACAATCTTAAATTGATAAAAATACCTATAAACCAGACCCCCATTCCCGGGCTTATTATTTTTATTAAATCAGACTGCAAAATAACTTGTTAATAGAATAAAAAATCAATAAATTTGCCGCACTTTGTTGGTGACGTAGCTCAGTTGGTAGAGCAAAGGACTGAAAATCCTTGTGTCGGTGGTTCGATTCCACTCGTCACCACACTTCTTCTAAAAAACTTCTTCTATTGATTAATCGCTTATATTTCAATACTGTTTTTATATTTATACTACTCCTAGGAAAATATTCATCTCTTTATGCTCAACAGTTTGATTTTTTAAAGCTTCCGACAAACGCATATGTCAATGGCCTAGGAGGCGCAACAACATCGTCTTTACAAAAAGACATCAATACTACCAATAATAATCCTGCTCTACTATCACCTTCAGATTCTGTAAATTATTTTTCATTTACTCATGCTCCTTTTTTAGCGGGACTATTCCTATCTTCTGTACAAGCAGGTATTCACTTTTCAAAAATAGGATTATGGGGAGTCGGCATGCACTATCTTAATTATGGCAAAATTGAAGGTTATGATGATACCGGCGCACCTATCGGATCATTCTATGCTAATGACTATGCCTTAACTGTGACGCACTCCCATACAGTTGAATCCTACACGGTAGGTGCTACGCTAAAGTTAGCAGGATCTTCTTTTATCTACCATCAAGCATGGGCTATGTTATTCGATATCGGCACGATTTACAAACATCCTACCAAAGAATTGCAATTAGGTATTGTTTTTAAAAACATAGGCATGGTTCTTCAAAAATATACCCCTATCTCATCAGCTTCCATTCCATTCGATGTACAAATGGGAATAACTACACATCCTTCCCATATGCCATTTAGATTATCTATAACACTACATCAACTCTCGAGAATAGATAATCCTTACTTTTCAACGATTCTCGGTAAGTTTGTAAGCCATTGCATCCTAAGCGGGGAAATACTAATGAGTAAAAATTTAACCATACAAACAGGTTATAACATTTCAAAAAGAAAAGAACTGCAATCTGACACATCTCCTTTAGCGGGATTTTCAATAGGCGCTATGCTAGTAACAAAACGAATACAGATGGGAGTAAGTCATTCCTTTTTTCAAACCAAAGGACTAACCTCATTGACACTAAGCTTATGTCTTACAAAGCCACCTCATAAAATTAAAACACCAAACGACTAAAATAACATAAAAAATATAGAATTAACAAAAAAATTATACCGTACACCATGAAAAAAGATAATAACACCTTTCTTACACCTTCAGAAATTGTAAGCGAGCTTAACAAATATATTATTGGACAGCAAAATGCAAAACGCCATGTAGCCATTGCCTTACGAAACAGATGGAGGCGTATGCAGGTACCTTTAGATATGCAGCAAGAAATTATTCCTAATAATATCTTAATGATTGGAGCTACAGGAGTAGGAAAAACAGAAATTGCTCGTCGGCTAGCTAAAATTGCAGATGCTCCATTTACAAAAGTGGAAGCCTCCAAATTTACCGAAGTAGGCTACGTCGGAAGAGATGTGGAAAGCATGGTAAGAGATCTGGTAGAGCAATCTGTAAGCCTAGTCAAAACACAAAAAAAAGAAGAAGTAAAAGAAAAAGCCTATCTACTAGCAGAGGAGATTATTTTAGATGCCCTTATTCCACCTTTACAACCAATAGATTCAACATCTTCTACTCAACCAACTCATCCGGAAGGAAACGAAGAAACAAGAAAACGGTTCAGAGAAAAAATACGAACAGGTGAACTGGATGATAAAAAAATTGAAATACATATTCAACAAAACTCTGTCGGAGGACTAGGTGTCGTAGGCCCGAATATGTTAGACGAAACCTCATTACTCAATCTGCAAGAAATGATGAATAGCATGATGCCTAAAAAAACGCGAAAGCGAAAAATAACTATAGCAGAAGCTAAAAAAATACTCGTCGAAGAAGAAGCAGCCAAACTTATTGATATGGATGAGGTAAAAGAAATGGCCATTCAAAAAGCAGAAAATGCAGGCATTATCTTCATTGATGAAATCGATAAGATTGCCAGCACTGGTAATAAAGGAGGAGCTGATGTAAGCCGTGAAGGGGTACAGCGCGACCTTCTACCTATTGTAGAAGGCAGTAGTGTAAACACTAAATACGGTATTGTAAAAACAGACCATATCCTCTTTATAGCAGCCGGTGCATTTCATTTGGCAAAACCATCCGATCTAATTCCTGAACTACAAGGACGATTTCCTATACGTGTTGAACTAACCAATTTAACTCAAGATGATTTTTGCCGAATTCTAAAAGAGCCTAAAAATGCGCTAACCAAACAATACCAAGCCTTATTTGAAGCAGAAGGCACCCAATTAGTATTTGAAGAAAAAGCAATTGATGAGATCGCTGAGATCGCTTTTCAAATCAACTCCGAAATTGAAAATATTGGCGCTCGAAGATTGCATACCGTCATGAGTCATTTGCTGAATGACCTATTATATAAAATGCCAGATCAATTAAAAAAAGGAACCACTGTTGTCATAACCTCTGATCTGGTTAAGGAAAAATTAAACGATTTAGTAAAAAATAAAGATTTAAGTAAGTATATTTTATAACCTCATGTCCCCTACTGCACGCTTTATCAGCAGCCATACTGATCATCGAGAATGCCCACCAGCTGACTTTCCTGAATATGCTTTCTGGGGACGATCGAATGTAGGGAAATCCTCTTTAGTTAATACACTTACAAATCAAAAAAATTTAGCCCACGTTTCTGCCACACCCGGCAAAACACAATTAATCAATTATTTTTTGATCGATAAAAACTGGTACCTTGTGGATCTTCCAGGTTACGGCTGGTCTAAAGTAAGTAAAACAGAACATAAAAAATGGGAAAAAATGATTGAAAATTATTTAATACACCGACCTAACCTCATGTGTGTATTTCTGCTCATTGACTCTCGCCTGCCTCCACAACCCATCGATGAGGAAATAATGAAATGGATGGCTACAGCAACAATTCCATTTGTACTTGTATTCACTAAAGCCGATAAACAAAGTAAACAACAAACAACCACATCCATCACACACTACCTTCAGCATCTTACTCAAAAATGGGAAGAGTTACCACCACATTTTGTTACTTCTTCAAAAGAAAAAAAAGGCATTGAGGGTATTTTAGAGTTTGTAGAAAAAACAAATAAAGATTTTAAAAGAACATAGAACATATTAAATTTGCTCATTCATTTAACCTATGAGACTAGAAGATATTGCATCCATCAACGGAAAATCCGGTTTATACAAAATCATTAAACCTACACGCACTGGTGTAATCGTTGAATCACTTGACGAGAAAAAAAATCGTTTGGTTATAACCTCAACTAATAAAGTCTCTATCCTACACGATATTTCTATATATACGACAACCGTAGAAGGCTCTGTACCTCTCAAAAAAGTACTTCATACCCTGCATCAACAATTCAAAGACCAATGCCCCGTCACCACAGAATCATCGCCGCAAGAGTTAGCTCAATTTATGCTTCAACTCCTCCCCGACTATGACTCCGATCGTGTCTATATATCAGATATAAAAAAATTAATCACATGGTATGGTTTACTTGTTTCTAATAGCCCTGAAACACTAGCCTCATTGGAAGAGAAGGAAGAATCAAATGAAACAATATCTTCTACTACAAAGGAAAAAGAAGAGTAGAGCTTAAAAAAGCAAAGCCCCTTTCTGGTCAACAGAGAGCGTCATCTTCTTCCCACATACAAATGCCTGATTATCGGCAGAATGACCAATGGGAAAATGGTAGCCAACAGGATACGTATACTCACTCACCGCATCAGCTATAATTTCATAGGCTGTTTTTCCAAAGGGTATGGTATTATCCTTCATATCTGTAAACTGACCAACAACCAACCCGGCTAAGTTTTTCAACTTGCCAGAACGTTTAAGTTGAATCATCATACGATCAACATGATATAAGTATTCATCAACATCTTCTATAACTAAAATTTTTCCTTCCCACGAACTATCAGAAGATGTCCCAATACTATTCACCAATAAAGATAAATTCCCACCTATCAATTGACCGGATTGTTTTCCCCATCGGTTCAAGCTATATACCGGTGCTGAAATAGTAACATGCTCACCAAAAAGAATCTTTCTTAATGTTTCTAAAGAAGCTTGAGAAGATGTGGAAAATAAAACAGGTATTGTACTATGAATACTACACACAGCCATACGATGTAAATGCAAATGCAAAGCAGTCACATCGCTAAATCCACACACCCATTTAGGATTTTTCTTAAATAACTCAAAATTTAAACGATCAATAAAACGAGTTGTGCCATAGCCTCCACGAACACAAAAAATAGCACGCATACCAGGATTATCTAACAGCTGCTGAAGCCCACGACACCGCTCATCATCCGTTCCGGCAAACTGATGCGACTCACAATAAAGTGTAGAACTCAGATGCACATCTAAACCCCACGATGTCAATAGATCTATGGCAGGCCTAAGTTCCGCAGAAGAAACCTTACGCGCTGTAGCTGCCAAAGCTACCTGAGCACCCTTATGAAGAAAAGAAGGAATAACCATACAATAAGAAAACCAAAATTACATAAATTGCAAAGACAATTTACAAACCAGCTCATTCGTTTTAGAACATGAACCTGTATGAAAATAAATCACGCATCAAGCTCATCATTCTGATAGGCGCCATTATCATCGGGAGTCTATCTCTCTATTATACAAATAGCGTCGTCCAACAATTATCTGAACGAGAAAAAAAATATGTAGAACTTTATGCCAATGCGCTCAAATATTCTATTTCAAGTGACTTAACGGATGAAATTGAGTTTCTAAATCAACAGATCATCAGCACCAATACCTCTATCCCTGTTATTCTAACTGATCAAAATCATCAACCTCTTGCCTTCCGTAACCTCGCCTTATCAACTCAGTTACCAGATGAAGAACTTCAAAATAAACTAGTGTCAGAAATGAAAATAATGGCAGGGCAACACATACCTATTGAAGTTAACTATGGAGAGGGTCCTGTCAATTACATTTACTATAAGGATTCTTATTTATTAAGCCAACTTAAGTACTATCCTTATGTCCAACTGACTGTTATATTTATGTTTATCCTCCTTGGCTACATGGCGTTCAACTACTCTCGCTCATCAGAGCAAAATAAAGTATGGATAGGTCTAGCTAAAGAAACAGCTCATCAGCTTGGCACGCCACTCTCCTCTCTCATTGGATGGATTGAATACCTACGTACTGAAAAAAAATTACCTGAAGATATAGTAGAAGAATTAAATAAAGATGTACAACGACTGGAAATGATCACCGCACGGTTTTCAAGCATCGGCTCAATACCTGTACTGAAAGAAGAAAACATCATCCAAGTCGTTCAGCATATCGCACAGTACCTCCAAAAAAGAATATCAGCTCGAATTCCACTTACTATTCATTCTACTATAAATCCGTCGACTACCATTGCTATCAATCGCCCCCTCTTTGAATGGGTTATTGAAAATATTTGTAAAAATGCTGTAGACGCCATCGGCGAAAAATCAGAAGGAAAAATTGACATCACTATAACATCCGATCCACGAAAGAACATTAGCATTGAAATAGCTGACAATGGAAAAGGTATACCAAAAAAATTATTCAAAAAAATATTTGAACCAGGGTACAGCAGCAAAAAACGAGGATGGGGATTAGGGCTTACACTTGCCAAGCGCATCATTGAACAATACCACCACGGAAAGATTAGCATAAAACAATCAGAAATAGACCAAGGAACTATTTTTAAAATAATTTTATATACAAAATAGAATAAAAAATAATAAAAAAGTCCATATTTTGGATATTAAGATATAATTTCAATTTACTTCTTTATACAAGTAATACTTCTACTAGAATTATTTTCTTAAATTTGCACCAATTTTCATCCTATAAAAATGGCTCCTACGAAGACTTATAAAAAATCAACCTCTAAAAATAAATCTAGCAAATTAGCAGCATTAGAAAAAAAGAAAAAATTAGTCATAAAAAAATCGACTCCTAAAAAAAATACCATCAATAAAAAAACAACGACTACTCAAAAGAAAACCTCTGTAAAAAAAGATGATAAACGCTACTCCGATAAAGATTTGAAAGAGTTTGAAAAAATCATTATTCAAAAACTAGAGAAAGCTAAAAAAGAACTAGCCTACATCAAAGAAACATTGAGTAAAAAAAATGATACTGGAACAGATAATACGTCTGGGAATTTAAAACTCATTGAAGACAGCTCTGACACAATGGAAAAAGAAAACCTAAGCCAACTGGCAGGTCGTCAACAAAAATTTATTATCCAGTTGGAAAAAGCACTCATGCGTATTAAAAACAAAACATACGGTATTTGTGTCGAAACAGGAAAGCTTATTCCCAAAGCACGTCTTAAGCTTGTTCCACATACACAGCATTCTATTGAAGCTAAATTAAAAAGAGACTAACTACATCCATGGATTTCCTACAAAATCACATTGAAGCACTTATATTCTGTTCAGAATCTCCAATTAAAAGTGAGGATATCAAGAATTGCCTTACTGAAATGTTCGATGCCAACATCCCAATCGAAGATATACAGGGCGCACTCGAAGCACTTGAAAAAAAATATACAAACGATGAGTACGCTTTTCAAATTTACCATACCGGAGGAGGTTATCAATTTCTTACAAAGCCAGCCTATCAAGCAAGCATTGGCATTCTACTCAAACAAAAATCTAAAAAACGTTTATCAACAGCTGCCCTAGAAACGCTGGCTATTATTTCTTACAAACAACCCATTACCAAAAGTGAGATCGAACAACTTCGTGGCGTAAATTGTGATTATGCGATTCAACGTTTACTCGAAAAAGAACTGGTGGAAATCCAAGGCAAGGCTGAAAGTATCGGAAGACCTGTGCTCTATGGGACAAGCCCTAAGTTCATGGAATATTTTGGAATTAATAGCCTCAAAGATCTTCCTACTTTAAAAGATTTTCATGAAGAAACAAACGAAATTGGGAAAACAGAAGAAATAGAACAAAACGAGGAGGAAAATCCTTCATGAAAATAACTTTAATTGGAATGCCTGCTGCAGGCAAAACTACGCTTGGGAAAATATGGAGCAATCAACTCCACATTCCATTCATCGACCTAGATGAGGAAATTACCAAGAGAGAAAATAAATCAATCGCCACATTATTTACAGAAGAAGGAGAGACCTATTTCCGTGCTATTGAAAAAGAAATTCTAGACGACTTACTTATACTTCCGTACCCACTCATCATTGCTACAGGAGGTGGAACACCTTGCTTTCACAACAATCTTACACATATAAACCAAGCAGGAATAAGTATATTTTTAAACACCCCATTAGAAAAAATTATTCAACGCCTCAGCACTACTAAAACAGATAGACCATTGTTTAAAAATTTACCCATTGATGAGTTTAAAAAGAAAGTAATCCATCTATACAATCAACGGCTCCCGTATTATACACAAGCAGCCTATAAAATAAGTCAGGATTCTGATAAAGATACTATACGGGATTTGATAAAGGGAAAAATACCTTTTTGAAATCACATATATAGATCAGGATACAACTGCGCCCCAGGATGTAAAGAATAGTGGCTAAAATCAGTTACACCTCGTTCCTTTAACACTTCTTCATCAATAAAAAAATTCCCCGTTACTTCACGACTGCTACTTGTCAAGATAGCATACGCTGCATCAGCTACAATACTGGGCTTGCGAGAAGCATCGTACATCTGTTTAGAAAAATTACCTGAAATAGCTGAGGTAGCAATGAGCGTCTTCGGCCACAAGGAGTTAACTGCAATACCGTCTTGTTTAAACTCTTCTGCTAGCCCTAATGTACACATACTCATTCCATATTTAGATAAGGTATAAGCCAAATGACCTTTAAACCATTTAGGATCCATATTCAATGGCGGAGCCAATGTAAGAATATGAGGATTAGATGCGTTCTTAAGATGCGGTATACAGTATTTAGAGCACATAAATGTAGCCCTTACATTCACATCCGATATAAGATCAAACCGCTTCATCGGAATAGTTAATACAGGCTCCAATGTGATCGCACTCGCATTATTAATAAGGATATCAATACCTCCAAAGGTTTCTATTGTCTTTGTAACAGCTTGTGATACCATTTCTTCATCACGCACATCCACTATTAAGGGTAATGCTTTACCGCCTGCTTTTTCAATTTGTTCAGCAGCTGTATAAATTGTTCCTGGTAATTTTGGATTTGGCTCAGCCGTTTTGGCTGCGATTACAACCTTTGCTCCATCTTGTGCACAACGTAATGCAATTTCTAAACCTATGCCACGACTTGCACCGGTAATAAAAATAACTTTATCTTTTAGATTCATGTGTTCGTTTCTATATCTTATGATGTAATCTTACGATAATAAAACAACATAACCCTACACAGATTTTCTTAAAAGAAAAAACCCCATGTAAATAATAGATTAGTTTCTACAATCCGCGATAAGGAAGATGGCGAATTGCCGGCTTTCAGTACATACGGACTATAGCCTACTTTATAGCGATTCTGAACAATGGCTAAATCAAAATAATACGAATCAAACCGAACACCCGCACCACATGTCACCGTATGAATACTTCTATCTAAATCATCAAAGTCAGATCGGTGTGGATCACCAGAAAAACCATATCCAGCTCGAAATCGAAAGATATCCCATCGATATTCACCTCCTATACGTATATTAAATGTAGGTTTATAAATTGATCGAATAGTTTCATTGTCTTTATCTAATGAATAAAGCGTACCACTAGCATCTTTAGTTTGTAATAAAGCCGATGCATAATTCACATAGTCAACATCTGCACTGATAAATCCATTTTTGTTCATAAAAAAAGCCATTCCAACAGATGCTTTAAATGGTGTGAGCAATTGATATGAAAAACTTCCAGAAGGCATTTTAGCATTGACTTGGGTTAAATAATCACCCGTCGATAATTTAAAATTATCAAAATGAGATGTCAACGATGTATTATACACTTCAGAAACCGTAAAATAATAGGTAGGGGTTTGAAATGAAATACCTAACCGAAACCAATCTACAAAACGGTAAAGTACACCAACCGAAAGATTCATCCCTGTTCCTTTTGTCTCAAGTTGATCATCCAATAAAAAAGACAACATTTTAAATGTATTAGGTGTGAGCATTACCTCCTCATAAGTCCGCTGCTGTTTATATTTCAGGAAAGAGAATGCTAAATTCCCACCTATATATAAGCGATCCTTATAGTTGCCCGCAAAAACCATATTTAATTGTTTACTTGTACCAGATCGCTTGACTGTTTCTCGTTGAGAAACAGGAACTCCTAAAATAAGATTCGAATAGGTGATATTATCTTTATTTGGATCAATTAAATACGTATAATAAGCTAATGATTCTAATGATGTAGGATTGCCATTTTTATCTACCTCATCTTCTATTGTTTTTCTAGGTATTCCATTGCTTCGTTGGACAAAATAATCAATCATAGAATTAGATGCATTACGCCCTTCATATGAAAACTGTTCTTGAAAACTATACGTTCGACCTAAACTTAATCCAAACACCCCCCCTCGCCAATCACCCGGCACAATATCATCTTTAGTAAAAGGGATCACCATGCCTGCATTGTTAATTGCTGCATCAATTGAAAATCTATCTTTTTCATTATCTAAATAAGATGTACCAGCCGTACGAAATGTTAATGACGGCGTAATATTAAAATCAAATCGATTATACATTCCTATTCCTGCAGGATTGCCATACAATGAACTAATATCAGCACCTAACGCTGTTTGAGCGCCGGCCAGCCCCTGAATACGGGCACTAGCTCCACTAAAATTAGTTTGTGAGTACCTGATAGCATCTTGATAATATCCAAACGATCCAGGCTGTACACCAGACTGTGCAAATGAAGAAGTTATACTACATACTAGTAGAAACAAAAAAATACAATTTAATTTTAATTTCATATTTAAACTCATTTATCACCTATTATTAAAAAAGCCTAGACCATTATTGTATTACAACTATAATGAAATAGGCTACTATTTTATATAGACATAATTATTATCTCATAGAAGGGCGTTTATATTCACCACCAGATGAACTACTACCAGAACCAGAACTACTATTACTTGTTCCTGAATTTCCAGAAGAATTAGAACCCCATGAATTAGATCTAAAACCAGAGTTAGAGTTAGAATTTGTATTGGTATTATAATAATCATTAGAGTTCATTCGAGGCCGAACATAATTATCTTCATTATTATTAGTATATGTCGTAGTTGTACTATTTCCTGTACTTCCATTGTAATATGTACTATTCGTATACCCAGAATTTACATTATTATCAGTGCCAGAATAGGTCGTATTATCTCGTACAGATTCTCTGCGGTACCGCTCAGGTGTAGATGAATAATTCGATGAATTCGATGGATAAATCATCTTCTGTCCAATCTCATTTCCATTATTTACAATACCACCTCTTGGTGGCACTCCAGGATCAGAAACAGAATTAGGATTATAGTAGCTAGAGCCTCGCGCATCACGCGGACCATATAAAACTGTTTTCGATTCTCCTGATGAAACACCTTGATTATAACCATTCCAATAAGGATTAGGCCAAGCCGATGAACCATAATAACCATAAGAATAATAGGAATAAGGTGAATACCAGCTATTCCAACCATAAGCAGGATTAGACCAACCCCATGAATAGCCTACATTCCACCCGCTACGAGTATTCCACCCTATATTAAATCCTGGATACCAACTAGACCACGACGATCCCCAATACGAATTAGGCCAACCCCATGAATAGCCCATCATACCACCCCAGCCAAATTGAGGCTGTCCCCATGAAGGCCCCCAATAGGAATTATTCCAACCACACGTTGAGCATCCTTGATTCCATCTATTTTGCTGTCTTGAGGTACTATAATTATTAGTATAGCCTTGGTCAAAATAGTTACGGCTGCTATACGTATCATTAGAATATGTCTTTTGCTGATTATTTTTTTGCTCTTCCTTGACACTGTTTTTACTTTGACGAGCATATTGAGAAATATATTCTGGATTAACATTCTTAGCTGTAAGCTGATCATCATTTGAAACAACAGAAGAAGAGGGGTATGTTTTGTTATTTTTCTTTCTATCCGAAGATGACACATACAAATCATCATTTTCCTGTCGGGCAACTTTTGTATACTGTTGAGAAGTGTTACATCCACTTATACCGATAATAGCCGATATGTATATTGCACACATTTTGTAGTTCACCATATATTTAATGATTTAGAAGTAGTTAAAATTAACATATTTATCTTAATTTATAACAAGTTTTTGACTAAAAAGATTTGCCTAATTTAGAGTTTTATTTGCTATATATTGAAAGACAACTCTAATCTGAAAAACCCTATAAAATAACCATTTCTTATTACAAATAAACAAGCCTCGTTATGTAAAATATACCAAACTCTTTGTACTAAATTACATTTTAGCGTTATTTTTAACAATCAAAAAATAAATTATGAGTAAAGGTTTACCTAAACGGTCTGAGGATTATGCAGGATGGTACAATGAGCTAATAAAAAAAGCTGATCTAGCCGAAAACTCTGCTGTAAGAGGGTGTATGGTTATTAAACCCTATGGATTTGCCATTTGGGAAAATATGCAATCTGTATTAGATAAGATGTTTAAAGAAACCGGGCATTCAAATGCATACTTTCCTTTATTTATACCTAAATCCTATCTGAGCAAAGAAGCCTCACATGTTGAAGGATTTGCTAAAGAGTGCGCAGTAGTCACGCACTATCGATTAAAAAATGATCCTTCTGGTAATGGTATCATTGTTGATCCGGATGCCAAACTAGAAGAAGAATTAATTGTTCGTCCAACCTCCGAAACAGTTATTTGGAGTAGTTATAAAAACTGGATTCAATCCTATCGTGACTTACCTATTCTCATTAACCAATGGGCAAATGTGGTACGATGGGAAATGCGTACGCGTTTATTTTTACGAACAGCTGAATTTTTATGGCAAGAGGGTCATACAGCTCATTCAACCCAACAAGAAGCGATAGAAGAAACAGAACGCATGCTACAAGTCTATGCCAACTTTGCAGAAAACTATATGGCACTTCCTGTTATAAAAGGTGTAAAATCTGCTCATGAGCGTTTTGCAGGAGCAGTAGAAACATACTGTATTGAAGCTCTCATGCAAGATGGCAAAGCCTTACAAGCTGGAACTTCTCATTTTCTAGGACAAAATTTTGCAAAAGCATTTGATGTGCAATTCACTAACAAAACTGGAGCATTAGATTATGTATGGGGAACTTCTTGGGGCGTAAGCACACGATTAATAGGTGGTCTCATCATGGCTCATTCAGATGACGAAGGATTAGTTCTCCCTCCTCGCCTAGCTCCTATTCAAGTAGTCATTATTCCCATTCATAAAAATGAAGAGCAACTCGAAAGGGTTAGAAAAAAATCAATAGAACTACAAGACGCTCTTCGAAAAAAAGGAATTCGAGTAAAAATCGATGACGATGATCAACAAACACCAGGATGGAAATTCGCAGAGTATGAATTAAAAGGTGTGCCTATCCGACTCGTACTCGGACCTCGTGATTTAGATAATCATACATTGGAAGTTGCTCGTCGAGATACAAAAGAAAAAAGCATAGAAAAAATAGAAGGAATTGATTTGAAAATAGAAAAACTTCTTGAAACGATTCAAGAAACAATATACCAAAAAGCACTTGCTTTTCGCCAAAGCCATACTACTGAAGTAAATAGCTATGATGAATTTAAAAAAATTCTCGATAGCAAAGGGGGATTTATCGCCGCACATTGGGATGGCACATCAGAAACAGAAGAAAAAATTAAAGAAGAAACTAAAGCTACTATTCGCTGTATCCCATTAGAAGGATATAGAGAAAAAGGAAAATGCATAGTAACCGGTAAACCTTCAGAAAGAAGAGTACTCTTTGCGCGCGCTTATTAATAATGGGACATACAATCAAACCATCTTACACTTTCACAACCTACTGGATAACCATCTTAGCTGGTATATCATCTTTACTTAAAGGTTTAAAGCTTTCATTATCTCATATCCTAAAATCCACAAAGAGAAAAAAAACAATAGCAATTACTGATCCTGATTATTTCAAACAAACTACAGGACGAATAACACTCCTGTATCCTTATGAAAAACCATTTCTTACTGATAATGGACGTCATCAACTTCACAATGAAATAGAAGACTGTATTGTTTGTGATAAGTGCGTCAAAGTATGCCCAGTTAACTGTATAGAAATTGAATCGATCAAAGCACCCTATGAAATTGGGAAAACATCCGATGGCACTACCAAACGACTATATGCAGCTCAATTTGATATTGATATGGGAAAATGTTGTTTTTGTGGCTTATGCACAACAGTATGCCCAACAGAATGTCTCACAATGACTAACACCTATTCTTATGGCACGTCAGACATAAATAAACTAACATTTCATTTTTCAACATTAACTGATGAAGAAATTGAAGAAAAGAAAAAAGAAATAAGTACTTATCAAAAAGATAAAGAAAGCAATAAATCGTCTAACTCATTGCCACATTCATCAATCATTAAACCAAAGTTAAATTCCAATTCAACTGAAAACAAAAAAGATGATAACTAACTCCTCATTATGATTCAAATCGTGTTTTACTTTTTAGGATTTTCGATACTATTAAGTGGCATACTACTTCTTCTAAGCAAACACTTGATTCATACTTTATTTCTAAGCGCAATAATATTACTGAGTATAGCCGGAATTTATATTCTTTTACATGCGGACTTTATAGCAATGATTCAAATCATTATCTCTGTTGGAGGTACACTTATATTAATTATTTTTGGAATGATGCTGACAACTCATTTACCTTATCAACACAATATTAAAAAAAATACTATTTTAAATTGGGGACTATTTCCTCTATTGGCCGGGATTTTAACCTATATTTTTTTATCTATCAACTGGAATGCGATAGATTGGATAAAAACCAATCCAATCCATAAAAATGAATCTTTAAAAAATACTACCTTGCTCATTGGCACTACATTAATTGCCAACTATGCATTACTCGTTGAATTAATAGGAATACTATTACTTATGGCAACGGTTGGTGCGCTAGCCATTATGTACTCTAAAAAAAATAAATCCCCATTATGATCCCCTTATCATATACACTTATTTTATCTTGTTTATTATTTGCATTAGGAATCATCATCATTAGTACGAAACGCAATGCCATTGTAGTAGCTATTGGTATTGAACTCATCTTCAACGCTGCTAATTTAAATTTCATCACATTCAGCCAACATGACAAACTACTTCAAGGACAGTCTTTGGCCTTATTCATTATGGCCATCACAGCTGCTGAAACAGCCTTATTAATAGCCATCATTGCACGTTTACATAAACATTTTAAAACTATTCAACTCGATGAATTAGAGGAATCTAATAACTCATAAATGAAAAAAGAATTTAATAAAATAAAAAACAATCAACTTAAAGAACTACAGCAAATTCCAGGTGTTGGGAAAAGCATCGCAAATGATTTATGGAATATAGGAATTAAATGTATTAATGATTTAAAAAATAAAAACCCTGAAAAATTATATAACACATCCAACCAATTTGTGGGAACAAAGCAAGACCGTTGCTTGCTTTATGTATTTCGATGTGCTGTTTATTTCGCATCTACTCCACATCCTGATGCTAAAAAATTAAAATGGTGGTATTGGAAAAATAAAACCTTATGAATGGTATTTTCTTTATTTTGATCAGCTCTATATTCGCTTCTTTATCATGTTTGGCTGCGGCTAGATTTACCAAGCTGATTAATTTTATTTCACTGATCAGCTCCAGCAGCTCACTAGTAGCAAGTCTTATTTTTACAGTACATCAATGGAACCAAGTCGTCTACAAATTTATTCCTTGGTTCACTATAGGAAAAAACACATGGAAATTAAGCTTCCATATCAATCAGCCTATATTGCTTCTAATCAACCTTGTATGCCTAATAAGTTTTTTAGTATTTCTTTTCTCCACAACATACATGAAAAGAGAAAAAAACTATCATCGCTATGTTGCTCTTCTTCATTTATTCGTTTTCTCCATGTTAATATTAATCACGAGCAACAATTTACTACTTACTTTCTTTGGTTGGGAAGGAGTTGGATTTTGCTCTTATTTTCTCATTGCATTTTGGTATGAAAAAAAACAAGCAGTAGAAGCTGCACAAAAAACATTTCTCTTAAACAAAATAGGTGACATAAGCTTTCTACTTGGCATAATCGGACTATTCGTACAAGCGCACTCGCTTGATTTGAATATATTAGAAAAAATAGATATTCCTAACGGGCTATGGAGCTCAGCTTCTGTAATAGGACTTGTGATAGGCTGTTTTATCAAATCAGCACAATTCCCTTTTCATCATTGGCTACCTGATGCAATGGAAGGACCTACACCGGTTTCAGCATTGATGCACTCCGCAACAATGGTGACAGCAGGAATCATTGTATTAACAAAAACTAGTTTCATGTTAACACCATCGATGTTAATCCTCATCTCTTCTGTTGGCGCCATAACGATACTAGCAGGCAGCATTTCAGCTTGTGCAGAATGGGATATAAAAAAAATATTAGCGTATTCAACTATAGCTCAATTGGGCTATATGATGATAGCCGTCGGAACTAAAGGACCTGCCATATTTCACTTAATTACACATGGCATATTTAAAGCAGGATTATTTTTGGGCGCAGGATATATCTTACATATAACAAAATCTTCCAGCCAAGATATACGCTACATCGAAAAGCAAAAAAAATCATTTTTATTTTTCTCATTTTTAATTCTATTTGCTTCACTATGTGGAGTTCCTCTATCGACAGGTTTTTTATCTAAAGAAATGATACTAGACCACCTTGTACAAGTTTATGAACGCTCACCGTATATCATAACAGGATTACTTCCGCTTGTGGCTTTAGCAGGATGTGCACTCACTGCTTTCTACAGCACAAAATATATCTATTGCTTGTTTTTACAAAAAGATAAAAAACGAGAACGAGAACCATTAAAAAATTATGTATTAAAAATACCAATCTTGCTATTAACTATAGGATCACTTTCATTTATATTTTCGATTAATCCGATATCAACAAAAACATGGTGGACAGTTACAAAACATAACCAAAATTCATTACTACTTTTATTAAATTTATTATTAACCATAAGCGGCATAGTATGGGCATACCTCAAATTCCGAAAAACAATTTTTTATAAAACCCCCACCTTACTTTTCTTAAACAAACACAACAATCTACTCAACTTTATATACAGAAAAATAATTCTCTCATACCCTTTAGCTCTAAGCAAACGAATCTATCAATTCGATGTATACATCATAAATCAAAGCACAACTATACTAGGAAAAACAATAGTTACAATTGGCTATATCATTCATTGGATTGATCGTATTATGATAGACGGTATGGTGACTGGCACAAGTCGTTTAGCATCTTATTTTTCTTACAAATTAAAAGAAATTACGCCTGTTTCTATACAAAAATACATCCAGTGGATTATAGTTGCTTTGATCTTATTCAGTATTTATCTTTTGATTCGGTAATTATACCATGACCTCAGTAAAAAAATACATACCACAACTCATTGGCTTAGCACTCCTAAGCTGTTTAACATTATCAAAAAATACTACAAATGAAAAATACCTCAACCCAGATTCTACGACAACAATCACTCTTAGCTTTGTAGGAGATCTCATGTGCCACTCTCCTCAATTTAAAAATGCACAGCTTGCGGAAGATTCTTTTGACTTTAATCCTAGTTTTCAAGAAGTAAAAAACTATCTAACAACCGCTGACTTCACTATAGGAAATCTAGAAACAACATGTGCCGGGAAAAAATCAGGATACACCGGCTATCCTAATTTCAATACACCAGATGAATTCATCACAGCCCTTAAAAATGCAGGGTTCGATTTCTTAGTCACAGCCAATAATCATTCAATGGATACAGGAGAAAAAGGACTTCTTCGAACTATTGGCATTGTTAAAAAAAACAACTTAGGTTATACCGGTACATTCACATCAAAAGAAGACCATGATTCTATACGAGTGATAGCTATAAAAGGAATTCAGCTCAGTATTCTCAACTACACGTATGGAACAAATGGATTATACCCATCAAAAGAGAATAGCTATATGCTCAACATCATTGATACAACTACTATTGAGCATGATATTCAACAGGCACGATATAAAGGTGCAGAAATTATAATCGTATACTATCATTTTGGTATAGAAAATAACCGAGAGCCTACAGCAGATCAAGAAAAACTCGTTAAACAAACTCAAAACTATGGCGCGGATATCATTATAGGAGCACACCCACATGTTATCAGCAGATGCTCTTTTTTTAAAACCAATCGGGCTAAACTCGACAGTGGATTCGTTGCTTATTCATTAGGCAACTTCATTTCTAATCAATACTGGCGCTATGCAGATGCTGGTGTGATCCTAACCATAGCATTAACTAAAAAAATCCAGGCCGACTCTATTTTTATATCAGAAGTAAATTTCATCCCTACGTGGGTATACCGTGGCACAGATAAAAAAAATAAAATGCATATTATTCTTCCTGCAAAGTACCACACTTATGATAGCCTACCTGCATTTATATCTACAGAATCAAAAAATAAAATGAAACAAACATGGGAAGATACTCATGAGATACTCCAAAATCCTTCCCCAAAAATAAGATTAAACAAATAAGCCCATTAGTGATTATTAGAAAAATACAGTATTTTTTCTAACCAAAACAAAAAATTATATTTGTCAAAACTAAAACATACAATATGAAAACAACTATACTTATTTTACCACGGGTAATAGTACTTATACTTATAAGCACTGTGACGCAATTAAACAATCTATACAGTCAAAAACTCGTATGGGAGAAAAGCCATGGCTCCATATGGTTTGATCAAGCAGAATACTCTATCGAAGAAACAAATGACGGAGGATATATATTTCCTATGTTATCTTATCGAGAATTTGTACCTGATCCATATTGTAGATACTGTCCTACAATTACAAAAACAGATACTGCAGGAAATATAATATGGAAAAAAAGAGACGAGTATTACCTCAATAAAAAACAACACCTTTTAGGCGGCAAAACAGATATGCGAATCACTTCTGTTCAACCAACACTAGATGGTGGATACATTACTGCTGGATATGCCAACGGCATGGATCCTGAATATGGTGTAAGACCTGGAGCAAGCAGAGACATTAATAGAAACCATGCATGGGTAATGAAACTCAATAGTCTTGGAGTAGTAGAATGGGGAGAAATATATTGGGGCGATAGCGAAGATTATGGATTCTCGGCTAAAGAAATAACTAAAATAGATCCTATAAGTGGAGTTCCTGTATCGGACGGATTTATTATAGGAGGCTATACGTACTCTACTAGTGGTGATGTGAAAAGCAACCATGGTAAAACAGATATATGGGTACTACGCTTAGATACTAAAGGAGGCATTGTATGGTCACAAACATATGGCGGATCTTCAGAAGAACAATGTACACGTGTACAACCTACACGAGATGGTGGATTCATTGCACTAGGAAAAACCTATTCCAATGATCATGATGCTACAGGCAACCATGGTAAAAGTGATATCATCGTATTAAAATTAAAATCTAATGGAGATATCGATTGGAAAAAAACATACGGAGGAAGTAATGAGGACTATCCAGGTGGAATTGAAGAAAACATAGATGGCAACGGATATATTTTTAGTGGGACCACTACGTCAATAGATGGGAATATCATAAGCAAACGAAGTGGATCTACTGATGGGGACATATGGGTTGTTAAACTAAAAGCAAATGGAAATATTATTTGGGATAAAACATATGGAGGAACGGCAGATGAAATGGCTTGGGATATTGCCATCAAATCTTCGGATACCACATATATGATATCAGGAAGTGCAGGCTCCAATGATTTAGATGTATTCATAAAAAGAGGGCTTCATGATGATTACTATGCTCTAAAGCTTGATAAAAATGGAAATTTCAAATGGAGCTCAACGTATGGAGGAGGCAAATCTGATTTTGCTACAAGTATTCGACCAACCAAAGATGGCAACTATTACATTGGAATAGGAACAACTTTTTCATGGGATGGTGACATTACCGGTTCGATAGGTGAACATGACGCATGGATGATCAAAATAAAAGATACTGATGTTAAACCAACCATATTAATATCTCCTACTATCTTCTATGGCAACGAGATGAATTTATTACGTATTGATGTACTTGACTCTCGGTATATCGGCGCAACAGTAGAAATTATTGACATGGTAACTTCAGCTGTGAAAATTCGAACAACGATCACAAAAACAAAAGAAATTATTGACATCACCTCATTACCTAGAGGGATTTATTTAGTACGAATAACTGGACCAACAACGATTCAAGTACGTATCGTGGTTATATAATAAAATGCAATACATTAAAAAAGCCGCTTTTACGCGGCTTTTTTAATAAGTATATAAACTATTTTTACTGCAAACTAAAGTTTTATTTTTCCCAATTCTCGTTTCAGATCCTTTTCTTTAATATCTTCACGTTTATCATATAACTTTTTACCTTTTGCAATGGCAATTTCCAACTTCGCATAACCTCTTTCATTAATAAATAAACGAACAGGAATAATGGTCAAGCCCTTATCACGACTTTTAACTGTTATTTTTTTTAATTCTTTCCCAGTAAGCAATAACTTTCGATCTCTAAACGGATCATGATTATAATGCGTACCTTTATCATACGTAGAAATATGAAGTTGTTTAACAAAAAGCTCATCATTTAGAAATACACAGTATGCATCTTGCAAGTTAGCATTCCCTTGACGGATGGATTTAATCTCAGTACCCTTTAAAGACATACCTGCTATATAAGTATCCATCAGATGGTATTCAAAAGAAGCCTTCTTGTTTTTAATGTGAATGGATTTAAATTTACTTTCTTTACTCATTTTAATGAGCTTAATAACCGTTCAATTTTTTCTTTCTTTAATATCTTTTGCCCTGTTTCTCCCTCTGCAATCAACCGATGGCCAGCATATACCGTATACGTACAAATAAGCTCATGCCCACGACATGATTTTACTTTAGCTTCGATAGTCAAGGAATCTCCTATACCTGCCGGACTTTTATGATGGATGGTAAGCATTGTTCCAATGCCTTCTTCATCCTCCTCTTTCATATCCAACACAAACAATCTGGAAGCCCATTCAATATCTCGAGCTAGTGCAAAGGTCGCACAAACCGGATGAACCATCCCATCTACTTCAAAGGAAGCAACATCTGCTTGTTGCACTACCTTTTTATAAACCTTAGAATCACCTTCTTTAAACAATGCCTTCATAGCTCAACAAAAATAATCGGTTTTTCGCGTAAATTTGCACACAAATGAAAAAAGTAGCTTTTTATACTCTCGGCTGTAAACTCAACTTTTCAGAAACATCGACCATCAGTCGAGCTTTTGAGGAAAAAGGGTTCCAAAAAGTAGCTTTCCATGATCATCCTGATATATTTATAATTAATACCTGCTCCGTCACAGACCACGCCGATAAAAAGTGTAAAAAGATAGTCAAAGAGGCACTCAAAATTTCCCCACATGCATTCATTGGCATCATTGGATGTTATGCTCAACTCAAACCAACAGAAATAGCAACTATTCCTGGTGTAGATGCGGTATTAGGCGCTTCCGAAAAATTTAATATCATCGAATTGATTGATGAGTTTGAAAAAAAACCTAAAGCACTTGTTTTTAACTCGCCAATTGAAAATGTAGTAGACTACTATTGCTCCTACTCTGCCAGTGATCGAACACGAACATTTTTAAAAGTTCAAGATGGCTGTGATTACTCCTGTTCATTTTGTACCATTCCATTAGCCAGAGGGAAAAGCCGAAGCGATTCGATTAAACATATTGTTGAAACAGCCCAAGACATTGGAGAAACAGGTGTAAAAGAAATTGTGTTAACAGGAGTCAATATTGGTGATTTTGGTATCCAGCAAGGCAAAAGAGAAAATCGATTTTTAGATTTAATCCAAGCATTAGACGAGGTCAAATCAGTCGAACGATTTAGAATATCTTCTATTGAACCTAACTTGCTCTCTGATGAAATTATAACGTGGGTAAGCACAAGTAAAAAATTTGTTCCTCATTTTCATATTCCACTTCAATCAGGATCCAATGCTATTCTAAAACAAATGAAAAGAAGATATCTACGCGAACTCTATGCAGACCGGGTTCAGCATGTGAAAACCATTATGCCCGACTGTTGCATTGGTGTAGATGTCATCGTTGGTTTCCCTGGCGAATCAAACGATCATTTTTTAGAAACATACAATTTCCTACATGATCTCCCCATTTCATACCTTCATGTATTTACCTATTCTGAACGTCCAAATACTGTCGCTGATACTCTACCCAATCATGTACTACCTCGGCTACGTCATGAACGCTCCGAAATGCTTCACCTTCTTTCTGATAAGAAAAGACATTTTTTTTATCAAGAAAATCTAGGAAAAACAAAGACCGTTATCTTTGAAGAAAAAGAAGAGGGTGGATATATGGTTGGATTCACAGAAAACTATATTAAGGTACGTATGTCTTATGATCCTCTATGGATTAATGACCTAAAAAAAATCAAACTTAACAACCTGTCTACCAATGGAACAGTAGATGGTCTGTTAGCTGAATCACCGATACCGATTAAGACGTGATCGTCTGAATATGCATTTGAAGAGAAAAAAAAATCAGCTGATCTGAAACGGGATGAAAATCATAGTCTAATTTACTCCCCGATCGCCTGGCCATATCAATAAAACCAAGACCTGCACCTCCTTTTGACGATAGCTCCTTACGCTGAATGATATCATGATACATTTTTTTCAATCCCTCTTTATCTAATTTATTAACCTCATCTAAATGTGCTTTCAAGCTCTTAACATGATGACTATGTATAAAATTACCACTGGCAATACTGTATTTGTTTTCATCTTTAGCGATGATAAATATAGCCTGATTGGCTAACTCATGATCGCTTTTTTCATGATGCATGGAAACATTTTGCAAACACTCGACCAAAAGTTGAAATAATTTTTTTTTAGTAGACTCCTCCTCTTCAAGCAATTTTAAATTTCGTTCTGCCATAGTCAAAATCGACTTTGTAATGGCTCCGGTAAATTCACCCTGATAGACAAAAAGAATATGTTTCTCTCTGACAAATTGAAAAAGTTCATATATATATGCCATTCCTGTTGATGGATAACGCTTATACAAATAAACGAAATTCGCTAGTACTAAATGATACAGATGCCTCTTTTTTCTTGTCCTGTTGAGCACAGCGAAATAGCCATTTTGTGACCAAGCCCCCTTTTACTCGCCTGCGTGTCGCAAGTGAGCAAGAGTAAACTCGGCAAAGCCGAGCGAAGCAATCTCACAGTGAGATTGCTTCGCTCGCCATGACGTAAAAAAATAAAGCGTACCTCTTTGTTTTTTATGATTTTAATGGTAGATTTAAGGATAGCATTTAATTCAGTATGTTGATCCGTCTTTCCCGTATTATACCTGTTCTGATTTTAGGATTGGTGGCGATGTACTTTGCTGCTAAGCACAGAAGCCAACAACCCATCAAGCTGAGCATCTATGATTTGCCTGTGATGCCTTTAATGAATCCTAAGAAAGTAGCCCGGGTGGAGGATATCTACTGGAGAGCACGGATAAGCATGCAGAAAAAAGAGGTACGCAATGCCTATCTCTGTGCTTATAAAATAGATCAGATCTCTGATTCTTCAGACTACAAACAAGGCAGGGCTTATAGCCATTATTTGAAAGGATTGGTCTTGTATGAAGACAAGAACTACGATTCAGCTTTGTATCATCATAAGAGAGCTTTACTGATACAGCAGGACAGCATAGCTCAGGAAGACTCCTGGCAGATGTGTTACATCTTATCTGACTTAGCTAAAGTGTATGAGAAGTTGGGCAACCAAGAGCAAGCGGATATATGTTTACTGAGGCGTCGGGATTACATGCGTGGAATCTGGGTGAGGGACTTTAAAGAGCTGGAAGAGAAGAAAGCTAAGGAGAAGAGAGAGAAAATACATAAGGAACAAGAAGAAAGAGACATCATTGAAACACTCCCCCGAAACTTGCGGCTACTGTACACTAAATCAGAATTAACAAATTATAAAAATGTTTACCAATCTTTATTTTATGCCAATGAGGTGATCATTAAATCCTTGGATCAAGGAAGCAGAGATGGATTTCTTTTGGGGAATCTGAAAGTGAGCAAACTATTCTCTGATATGTATTTAGATATCTATCATGATGTAGACAAGTCCATTGAATGGGCTGATCGCATGATTGAGCAAGCTAAAAATCTCGAATATAAAGATGGTGAAGCCTTGGGGCATCACATGAAAGGTTATGTGTATGAGATGCAAAAGAAAGAATATGTTCAAGCCTTGGATTGTTTCTTTAAAGCATTGACCATTCAAAGAGAGTTGAATCAATGGCAAGAGATTGGTAAGTCCTATTTGGGAATGGGTAATACTTATTACAAACTCCAATTTTTTGATAGAGCAAAAGAGTATTATGAGTTATTTATTAATAATGCACAATTAATCAATAATAAATCCGATGAAGCAGAAGGATATAGAAATATGGCCTTAGCACATCAAAATCTTAAACAAGACTATGTGACGGCAGCGTTATATTTTACCCGTTCACTAGAGATTCAAAAATCATTAAATAATGAAGAAGGAATCGCTGATGCGTACCATAGTTTAGCAGGTACCTATTATATGAGAAATGATTTTAATCAAGCTTCGATTTATTATCTAAAAACACTAGAGCATCGTATTAAAACGGAGGATAATCGTTTAGCTGATACCTATTTTGATTTGGGCTTAGTCTATCATGCTTTGAATAATACCACTAAAGCCAAAGACTATTTTTCTAAAACCATAGAACTTAGCACATCCATTAATTATCAAGAACTTGTAATATGTTCTCATGAATGGTTAGGAGAATTAGCCAAAATCTCCAAAAACTATCCTACTGCCATTCAAGAACTCAGTATAGCCCAGCAGCTGGCAGAGCAAGACAAGAACACACATCTGAACTTGTTGATAGACATCACCGATACGTTTTCCAAACTTTATGAAGAGATGGGCGATGATAGCAAAGCAATGGATTATGTTCATAAAAAAGAAGCCTGGGAAAGCACAGCTGTAGCGGAGAAGAGCAGGATAACGAAGTTATTAGAGAAACAACGTTTCGATACAGTGAAGTGGGAAGATACTATAGAGAAGAAAAAAGAAGAAGGAATCTCAATGTGGTGGTACATTGTATCAGCTGTTGTGATAAGCTTCGTCATTGGCGGTGGTAGTGTGCTGACGTGGACCTACATCAGGACTAAGAAATCGACCAGCATAGTTCAAGGAGACCATCAAGAAAAAAAAGAAAATATTGAGTACAAGGAAATAACAAACGAAATCAAACAAGACGATCATATTCAAACCACCGAAACGATTAATGAAGATATAGACGATCCCATTAAGTCCTTAACGAACCGGTTGTACCGCATTCTGCTTCACCAATTTCATACCAATGAGTGGATTGAAAAGGAATCTATGCAAGTCTATACAGAAGCTAAAGAGATGGAGAAGGTCTATAAATCTAAACCCGATGCCTCCCTTTACCGAAACGAACTGAAAGACATCCGCTATATTGTTCGCAATGCGAAGTGGTTTTTAGTATGCTTAAAAGAGCAAGATAAAACTAAAAATAAATCAGACTAAAGGATTAAGTATTAACTTACTTAAACAAAAACCCTGGAAACACGAAACGTTTCTGGGGTTTTTACATTTATGTCCTGGGGAATTTATCCACTTTAAAAATTCAATTGAACTATATAAAAAGAATTTCCTAAATTACACCCATGTGGAAGGATGTCCTTATTTTCTTAAAAAAAGAAATAAAGCAAGAATGGCGAAAACGCCATGCCATACAGAGTATTTTGACTTATTTAATAGGCACTATATTTGTATGTTATATTTGTTTTTATGCTAAATCAAACAGCATTCATCCCATCAGTTGGAATGCTTTATTTTGGATCATTGCTCTCTTTATAGCTGTTAGTGCTGGGGGGAAAAGTTTTTTACAAGAAAGTGATGGCAGGCAACTTTATTATTATTCATTAATCCGACCAGAAGTCATTATTACAGCCAAACTGATTTACAACACCGTTCTGATTTCATTATTGCTAGGCATAGAGTTTATATTTTATCAACTGGTTACAGGAAATCCTATTCAAAAAACAAATTTATTTATCATAACATTAATCCTAGCTGCTATCGGATTTGCCAGTATCCTCACCTTGGTATCAGCCATCGCTTCTAAAGCCAATCAAAATAACTTACTCACAGCTATCCTTAGCTTTCCATTGCTTATTCCCATGCTAGCCATTGCTATACGCTTATGTAAAAAAGCCATTGATGATATTGATATCAGTATGGCAAGAAAAGATATACTTGTATTGGCATCCCTCAATCTGATTACCATTACACTTTCATACATTCTGTTTCCTTATATTTGGAGAAATTAAAGATATATTCAATGAGAAAGCTCATATCAGGCAGCTGGAAAATAGGCACTATTCTGCTGCTTATATACACCATCATAGGCGGATTGCTTTTTGAAGTTCCACGAAAAAATATTTTAAATGAAACGATTCGCTTACTTTACTTTCATGTGCCTATGTGGTTTGGGATGATTATCCTACTTACCATTTCTGTATTTTTCTCCATTAAATATTTGGTAAATCGTCAAAAAAAATTTGATTGTTTAGCTATTGAATTTGCCAATATTGGAATAACGTTTGGTATTCTGGGTATAACTACAGGAATGATTTGGGCTACCTATACATGGGGGTCTCCTTGGCATGGGGATCCAAAAGAAAATGCAACAGCTATATCTTTGCTCATCTACACCGCTTATTTTATTCTTCGAAAGTCAATTGATGATAAAGAACAACAAGCAAAAATTAGCGCCATCTACAATATATTCGCATTCTCTACACTTATTCCTTTGCTATTTGTACTTCCGCGACTAACAGATTCTCTACATCCCGGAAATGGCGGAAACCCGGGATTTAATTCATACGATTTAGATGATCGCATGCGTTTAGTATTCTATCCTGCCGTTATCGGCTGGACTTCTTTAGGAATATGGCTAGCTTTATTAAATACAAAAATTAATTTACTTAATCAAAATGAAAATTAAACGAAATATATTCAAAAAAATAGGTATTCTATTCTTATTCATAGGATTGCACCCTCTCTATGCCCAAAGCCCTGACCACGTTGAGATGGCTGATAACTTTAGAGGAGAAGGAAAAATATATATTGTAATAGGTATAATATTATTAATTCTAACAGGGTTTTTCTTATACCTATTCCGAACGGAGCAAAGACTTAAAAAATTAGAAAAGAAAAAAAATACTAAAGTTAACATATGAAAAAAACATATATTATTGCTATCCTCGTCATAGCAGCAGCTATCGCACTGATTATATCAACAGCAGGTGATGCCAGTACGTATGTCACCTTTCAAGAAGCTAAAAAAATGAGTAAAGAAGGAAATCATGATAAAATACATATTGTAGGAAAACTTCCTAAAAATAAAGATGGTATAATCGAAGGATTAGAGCTTAGCGAAGATCATTTGAGTTTTTCTTTTTTACTTGTAGATCAAAATAATGAATCACAACGGGTATTTTATTACGAACCTATTCCTGTCGATTTTCACAAATCCGAACAAATTGTAATCATCGGATCATACAAAAAAGATAAATTTATTGCTAAGAAGATTCTCTTAAAATGTCCTTCAAAATACCAAAATGAGAAACTGCAACAAGCTATTATTTTACTTCTTTAATTTGCATAGACAAAAGAATACAAACCAGCAATGCAGCCAAAGAAATAAATCCAACGGTTTGAAAGTTCATTAATTGTTTATACTGATTTTCTCGAACAATATGACCAGCTATAAACGATCCAAATCCTGCAGCCATATGTTGAAAAGCTGAACTGATAGTCATAAAAGATCCTCTTCGTTCCAGCTCAACACTCGACGTAACCAAAGCCATAGCAGGAACATAACGAGCACCATTACATATAAACAAAACTGTTGTAACAATTAAAGCAACCCATAATGAAACTGGTGGCAGATTGGTAATACTAAGTAGTGGAATAACAGAAATAGTAGCTATCACAACAAACACAAGCGATTTATTATACTTATCACTCAAACGACCCACAAGGCGAGACGTAAAAAACGTAAACAACCCACCAGTAAAATAAATATAAGGCAACTCTAACTCAGTAAGTTTAACATTAGCAACCATGTATTTTGCGATAAACGGAACAACACAAAATCCACTGAAGTTGAGCATAATAACCAATCCCAATGCCATCAATTGATTACGATTAGTAAAAACAGCTTTAAGAAGTCGAAAGGGATCATGAGTTACTTTTTTTGTATTGACTAAGTGACCTTTAATTGATGGGAGATACATCCAGCCCATCCACAAAATACCAACGCATAAAATAGCTAAAAAAAGAAAAGGAGCATGCCAACTAAACAGATTAGCAAAATATAATCCGAGAGGAATTCCAACTACTGATGCTACTGAAAAAGCAGACATAACAATGCCAATAGCTTTGCCGCGCCGTTCAATAGGTATGACATCAGCAATAAAAGAATACACCATCGCACTAAGTATACCCCCAAACAAGCCTGTAAAAATTCGGGCCGCCATTAATAACTCATACGTTGGAGCAATGGCACATAAAAATGTACCTCCTGAGAATCCAATAAATAAAACAAGTAATGCTGTTTTTCGATCTACCCGATCAATAAAAATGGAAGCTATCAAACCAAAAATACTCGCACTAAATGTATAAACAGATACTAATAAACCAAACTGCTTTGGTGTAAGATCAAAAGCATGGCTTAGCTTAGGGCCTAATGGCATCATGATCACGAAATCGATCATGTTCACAAACTGAATAGCTGCGAGTATAAATAGTACAACCCCCTCCTTTGATTTTCCAGGCAACTGAGAAACACTCACCACTTATCGTATGTATTAATTATATTTTTCTAATGTAGCAAAAAAGAAAGCTGATTCAATAGCTGCATTTTCATCCGAATCAGAACCATGAATAGCATTAGCTTCAATCGATTTTGCAAATAGCTTACGAATAGTTCCTTCTTCAGCCTGAGCAGGATTAGTAGCCCCAATAAGTTTGCGAAAATCAGCTACGGCATTCCCTTTTTCTAAAGTTAATGCAACAATACAACCGGATGACATATACTTACAAAGATCCTGATAAAATGGTCGTTCTTTATGGATTGCATAAAACCGCATAGCTTGTTCCAAGGTAAGCTTGGTCAACTTCATTGCTGTAATTTTAAATCCTGCGCTCTCAATATGCTTCAAAATAGCACCTGTATGACCGGCCTGATAGGCATCGGGCTTTACCATACTAAACGTTACATGTCCTGACATAATTTTTATTTAAATAAGGTGCAAAGTTAATGGATTATAATATCATTTAACCACTCTACTTAAAACTATCATTTTTATGTGCTCTTATTTTAATTATATATGTTTTATTAGTGAGCGAGAAGGGCTAAAGAATAAAACAATTTTCATTAACAAATTTTAAGCTTGGCAAAACTCAAGAGTAATAGTTTTTCACCATGATCATCAAAAAAAATCTTTGCTTTTTTATCAGAGCTATTCACATCCATCTCTTTAACTGTTCCAAACCCAAACTTCTGATGCTCTACACGCATACCAATTGCTAATTGAGATATGTCGCTGGGTTGAAAATTAGGAGAAGGCACATATGTCGTTATTACTTTCTTTTTAGAAATTAAATTTTTAGAAAACCCATTTGAAGATGAGGATTGAATAAAAGAAGATTTAGAAACAGACTGCTGCAAACATGTTGGATCTATTTCCGATAAAAAACGACTTGGATCACAATTAAACAATCTCCCAAATCGGTACCGTGTAAGAGCATAAGATAAATTTAAATTTTCTTGTGCTCGTGTCATAGCTACATAAAATAATCTTCGTTCTTCTTCCAGATCAGCTCGACTGGAAAGCATCATCTGAGAAGGAAAAAGATCTTCTTCTAAGCCTACAATATAAACTTGTTTAAATTCCAAACCCTTCGCTGCATGAACGGTCATTAGTGTAACTCTGCTTTCTTGATTTTTATCATCATCTAGCATGTCTGTTAACAAAGAAACCTCTTGTAAAAACGCCCCTAACGACAGGTCGGCTATATCAGGCTGATCAACAAATTCTTTAATCGCATTAAGTAACTCATGCACATTTTCATAACGAGATAACCCCTCTACCGTCTTATCATCGTAGAGTTCTTTTAATAATCCTGAATGCTTAGCAATATACGTTGCTGCATCAAACGCATTTTTTTCCTGAGCCGTAATGGTAAAATTTTTAATTAAAACAACAAAAGCTTGAATAGCTTCAGCTGCCCGCGGAGATACAAAATGAGAGCTATTGACTAACACATCCCATAAAGACATGCCTTGCTCATAGGCTGCCACTCGTATTTTATCAATCGTCGTATCGCCAATACCTCGCTTAGGCAAGTTAATGATACGCTTAAATGATTCTTCATCATTAGGATTTAGTGTAAATCGGATATAAGCCAATATATCTTTAATTTCTTTACGTTGATAAAATGAAAGTCCACCAACCACTTTATAGGAAATATTAGCACGACGCAAGGCCTCTTCAAACGATCGTGATTGATAATTGGTACGGTACAAAATTGCAAAATCATGATTTTGCAATTGCCTATTAACTTTACTTTCAAAAATAGAATGCACTACTAAACGTCCTTCTTCATTATCCGATGTGGCACGGATAACCTGAATAGGGTCGCCAGCAGGATTATCTGTCCAGATTACTTTTTTAAGTTGTCCTTTGTTTTTATCGATCACCGAGTTAGCAGCTTTAACAATTGTTTTAGTAGAACGGTAGTTTTGTTCCAGCTTAGTGATGTATAAATCGGGATAGTCTCTTTCAAAATGTAAAATATTTTGTATATCTGCCCCACGAAAAGCATAAATGCTTTGTGCATCATCTCCAACGACACATATGTTTTGATGTCTGGCCGCTAATTTTTTTGTAATGGTATATTGAGAGATATTCGTATCTTGAAACTCATCCACTAAAACATACTGAAAAATATGTTGATACTTATTCAATACATCTATATGATTTTTGAATAACAGATGCGTATTGAATAAAATATCATCAAAATCCATAGCTCCTGACTTAAAACAACGCTCCTGATATATTTTATAGATTTTACCTATTTCCGGTCGCATGGCTGTTTGATCATCTGCTAAAAAACTTGGATTAGCTAAATAATCGTCAACAGATATCAATGCATTTTTAGCTCCAGAGATACGTGCTAGTACAGAAGAGGGCTTATAGACTTTATCATCCAGGTTTAATTCTTTTACAATAGACTTAATCAATGATTTTGAATCTTCCATATCATAAATCGTAAAGTTATAAGGATAGCCAATCTTAGCCGCTTCAACACGTAATATGCGTGCAAAAACAGAATGGAATGTACCCATCCATATGTTTTTAGCTTCTGTGCCAACAATAGCTTCTATACGCCGACGCATTTCGGAAGCCGCCTTATTCGTAAACGTAAGCGCCAAAATATGAAACGGATCTACCCGTTTTTCTTGAATCAAATAGGCTATACGATATGTGAGCACACGTGTTTTACCAGAACCTGCCCCAGCAATAACCATGACAGGGCCCTCCGTATGGCACACTGCTTCTTTCTGCGCTTCATTAAGTGAATCTAAAAAACTCATGCTATTTTATTACCTAATTAATAATGTCCTAAAATTAAGATTATCGCTATTATTTCTTATACTTATTTAGTAAAAATATTCCATCTATCCTAAAACTTAGACGTAATTTTACAACAAAGATGACCTTATAGCTATGATGATCATTGATAATATATATATACATGATGATATAAAAGAGAGATTTTTTGTTTGCCAACTGGATAAATGCAAGGGGGCTTGTTGTATAGAAGGCGATGCGGGCGCTCCGTTGGAAAAAGAAGAGTTAGCTATACTAGAAGAAATATATCCAAAAATAAAATCATTTCTCGATCCTAAAGGGATAAAAGATATTGAAAAGCAAGGGTACTATGTTCAAGAAGAAGATGGGTCCTATTCCACTCCAACTATCAAAGGCCGTGAATGCGCCTATGCTATTTATGACAATGGGGTTCTTCAATGTGGGATTGAAAAAGCATATTTAGCAGGTAAAATCGATTTTAAAAAACCTATTTCATGTCATCTATACCCTATTCGCATTACACGCCAACAAACACATGAAGTACTAGCTTATGACAAATGGGAAATTTGCAAGCCGGCCTGTCTAAATGGTAAAAATCTAGGAGTCCCTTTATATCAATTCTTAAAAGATCCGTTGATACGGAAGTATGGAAAGACGTGGTATAAAAAACTAATAGATATTATAAAATCTAGCGTATAATGTATAAATTCAGCATCACTACAAACGATTTAAAATAAAACTTCAAATTAGTCAAAATAAAAAAATGAGAAAAAAATTTATTATTTATTCATCGGCGATTACTTTGCTTATGTTAGGAATAAGCCTATTATGGAAGCCTCTACTATGGGGCTTTATAGTTATTGCCCCCCTAATAATTTTAGGCATCTATGATCTATTACAAAAAAAACACAGCATAGTAAGAAATTATCCCATTATCGGACGTTTACGTTTCCTAATGGAAGAGATTCGACCTAAATTCTATCAATACTTTATAGAAAGTGATACAGATGGAAGTCCATTCAACAGACTAAACCGAAGTGTCATCTATCAACGTGCAAAAATGGGAAATGATACCAATCCATTCGGAACACAGCTCGATGTATACCAACCAGGATACGAATGGCTTAACCATAGTATTAAGGCTATTGATCACAACAAATTAAATGAAGATCCACGAGTACATGTAGGTGGCCCTGCTTGCAAACAACCCTATTCAGCAAGTATATTCAACATCTCAGCTATGAGCTTTGGTTCATTAAGTAAAAATGCTGTTCTTGCTCTGAATGCAGGTGCAAAAATTGGAAACTTTGCACACAACACAGGCGAAGGAGGATTAAGTGATTACCATTTAGAACCAGGGGGTGATATCATTTGGCAAATAGGTACAGGTTATTTTAGTTGCCGTCATACAGACGGTACTTTCAATTTTGAAGCTTTTACAGAAAGAGCTATTCTGCCACAGGTAAAAATGATCGAGATTAAATTATCTCAAGGCGCAAAACCAGGACATGGGGGGATTCTACCAGCTAAAAAAGTTACAGATGAGATTGCAAAAATTCGTTTAGTCGAAAAAAATAAAGATGTTTTTTCTCCTCCTTCACATAGTGCTTTTTCTACTCCTTTAGAAATGTTGTCTTTTATTCAGAAACTCCGAGACTTATCAGGAGGGAAGCCCATTGGATTTAAGTTATGCGTAGGACACAAAAGCGAATTCATTTCTATTTGCAAGGCAATGATCGAAACAAGTATTTATCCAGATTTCATCACTATAGATGGAGGTGAAGGTGGGACAGGCGCCGCACCTTTGGAATTTTCCAACTCTGTAGGAATGCCTTTGCGTGAAGCTTTAGCATTTGTCTATAACACCTTAGTTGGATTCAATATCAAAGAACATATTAAGATCATTGCATCTGGTAAAGTAGCTACTGGATTTGATCTAGTAAAAAATTTAGCATTAGGAGCAGACATGTGTAACAGCGCCAGAGGAATGATGTTTGCATTAGGCTGTATTCAAGCATTAAAATGCAATCAAAATACTTGCCCTGTTGGTGTAGCTACACAAGATAAAAACTTAATGAAAGGACTAGTTGTAGAAGATAAAAAAGTACGCGTAGCAAACTTTCACAAAAAAACAGTAGGCACTGCTGTAGAAATGCTAGGAGCAGCAGGACTAAGCCATACAAACCGCATCAATCGTTCTCATATTCATCGGAGAATATCTTTTAATCTTGTACAAAGCTATTTAGATATTTACCCTTACATCCCGGCAGGCTGTTTATTAAAGAAAGAGGCTTGGCCAAATTCCTATGAACTGTTAATGTCCGTAAGCGAAAGTAATTCTTTTGTCTCCAATTTTGAGAAAGTAGACTGGTTCAGCTCTAGTTTACCTAGAAGTTAATCTGTAACATTAAACTCACCTAAAATGAAAAATATACTTTATTTTTTAACACCTCACAAAAAATATTTTATAACACCACTCATTATTTATATAAATACACTAGTCTTTATAAGTATGGTTGTCATGGGTCTAGGCTTTGGAAATTTTAGCGGAGAAAGTCTATTATACTGGGGAGCAAATTTCAAACCACTCACTATTGATCATGGGCAATGGTGGAGACTTTTAACAAGCACATTCTTACATGGTGGAATTTTACACATTTTTTTCAACATGTATGGATTAATATCTGTCGGTATTTTTTTAGAACCAGTCATTGGAAGCATAAGGTACGGATTAGCTTACATCGCAACAGGGCTATTGGCAAGTTGTGCAAGCATTTGGTGGCATACTCATGCCGTTATTAGTGTTGGGGCATCAGGAGCTATTTTTGGACTTTATGGTTTATTCTTAGTATTACTTATAAAAAATGTATTTACTCCTGAATTCAAAAAAATAGTTTTAAAGAATACGCTTATTTTTATAGGCTTCAGCTTAGCCATGGGCGCCTCAGGTGGAATTGATAATGCTGCCCATATTGGAGGATTATTAAGTGGACTTATAATTGGACTTTTAGTATACTATGTACCAAAACCAACAAAATAAAAATCTAAGAGAAAAGTTTATTCTTGGTTTTTCGACTAAAAGTATATAAATTTACTAAAATCAAAACAGATATGAAAAAAGCGATTTTAATTATAAATATAGGTCTTATATTATCTATTCAAGTCATGGCGCAAGAAGGCACATGGAAAATAATAAAAGGGCAAAATTTAGACAATGCATCTTATACTGGTAAAGTTAACATAGAAAAAACAGGCAATACATATGACTTACTGTGGGAAACTTCTGTAGGAAATAGCAAAGGCATAGGCTTACTCTATGACAATGATTTATATGTCGGATTTGGTTCTGATCAATTTGGATATGGCGTAGTTGTTTATGATATTAAATCAGATGGAACATTAGATGGAAAATGGGCTGGGAATAATATGGGAGGCACAATAGGCTCTGAAAAAATAACATCTTCTACTGCTAAAGATTTAGATGGCACATATACTATTCAAGGCACTTATCCAAACTCTAAATCCTATACAGGGTCTATTAGCATTAAAAAAACAGGAACAACCTATCAATGCGAATGGAGCGTAGGTACAGTAACTTATAAAGGCGTAGGACTAGTGGAGAATAATCGATTTGTCGTAGGTTATGGCGTTACAGGTAATACGTATGGTATCGTTAAATATACATTGAGTAAAAACAAAGCAAATGGGATCTGGACATTTGCTAATGCAGCGAACACAGGCATAGAAAATATTGAAAAACAATAAAATTCTAGTTTTATATACCCATCTAATAGCGATTTTGATAAAAATCGCTATTTTTGTTTATGTTAAAAGCTATTTTACATAGCATCCTAGGGCTTAGTCTAGCGAGTTTAGTAGTTAGTAAGGGCGGGCTTTGTTTAAGCTCGCATGCAAATCAACCAACCCATTCCTCTATTCATAGCGAGATGAGTTGCTGTAGTTCTTCTTCCAACTCTGAAAAAAAAGAAACTACAACAGATGTATGTTGCAAAAAAGAAGATAATTTCACTAAAAATACATTTTCATTTATTCTAAAAACCACTGCAAAAAATGCAGTCAAAAAAATTTTATTCCCATTTTATAGCCCATCTTACTTAAGTTTATCATTTATTCATTACACCGCAAAAAAAGTTAACACATCTCCTCCTCCACTCAAAATCAGTAAAGAAATTATATCCCTTTTACAACGCTTACGACTATAGTATAATAGATTAATTTATCAATACTCTTTTTCAAAAAAGACAAATTGCTTTTTATTATTTCTTTATATTATATGCGTATGAAAACAATCATTAAAATTAGTATACTAGTATTTAACATCTTTTCTATTCATTCTATCTATGCACAATACTTAACTGGAAAAGTTATAGATAGTAAAAACAATAGCCTTCCTGGAGCCACTATCCATTGGTTAGAAATCAATCAAGGCGTAGCAACAGATTCACTTGGAAAATTTAAGATCAAGAAACCTACAACAGGCCATGGAATGCTTGTAACAAGTTATATCGGCTATCAAAATGATACAACTCATATTATGAGTGAAACGGAAATTACAGTTGTATTAGAAACAGTAGAAAATAAAATTAATGAAGTACTCATTCAATCTAATTCCTCATTCATATCTAAACTCAACCCCATTAAAACACAAACGCTCACATCGAAAGAATTTAAAAAAGCAGCATGTTGTAACTTATCAGAAAGTTTTGAAACTAATGCCTCTGTAGATGTCAGCTATACCGATGGGGCATCAGGTGCAAAACAAATTCAGATGCTAGGGTTAGATGGAGTTTATACTCAGATTATGATTGAAAATATTCCAACTGTGCGCGGCCTTGCCTATCCTTATGGCATGGGCTATGTACCTGGTCCATGGATTTCTTCCATAGATATTAGCAAAGGCGTAGGCTCTGTTGCTAATGGGTATGAATCCATCACAGGACAAATCAATGTAGAATTAATAAAACCGGAATTAGGAGATCGCTTGTTTGTTAATTTATACGCCAATCACCTTGGACGTGTAGAGGCTAATCTCTCCACTGCACAAAAATTAAATTCAAAGTGGAGCACAATTATACTGACACATGCGAGCAATTTAAGTCATCGCATCGATCAAAATAATGATGGCTTTATGGACATACCTACATTTACACAATATAATTTTTCTAATCGATGGAAATATGATGCAGAAAAAATTAAAATTCATTTAACAGCAAAAATTTTAAAAGAAGATAGAACCGGAGGACAAACTTTTTTTTCTGAACAAACAGACCGCGGAACTACACAATCTTATGGTACTGGTTCACATACGTGGCGAATGGAATTAGGATCAAAAATAGGAATTATTTATCCTAAAAAACCTCATAAAGGAATTGGGATTCTAAGCAATATCTCTATACATAACCAGGATTCCTACTTTGGTCTTCGCAATTATCAAGGCACCCAACAAACATTATACACTAACTTTATTTACCAATCTATTATTCAAAACACACAACATGAATACCGTGTCGGATTAAATTTTATAGCTGATAATTATAATGAATCATTAAATGACTCTACGTTTAAACGCACAGAGTTAGTGCCTGGCGTTTACGGCGAGTACACGTATTCAAATCTAACTCAGCTCACTGTTGTAGCAGGAGGACGAATTGACTTTCATAATTTATATGGCATCATCCTAACGCCACGGCTACATATAAAATACGATATAACACCTACATTAACTGCAAGATTAGGTATAGGAAGGGGATTCCGAAGACCAAATGCTATTGCTGAAAATTTTCGAACATTAGTAAGCTCACGAAAACTATTTATAGATGAAGAAATCAAGCCTGAAATAGCCTGGAACACAGGCATCAGCTTACACCAAGTTTTTAATTTAAGTTCTCGAGAGGGATATATCGATTTTGAGGTTTATCGAACTCAATTTGAAAACCAACTAATTGTAGATATGGATAACTCATCACACGCTGTCCATTTTTATAACTTAAAAGGACAATCATTTGCCACAAGCTTTCAACTCGAAACTGAATACCAAGTAATAAAACGACTATCTATAAAAACAGCATATAAACTATATGATGTGAAAACAACCATAAGCAATCAACTCATCGAACCTGTTATGATTCCCCTACATCGTTTTTTTATCAACCTCAACTATTCTACTAAACTAGAAAAGTGGAAATTCGATTGCACAGCAAAATGGACAGGGGCCCAACGTCTACCTGCTATGTCTATAGCAAATGGTATTGAAATTATAAAACGAAATGCATCTTCATTTTGGCAGATCAATGCACAAATTACAAAAGTATTTAAGGTATGGGAAATTTATATAGGTGGCGAGAATCTAACAAACTTCAAACAAGAAAACCCAATTGTATCATCAGATAAACCATTCGATCACGGATTTGACGCATCTATGATTTGGGGGCCACTCATAGGACAAGTATTTTATACAGGAGTAAGGTATACATTAAAATAATAACAATCTTTATCCAATTTCAATAACAACATCATCAGTGAGCGGATGGCCTACACACGTCAGAACATATCCTTCGCGAAGTTCAGAATCAGATAGGCCTTCCTCCTCATCTAATCGTACTTTTCCGGAAATACATTTGCCACGACAAGCTGTACATAATCCGCTTTGACAAGAATAAGGAAGATCGATGTTATTAGAAAGTGCTGAATCTAAAATCGTTTTTCCGGCAGGAACAACAAATACATATTCTTGTGAGTCATATATAACTTTTACTTGATGATCGACTTTCTCGCTAAATTCTGAATGAGTGGACTTAGAAGAATGAGTTGAGGCAGCAAAGCTTTCCTTATGAATTTTTTCCTTAGGAACACCTATCTTTTGCAAAATCTCTACGGCTTGCTGCATCATACCTTCTGGCCCGCATATAAAATAATCTGTAGAACTTACCCCTAAGTCAGGAAATGAATGAATCAGCTCTTGGACTAAATCATAATGAATAAAACCATTATGGCCGGTCCATCCAACTGGTGGATGTTCCAAAATATGAGCTAGATGAAAACGATCAGGAAATATTTTTTTTAATTCATCCAATTGATTATAAAAAATGATCGATTCTTTATTCCGGTTAGCATAAATAAGCGACGCATAGCTTTTAGGCTCTGCATGCAAAGTAGAAAGAGCTAAACTCATCAAAGGTGT
>CAYQLY010000003.1:278861-285764 GCA_964418605.1 uncultured Cytophagales bacterium
GTGTAATGCCACTTCCTCCACCAATCAAAATGAGATGCCTACTTTGATTTAAATCAAAAGATGTTGTAAAGTTACCCATAGGCTCTAAAACCTCTACAATATCCCCCTCTTTAAGATATTGATTAACATAATTTGACATTTTACCTTTTTCAACTGCTTTGATAGTCACCGCTAATTCACTATCCACAAAAGGCGATGTACACAATGAATAAGCCCTTCTTATTTTTTCCCCATCAATGGTTAAAATCAATGTAAGAAATTGTCCTGGCTTATACATAATCTGGCGATCAACAGGCTGATGGAAATAAACACTAACCGCATCGGCTGTTTCACGAACTATTTTTTTTACTTTCAAAAGATACGTATGACTACTCATAAAGTTAAAAATGGACTCAAAGTTAACTAAAGTCTTTTAAAAGACAGCTGGCTGGTTAAAGGGTTTTTTGTAGATTTGTTTCCATGGAACTATCAGCCCTCACAGCACTATCACCTTTAGACGGACGCTACAGAGATCGCGTTGAGTCACTTATCCCTTATTTTTCAGAATGGGCTCTTTTTAAATATCGACTCACTGTTGAAGTTAACTACTTTATTGCACTGTGTGAAATTCCACTTCCCCAACTTATATCTTTCCCAAAAGAAAAATATGAAACACTTCGAAACCTCTATAATACCTTTTCTGAAAAAGACGCACTTGAAATCAAAAAGATAGAAAAAAATATCAACCATGATGTAAAAGCAGTAGAGTACTATTTAAAACAAAAACTACAAGCTCTAGATTTATCTGACTACGTAGAATTTATTCATTTCGGACTCACATCACAAGACGTTAACAACACAGCCATTCCTTATAGTTTAAAATTAGCATCAAACACCATTGTTTCTCCAGCTATAGAAAAACTAATTCAACAGCTCACTCAACTTGCAAATCAATGGGTAAGCATTCCAATGCTTGCTCATACACATGGGCAAGCAGCCTCTCCTACCACAGTCGGAAAAGAGTTATACGTTTTTGTAGAACGATTAGAAAACCAATTTAAACTTTTTCAATCGATTCCTTTCACTGCTAAGTTTGGAGGTGCGACAGGAAATTTAAATGCCCATTATATAGCCTATCCAAACATCGATTGGATAAAGTTTAGTAATACATTTATTCATACTCAATTTGGATTAGAACGCAACCACTACAGCACCCAAATTGAACATTACGATACTATCGCTACATTATGCGATAGTATGAAACGCATAGGAACTATTTTAATTGACCTCAATCGTGATTTATGGCAATATATCTCTATGAATTATTTTTCACAAAAAATAAACTCAAATGAGGTAGGCTCTTCTGCTATGCCGCATAAAGTCAATCCGATTGATTTTGAAAATTCGGAGGGCAATCTAGGAATAGCTAATGCCTTATTTGAATTTTTAGCAGCGAAACTTCCCATCTCACGACTTCAGCGCGACTTAACAGACTCTACGGTGCTACGAAATATAGGTATCCCATTCGGTCATTTTTTAGTAGCTGTTCAATCACTCCAAAAAGGATTATATAAAATAGAGTTAAATCAAAAACATATTGAAAAAGAATTGAATGAGCATTGGGAAATTATTGCAGAAGCCATTCAAACTATTTTAAGAAGAGAGAAATACACAGAGCCTTATGAAAAAATAAAAAGTCTTACACGGAAAAATGAAAAAATAACTAAAGACATTCTTCATCATTTTATTGACTCTTTGGAATTAAAAGAAGAAATAAAAAAAGAGTTAAAACAAATTACACCTTTTAATTATATAGGATATTTAAAATCGTAATCCTACACTATAAAAATACATCACTATTAAATCAAATACCTAAAATAAAAATACATTTCGCCTACACCAATTAACAAAATCCAACTCATCGTCCACCAAAAAGATAACCCCAGACGATTAGCGCGATAATTATGTAAATAAAACATATATCCAAAACTAAGTATAGCACTTATAAGAGGAATGTATACTGATATAATTCCGGAAATAAAATAAAAACAAATCCATGGTAACCATACCAGCACACCTACCATCATGATACTTGCCAGATGACCTATATAGTCCAACGCTTGATCTTTTAAAAATACAAGAGCAAACAAAAATTGAAGAAACCAGCCTGCTATAAATAATACCATAACCTCATACGCTGCCTTCCATACAGAAATAGGCCCCATGCTATATCGCAACGATATACCTACACATCCCATCAAAAAAACAGAACTCAAACAAACAATCAAAATATAGGCCACCCTATATTTAGGAACTCTATCAGGAAAACAATCACACCCAAATTTACTTTTCGGAAGCGCTATAATATAACGGTTATATGCCAATACTTTATATAAGAAAACAAAACAGGTATAAAAAAATGAAAACTGAAGGATAAAGCGAACCAATCGGTACTGAGCAGAAAAAATAAACGCAATACCTGCTGCACCATAAATAGTTTCTCCCCCATGAATATCAACCAGTGCCATCCCATTTTTAAATTGAGAAGGATCAACTTTATCAAAATACACCTGAGGCAACGACTGATATGCTCTTATTTGTTCTTTAGGAATAGATGTAAAAGAAGAAACCAAATCCTTCAACGACGTACATACTTTGCACTGACTATCGTAAATAATAAGCTTATCGTTTAATGGCATCATAAAAAAATAATTGTGTTAAAGTTAATCGTTATCACCTTAATTATATAAACTTTAAAAACTTTATACGTTTTTTAAGTTTATATATATATTAAAATAAAAAACAAGGCCATAAATTGAAAATTAGTTATATTTATTTGCAATAAACCATTAGCATAGTTGTAAAATACGATTTCTTACATTTCTAAAAAAACATATAAGATTTTTTTCACCCCATCTAAGCCCTACCACAAACCACCCATGAAAAAAATACATCATAGCATTTATATTGGTCTTTTTCTGCTTATCCAAAACGGTATTGCATCAGCCCAGCACAGAGAAATAGTCTACAGTGAGCCTAATGATACCCTTAGAAATTTTTATTGGATATATAGGCCAATCAAAGAACCAAAAGCTGTATTGATTTTACTGCCTGGTTATTATCAAAGTCCACAGCAAGTCGATGAAGAAACAAATATCCCTGGATTAGCTGCTGAACATGGAATAGCTGTTGTTGTTCCTGTTTTTTCTGAAGGACTTATTGCCTTTTCGCTCAATACAACGTATCAATCTGATTTGGCATCCTTAATCAAAAAAATAGATATCAAATATAAATTGCAAGACAAAAAATTAATCATAGGCGGATTTTCATTAGGAGGAAGTGGCGCAGTCAAATACACAGAATTAAGTTTTAAAAATCAAGGATGGAAGAAACCGCATGCTTTATTTGCTATTGATTCGCCATTGGATATGGAACGGTTTTATATGAGCGCATGGTATGCCCAACAAAAAGGATTAACTAATGATGAAAATAATTATTTTCTGAAACGATTAGAGAAAGAAATAGGGAACACCCCAAGCAAAAATATACAATCGTATTTAAACTTTTCACCCTATACCTATCGAGATACAACCTGTCAAGCCATACAATCATTAAAGTCTATGCCTGTGCGCTTTTATACAGAACCTGATATTAATTGGCAGATGGAAAACAGATCACGAAGTTATTATGATTTAAACAGCATCGATGGCGCTGCCTTTATTAATGATTTACAAATTCTTGGTAATCGCCAAGCAACATTATTAACCACCACCGAAAAAGGATATAGAAAAACGACTCATCAGCGGAACCCTCATTCGTGGTCTATTGTAGATCCAAAAGAACTCATCACATGGATTAATTCAATAATAAAATAAAATAAAAAGGACTATAAACTAATTATACTTAACATAATTTTCCCACTTCGCAAGAGCTTGTTGAAAATCAGCAGGAAGAGAAGAATCAAATTGCATTCGCTCACCTGTTTCAGGATGTTTAAAACCTAATGTCTTAGCATGCAGTGCCTGGCGAGGAATAAGTGCAAAACAATTCTCTACAAATGATTTATACTTTGAAAATACCGTTCCTTTTCTAATTTGATCTCCACCATATACCGAGTCATTAAAAATAGGATGCCCAATATACTGCATATGTGCACGTATCTGATGTGTGCGACCTGTTTCTAATTTACACTCTACTAAAGAAATATATCTATAAGACTCTATAACTTTATAATGTGTAATAGCATCTTTACCATACTCTCCTTCCGGAAAAGCAGTCATCACACGACGATCTTTTAGACTTCTTCCAATGGCTACATTGATGGTTCCATGATCCGAATCAAATAATCCCCAAACCAAAGCCCAGTAGGTTCGCTCAATAGAATGATCATAAAATTGTTTGGCCAATGCTGTCATAGCCAACTCTGTTTTAGCAATGACTAATAATCCAGATGTGTCTTTATCAATACGATGAACAAGGCCTGGCCTACCTGATCCATTCTGTGTTGTAGGCAATTGTTGGAAATGATAAACAAGTGCATTCACCAATGTACCTGTCCAATTATTATATGCCGGATGAACAACCATACCGGCAGGTTTATTAACAATCAATAAACTTTCATCCTCATATATAATATTCAATGGAATGGCCTCAGGAATAATAACATCTTCACGTGGAGGCTTTGGAAGAGAAATGGTAATCACATCTAACGGCTTAATCTGATAGCTAGGCTTCACCGATTTCCCATTAACTTGAACAGATGAAACATGGATCGCATTTTGAATTTTGCTTCGAGTAGCATTTTGAATACGATCCATTAAAAATTTATCAATCCGAATCGAAGACTGGCCTTTATCAACTATAATCCGATAATGTTCATACCATTCATCGGTATCATCCATTTCTTCATATGTATTGTCATTTTCGTCCACCATCACCTAACTTTGATATATGTTTCCTATTCCACAGACTGAGATTCAACTACTCACTGATCCTTTTTTGGAACCTTATGGCATTAATCTATCCATTCATCGGCTAGATCGCATACATACGGCTCTATCAGGAAATAAGTGGTACAAACTTACACATAACTTAGCGGAAGCGAAAAGACAAAATCAAAACAAACTACTAACATTTGGAGGAGCTTACTCGAATCACATCTATGCTGTAGCTGCTGCTGGTAAGGAATTTGGATTTGAAACAATAGGTGTCATTCGTGGAGAAAAAATGATGCCACTCAACCCTACCCTTTCCTTTGCAGAAAATGCTGGCATGACATTACATTTTATATCAAGACAGCTTTATAAAGAAAAAAATAACGAGGCATTACTAATCGAATTAAAAAAACACTTCGGCGATTTTTATTTATTGCCGGAAGGAGGAACAAACGAATTAGCCGTACGTGGCTGCGAGGAAATCATCACCGCACAGTACAATGATTTTGACTATATTGTTTGTCCCGTAGGTACCGGCGGAACATTAGCCGGAATAATATCCGGATTAAATGGTCAAAAAAAAATAATTGGTATTCCTGTTTTGAATACTAATGGTTTTTTAGAAAAAACCATTGCCGAACTTCTTCTTCGCGTAAAACAAGAGATCCCGCATAACTGGAATTTAATCAATGACTATACCTTCGGAGGATACGCCAAGTTCACAACAAACCTTATTACCTTTATTAATACATTTTACAAACGTACCGGCATTCCGTTAGATCCTATTTATACCGGCAAAATGGTTTATGGAATTTATGACCTCATCCAAAAAAACTATTTTAAAAAAGGAGAAAAAATACTCATTATTCATACCGGAGGATTGCAAGGAATAGCCGGATTTAATGAGCGGTTTGGAAACCAAATCCTATTTTGAGTTTAGAAACATATTTTACTATACTATCTTATACTAATCGCGCGACACCTGGCCAACCACCACGACAGATTTCCATCGACTGACGTCCCCATCCAACCTAAAAAAAGTACCCATCAACACATAATACACCAACTGCCGCAAGCTTTCAGCTTGTGGCTTTTTATTATTTTCATCTCCTATTTTATAATCTCTACTCATGTTCTTTTCTCTTATTCCAACCTAGCCACAAGTTACGCTTCGCTAAACTTGCGGCAGTAGAGGGTTAATTACTAGATAAAAACCTTTTTAAGACGTCCAATTGATAAATTATATTTTGTTCACTAGTTTTCGTAGCATTCATCACACTTTTATCGTATTGCCACAAATTAAAAATAGTGCCCCCCATCGTTATCTCTATTTTAAAGCCAGAATCACCTTTAACATTTATCACTATTTCATCGTTGAAAAATTCAACGCCCCAAAATGGACCATGTGATATTTCATTCAATAAATTATATTTTGGAAAATTTACTTTAAAGTAATCTTTTACTATCCCATTATTTTTATCAGCCCAATTCATAATTTTTTTCATTTACCATTTTGCTTTCCATAAATCACCTATTTTTTCAAAATCTTTAACGCCAAGATCAATCAAATAATTAATCTCTTTAGCAAAGAACTGATCGTTATATGGTGTGAATGGATCGTGAGAAAACCAAAATTCTTTGCCTAAGTTTTTTTGATTTTCAATAAATTTCTTATTTATTTTCCATATCTCATCTAGATCATTATTAACTATAACCATGGCCTCATTCCAGTTTTGCGTACCCATATCAAAATAAGTATAATTTGTACCAGCTTTTTGTATATAAGAAGCAGGCCCACCATTATCGTACATTCCAAACATCACCTTCGTAGTATTTTTATTCTTTGTTGCTAATTCTACATAATTATCTATCTGTTTAAGAGTAAACTTCCCAACACTATTAACCTTCATCACCTTCGCAATCTCATCCACCTTTCCCTCCGCCGCACCCAATGCTTCAAGAGTTTGGATTTCTTTGGAAAAAGTAGCCG
>CAYQLY010000004.1:0-64050 GCA_964418605.1 uncultured Cytophagales bacterium
TTGCTACCTTGTGCATCTTGTACCATGCGAATAATTTGAGCTAGTACCGTATCAGTTCCTACATGCAGTGCTTTAAATTGAAAGCTACCCTTTTGGTTAATTGTTCCAGCAAGTACTTTGTCATTTTCTTTTTTTAATACAGGAACTGGTTCTCCACTCATCATACTTTCATCGATATAGGATATTCCGTTTAAAACAATACCGTCGACTGCTATTTTTTCGCCTGGTTTTACTAGGATGATATCACCTGGTTTTACGTTTTCTATTGGGATTTCCATTTGATGGCCATCTTCATGAATAATAGTAACTTGTTTAGGTTGCAAGCCTATTAATTTTTTTAGAGCAGAGGATGTATTGTTTTTAGCTCGTTCTTCTAATAGTTTTCCTAAAAGAATAAATGCAATAACTACAGAAGCAGCTTCAAAGTAGACATGTCCATGAAGGCCACTTTTGGCCCAATAATGGGGAAATAAGGTATTAAATAGACTAAAAATATAAGTTATTCCAGTGCTTAGTGCAACAAGCGTATCCATATTAGTGGATTTATGTTTTGCTTGTTTCCATGCATTGATAAAAAAATTTTTCCCGAACCAAATAATAACAGGAGTGGATATTATCCACATGGCATAATTGGCATACGGTATATTCATAAAAAACATTCCTATAATTACAACTGGAAGGGATAGTGTAATTGAGCCTATTGTTTGCCATTTTAGCTTAGTTATTTTTTTTTCATGAATTTTTTCAAGTGTAGGTGTTGTACCGTCGTGTTTTTCTATCAGTAGATCGTATCCGATTGATTGTACTTCCTTTTTTAATTCTTCAAGGCTAGTCATTTCCGGTATGTATTCAATGCTTACTGTAGCTGTAGCAAAATTCACAGATGTATTTATTATTCCTTTTTTTGTTTTTATAATATGTTCAATACTTATTGCGCAAGAAGCACAACTCATTTTTAAAACAGGGAATATTTTTTTGATTGTGGTTACATTATAACCTAAATCTCGAATTGTTTTTACAATCTCAGGCAATATATTTATACTGTCAGTTGTTTTGATGATGGCGCGTTGATTGTTTAGTTCAACTTTATGGGATGTGATATTTTTTATTTTTTTAAGACTATTATCTATAATTAGAGCACAGTGTTCACTTTGTACACCTTCCAAAGGTATATAAAGTGTTTCATTTTTTTCTGTTAACATGTTTTATTTTTTAGTAGAATGTAAAATTGATACCATATAAGTAATTTCACTGAGAGATAAGTATAACTTATACTATTTTATCTATTTCCAATAATTTTTCATTAGATCATCTACCCAAATTGGCTGTTTAATTTCTCCTTTTGGTTGAAATTCTTTAAATACAGGTTTTATATCTAAAATAGGTGTGCCGTTAATAGCATCGAGGTATTTTACCTTTAATGTTCTTCCGGTATGTTCTACCAGTTCAACCGTACAAAGTCCAATTGTATTTGGTCTGTCTTTTTTTCGCTGTGCAAAAATACCTACTACAGGGTAGTTGGGGTTGCCCCTTGGTCTTCCAGAGAAGATAATGTCTTTGTTGTTTATTTTATTGAATAAATAAATAATTTCCAAGTGTGAAAAATCAGAAATCGTGTTGAAGGATTCTGTAGGAATATCTTCTGCAAGTTCAATTTCAGAAATAATGCTTCCCCAGAAATCGTCACTTGGTTCTACGCGTGAATTTTTCACAAAGGCTATTGGATTGATTCCCATCTCCAACTATTTGGTAGTTTTATATTATCGAATTTCTGTATGTCGTATTTTGCCTCCTGATGTTCCTGTTTGTTTAGCAAAAAATAATACAACAATTGCTAAAATAATAGTACCGACAGAGAGAATAGTTGAAATTTTTTTTTGCTTGACATTTGCCCATAGTCCTATGAGTGATAGGCCTCCTAAAATATAAGAAAAGGTAGCAAACGTTTCTGCCATTTCTTCATGTTGCTTAATGTATGATTCGCTTATATTGGGTATACTTTCTACTATTTCTTCTGCGCCTTCACCTGTTGCTAGTGCAGGTATTATACATAGTGCTCCTAGTATAAATATACCATAAGCTGTACGTTTTATTACTTCTGATCGTAAAATAAAACCACTGATCATTAGAATAAGCCCAGTAATTGGAATAATAATAGGGAGGTGGTTTACGATTAAGTGAAAATGTGCTTGATTCATAAATGATGTGTTATATATAAGTATTGAAATATACTAATTTTACATCTATTTACATAGTCTGTTTAAGATTAATTTTTATTTTATAGTGACATTATCTAGCGTAGTTTTAAATACTTCTTTTAAGCTTCCTTTTTTTGATGTTGGTTCTCCTTCTACATAATATGTTTTTCCCCCAGTATTTACTATAATACCTACTTTTTTAGTATCCGAGGTTTCATAGATGGTATATGTAGTGCTATTATTTTTAAATATTATGTTTAACTGTTCTTTAGTAGAATTATCAATAGTAAAGTTTGAATCTTCACGATTGTCTTCTAATGGATAATTAAACTCTATTGTTCCATCTTCTTTTTCGATAACATAATTGAGGATATTGTCATCTGTGCTAAATAATGTTATTTTTTTATTTTCTTTTTTGAGTATAAATGAAAGAATAGGTTTAATGCCTAACTCATTGAGGTTAATTTTTTTTTCAGTTGTTTTTATCATTTTTTTACCATTCCAGATTTGTTTAGTGATAAAACTATAGGGAAACTTACTGGTTAGATCCTCTTCAAGAATTTTTACCGCTTTGGGCTTATTGTTTTCAATGATAAACTCAGAATACTGATGCCAGCAACAACCACTTTTAGTCATTGTGTTTATTTTTTTTTCTTTACGATTAACTTCAAACATACCACAATAGTCTTGAGCTAATCGTGTAAAATCTTCATTATAAGTAAATTCATTGGTACGGCCGAGGTGACCAAGGTATATTTGGAAAGAGGGACCATGATAACAGCTGTTTTGTCCATCTTCAATAGCAAAATCATTAATGCCATCGAAGTTAAAATCATTGTATATAATCAAGCTTTGCTCATTATACAATTTTCTCATATTGGATTTTAGTTGGCCATTAGTCAAAGATGGAGCGAGCTCATCTGAAGTGACTTTAATTAACTCTTTATTTGTTTTTTTTTCATATATGGCAATCCAGCCTTTACTAAATGCCTCACTGGTATCTTCTATACTAATTTTTCCATAATAATCTTTAGAAAAATCATCAACAGTAAAAATATGCTGACTAAATGTTAAAGTTCTGATTGTTAGTAAAAATAAGGTTGCTAGCGTTTTCATATAATGTATTATATAAGGGTATGAATTTATAAATATAAGGTGAAAATTATAAATAAATTAAATATTATCAATCAAATTTAGATCTTATGAATGATAGGTTATTACAGAGCTCTATTTCCAGGCCTCGTAAATTGTATCTTTGAATAATTGGTCGAGTAGTGCAGTATTAGGTTCTTTAGTAGTGGTTAATGTTTTGATATATGTGCTATAATCATTGATTTTTTGTTCTAAGAAGGTATTTAAGAGTTGAATTTTAGGTTCCTCATCAGTTTCTTCTCCGCTCATTTTTTTTGTAAGTAAATTTTGAATTTCATTTTTTAATAGTCGATCAGTCACTTGACTTTCCACAAGTTTATGAAATTCGATAGGTGCCATGGTATGATTTTGTTTAATCCAATCGCAGGCTAGGATAGGTCTTAAAGCATAGAAATATTTTTTTAGTCGAACGGTATCTTTTTGTAAATAAGCTTTATAGTTGTTTTCTGCCATGTGCAAATAATGATGTAAGCAGAGTTTTATATTGAAAAAGTCTTTGATTAACCCTCGTAATTTATTAGCTGTTGAATAGTTCTGGGAATAGATAAGTGAACTTTGGAGCCATTCGAGTAGGGGTGGATTTGATTTTCTAAATAATTTTAATGCTTTTTTAAGTTCCCAACCTGATAGGTCGATAGCATTGGGTAGTATTTCTTCTTGATTGTCTTTTTTATCATCAATTTTTAAATACCAGTCGAGTTGATGAATATAAATATACCGCACATCCCAGTCACTATTTGTAGAGGCAAATCCCCAAGCTCGACTTCCGCTTTCTACGGCATAAAGTATTTTGATGTCATGTTGTTTTTCAAGTCGACGAAGTTCTTTTTGTATTTCAGCTATCATGATGAAGATGTGCTATTTAAGTTAGTAGAAAAATTTTTATTTAAACAAACTAGGTAAGACTAGTGGTATAATAGGAAAAATTTACATTGTAAAATTTTCTTACCTCTTGAAATAGTAATCCGCATTTTTCAAGAACTTTTTGAGATGCTTCATTCTCTGGCTTAGCAATAGCTACTACTTTTTTGACTGCTAAATTTTTAAAGGCATAATTCAAAAATGCTTTTGTAGCTTCTGTAGCATAACCTTTTCCCCAAGCTTTTTTTTCAAATAAAAAACCCACTTCTATTTCGCCGGTAGTATCCAAATATTTAAGCCCACATATGCCAATAAAATGCGAATTGGTATTATCAATAGCAGCCATAAACCCAAAGCCATGTTTGTTATAGTGCTCGATTAAACTTTCTAAACTTTTTTGAGTCTCTTCTAATGTTCTAGTTTTCCCATCTCTGATATATTTCATAGTGTCAGGATCGCTGTATAGTTTGGTATATAGATCATTTAAATCGGATAAAGATAAGGGTCTAAAAGTAAGCCTTGATGTTTGTATCATTTTTGAAATATAAAAGAAATAGAAAATTATTCTTTTTAATTTATTCTATATCAGTTTTGTTTTGATATGTTTTTTTATAAAACTGAAGCCATTTGTTTTCTGAAATGGGTATTTTGATAGGTACAATATCTTTGACTAGCTCCCAATGGGGTTTAAATGAATGGGATAAAAAACAACCAGAAGCTAAATAGTGTTCAAAGAATTCTTTAAAACTATCGGCTATTGGCAATTCGGGCATTTTGCCATCGTAAATGGCGTAGTATATTTTCCCATCGCTGGGAAGATAGACGAGTTGGGATTCTGAATAGCTGAGCGGTATTCCAATGCGATGTAAACTATGATCAGGTTCTAGGCCTTCTGTAATTTCGGCTAGTTTTCTAAAGTCATCGATGTCTTTTTCAAGATTTTTTATGGTGTAAAAATCAAATCCAAAAAAACCGGTTTTATCTTCTTTGTCTTTTAGCTTTACACTTCCTGATACGGTTGAGGTCATGGTAAGCCAAAACAATGTAATGTCGTCATGGACGTCTAATGTATATTTTTTAATAAAATTTTTTAGTGTGTCTGAATTGGGTGATTCGTATGTAGCCATGCCAAATGATCCTGTAAATTTTCCTAATTGAAAATCAGAATAGAGGTCTGCGTTAGTGGCTAGTTTTTCCGGCCAAGATTTAAATTCAGGATTTTCAGTTAGCAGGATTTCTAAAAATTGAGTGGTAAATTGGTTATAGAGTTGAATTAATTTTTTCATGGTTTATAAAATAGGGTAATTGTAAAGCTAGTGATAATCTAACGTAGTTGCAAATAGCATTGAGGAATATGTATAAACAAAATTTTTATAGAGTTATTCTTCGGTTAACAAGCATTTATTAGATTTCTCGCAAACTCGGAATGACAGTTTTGAACTATATTCTAGCGTATAATTTAAATAAGAAAAATACTCCAGCGTAGTTATAAACTACGCTGAGAAGAGGGGATATATTGGTTTAATCATTGATTTCAATTTTTCTCAGGCTCCAATTTTTTCTTATCATTTTCCCTTTTTCAATTTCCAAATTCCATCCAGAGTTTTGATAAGCTGAATCTCTGTCAATTTGATTTGGTAAATAAGTTAGTATATATTGATTGCAAATATTAAATTGAATAAATCCGCCAAATTTTGGGTAATTTGTAGTAGATGTTATTCCTAATCGATCAACTAATTGTGTCATTCGTTTTAATTCAGCAAATGGATTTTTTTGAGTGTAAAATGAAAGATAATTTTTGTTATAAACTGTTTTTAAAATTTTAAAATTATTTTGATCATCAATTGCTCGAACTAATGTACAATCATTAAATTGAACTAAGTGATAAATGCTATATGATAAATCTGATTCAAAGTTAATTTTCCAATCTCTTAGAAATGGATCAAACTTAGTAATTCGAATAATGGAAGAGTCGGGGTAAACAAGTAATTGACAAGAATATAAATAATAATCATTATTAGTAGCTCGATACCAAACACTTACATGGCCAACTGCTTTATATTCCCAATTTTTAAATAAATCAATGCCTGCAGAGTCGATAGCATATATAGCATCATTGGCTAGCTTTTCATTTTTTATACATGAAAAAAATATTCCTGTTATCAGAAGAAATAAAAATAAATATTTCATATTATTTTTCATAAAAGTATAAAATACAAACCTGCGATAGTGAGTCAATTTTTATTTTTTTCGGAGAGTAGTTATAGTTCCTACTGCATTAATATCTCCAAGTGTTATTTTTAAAGAAGCGTAGTATTGGTCTGATTCAAAAAAACTCACTTCTTTGTTTTCAGTTGGAATAAGATTAAAATTTAGCTTTTTAAATTCATTGGAAAATTTAAAAGCTGATTGTCCAAATGTAAGACATCTTATTTCTTTATTAGGATAAATTTTTATAGCAGAAGTAGTTCTTTGGTTTTCCCAAATAGAGTCATTTGTATTATAGCGCCATCCGTATGTTATTTTATTTAAAGAGGTTTTTACTTGGCTGGAATTTGTATTTAATAAATTGATTAAATCAGTTATATTAAGCTGTCTTTCGTCGGATCCTGTATAAGTTTGAATACTTTGTTCATTAATTAATAATTGAATCATGGTAGGATCCTTAGTTGAGTAAATAAGTTCAACTTCTTCGCCTTTATGTACTTTGGTGAATTCATTTTTTCCTACTGTTTCTTTAACAATACATACTCTTCCTTCTTTGGTTTGGTATCGTACAGTTAAATCATATATCTCGGCTCGTCTGGTTTTTATAGCGCTTCCATCCACAATTATCCCTGTAGTCAGTTGTCCATGTTTTTTAAGTTCTGTTTTCTCGTTAGATGAAAAATTCATGACAAAAACAAAAATCATTGCAAAGCCAGGAATGACGACGAATGGAATATATCGACTTCTCCAATCTTCTTTATTTTTTGAATTAAAATCTTCCCAGTTTCTAAAGTTTCCAATAGCTTGTGCGAGGCAAACCGTAAATAAAATACCACCAATTATTGAAATAATAAAAGGAGCAGTATTATAGATAGTATTGGGAATAAGAAAATAGAAAAGGATAACTATTAAAACAGTTAGTGTGCACCAAATAATTCTTCTTTTAGTGTCATTTTTTAATGAGTCTTTCGCTTCGGCAATCAACATGCCGAGATCTCTTTCAGAAATACCTAGTGAAGTAAGATAAGACTTAATTTCCTCTTCTGGCTTTTCTTCTTTTAGAAATCGTACAATTATATTAATAGCACCTTCTTTTGTAATTTCTGGGTCTAGTTCCATAAGTTAAATATAGTTTTTTTAAATACTAAAAATAGTATAAAATTGTTTAAAATTTATAAATACAAATTAAATGAATAGATATAAAATTGTTGCACTAATAGTGTTTGTGCTTTCTATTGCTAATGCATGTGCTAAAGATAGTGAGAGTAACAAAAAAAGCTGTAAAAATAAATTAAACAAGGATGAGAGTTTACTTCTTTATCTCCCATTAAATGGGAATAGTAGTGATTGTGGTAAGTATAAATTAAAAACCTTTCCTACTAATTTACAACCAGTTACTGATAAAAATAATAATAAAAATGGTGCTTTCTCTTTCAGTGATAATGGTCAAATTGAAATTCGAGACGTAGAAGTATTTAAAAATTTACAGGCATTTACATTGTGTAGTTGGGTCTTTATAAATACGAATAGAGAGCATAATAATATATTTGCGAAAGGAATTCCAGGTAGGGATTTTAATTTACAGCTTGCTGCTACTGGAGCAGTAAATTTTCATTTTTATAATCAAGATTACTATCATTGGTATACTACAAAAAGGTTAGAAGAGGGTAAGTGGTATCATATTGCATTGGTTTTTAATAAAAATACGGTTGCTATTTATATTAATGGAACAAAAGAAGAGCTTACGTCTTATGCGCCTACCAACAGCAATACGAGTATTCCTCTTTTTAAAAAAATTCATTGGCAAGGCGAATACCTAACGATAGGTGCATTAGGAGAAAATCGTGGTGAGCATTTTTTAGGACGATTAGATGACCTTAGAATATACGAAAGGGCATTAACTAAAAAAACAATAAGAAAATTAATTCGAATAAAAAATAGAGAAAAAAATAAATATACTACCTATAGCTATAGTAATGAGGCTACTTATGATGAAGGAGTAATGAAAATAGAATAAATAGGAAAAAAATAGTATCCTGTATTTTACAAACGCGCGCTAGCGGAGGTACTTAATAAACAATTATTTCAGTATAAATAGCCCCTTTTTAGTAGCTATCCAAATTTGCTGATTCCTGTCTTCTATCATGCTAAAAATATATTGATTATCTAAAGTGGAATTTGTATTTAATTTTTTCAAGGTATTATTTTTAAAAATTTTTATTCCATAAGGCGTTCCGATCCAGTTTTTATTTTTACTATTTCGTAAATAACAAGTAGTATAATTTCCTTCTTCACTTGCATCTTTGTAGTGTATCCAATTTTTGTTATCAAACATTTTTACTCCTTCATTGCGCCAATATAAAAACCATTTTCGATCCTTGGAGTCAATTTCAATAATAGGGACATAAGCATCATTCCCATTTGTAGTTGGAAATTCATTCCATATACCATGATCATAATTCATGATTCCATTATTCTGAGTTCCTAGCCAAACAATTCCAGCAGAATCTATAGCGATGGATACAATCATTTGTTGATAGGTAAGCTCTGCTTTATGAATTTCTATGTTGTTTTTTGAATCTATTTTACTAAATCCATTTCCTATTGTAGCGATTAAAATAGTTTCGTTTCTATCTTCAATAATTTCTGAAATATATTTTCCAATAGAGTCAGGATATTTTTTTAATTGATTGTTAGTAAGTAGATATAAGCCTTTGCTATCAGTTCCAATCCAGAGTCTATCTTTTTGATCTATGTAAAAACAAGAAACAGGAATAGTTTTTAATTCTTTTACTTGATCGTTTAATATGTTCCATTTTTTATCCTTGTATATTTTAATGCCTGATTTAGTAAAGTAAGTGTAAATTGAATTATTTTTAGAGATTGCTAGATAAGTAGGATAGTCCTCACTGTTAGCTGTTGTTTCAATTTGAGTTACATTGAATTGAGCAAAGCTTGATAAGGTTAATATTGAGAATAAAAATAAAATAAAAATACGGTTCATATGATGCTTGTTTTAGGGTCGTTTATAACTATGACTATTTATTAAATTAAATTAAATTAAATATACTCTAGCGTAGTTATAAACTATGCTGGCCTATTTCCATCCTCACCAAATTAAACACCGCCATCGCTGTACCTTGAATGTTAATCAATCGAGTGCCTCCGAGTAAAAGTTTTTTAGTAACTACTTTTTTCTCATCGGCATAGGCAATCCAAATCGTGCCTACAGGTTTTTCGGGTGTAGCTCCTCCTGGCCCGGCAATGCCGGTGGAAGCAATTCCAATATCAGATTTAAAAAGAAGGCGAACTTGCGTAGCCATTTCGCGAACAGTTTCTTCACTCACCGCGCCATGTTGGGCAATGGTTTCTTTTTTTACACCAAGGTTATTTATTTTAAATTCATTTTGATAGGGGATGATGCACCCATTGAAATACTGTGAAGAGCCTGGTATTTTGGTTAATGAATGAGAAATATATCCTCCGGTGCAACTTTCGGCAAAAGCTATTTTTTTATTATGCTTAATTAATAATTCTCCAATGACCTCTTCGATTTCTTGATCTTTTTCGCTGTATATAAACTCTTGGATCAGCGGAGTGACTTGTATGATTTGTTCTTGCATTTCTTCTTGCAAAGTGATGTCATTTTTTCCCCATCCACTCAACCGCAACTTCACTTGTCCGATAGAAGGTAAGTAAGCTAACTTCATGTACTCAGGTAAAGCTATTTCCCATTTTTCTATTTTTTCAGCGAGCATCGATTCAGGAACGCCAATTGTTCGAATAATGCGATGTTGGATGGTAGAAAGTTTTATTTTTTTCTTGAGTTCATCTAAAATAAAATCACTCATCATGCCGCGCATTTCATGAGGTACGCCAGGCATGGAAATAAATATTTTTCCATTTCGTTCAAACCACATTCCTGGAGCAGTACCTTGTTTATTAGGGATGCGTGTACAGTTATTTGGTAAATAGGCTTGTTGGCGATTGATATCATTTAATTCTCTGTTTCGTTTGTGATAAAAAGCTCGCACATCTTCTAAGGCATCTTGATTGAGAACGAGTTCACTTCCAAAATAGGTACACAATGTTTTTTTAGTGATGTCATCTTTGGTAGGGCCTAATCCACCGGTGATAAAAATAATGTCGGCTCGTTTTTCAGCTTCATGTAAGATGGTTAAAATTTCTTCTTCACTATCTCCAACTGATGATTTGCGAATGGTTTTAATTCCAATTTGATCAATTTCATAACTAATCCATTGAGTATTGGTGTCCGTAATTTGTCCATATAAAATTTCATCACCAATGGTGATGACTTCGGCGCGAATGATAATCATAAGAAAAGAAAAATTAAAAAATTAGTTATTAAGGTGCGAGCCGTTCGATGATCCACTTGGTTTGTTTCTTGGTATATAAAATGCGATCATGTAAGCGGTTTGGTCTGCCTTGCCAAAATTCGATTTGATAAGGTTTGACGCTATAGCCTCCCCAGTGTGGCGGTCGTTTGATTTTTTCTTCTTGAAATTTTTTTTCAAAAAATTGCACACGCTCTTCTAAAAAAGCTCTGTTTTTAATGATCGTACTTTGTGGTGAAGCCCAAGCACCAATTTGGCTCCCTATCGGTCGGCTTAAAAAATAGGTGCTAGATTCTTTGGTACTTAATTTCTTGATAACGCCATCAATGCGTATCTGGCGCTCGAGTTCTGCCCAGAAAAATAGCAATGAAACGTAATTATTGTTTTTTATATCTTTCCCTTTTTTACTTTCGTAGTTGGTGAAAAAAATAAAAGCATCTTTCTCGATGCCCTTTAAAAGAACGATTCGTGAAGATGGTTTTTTGGTTTTAGATACGGTGCTTAATACCATCGCATTGACTTCGATGAGATCAGCTTTCATGGCTTCATCGAACCATTTATTAAATTGATCAACTGGATTAGGAAATACGTCTTTTGTATCTAAGGATTGAAGTGCATATTCTTTTCGAAGTTGAGCAAGTTGGCTAGTCATAATTTAAGAAACGGATTTTATTTTAGGAGCTCCTGAAAGTATTTCCTTACTTGAGAGATTAGCATATTGTTCAAAATTCTTGACGAAGGCTTGTGCCAGCTCATTGACTTTCAGATCGTAGGCTTCTTTATCTTTCCATGTATTTCTAGGGTTCAATAATTCAGTAGGTACTTCTGGACAAGATTCTGGAATTTGTACACCGAATACAGGATGTGCAGCGTATTTTATTTGATCTAAATTGCCATTGAGTGCAGCAGTAATGAGTGCACGTGTGTAAGAAAGTTTAATGCGTGATCCTACACCGTATGCTCCACCTATCCAGCCTGTGTTGACAAGCCATACATTGGTAGCATGCTCTTTCATTTTTTTGCCAAGCAGCTCAGCATATTTAGCAGGATGTAGTGGTAAAAATGCTTTTCCAAAACAAGCAGAGAAAGTTAGTTGTGGTTCTGTAACACCAACTTCTGTTCCTGCTACTTTAGCTGTATAACCTGAGATAAAATGATACATTGCTTGTTCAGGCGTTAGTTTGGAAATAGGAGGGAGTACACCAAAGGCATCACAGGTTAAGAAGAAAATGTTTTTTGGAATTCCGCCTAATGAAGGTTCAATACAATTAGGAATAAAATGGATTGGATAGGCAACGCGTGTATTTTCAGTAACTGAAATATTTTCAAAATCTACTGTACGTGTTTTGGGGAAGAAGCGTGTGTTCTCTACAACTGATCCAAACTTTATAGCATCCCAGATTTCAGGTTCTCTTTCTTTAGTAAGGTTTACAGCTTTAGCATAACATCCTCCTTCGAAATTGAAAATACCGTCATGGTGCCAGCCGTGCTCATCATCACCGATTAAGTATCGATTTGGATCTGCAGATAATGTTGTTTTTCCTGTTCCTGAAAGTCCAAAGAAAATGGCTGTATCTCCTTTTTTTCCTTTGTTGGCTGAACAGTGCATCGATAATGTATTTTTTTCGTGAGGAAGTAAATAATTTAACACAGTGAAGATTCCTTTTTTCATTTCACCAGCGTAGCCTGTTCCTCCAATCAAGATTATATTTTTAGTTAAGTTGATGATCGCAAAATTACCTTGACGTGTTCCATCGGTTTGAGGATCAGCTTGAAACTCAGGTATATTAATAATAGTAAAGGTAGGTTTAAAATGAGTTAACTCTTCTTCCGTTGGACGTAAGAAGAGATTATTACAAAATAAATTATGCCAAGCAAGTGTGTTTATAACGCGAAGCTTAATTTGATAATCAGGGTGAGCGCCGGCATAAGCATCGCGCACGTATATTTTTTTACCTTCTAAAAATGATGTCATTTTAGAAAATAGCTTGTCAAAATGCTCTGTACTGATAGGGATATTAATATCGCCCCACCAGATGGTATGTTCTGTTTTACCGTCTTTTACTAAAAATTTATCCTTTGGAGATCGACCTGTAAATTTTCCTGTATCGCACATGAGTGCACCAGTATCGGTGAGTACACCTTCTTTATTTTTAAGTGCTTCTTCGGTAAGTTCTGCTGGAGACAAATTCCAGTATATTGTGTCGGTATTTTTGATCGATAAGTAAGTTAATTGATGATCTTGAGGTGGTCTTCCAAAAATTTGCATTTTTCCAAGAATTTAACTTGTAAAAGTACTTATTTTTTTGAAGATATACATTATTTTTAGCGCTCTATTTAGCGAAAAGATTGTTGAAAAAAAATATTATTTATACCTATCCGACGTATTCTTCATTTGTAGCGAAGGATTATGAGGTATTTAAAAAACGGTTTGATGTGACGTGTTTCCCTTTTAGAGCCTATCCTAAGTGGCGTGTTCCTTTTGTTTTTTTAAGACAGTTTTTCTTTTTACTTTTTAACCTTCATCGAACAGATTACTATGTGACGCAGTTTGGTGGTTATCTTTCTTTTTTGCCTTCTTTTTTTGGAAAAGTATGTAAGAAAAAAAGCTTTATTATATTGTGTGGTACAGATTGTGTGTCTTTCCCTTCTATTGGGTATGGAAATTTTTCTAAGAAGATCTTGGGTTTATTTACGAAGTGGTCTTACAAGTTAGCCTCTTGTTTAGTTCCTATTCATGAAAATCTAATTTTACATGATTATACGTATCAATCAAACGATTTTCCTAAACAAGGCTATCTTTATTTTTGTCCACGTGTAAAAACGCCGGCAAAGGTTATTTATAATGGGTATGATTCAACATTGTTTTATTTAAGAGAAGGTGTACGTAAAAATAAAATGCAATTCATTACCGTAGCTGGTGGATTAGAGGATCGTAGACGTCAACTGATTAAAGGCATTGATTTAATTCTTGAAGTAGCTCCTTTTTTTCCAGATGCGTTGTTTACTATTATAGGTTGGGATAGTACAGATCATGAAGTTATACTTCCATCTAATGTGAAAATTTTTCCTTCGGTTGATTATGCAAAGGTTGTAAATCTGTATCAAGAGCCTGCATTCTATCTGCAGTTGTCTATGTCAGAAAGTTTTGGAAATGCGTTGTGTGAAGCGATGTTATGCGAATGTATTCCTGTGGGCACGGCTGTTGGAGCTATGCCTTTTATTATTGGAGATACTGGTTTTATATTACCCTATAAAGATGTTGAATTACTCAAACCAATCATTAATCAGTGTTTGTCTTTAACTGATGCTGCTATTATTCAGCTTGGCCAGAAAGCACGTCGTCGAATTAGTGATTATCTTCCTATGGAAAAAAGAGAGTTGGCTTTGTTGCAATTAGTTGATTAGGAACGGTATGTTTTCTTTCCTAGAAGATGAGCTATCCATTCTATATCCATGTGTAAAAAGCTTACGAGATATCCGACAAGTGCTCGGATGCGCCATATTAGTTTGCCTTTTATAGGATAACTTATGGCTTTAAGATAATCCGCTCTAGCACTCTTGAATTCTTTGCGTATTAACTTATACCTGCCTGATCGAGCATATGCAATGAGGCAGAGTTGCTCAAAGTGTTTATATATCTGTTTTTGTTTAATTAAGTCAGTGGGGTATACTTTAGGAATGTGTTCATATATAAACTGGTTCATTCCTTGGTATATTTCTACTGTATATTTTTTAGTTGTCTGAGTGGCATAAATTCGCCATTGGCCTAATACTTTGTTTTGGAAAAAGAATTTGCCTTGTAAGCTCAAGCTGAGAATAGTAGGAAAGTCTACTAATGGCATACCATGTGTTTGTAGAAATCCACCAATTTGAAGTAAGTTTTCTTTTCGTATGACAATGGTGAGTGCAGGCAGCCAGGCCCCTTTTAAGTTTAGTTCAATAATTGATCCTGTTGGACTGTTTTGAAAGAGAGGTAATGTATCAGGAGTTGCTTGTGGACTGATGTAATAACTAGTAGATAAATTTTCATTAACTAATTCAGCTTGTCCCCATGTTAAAATAAGAGATGGATCATTTTCTAATAGATTGATTTGCTCTTCAAGTTTGGTTGGCACCCATAGATCATCACCTTCTAAGATGGCAATGTATTTTCCTTTTGCTTGCTGCAATCCAGTATTATATGTTTCGGCTAGTTTAAAAATTCCTTTATTAGATTGATTGATGATGTGGATCCTCGGATCAACATGGCTGTATGCTTCAGCTAGAGAGGCTGTGCGATCAGTACTTCCATCATTAATAATAATCATTTCCCAATTAGAAAAAGTTTGATTTTTTACAGATTCAATACATTGAGTAATGTATTTTTCATGATTGTAGGTAGGCGTAATGATGGAAACGATAGGCTCGTTCATAAAAGGGTAAAATTATTTTATAGGTTTCATTTCATAATAAATTTCTTTGCATGGAAGCATAAAACAGAATTTGTCCTCGTATAATTCTTTCATGTAATTTGATGCATTAAATAAAGGATTTGCTATTAGAAGATTGATGATGTTTCGAGGTGAAAAGTTTTTTTTGAAAATTAATTTCCGACAGATCACTTTAAAGTGAAAATCAATATAAAAGTCTGATACTTTTCTTTTAAGATCTTGATCTTTTATTTTTGAAAAATATTCAAAGGTATAGAGTCCAAAAAATCGTTTATGGGTAAAATCAGAATAGTAATGTGGATTTGAGAAATGTGGAACAGTAACTTTGTTTATGCCATCTTTTTTTAAAATACGATGAATATCTTTCATTAGCTGTTCGAAATTGATAATGTGTTCAAAAAAGTGAGATGAACGAATTTCATCTATGCAGTTATCAGGTATAAAGGATAAGCCTTGTTCAAGATTATGTACAATATCTACACCTGGTAGTGGGAGGAGGTCTATTCCAATAAAACTTGGGTTTGTTTTGTATGGTCCACAACCTATTTCAAGTATGACTTTCTCGTTATTTTTAATTTTTTCCTTTATAATCTCTTCAGCAGAGGCCATTTTCTTGTATTATTTAATTTTTACAATTTTAGTCAATTTTGTGCAGAGCCGTTTTATAGTATGGGTATTGTCATTCGCCAAAGCATCAGAAATACATTGATTTCCTATGTAGGTGTTGCGATTGGGTATTTTAATGTGGTGTGGTTGTTCCCGTACATGCTTAGTCCTGAGCAAATTGGGTTGCTTCGTGTGATTCAAGATACGGCTTATTTGCTTGTTCCATTCGTTGGATTAGGCATGGTACATACGATTGGAAAGTTTTATCCTGTTTTTAAAACGCACCCTTATGGCGTGAGGGAATTGCTTACTTTTTTAATTATCAGTTCACTTGGCTCCTATGTTTTGTTTTTTCTTCTTTTTTTTATTTTTAAAGCGTATTGGATTTATCTTTTTGCTGCTAAGGCAGCTGCAGTTATTTCATATATAGATGTTATTGCTGTTTTAACATTCATACTTTTATTTTCCACTTTATTTGAAAACTATGCGCGATCCTTGCATCGATTATCTTTTGCAACATTTGGTCGAGAGATCATACTGCGTCTATTGACAGCAGTAGTTGTGCTGCTTTATGGGTTTCAAATCTTGCATGATAGGCAGCTTCCAACATTTTTCTTGATTTCTTACTTTATTGTATTTTTTTTATTGGTCATGTATTTGCTTTTTATAAAGCATATACAGCTTGCATCCCGGTTTGTCTTTTTAGATCGAGTTAAACTCAAACAGATTATGTCTTATGGGTTTACGTTTTTACTTGCTGGGGGGTCATCGTTTATTATTTTACGGATTGATTCCTTGATGGTAGCTTCTTTTATTGGTTTGGAGCAAAATGCTATTTATACAACAGCGTTATATATTGCGACTATGGTAGAAATTCCTCGTCGAGCACTTTCCCAAGTGAGTGTTCCATTGCTTGCAACCGCTTTTCACAATAATGATCTTCGACAAGTTGATACGCTTTACAAGAAAAGCTGTTTAAATCAGCTAATCATTGGAATGTTTATTTTTCTACTCATTGCTGTTAATGTTGATAGTCTATATGAGTTGATGCCTAATAAAAATGTTTTTTCATTAGGGAAAGGAGTGGTGTTATTGATTGGCTTTAGTAAGCTTTTAGATATGGCTACAGGTATTAATGGTGAGATTATAGCGCTCTCTAAATACTATAGATTTAATGTCTTGAGTATGGCTGTTCTTGCTGTCGTTACAGTAGCTACTAATATAATATTTATTCCTTGGTGGGGATTAGAAGGGGCTGCTTTTTCAGGCTTGATCTCGGTTGCTGTCTATAATTTTTTACGATATATGTATATATTAAGAAAACTTAAAATGCAGCCTTTTTCTATACATATGTTAGTTGTGTTTTTACTTGGCTTGTTGTTTTTTATAGCTTTTTATTTTATTCCTTTTCATCAGTCGATATGGATAGCTATAGCTAGTCGTGTGCTGATTATTAGTGTTTTGTATATATGGATCATTGTTTATTTTAATTTATCTGAAGATATTACTATTTTGTATAAAAAATTACGACATAGATTTTTAAAATAAAGCATCTGCAATTTTTTTTATTGCATAGGATCTACTCATTGAATAGTAGTGTAAACAAGGTACACCAAACTTGGCAAGCTCTTTAGATTGATTTATAGTCCATTCGATTCCAATCTGACGTGCTTGTTGATCATCTTTGCATGACTCGATCGCTTCTGATAATTCTTCAGGTATATCAATATGGAAGGAGCTAGGTAATAATTGAACCTGGCGTTTAGATGTAATTGGTTTTAATCCTGGGATGATGGGGATATTAATTCCTTGCTCTCTACACAGATTGACAAACTGAATGTATTTTTGATTATCAAAAAACATTTGCGTGACAATATAATTAGCGCCTAATTCTATTTTTTGTTTTAAATATTTTAAATCTGTTTTAAGGTTAGCTGCTTCGCTATGTTTTTCCGGATATCCAGCTACTCCAATGCAGAAATTGGTTGATATGGTATTTTGTATATCTTCATCCAGATAACTGCCATTGTTCATCTTAACAACTTGTTGAATAAGATCTGACGCATAAGCATGGCCATTGGGTTCTGGAGTAAATCGCCCTTCTGATTTAATCGCATCTCCACGTAGAAGAAGTACATTGTCAATGCCTAAAAAATGAAGATCAATTAAGGCATTCTCTGTTTCTTCGACTGTAAATCCACCACAAATAATATGAGGAACTGCATCAATTTGAAAACGATTCATAATCGCTGCGCAAATACCTACTGTGCCCGGCCTTTTTCGAATGGATCGTTTTTCTAATAGTCCATTTTCTCTTTTTTTAAAAACATATTCTTCACGATGGTAAGTGACATCGATGAATGGAGGTTTAAATTCCATGAGTGGGTCAATGGTTTCAAATACGGACTGAATGCTTTCGCCTTTTAAAGGTGGTAGTATTTCAAAGGAGAATAATGTTTTTTTTGCTGCTTTGATATGTTCAGTAACTTTCATAAGTTATTCAAATGTATTGACTTGAATGGGTTGTAGATTTTTAAAGTGAATGATGGGTACAACTTGGTTGTCAGATGATTGAAAGTAGTTATATCCATCAAGAAGTTGACCTTGCGTGTAATGAGTTTGTTTTATAAAATCATTAAAATTAACCCCGTATGTTTTAAGCATAGAGCCCAGATATGTAATCGCATCGTAACCTATATAGCCGTAGGCTGATGGAAGAATATTGGTTTGTTTTAGATAGGTATTTCTAAAGTTAATAATAGTAGATTTTCTATAATCTATAAAATCAGGATGAATAAAATGGATATTAAGCGTTTCAAACTGCTCGAACGTAAACATTGGAAGACTAATCCAGGAAGAGTAGGGAACTACTACTGGTATTCTGAATCCATTTTTAGCTAATTCGCTAATGAAACTAGCAGCAAGGAGTTGATCTGAAATACTTACAAATATATGATCGATATCACGGTTAAGGGTATCTTCTAATATACATCGGATATCTATGCTGTTCTCTTGTACAATTTCATGGTATTCAAATAAATGACAGCTTGAATCTGCTTCTAATGCTTGTTTATATTTTTTTGCTAACACAACATCTTTTTGATTCTCCCCATAAAATATAACTGCTTTTTGAGGATGGTAGGTTTTGCAGATAAACTCTGCTGCTTTTTTGCTTTGTGTTTCGTGGGTTGGACGTAGTAGTAATTGAAAAGGGTTTTCTGTTAACTTTGAGTTATAGGATGTGGGATTAATAACTGGTATATGGTATTGGGTTGAAAATGTATAAAGTGGTAAAGAGGGCTGATTTATAAAAGGTCCAATGATGAAGTCCATCGATTGGAGTTCTGGTTTGGCAAGAATATATTCTAAATTCTTATTGTCCTTTCCTACATCATAGCAAATTAGTTCTAGTCGTATATCTTTTTTAGACAGCTCCTCAATTCCTATTTTCATTCCTTCATACATATCGATCGCATAATAGTTTGATCGGTTTGTTTTATCGGGACTTAATTCATCTATAGAAAATGGGAATAAAACGCCTATTGTATATTTCTCTTTTGTTTTGAGTTCAGTTTTAGTAATGTATTTTTTTTCATCTAATTTGAATGTTCGAACAAGATACTCAATCATTATTTTATCTTCATTGCGTTTTGTAAGTAATAGTTTATCTGCCAGTACTTTCCCAATAGAAGCATCTTCAGGGAAATCGGTATGGAGTTTTTTAAGAGTGTCTGTAGGTGCAAGTAAAGAAAGGTAGTAGAGCTTCATAGATTCTCCATCCTTTTGGATTGTGCTTTGTTGTATAGTATTTAGATGGATTATGGCTTTTTCATAACTATTTTTTTTGAAATACGTGTTTGCCAATAAGTAACTGATATTGTCTTTTTCCCATTCTGGATATCGTGTTCGAACTTGTTCCAGCATTGCAAGGGCTTGGTCGAGTTGATTAGTTTCAAGTGTAGCAATGCTATAGTAGTAGGACGCATAATGATCAAATAAGTTTTCTGGATGACGTGAGGTGAGGGGTAGCAATGCATCTATCGCTAGAGTATACTTTTTTATACTTAAAAGATGTTTCCCATTTTCAAACTTGGTTTTAAACTCGTCACGTGATTGTCCATTTATATTTAAGGCCAGGACAATAAAATAAAGTATAGGAGCTATTCTTTTCATGTTTTATTTTATCCAGCAAAGATAGATCATTTTGATGATAAAAAAACCTGCTTTGATTGAGCAGGTTTAGTAATTTTTAGTAGTATAAATGATGAATTAACGTAAGAAAAGAAGCTCTCTGTATTTTACCAGTGGCCAATCTTCATCATCGACGATAAGTTCCAGTTTATCAACAGCATAACGTATAGCATCAAAATACGATTTCACTTTATCACAGTAAGCTATAGCTCGTTCACGTGTAGGTGTAATATTGTTAGCTTTTTTTCTAGCCTCTATCATAGCATCCACATGTTTAGATATATCTTGGATATGTTTCGATATATCCTTGATTGTGTCTAGGGTTAAATTGTTTTTTATTTCAATTCCTATTTCTTTTAATCCTTTTATATTTTGAATGAGTTTATTTTGATAGGCTATAGCTGTAGGGATAACATGATTGGTTGCTAAATAACCCATAACTCTAGATTCAATCTGTACTTTTTTGATGTAATTTTCAAGGTAAATCTCATGACGAGCTTCTAGCTCTACATCTGTAAAAATATGATTGTCAATAAATAGCTTTTTTGTTTTTTTAGAGATGTAGGCATCTAAAGCTTCAGGGGTGGTTTTGATATTTGATAGTCCTCTTTTCTCTGCTTCTTTAACCCATTCCTCTGAATACCCATTGCCTTCAAAACGTATTTTTTTGCTTTGTTTGATGTAGTCGCGTAACACATTGACGATGGCTACTTCTTTCTTTTCGCCTTTATCAATTTTTATATCTACTTCTTTTTTAAATTCTTGCAATTGGTTAGCTACGATTGTATTGAGCACAATCATGCTGTTGGCGCAGTTAGCAGATGAGCCAACAGCTCTGAATTCAAATTTATTACCTGTGAAGGCAAAGGGAGATGTTCTGTTTCGATCCGTATTATCTAGCAGGATAGATGGAATTTTGTCAATGCCTAACTTCATATACATGTTGTCTCCTTTATCAATATGTACAGTTGCATTCTTTTCTAATTCATCTAATACACTACTTAACTGTGTGCCCAAAAATACGGACATGATCGCAGGTGGTGCTTCGTTGGCGCCTAGTCGATGATCATTTTCAGCTGAGGCAATAGATGCACGTAAGAGATCGGCGTGTTCATAAACAGCTTTTATGGTGTTGATAAAAAATGTAAGAAATTGTAAATTTTCTTTCGGTTTTGATGTGGGAGCTAATAAATTTTTTCCAGTATTAGTTATTAATGACCAGTTATTGTGTTTTCCACTTCCATTGACACCTGCAAAAGGTTTTTCATGAAATAGAACTTTGAAATAATGTTTTTCAGCTACTTTATTCATTAGATCCATTAAGAGTTGGTTGTGGTCGATAGAAAGATTAGCTTCTTCGAAAGATGGTGCACATTCGAATTGACTAGGTGCTACCTCATTATGTCGTGTACGAATAGGTATGCCTAACTTGACAGCTTCGATTTCAAAGTCAATCATGAAGTCACGTACACGTGTAGGTATTGATCCGAAATAGTGGTCTTCTAATTGTTGTCCTTTAGCTGGAGAGTGTCCAAATAATGTTCTTCCTGTCATGACTAAATCAGGACGAGTATCATATAATGCACGATCTACTAAAAAATACTCTTGTTCAGGGCCAAGTGTGGCTTGTACTTTTGTAACATCTTTGTCAAAATAATTACAAACATCTACCGCTGCTTTTTCTATAAGTCCGAGTGCTTTAAGTAAAGGCGTTTTATAGTCTAGTGCTTCACCTGTATAAGAAACAAAAATGGTAGGAATGCATAATGTTTTGGTTGAGCCTGAATCCATAATAAAAGCAGGAGAGGTGGGGTCCCATGCTGTATACCCTCTGGCTTCAAATGTATTTCGAATGCCACCACTTGGAAAAGAAGAAGCGTCTGGCTCTTGTTGAACCAGTGCACTGCCTTTAAATTTTTCAATGGCTTTGCCATTATCCATATCAAAGAAAGCATCATGTTTTTCAGCCGTAGCACCTGTAAGTGGTTGAAACCAATGGGTATAATGTGTAGCTCCACGAGCAAGTGCCCAGCTTTTCATTGAAGCAGCAACAGCATCAGCTAGTTCTTTATCAATTTTCTCTCCAGTTTCAATAGCTACGATCACACGTTCGTATATGGAAGGAGCTAAGGTGGCCCTCATAGCGTCTTTTCCAAATACATTAATACCAAAATAGTCAGATATTTTTTCACTGGGTGGTATTACTGTAATGATTTTTCTTTCTTGTATTTTTTCGAGTGCTTTAAATCTTAAAATAGCCATTTTTTAAATTTTAGGTTTATTTTTTGGGTCAAATATATAAAAAAGCATTTATTTTCACTAAAATAGGCTTATTTTTTGGGCTTTTTAACAAAAAAATGATAAGTTTAAGAGTTAAGGTTCTGATTGACAAAAATAGGATTGGATTTTAATTTAAGTAAATTTGAGTTTTGTTCTTTTTAAAGAAATGAAAATAAAAAAATTATAAGGATTGTTTTAATTAGTGGATTTCTAAACATGAGAATATATTTAGTTGTTGCTACTCTTTTTGTTAATACATTTTTTCTTTTTACACAGCAAGATAGCATAAGTACAGAAAAAGTCCCATTTGAGTCTATGGATATGACTTGGCAAAATGGGAATGACCGTAGAGATAGTGCCGTACTTCAAATGAAGTACTTCACCGGAAATATTATTATTGATGGTAACTATACGTATTCATTTCATAATCCTATTGATAATACAGTTGTAGGTTCAACCGCACTTGCTCGGCATAATGAGATTCAAATTTCGTGTGCTGCTATTGGAGGCGATTTTTATTATGAAGGCGCACGTGGTCGAATTATGATGCAGTTTGGAACACGTTCCACAGTTATTCCAAGAAATGATTATAGTGTCTATCGTGGACAGTATGATTTGGCTAATGTATACCGTTATATTAGCGAAGCTTATGCGGGGTACCATTTTAAAAAATGGTATGGTATTAATCTGGATTTTGGTATGTTCATGTCTTATATCGGACTTAATTCCTATTATCAAGTTGAAAATTGGGAGTATCAGGCTTCATTTACCTCTGATAACACGCCTTGGTTTTTTAATGGTATGCGTATTCAACTATTTCCTGCCAAAAAATTTAAAATAGAAACCTGGCTTATCAATGGATGGCAAAGTTATGGAAAATTTAATGCTATGCCTGGTTTTGGAGTCAATATGACGTGGTGCCCTACCGAAGATATTAAGCTTCTTACAAATGATTATTATGGAACAGATGCCGCTGACTTACCTGCAAGAAAAAGATTCCATTCTGATAACAGTTTTTTATGGAGGTATTTTAAAAATAAAGAGTCAAAATCAATAAGTCAAATGGCATTTTCATTGACAGGTAATATGGGTTTTGAAAAAGGTGGGGGAGTGAATGGATTTAAAGATGGTGATGCTATTCAAGGTCCCGCACAATACTTTATTAGTATTATGTTTTATAATCGAGTTTGGTTTAATAAAAATAAATTCGCATGGACAGTTGGAGGTGGAGCGATGAAAAATCCTGGACGCTATTTAGTTTTGTACCCTACAGGTGATGCAAGTCCTTTGCCTAATCCAGCTAATCCATTAGCAACAGTAGGTACACATCCTTTTTCAGCAAACCCGGGAGATCAATTTGAAGGTTGGGATTTTTCTACTAATTTCGATTGGATGCCTAATCAAAGTATAGCATTTAGAATAGAGTATGTTCATAGAGAAGCAAGTGTACCCTATTTTGCTGGCCATGGTGGAGTCACATCGCCAAATGGGTATACCACCACTTCTCTTTCTGCAGGTTGGGAGCCTGATCTTGTAAAATCAGAAAATCGCATTATACTTGCTGTATTGTTTCGAATGTAAATGATGAATTATTTAAAATTCGTGTGGGATATCGTTTTTGATATTAATAATCTTATGATGAGATAATGAATAGACTCCATAACTTAGATTATTTGCGAGGTATGGCTGCGTTTGGTATCATGTCTTACCATTATCTTTTTTGGAATTTAGGAAGTTTTACTTCGGATACGTTCATGGCGCGAGTTGGGGTATATGGAGTATCTATTTTTTATGTGTTAAGTGGATTAACACTTTATTATGTCTATTATCATAAAATGATTCCTTCTTTCTCAGATGTACGTGAGTTTATAAAAAGAAGAATTCTTAGAATATTCCCTCTGTTATGGCTAGTTACTTTTTCTTCCATTATTTTACATGGAAACTGGCCTGGATTTGAAAAGCTGGTACTCAATCTAACAGGATTGTTTGGTTTTTTTTCTTGGCATGATTATATTGCAAGTGGGGCTTGGTCGATTGGAAATGAATTGGTTTTTTACACTTTCTTTCCTCTTTTTATTTTTCTTTCGAAGAGATTTAAAATTCTATTTATAGTTTTTTCACTACTTATAGCTTGTATTTATTTCTATTTTGCATTTTATATACTAGATACACATGCAGTATTTAGTGAGCAGCGACAAAATTATACCAATCCGTTAAATCAATTGTTTCTTTTTCTTGGTGGATTTTTAATCGGGTTGATTTTTCAAAATATAAAAATTAAAAGCGGGTTGAATCTTTTCCTATTCTTATGTGGTGTAGGATTATTAGTATTTTATCCTGTCAAAGGGAATATGATTTATTTGGTGACGGGATGGAATAGACTATGGTTTACATTAAGTTGCTTTTTGATTTGTTTAAGTTTTTATAAGTTATATATTCAGTTTCCACGATTTATCCATCGACCGTTAACTTTATTAGGCGAAGCAAGTTATTCCGTTTATTTATTACATCCCATTGTTTATTTTTCGGTAGTAATGGTACTCAGTAGTATGGATTTTCATATTTCTTTATCTATGAGATTAATATTAACTGTTGTTTTAGTACTTATTATTAGTTATATGATTTATCAGTATTTTGAAAAATATTTTATTCGAGTAGGGAGGTGTTCTAAAAAATAAACCCGTATGAAATTTGGATTTGTGAAAAATAATTTTTGCAGTGTTTTTTATTTAAATACTCCTTTGGCAATAAGATAAGGAATCAGCAACCACAATAATCCTTTTATTAAAAAGAACAAGAATCCAAGAACACCAACTCGCTTAATCCATTTTCTGAAACGATTTGGAGTTTTTGGATTTTGTTCTCTTTTTTTTTGTGTTATATTCAAATTCAATAATTTATTTATTTTTATTTTCGCTCATCTTAATTAAGTTAAGCGCAGAGCCTGCCTTAAACCATTCAATCTGGCTTTCGTTGTAGGTGTGATTCAATTTTATTTCTTCTGTAGTGCCGTTTTTATGGTGTAATATAAGTGTAAGATGTTTGCCTGGAGTAAATGAGGTCAGGCCAATAATGTCTAAGGTGTCATCTTCTTGAATTTTTAAATAATCATCCGGATTGACAAATGTAAGGGCCAACATTCCTTGTTTTTTAAGGTTTGTTTCGTGAATACGTGCAAATGATTTAACAATAATTGCACGTACACCGAGATGACGAGGTTCCATTGCGGCGTGTTCGCGTGAAGAGCCTTCACCATAATTAAAGTCTCCTATAACTATAGAGCCGATTCCTTTGGCTTTATAAGCTCTTGCAGTAGCAGGGACTTCACCATATTCACCTGTTAATTGATTTTTTACTTTATTGGCTGCTTCATTGAAAAAATTAGTAGCACCAATCAACATATTATTAGATATATTATCTAAATGGCCTCTGTATTTTAACCAAGGCCCAGCCATGGAAATATGATCTGTTGTACATTTTCCCTTGGCTTTGATTAATAATTTTAATCCTGTTAAATCTTTTTTCTCCCAAGGTGTAAATGATTCTAACAGTTGCAGTCGATCGGAAGAAGGGTTAACAATAACTTGAATTTTACTTCCATCTTGAGCAGGAGCTTGATAGCCAGCATCTTTCACATCAAATCCTGTAGGAGGGAGATCAATTCCTTTTGGTTCAGCTAGTTTTACTTTTTCTCCTTTTTCATTTGTTAAATAATCAGTTAAAGGATTAAAAGTAAGATCTCCTGCGATAGCCATCGCTGTTACGATTTCAGGAGAAGCAACAAAGGCATGTGTATTTGGGTTCCCATCATTTCGACTTTTAAAATTTCGATTGAATGAGGTGATGATTGAATTTTTTTTGTTAGGATCTTTTGAATGTCTTGCCCATTGACCAATACAAGGTCCACATGCATTAGCTAATACAACTCCCCCCATATTTATAAAGATATCTAATAAACCATCGCGTTCTGCTGTGTATCGAATCATCTCTGATCCAGGAGTAATGGTAAACTCTGCTTTTGCTTTTAAATTTTTATCTACAGCTTGTTTTGCAATTGAAGCAGCACGCGTAATATCTTCATAGGAAGAATTGGTACAAGATCCAATTAATCCTACCTCTAATTCTGCAGGCCATCCTTTTTCTTTCACAGCTTGTGCAAATTTAGAAATAGGCCATGCCAAGTCCGGGGTAAAAGGTCCATTAATGTGAGGTTCTAATTCGGATAGATTAATTTCAATGACTTGATCATAGTATTTGGAAGGATTTTCGTAAACTTCTTTATCGGCACGCAGATGATTAGCTACTTTTTCAGCAGCTGCAGCAATTTCAGATCGCTCTGTTCCTTCTAAATAGATTTTCATGTTTTTATCATAAGGGAAAAGAGAAGTCGTAGCTCCAATTTCAGCCCCCATATTACAAATTGTTCCCTTTCCTGTACAAGAAAGAGAGTCAGCGCCTTCTCCGAAATACTCTACAATATATCCTGTTCCTCCTTCTACAGTAAGAATTCCAGCTAGCTTAAGAATTACATCTTTGGCAGATGTCCACCCATTCATTTTCCCAGTTAATTTTACACCGATGAGTTTAGGAAATTTAAGTTCCCAACCCATTCCTGCCATGACATCTACAGCATCAGCTCCGCCAACACCAATGGCAATCATTCCTAATCCACCTGCATTTGGGGTATGTGAATCAGTTCCGATCATCATCCCACCTGGAAATGCATAGTTTTCTAGTACAACTTGATGTATAATCCCAGCACCTGGTTTCCAGAATCCAATTCCATATTTATTGGAAACAGAAGCTAAGAAATCATATACTTCTTTATTACTTGCGATAGCTGTCTCTAAGTCTTTTTTTGCACCTATTTTGGCTTGAATCAAATGATCACAATGAACAGTAGAAGGAACAGCTACTTTGGCTTTCCCTGCTGACATGAATTGGAGTAAAGCCATCTGAGCGGTGGCATCTTGCATGGCTACTCGATCAGGCCTAAAATCAACGTAGGAAGAGCCTCTTTCAAAAGCTTTTGCAGGCAATTCATCATATAAGTGAGCATATAAGATTTTTTCTGTAAAGGTTAAAGGTCTTCCAACGAGTTGACGTGCCAGGTCTACTTTTTTGCTGAATGCAGCATAGACGGATTGGATCATTTCAATATCAAATGCCATAAGAAAGAGTGTTTATGTGATGGAGCAAATCTACGAAAATATGGTGTTATTTTGGAGAAATGGTCTTTTTTTATACTTATAAAATATCATGGAAATTTTGGAAATTTCGAAAAATCAGGTTCCCTTTTTTCCATAAATGAATTTTTTCCTTCTTTTGCTTCTTCGGATAAATAATAAAGAAGCGTAGCATTTCCTGCTAATTCTTGAATCCCCGCTTGTCCATCGAGCTCTGCATTGAAAGCTGATTTTAACATACGAATAGCTAACGGACTTTTTTGCAGTATTTTTTTACACCATTCTACTGTTGTTTCTTCTAATTTTTCTAATGGAACTACTTTATTTACTAGTCCCATTTGCAATGCATCTTGTGCATCGTATTGGTCACACAAGTACCAAATTTCTCGTGCTTTTTTTTGACCTACAATTCTAGCTAGGTAAGAGGCACCGAATCCACCATCAAAGCTTCCTACTTTAGGGCCTGTTTGTCCAAAGCGAGCGTTTTCCGCTGCAATAGTTAAATCACACACAACGTGTAATACATGTCCTCCACCAATAGCCCATCCAGCCACCATCGCAATGACGGGTTTAGGAAGCCGACGAATTTGCATTTGTAAATCCAATACATTGAGTCGTGGCACTTGATCTTTGCCAACATACCCACCATGGCCACGTACACTTTGATCACCTCCACTGCAAAAGGCTTCACCACCTTCACCGGTTAATATCACTACGCCGATATCTGTATTTTGCCGGCATATTTCCATAGCATCCATCATTTCCTGTATGGTTAATGGTGTAAAAGCATTGTGTACCTGTGGACGGTTAATGCTAATCATGGCTATTTGGTTGTAGGATTGGAATAAAATTTCTTGATAATCTTTGATTTTTTTCCAGGTATAATGACGTTTCATAATGTAAGGTGGTTTTTGAATTGATGGTAGATATTTTCGTTTATTTTTTTATCGGTTTCGATTTCTAAAATTTTTGCCTTCTGATTGAGTTGAAAGAAAGAAGTAATGTTTTTTTGTAGAGTATCACGCTGTGTACAGTGTATATAATCTAAGTTAAAATCAGTAGCTGTTTGTTTCGCATTCAATGATTGATGAGTTTCAAAATATTCTTCCAGCTCAGGTAGAGTAGAAGGTCCTTCTATAAATCGAAAAATAATTCCTCCGTGATTGTTTAATAAAATGATTCTTAAATTAGTAGGTAAGTAATTATGCCAAAGTCCATTTCGATCATAGAAGAAACTCATGTCTCCAATTAATAATACATTTAATTTTCTAGTACTCATCGCATATCCTACGGCTGTACTTAGGCATCCATCAATTCCACTTGTGCCCCGATTGGATTGAATTTCTATTTTTTTTCCAGCTAATTTATTTACCAAGTTAGCATATCGTACGGGCATGCTATTTCCTAAATGTAAAATAGAATTAGAGGGAATTGAATCTAAAATAATTTTAACGGCTTCTAATTCAGAAAAAGATTGATCAGAAGAAGAAAAAAAAGTATCAAGTGATTGATTTATTTTTTTATTTTTTTCTTTCCATTGTTGATGAAATGCTTGCTGAATCTGATTTATTTTTTTTGATCTTTTTATTATTTCTTCTAAGAAATAAGTTGGTTGTAGTTCAATAACATGTGTGAGTGATTGAAAAGTATCGGCTGTTGATCCTGCTGATTGGATATGCCAATGTTGATTGGGTTTGTATTTTCTTAAAAATGTTTTTATGTTTTTTGAGAGAATAGTTCCTCCAAATGTAATCAATAAATCAGGTTGCAATTCTTGATTATTTTTTTCTTTGATTAAAATAAGTTCTTGTTTATCAATAATCGAATTTGCTAAATGAATATTAGAAGTAATATCGCCAAGTATAGGAATTCCTTCTAATTTTTCTATTAAATTTATTAATTCGGGTTGAGTAGATTGTTGACCAATTAAGATTATTTTTTTTTCGTTTGTATTCCATTCATTCATTATTTTTTCCCATGATTTTTCATCTAAAGATGAAGTGCTTTTTATTTCCTCAATTATTTTAACAGATTGATTGTGGGGAAAAAAATCATCTTTCGAAGTAGGATAAAGGTTGTCTCGTAATGGAACATTGATGTGAACAGGTCCTGGAGTTTCTTGTACGCAAGTATTAATAGCTTCGGATATAATTCGCTCTAAGTGCCATTGGCTATCTGCATGAGTTGTATCAACTGGAATATCAAAATTTGCTTTCACATGTTTTCCATATATATTTTGTTGAAAGGTAGTTTGATTATCTTGCTGTGCAATCCATTCAGGAGGCCGATCGGCCGTAAGGATTAATAAAGGAATGTGTTGAAAAAAAGCTTCTGTAACAGCAGGTGAAAAGTTGAAAGGAGCTGATCCGGAAGTGCAAATGAGGACGACAGGCTCTTTTTTTGCTAATGCAATTCCCATAGCAATAAAAGCGGCAGACCGCTCATCACTTATAATTCGTGTATTTATTTTTGGATGTCTTGTAAAAGCTAATGTGAGAGGAGCTGAACGAGATCCAGGGCAAATAATAGCTTCTGTGATGCCTTTTTCAGAGCAGATGTGTGCAATAGTATTAATATGATAAAATGATGCCATATTAAAATGCGTAGCCAAATTTAATGCTTATTGGGAGGTTTGGAACTATTTTTTCTCCTTCCATTTCAGCACCGGCAAATAGATAGCCAGCAGAATACTTAATAGTTTTACTATCGCAGTCTTTTTCAAGATGGGTGATCTTGCGGTACTTTGCTCCAATGCCAATATAGATATCAATCGTTATTCCCGATGAAAATATTTTTTGATATCCTATTTTACCATTAATACCTATTACATGTTTGTCTATCTTGTAAACTTCACTACAGTTATTTCCATGATCATCGATAAATGTTCCCCTTCGATAGAAGTAGGTATAGGTGTAAAAAGGCTCTAATGCTGTGTAAAGCCCACTCATGGTTCTGTTTTCAATGTTGAGTAAAAAATAATTGCGTATTTCTGAGCGAATTTTAATTCCGCTTCCACTTGGTATACTATCTGTAGGAGCTCTATTGGTATCACGAGTGATATAGCCTATCTCTTGTTGGTAGCTCAGTGTATTTTTTATTCTAAATTCAACACCTAATTGTATCGCAGGATAATTAGGGTCGACTAAGCATAAAGGAGAAAATTTTATAACTACACTTTTTTTATCAATATCTTCTTGCGCGGTGCTTAATGTATGTAAAAGTAAAATAAATACATTAAGAAACAAAAATAGCCTTAGATGTTTCATCTTTTATAATTTTTCAATTACTAATGAAGAAGCTCCACCACCACCATTGCAAATTCCAGTTACCCCAATTTTTCCTCCTTTTTTTTCTAATACATTAATTAATGTGGTTACAATTCGTGCGCCTGAACATCCTAATGGATGTCCTAGAGAAACGGCTCCTCCAAAACTATTTACTTTTTTAGGATCGAGATTTAATTTTTTATTGTTAGCGATGGCTACTACTGAAAACGCTTCATTGATTTCATAAAAATCAACCTTTGAAGGATTAAGGCCTGCTTGTTGAATGGCTTTTGGAATAGCTAAAGAAGGAGAGGTCGTAAACCAAATAGGTGCTTGTTCTGCATCGGCAAAGCCTAAAATTTTTGCAATTGGTTTTAATCCTAGTTCATTCATTTTTTTCTTACTGATTAAAACTAATGCTGCAGCGCCGTCATTCAATGTAGAGGCGTTGGCAGCAGTGACTGTTCCATCAGCTTTGAAAACGGGTTTAAGTCCTGGGATCTTGTCAAAGTTTACGTTTTTATATTCTTCATCTTCGGTGATTTTTAGAGTATCTCCTTTTTTTTGTGGGATTTCTACAGGTACAACTTCTTCTTTAAAGTAGCCTTTTTGCCAGGCTTCTGCGGATCGTTTATACGACTCTATTGCATAGGCATCTTGCTCTTCTCGAGAGATAGTCATTTCTTTAGCTGTGTTTTCGGCAGCAAGCCCCATGTGATTTTGATCATAAGCATCTACGAGGGCATCCTTTAATAAGCCATCTGTAAGTTGTCCATGTCCTAAGCGGTAGCCATTTCGTGCTTTGTCTAAATAATAAGGTATGTTAGACATGCTTTCCATTCCACCTGCTACGATGATATCTTGGTGACCGAGCATGATGGATTGTGCAGCGAGCATAATAGCTTTGGTGCCTGAGGCGCATACTTTATTAATGGTGGTGCAGATAACATTTTCGTTTAATCCAGCATAAATAGCGGCTTGTCGGGCAGGTGCTTGTCCTAGATTAGCTGAAACCACATTTCCCATATATACTTCTTGTACTAACATACGATCTATTTTTGCTTTTTCTAAAGCGCCTTTAATGGCTGCTGCACCGAGTTGAGTGGCAGAAAGGGGTGAGAGTACTCCTCCGAAACTTCCAATAGGTGTGCGTACAGCGGATACAATGTATACTTCTTGCATAAGAATGGGTGTTTTTAGTATTCAAAAATAGAAAAATAATTAGTTTGGTTGATTATTTCATCTTTTTATATTCATTGATCAAGCCAGCGTAGTTAATGGTTTCTATAGAGTCGCTGGGAGATGTAGAGGCAATGGTCTTTGCCATTAATTCATCTTGTATTTTCCCTAGTCTGAGGGCTTCGGAGTAACGCATCGTACTAAATGTTACCATAGTGTATAATGGTATCCATTCAGTAGGGTAAAGTTCTGTTAGTTTAGCTTCTATTTTTTTTCGTAGTAAAAATTTCTCATCTGTAACCAGATCGCGCATTTCAATAAAGTTGTTTAATGCGAGTTCGGCAATTGCATCAGCATCTGGTTTGCGGTTTTCTTCATAAGCAGTTAAGATTTTATCCCAGTTAGAATCACACTGATCTATAAGTTGATCTAAAACCATGCAATCTTCAAATCCACAATTCATGCCTTGACCGAAAAAAGGAACAATAGCATGTGCAGCATCACCTATGAGGGCTATTTTATTTTCAATGACCCATGGAAAACATTTAACGGTAACTAAGGAGGATGTAGGATTAGTAAAAAAATCCTCTACCAAAGTAGGCATTAGTGGAAAAGCATCTGGGAATTTTTTTTGAAAAAAATCGATTACGTTTTTCTCAGTTTGTAATTTTTCAAATGATGTTTCTCCTTCAAATGGAAAAAATAAGGTGCAGGTGAAGCTTCCATCTATATTAGGTAGAGCAATCATCATATATTTTTTTCTTGGCCAGATGTGTAGCGTATTTTTTTCTAATTGAAAATTGCCAGTAGCAGAAGGAGGGATGTGTAATTCTTTATAGCCATGTTCGATATAAAATTGGCTATAATTGAAGCGATCTTGTTTTTGAGATGAGGTTCTGATAGCTGAGAAAGCACCATCAGATCCGAAAATTAAATCACTTTTTACTGTCTTTTTTGAAAGATTGTTTTCATTTTCCAAGACAATTTCTTGTGTTGTGAGGTTAATATCTACACATCTTTCATTAAAGTGGAAGTTAACATTGTTTTTATCTGTGGCTAGTTTGATAAGGAGTTTATTTAATTCACCTCGTGAGACAGAATAGATAGCTTCTCCGCTTTTGCTGTAAGGTTGAAAGTTGGTATGGCCATTGAGGTCATGGATTAGTCTTCCTTTCATAGGAATTGCTATTTGTTTTATGGCATCCACTATATCTTTGCCCACTCTTTCTAAGCTTCGCCATCCGCGATGGCTTAAGGCGAGGTTGATGGATTTGCCTCCATTTATTTTTTCTGTTCGCATGTCTGGTCTTTTTTCAAAGACATGGATAGTATGGCCTCTTTTGGCCAAAAGAATGGAGAGAAGCGAGCCTATAAGCCCACCACCTACGATGGTGATGTTTTTTTTCATGAAAAAATATTTTAAAGCTAATTTAATAAAATATTTTAAAAACTAATAGCCGGGTATGCTCGGCTATTAGTTGAGGTTTGGTTTAAATGAATTAACTTAATTTGTAATTTTTATCCGAAGGTTGAATTTAGTTATTATAATATATTATTTTTCTAATAGCCCTATTGTAGTCTGTTATTAACTCGCATTTGTAAATTCCATTAGGTAGTATTTTGCCGTCGTCATTTTGCCCATTCCACAAAACAGTATAATTGCCTGCTTCTTTTTCTGCATTTACTAATGTCTTTACGAGTATTCCGTTGATATCATATACTTCTAATAGCACTAAAGAACTAGTAGGAATAGTAAAATTTATACTAGTTTCTATGCTAAATGGATTCGGCGTATTTTGTTCTAGATTAAATTCTAATGAATTAAATAGTTTATTAGTGCTAAGTAGTTCTGTGGCTATGGGTAGTAATGGTAGACCAACTTGCCAATCTTTATAATCATTATTATCTGACAGGAGTGAACTTCTGTATATTTTTTTTCCTTCTGATGCATTAGGTAGTGTAGTGCTGCCCCAGCTTATTGGTATACCACAACTACTCCCTGTTTTTGCTCCACCTTCCCAAGCGACTTGATCAATGATGAGTGCAGTTTCGCTTTTAAGGATAAGTGCGTCACCATCGTTATTTAAGCCTAAAGTTAAATTGGAAAGATCAGGATAAAAACCATATTTACGGTTGAACTCTGTTCGGCTTTTAGCAATTGTAAATGTTGTTTTTCCTGGAATAGTTGTTCCTGTTGGAATAGTATAGCTTGTTCCACAACCATTATTATCTATTATTTTCCATCCTCCAACATTTATACTTGTACTACTGGTATTATAAAGTTCAAACCATTCATATAAGTTTTCATCTTCTGTAGGATCATATAAAACTGTGCTGAATAAGATACCTGGAGTAGCTGTAGTGGTGAATGTAAGCTCTCCAGATAAAGCCATATTTCCTGCTTTATCTTTTGTCTTAATTTTATAGTAATATGATTTGCCTTGTTTCAATCCATTTATAGTTACCCTATGATTTAGAATGGTAGTTATATCTAAAGGAGTGCGATTTTTATAAGTGGCTTTTATCGTATCATATTCTATTTGAGAATCTGCTGGTTCATTTGTTATCCAGTTAATGGTTGCAGAAGTATTCGTTATATTAGTTACCGTTATAGCGGAGATAGTTGGTGGAGTTATATCTCCTGTTAATGAATAAGTTTTGGGTAGGCCAGAGGCATTTAGCTCATTAGGACCTTTTGAAACAGCTCCATCTGCAGAAACCCTAAAACTAGTTAATCCATCTGTGCTAATTGTAATATTGCCTACACAATAACCTGTGGTAGAAGTTTTTGTACCCATAGGATCTCCTTCTTCGGTCTGGTATATGTCGCAAGCTAAAGCAGTAATACATTTGCTTTTTGCTTTTAATATAGTATCTACTACGTTTATTCGAGGAAGCTGAAAATCTGATTTTTGTCCAGCTCCTGTAGAAATTAAAGCTACTGTAGGTTTTAATAGATTGTAATAAGTGCTATTTGTACTTGATTCACTACCATGATGATTTATCTGCATCACTTCAATACCTGCTGATGTGATTAATGGATTAGCTCCACCAGGCAAGATAGTTTTAGCGATATAGCTTTCTATATCACATTGTCTAGTGCTAATAGGTGCGCTGGTATGCCTTCCTGTACACATACTATCTGCATAGCCTCCACCCATATCCCCAGCTATGATATATTCGAAATTATTGTATTGAATTAATAATGCAATAGATAAATCATTTTCATTTCCATTATTACGAACGGGACCGATTCCTAGAACAGATCCTTTAACAGCTATACATGTTGCCTTTGCACCTTTTCCTAAGGGAATCTCAGTTCCTAATGGGATGGCGGAAAGCCCTCCTGTAGTTTTAGATGCTGCATTAATAAAGTTTGTTGATGTAGTTGCTGTATAAGTTGATCCATTATAATATACTTTTCTTTTAATATCATAACCTTCTTCTAATGTTTCAGTTAATCCTGTTATATGGTCGGCATGCTGATGGCTAGCAAACATATAATCTATTCCATCAGTAGGTTGTATACCAATACTTTTTAAAAAAGGGACTACTCTGTTTTTTCCCATTCCTTTTTCACCTCCATCATATAATATCGTTTTTCCATCAGGGCCGATGATTAGGACCGCATTTCCCCAACCTACATTTATGCAATAAATGCGTAAACTATCAGAAGGAAGTGGGGTAGCTTTCGCTCCAAGTGATGATAAAAGAGAGACAATAACTATTAATGTCTTTAGCCCTTGTGCATTAAGCAATGGGTTAATAAATGATTTTTTCATAGGTAAAAAGAAAATGTTAATTAAGCTTGGACACAAAGGTAAAAGGAAGTTTCCAAAATCATGTTATGAAATTGTTATGCTTCTATTATTTTTTTCGTTAATGTAATAGTGTATGTGGTGGAGTAAAATCAACTTACACTTTTGTTGTCAGCCATTTTATAAGTTGCCGATAGGTTGGTTTTTTCCCATAAATAAGAATACCAATACGGTATATTTTACTCGCCAGCCATGTTGTTCCTATGAAGCCACCAATAAGTAGTAACATGGATAGTATAATTTGCCATGCCGGTACACCAAAAGGAAGTCGTACCATCATGATGATAGGAGAGGATATAGGTATGATAGAAAGCCAAAAAGCGAGATGTCCATCGGGGTCTCGTATAACAAATTGAGCAAATATGAGTGATAAAATAATTGGCATAGTGATAGGCAGCATGAATTGTTGTGTATCTGCTTCGCTATCTACCGCTGATCCTATGGCTGCAAATAATGATGCATAAAATAAATAACCTCCAATAAAATAAAATATAAAGCATCCGAGTATAAGTGGAAGATTGATAGACTCCATAGCTTTTTTTATTTCTATAATAGTTTGTTGCTGTGTATTTATAGTGGAGTTATTTTGAGTTTGTGTTACTGTATATTCAGTTTCTATTGGTGTTTTTTGAGAAGGTTGAAAATAGTTGGTTATGCCTATATAAATAGTCCCTGATAGTATAACCCAGGCAATAATTTGTGTAAATCCAACAGAAGCTATTCCTGTAATTTTCCCCATCATTAATTGAAATGGTTTAACAGATGATACAACGACTTCAATGATTCGGTTTGTTTTTTCTTCAATAACGCCACGCATGACCTGTGCACCATAAACAAATATAAACATGTAGGTTAAAAATGCAAATACAAATCCAGCACTCGTAGCAGCTACAGCGCTGCTGCTTTTTTCTCCTTTTTCCGACAAGTTGATGGTTTCAATAGAAATGGATGCTTTTATTTTTTCTAAAATAGATTTATCAATACCTGCTTTTTTCATACGCAGATTTTCGATTTCAGTAGTAATAATTCGTTCAATGAGCATTTGATTATCTAAGCTTGGGCTTTTTTCAGAAAAAAATTGAAAACCTATGGGTTGATCTATATTGAAATTAGGGATGTAAAGAAGACCGTCGTAGGAAGATTTTAAAAGTTTGGTTTTAGCTTCTTTTAAATCTACAGTACTATAAACAAATTCCAGCTGATCGCTTTGTGGAAATTTTTGATTAAATAGGTTGCTTTCATCAATGACTTGGATTCTTTTTTTTTCTACTTTTATTTTATTGATAAGAATAGGGGCAAGAATAAGTAATGAAAATAAAAGAGGGCCGACGAATGTCATAACAATAAATGATTTTTTACGCACTCTTGTGAGATATTCACGTTGGGCAATAAGAATTATTTTTTTCATATTGTGAGTAGGTAATTTATTTTTTTGATTCGTTTACTTTTTGAATAAAAATATCTTTTATACTAGGTATTTGTTCTTCTACTTTATAAATGGTAGCATGATTCATGATTAGTTGGAGTAATTCATTGTTTGTAATTGATGATTTTAGTTCCAATGTGGTATGTATGTGATTGTTTTCCATACTATATGAATCTAATATAGTGAATGATGTTGAATGATTTGTTGGAATTGGTTGATCTGTCTCAATACTGAATAAATTGTGTTTATATGAATTTTTAATATCGTGAACTTTTCCTTCTACTATTTTTTGAGATTGGTTAATTAAAACCATATAGTCACAGAGTTCTTCTACGGATTCCATACGATGGGTAGAAAAAATGATGCTTTTGCCTTCTTTTTTTAATTGAATAATTTCATCTTTGATTAAATTGGCATTAATAGGATCAAATCCTGAAAAAGGTTCATCAAGAATGATGAGGTCTGGATCATGAATAATTGCAGCAATAAACTGTACTTTTTGTTGCATGCCTTTTGAAAGCTCTTCTATCTTTTTCCCCCACCAACTTTCCATATCTAATTTTTTTAACCACTTTTTTACTTTTTCTAATGCGATAGGATAAGAGAGGCCTTTTAACTGTGCAAGGTATAGAAGTTGTTCACCTACTTTCATTTTTTTATATAGGCCACGTTCTTCAGGCATATAGCCCATATGAAGGACATGCTTGCGGCTAAGTTTTTCATCATTAAACAAAACAGAGCCTTCGTCAGGCATAAAAATTTGAGTGATGATTCGGATCAATGTTGTTTTGCCTGCACCATTAGGGCCAAGCAGTCCTACAATGCTCTGGCGAGGAATGGTAATGGAAACATGATCCAGAGCTTTGTGATCGACGAATGTTTTTGATAGATTGATGGACTTTAAAATAGTCATTTTTATAGAGGATCAATAAGTTAAATATCTTTTTTAGGACTCTCTTTTTTTAAGTGTTTTTTTAATTTTTTTCGGAGCTTTTCTATAAGCTCAATTTGAACCTTTTGTATATCGAGAAGACTTTTTAGCTGATCAGTCATGAGTAGGTCCATTTTTTGATGGAGGTGACGTATTTCTATTTCTGCTTTTAGGTTAATCATGTAATCGTTTTCTGCGCGTTGACGATCTTTTTGTTCTTTTCGGTTTTGGCTCATCATAATCACGGGCGCTTGTAAAGCAGCGATGCATGATAAAATAAGGTTTAGTAAAATGAAAGGATAAGGGTCGAAAGGTTTTGCAATCAATATAATAGTGTTGACTATAATCCAAGCTGCAAGTATAGAACAAAACATAATGATAAACTTCCAGCTTCCTCCAAATGTTGCAATCTTATCGGCTAGCTTTTGTCCTTTGGTTAACTTTTCTTCTTTTTCAAATAATGCTTGAGTAATACTGTCTTCTTCCTTGATTGCATTAGCAATTACTTGGTGCAGTTTTTTTATTTCTTCATCTTCTGTTTGAAGCAAAGTTTTCATATAATCTTTATGTTGCATATGAAAGAATGTTTTTGTAATTATACTAGCCTAAAGTTAATGATTTTTTAACGTAATTTTTTTATAACTGAGTATAAGGTATCTACAAATTTGTCTATTTCTTTTTTTGTATTATAAAATGCAAAAGACGCACGTGTTGTTCCAGAGATATGAAAGCGTTGCATTAAAGGCTGGGTGCAGTGATGGCCAGTACGTACGGCGATACCTTCTTGATCAAGTAAAGTGCCTATATCAAAATGGTGTATACCATCAATGATAAATGCAATGATGGCTATTTTTTCTTTGGCTTCACCGATGATTTTTAAGCCTGGAATAGAGGTTAGTTTTTGTGTAGCATAGATAAGTAACTCATGTTCGTATGCTGCTAATTCTTTTTTATTGAATGAATTCAAATAATCTATAGCATATTTGAATGCGATCACATCGGCAATATTTGGTGTGCCTGCTTCAAATTTGAATGGTAAGTCATTGAATGTTGTTTTTTTATAGGTTACTTCTTTGATCATTTCTCCTCCTCCTAAAAATGGATTCATTTTCTCTAGGATTTCTTTTTTACCATATAATACTCCAACTCCTGTAGGTCCATAGAGTTTATGTGCTGAAAAAGTATAAAAATCACAATCTAATTGTTGAACATCCACATCGATATGAGCAACGGCTTGTGCGCCATCAATCAATACTTTTGCTTTTGCTTGATGAGCTAAATCAATAATTTCTTTAATTGGATTGATTGTCCCTAGTGTATTGGAAACATGATTGATACATACTAATTTAGTTTTAGGAGAAAGTAATTTTTGATACTCATCGAGTTCTATTTCTCCTTTGTCATTGATGGGTATAATTTTTACTCTAATTCCTTTTTCTTCTGCAAGAATGTGCCAAGGTACAATATCCGCATGATGTTCCATTGCAGAGATAAGTATTTCATCATTTTTTTGTAGGAATTTTCTTCCCCATCCATGCGCGACTAAATTGATTGCTTCGGTTGTACTTTTTGTAAAAATTATTTCTTCACTATGTTTCGCATGAATGAAGGACTGAATAGTTTGTCTTGTTTCTTCATAAGCTGCAGTTGCTTTTTCAGCTAAGTGATGAGCGCCGCGGTGAATATTCGAATTGATCCGTGTATAATAATTTACAAGTGCATCGATGACGACTTGTGGTTTTTGTGTAGTCGCCGCGTTATCAAAGTAAATCAGTGGTTTTCCATTTATTTTTTCTTGAAGGATAGGAAAATCATTTCGAATAATTTGGATGGGAAATTTTGTCATTTGTTGGCTTCAGTTAAGCAAATTGTTTGGCGTTTCTCTCTTTTCAAATTTGCAAATTTTGTTAAAAGATTCTCCATCGATTGGAGGTTTTTTGCAACTAATATGTAATTCGTGCATTTTCTTGAGCATGAATGAAAGAAGAATAAAAAAAGAAAAGAAAAAACAAAAATAGGCTTATTTTTTTCATACAGAATTTTAAATGCCGATGTTGTTAGAAGAGTGAATTTTGCATTCTTTCCATGATTAATTCTTCTAAATGTGTTTTTAATCTTTCTGGTTTAATTTTATCAATAATTTCTTTGGCAAAAGCTTGTATCAATAATTTTTTAGCTTCTTGTTCTGAAATTCCTCGAGATCGTAAATAAAAAATAGCTTCTTGATCAAGCTGACCAGTTGTGGACCCATGCGAGCATTTTACATCATTGGCCCATATTTCGAGTTGGGGTTTACTATCCATTGAAGCGTCTGAAGAAAGAAGGATATTTTTATTCGATTGAAATGCATTCGTTTTTTGTGCGTATGGTCGCACAAAAATTTTCCCATTAAATACACCTTTGGCTTTATTACTAATAATGCCTTTGTATAGTTCATTACTTAAACAATTGGGTTTGATATGATCTACAATTGTATGGTTATCTACATGCATTTTATCATTTAATATATATAGTCCATACATGTTGGCTTGCGCATATTCTTCATTTAAACGTATATTTAAGTTATTACGAGTAAATGATCCATTTAAAGTAATGGTGTGATGGGTAAAAGAACTATTCTTTTTTTGCCAAACTTCAGTTGTGGCAACTTGTAAACTGGTTGAAACATCATTTTGAATTTTATAACAGGTCGCGTGGGCATTTTCTTCCAACGCTATCTCTGTTATCATGTTTGTAAAAGCAATATGATTTCCAATGCTATGCGTGTTCTCTATTAGTTCTATTTGGCTATTTTTTCCTACAACGCATAATAGTCTTGGTTGGATGATCTTATTTGTTTCTTTTATTTCGTTGATGAAATGAATGGAAATTGGTTTGGCTACTTTTTTATGATCAGGAGTATAAATGAATAGCCCGTCTTGAATAGAAGCAGTATTAAGAGAAGTAAAAATATCAGCTTCATAAGAAGCTATTTTTCCTAAGTATCGTTCCATAAGATGTGTATGGTGTTGATACGCTTCTTGGAATGATTCTATAACTACTTCATTGGCAGGGCTGATGATATGGGAAAGTTCTTTATTAAATATCCCATTTACAATAACAATTACATTGGCATTCCAGTTTTTAATTAAAAAAGGTTGAATCGTTTTCTCTTCAATTGTATCGTTTATATTTTCAAAAAAGGAATAGGTGTTTTTTAAAATAGAATCAATAGATGTGTATTTCCACTCTTCGTGTTTAGTGGTTGGAAAATTTAATGATTCGAATTTTTCAAATGCATTCTTTTTTAACTGTTTAATATAGTTGGGATAGTGAACAATTTGCTCTGTATTTTTAATTTTTTTATAAACTGTTTCTTTTTCTTTAAAATTAATGGTATTCATGAGTTAGTCAAAAATAGCGTTTTCTAAAATAGCATTTCGAAAAGAGGTTCCATCATCGATGATGCAGCCTTTAAAATTAGCGCCTGTTAAATTACAATTTTCAAAATCGGCATGTTTTAAAGTAGCTCCTTGAAAATCACAATTAATCATATCCGATCGAGAGAAATCGACTCGATTTAAGTTTGCATTTTTGAAAATAGATTCATTTAAAATAGAATCTACAAATAGGGAGCCTTCTAAATTTGAATTAAGCCAGTCTTTCTTCTCAGCGTAAACTTGTGCACAGTTGGCATAGCTCAGATTTATATTTTTTAGTTCTAATTTTTCAAGATTGTGAAGAGATAGTAGAGCTTGATCTTTACGGTCAGATGGAGTATTGGGCTTAGTCTGTTTAGAATGTTTTAAATAAATGCCTAGTATCAAATCTTCTGTTAGTGATAATATTTCCCATCTTCCGCCTTCGACCCCAGATTCTAGAAATTTTTTATGGTTAGCCATTATTTCAATGAAATTAGAGGGTAAGAGAAAATGATCTTTCGCTTGTTTTGTTCGGGTTTTAAATAATGACATATTAAAATAATATTAATTTTTAATCCAATCGTATCCTTTTTCTTCTAATTCTAATGCAAGTTCTTTAGCTCCTGATTTGACAATTTTTCCTTTATATAAAACGTGTACATAATCTGGCACAATGTAGTCGAGCAACCGCTGGTAATGGGTAATGAGTAGGATGGCATTGTCTTTTGTTTTTAATTGGGTGACACCATTGGCTACTATACGTAAAGCGTCAATATCTAGACCGGAATCAGTTTCATCTAGTATGGCTAGCTTAGGTTCGAGCATAGCCATTTGAAAAATTTCATTCTTCTTTTTTTCTCCTCCGGAAAATCCTTCGTTGAGCGGGCGGCTTAATAAACTTTGATCGATGTTGATGAGTTTCATTTTCTCTTTGACTAGTCCTAAAAATTGGACTGCATCGAGTGGCTCTAGTTTTTTATATTTTCGAATTTCATTGATTGCTGTTTTTAAAAAATTAGTACTACTTACTCCTGGAATTTCCACTGGGTATTGAAACGCTAGAAATATTCCTTCTGCTGCTCGTTCTTCAGGTGCTAACTCGAGTAAATCTCTACCTAAAAAAATAACTTCACCATCTGTAATTTCATATTCTTCACGGCCAGCTAATACAGAAGCCAAGGTGCTTTTCCCTGAGCCGTTAGGTCCCATGATGGCATGAACTTCTCCTGGTTTAATTGTTAAATTAATTCCATTTAAAATTTCTTTTCCTTCAATGGAGGCTTTTAGATTTTTTATTTCAAGCATAATGTTATTTATCTTTTAATAATTTTATTTTCTATTTTTTGCAATGTTTTTTGATCAACTTCTTTATAAAAACAAATTTTTACAGTTGTGAAAACAGTAAATCCTTCTATTTTTATTTCATTTATATCTAGTGGAAATTCGTGTTGATAAGGTTGTGTTTTTTTCTTTTCATCTACATATTCATTGCATGCATGAAAAGTAGCATAGAAATCATTTTTATATTTTTTTAAATTCAAGTTTATTCTTTTTTTGATCTCGTCAAGTTTAGGTTGAATAGGTTGTAATCGATTTCGTATATCTTTCCCTTCTTCTTCCGAACAATAGCAAAATGTAACATTAGATTCTACACGAAAAAATAAACTTTCAGAATAAAATGTTTGAGTAACTTCTTTACAACCCACTTTTGCTTGTGTATTTAATGCTATTAGTAAGGAAATGAAAAATAGTAAGTTTATTCGTATCATTTTATCCTACACTTCCTTCTAAACTTACAGCTAATAATTTTTGAGCTTCAACTGCAAATTCCATTGGAAGCTGATTCAATACTTCTTTTGCATATCCATTGACAATTAATGCAACTGCATTTTCCGTACTGATTCCTCGTTGATTGCAATAAAAAATTTGATCTTCTCCAATTTTAGAAGTGGTGGCTTCGTGTTCTACAATAGCGTTGTTGTTTTCTACTTCGATATATGGAAATGTATGAGCGCCACATTGATCACCCATAAGTAAGGAATCACATTGAGAGAAATTGCGTGCATGCTCAGCACGTTTCATTATTTTTACTAATCCGCGGTAACTGTTTTGACTTTTTCCTGCAGAGATTCCTTTGGAAACAATTCGGCTTTTTGTATTTTTTCCGATATGGATCATTTTTGTTCCTGTATCGGCCTGTTGTTTATTGTTTGTAACAGCTACGGAATAAAACTCACCGATGGAGTAATCTCCTTTTAAAATGACACTTGGATATTTCCATGTAATAGATGAGCCTGTTTCTACTTGTGTCCATGAAATTTTGGAATGACTACCTGCGCAAATGCCTCGTTTTGTTACAAAGTTATAAATACCACCTTTGCCATTTTTATCCCCTGGATACCAATTCTGGACGGTTGAATATTTGACTTCAGCATGGGCTCCAGCATATATTTCTACAACCGCAGCATGCAATTGATTTTCATCACGCATAGGAGCAGTACATCCTTCAAGATAGCTAACATAGCTTCCTTCTTCTGCTACAATTAGTGTTCGTTCAAACTGGCCTGTATTAGCTGCATTAATTCGAAAATAAGTAGAGAGCTCCATGGGGCATCGAACGCCTTTTGGAATATAACAGAAGGAACCATCGCTAAATACAGCTGAGTTTAAGGCAGCAAAATAATTATCTGTAGCAGGTACAACTGATCCCATATATTTTTTTATCAGTTCTGGATGATGTTGTACGGCTTCACTAAATGAGCAGAAAATAATTCCTAGTTCAGCTAATTTATCTTTAAAAGTAGTAGCTACTGATATGCTATCTATTACCGCATCAATAGCAATGCCTGTGAGTCGTTTTTGTTCATTTAAGGATATGCCTAGCTTTTCGAATGTTGCTCGAATTTCAGGGTCCACTTCATCTAGGCTTTTGGGAGCTATTTTTTGCTTGGGAGCAGAATAATAAATAATATCTTGATAGTTAATCGTAGGGTAGGTGACATTAGGCCATGTAGGTTCTTTCATGGTTAGCCATGCACGGTAAGCCTTTAAACGCCATTCCAACATCCATGCCGGTTCATTCTTCTTTTTTGATATAAAATGGACTATATCCTCATTTAGACCTTTTGGTGCTGAATCAGATTCAATTTTTGATTCAAACCCATATTTATAGTCTGAAGATGTAAGTTTATTTAATAAATCGTCGCTTTCGTTTGTTGGCATTTTTGTATACCCTAACTAAATTTTACAAAGTTAATAACCTTTACATATATACTATAACCTAAACGAGGTAAAAATAGTTGTAATTCATAAAAACTAAAAAGTCTCCTTTAAGGAGACTTTTTAGTAAAAAATGTAAATGAGGTTTTTTCTATTCATTAAAAGAAGCGAACAAATGCTTTAGGGTCTGTAAAGGGCATGCCATGTACAGCTAGTGGATCTACGACTTCAATTGCAGCTTCTTCATTTTTAAGGTAGTTTGCTAATGCATCTTGTTCTGATTTATTTGTAAGTGGATCTTCACTACATGTAACGACAGTTAATGTTTCGTATTTGAATATGTTTTTATTGACTTGCACGCGAGGCAGGTCTGATTTCCCATCAGAACTTAATCCCATAAGTTCGGCTACAGCAGCATATGGTTCTGTTTCCATATTTTTTAGTATATCAGGAAATAATGCAGCAGATACTGGAATGCCAGCTCGTGTCGCATAGAAAAATCCAATATACAGTTCAGGTGTTGGGTTTAAGTAAGGTCCTTTTACTGTATCTGTACGTACTGTAACAGAATTAATAATTGCTTTAGGAGATGTAGGGAAAGCTACTGGTACATCTGCTGCAAACCAAGATAGAGGACCTGGAATAGATGCAGATAAAAGTATAACGTTATCAATATCATATCTTTTTTTAAATCCATAAGCTCCTTTGGACTTGTCTTGTGAACGTATTAATAGATTAGCGCCCATGCTGTGCCCGCATATTGTAGATATATGAACAGGCTCTGCTGCTTTCTTTGTAAGATAATTCAATGATCCTTCTACTGCTGAAATGTAATCTTCTAGAGATAAATCCCCATATCTTTTTCCTGTAGCCCAGCTTTTACCACCGTGGCCTGGTAGATTAATGGTGATGTATTGATCATATTTTCCTGTTGTTTTTAGTTCATTGATTAATGGCGTAAAAAACTCTGCATTATGTGCCATGCCGTGTACGAATACAACAGCATTAGGAAGATTTTCTCCTGTTGCAGGTCCTGGAACTGGTCTTTTGTAACGATTGATAATGACTTCTTCAGATCGACCAGATTCTGTAGTAAATGTTACAGAAATGCGTTCGTGTGAAAAATTATTTTCTGTACTTATCATGGTGCTTACAGCATGTTGTACAGAAGATTGGTTAACTGCTTCATTTTCTGCACGCTGGCAGCTAGTAAAGATTAAACCAATGGCACTAAAATATAGTGCAATAGATACTACTTTTTGTTTCATAATTAGAGATTTTTAAAGATTTAGTTGTTAGTTATAAAATGATTGAAGTGAAAAATAGCTCACTTACATTTTTTGCAAATCTAAGAAATAGGATTTGTTTTACAAAAAATAGAACTTTTTTAATAAATCAAATATAGCTTTTCATGTAATAAGGTATATGTTTTGCCTTATAGTTTAGTTTAACTAGCCATATATAACACTAATTAAATAGTGTTAATTATATTAATTTGTAAACCATAAATTTTAATTTTTTAAATACACTAAATAATAACTATATACATTCCAGAAAATAGCTATTTTTTGCTCTAATTTGCGGTTGAATTTTTTGCGTCACTTATGAATATTATTATTCCAATGGCAGGCATGGGAAAACGTATGCGTCCGCATACATTGACTGTACCTAAGCCCCTCATTCCAATAGCTGGCAAACCTATTGTCTATCGTTTGGTAGAAGATATTGCTAAAGTATGCGGTGAGAAAATTGATCATATCGGTTTTGTAGTAGGTCATTTTGGGGAAGAAGTAGAACAAAACCTTTTAAAGATTGCACAGGAGGTAGGTGCAACAGGATCTATTCACTATCAAGAAGAACCTTTAGGTACGGCGCATGCTATTTTATGTGCGAAAGAGTGGTTGAATAATAAAGTAGTCATTGCTTTTGCAGATACACTTTTCAAAGCTGATTTTCAGATGGACACGACAAAGGAAGGTGTCATTTGGGTACAGCATGTTGCAGACCCGTCTGCTTATGGAGTGATTCAGCTGGATAAACAAAATAAGATTGTAGGGTTTGTTGAGAAACCTAAAGAACTTGTATCAAACTTAGCGATCATCGGTATTTATTATTTTAAAGATGGGGCGTATTTGAGAAAAGAATTAGAGTATTTGTTGGATCATAATATAAAAGATAAAGGAGAGTACCAGTTGACTAATGCGTTAGAGAATATGAATAAGAAGGGTGTGGCTTTTTCTCCTGTTCAAGTGACAGAGTGGTTAGACTGCGGGAATAAAACATCTACAGTACTTACGAATAAACGTTATCTGGACTATATTTCTTCGTCCGAACTTATAGCCTCTACAGCTAAGATGATTAATTCCGTGGTGATACCACCTGTTTTTTTAGCCGATGATGTGAAATTGGAAAACGCAGTTGTTGGTCCTTATGTATCTATAGGGAAACATACAATAATTACTAATTCGCGTATTCAAAATTCTATTATTCAAGAGCATACGCAGATTAGTGATGCAACTATTTCAAATTCAATGATTGGCAATCATGTTAAATGGATAGGTAAAAGCAGTGATATTAGCGTAGGAGATTATACAGATGTTATCAATTAATCGGAGTCTGAGAATGATACGATGTATAGTGTTCTTACAAATGATTACGATAGCGTTAATCACAGGGTGTAAAAGTGTTGGGCCAAAACAAGTTATTCACTCTGAGCGAGAACAGCGTGAACTCATGTTTCATTTTATGGAGGGCATGCGGTTTGTGATGGTAGAAGATTATCGGCGAGCTGTATTGTATTTTAAGAAGGCTTGCGAAGTAGATCCTACTTCTTCAGCATCTTATTATATGGTTGCACATTGTCTGGCTAAAGAGAATCCTCAAGATGCAATAGTGTATGTACGTAAAGCCATTCAACTAGATAGCAAGAATAATGAGTACTATCTTCTTGCCGCTGATATTTACCGTCAATTAAATCAGTATAAGGAAGCCATTAAAATGTATGAGTATTTAACAGAACATACTCTAGACCCTGGAATGGCGTATTTTCAGCTTGCTTCAACGTATTTATTACAGTCTAATTACCAACAAGCCTTATATTATTACAGCAAGGCTGAGCTTAAAATGGGTGTTGTTGAAAATATTACTCGTCAGAAACAATCTATTTATATATATCTGAATCAATATGAAAATGCGATTAAGGAAGGGGAGAAGCTAATTAAAGAATTTCCAGATGAGCCTTCTTTTCGTATTCATCAGGTGGAGTTATTGTGGATAGCAAATAAGAAAACTGAGGCTCGCTATCTTTTACAAAAAATGCAAGATGATTTTCCTGATGACCCTAGTATTGCATTGTTTGCTTGGGAATTATATTCAGAAGATGGAGACCAACGGAGTGCAGATGTACAAGTCGTGAAAATTTTTAATCATTCAGATGTAGATCTCAACCAAAAATTAAATTTACTTTATAAGTATATTGAGCCTAAATCGGGTTCTTCTGTTCAGAAAGACTCTGCCCTTGTCTTTCAGCTTGCTGATCAGTTGGTCAAGACATATCCTCAAGATGCTTCAGTATATGCGGTATATGGTGATTTGTTTTACCATAAAAAAAAACCAATACAAGCTTTGGATTATTATAAACGATCTTTAAAGTTGAGTGAGTCCAATTATGCGATTTGGAAAAATAGTATTCTTATAGAGCTAGAGTTAGGTCATGTTGATACAGCTCTAGTTTATGCAGAGAAAGCTAGCGGTATATTCCCTACACAACCTGAAGTGTGGTATTTGGCAGGTTTATCAACTTACCTCTCTAAAAAATATAAAGAGAGTACAGCCTATTTAGAGGAGGCCAAAAAAATGAGTATGTCTAATCAAAAACTTGTTAATCAGATTAATATCTTATTGGGTGAAAGCTATTATTATTTACGGATGTATGATCAATCTGATCACGCTTTTGAAGAGCTTTTAAAACAAGATCCTGATAATGAACATGTACTTAATAATTACAGCTATTTTCTTTCGTTGAGGAAAGAAAAGTTGGATAAAGCTAAAGCTATGTCATTTCGGCTTATTCAAAAATATCCCGATAATCCCACATATCTGGATACTTATGCATGGGTATTGTATAATTTGAAAGACTATCAGGAGGCTCTTATATATATCAAAAAGGCGGTTTTAAATACAGTAAATGGAGCTGTACTAGAGCACTACGGAGATATTTTATTTCAACTAGGGAAAAAAGAGGAGGCCTTGGAGCAGTGGAAGAAGGCTAAGTTGGCAGGCGAAGCGTCTGATGGGATTGATAAAAAAATTACAGATCAAAAATTGTATGACTAGGCTGTATATAATTATTAGTTTTATAAGCATAGGCTTTTTAAGCTGTCGAAAACAGTTGCCTGTTAAAGTAGAGCCTGCTGCTAAAAAGATAGATAGTGTGTCTAATCTTTCGTTTCTTTACCTGAATGCCAAAGCAAGGTTAGTGATGGCTAATCAGAAGCAACATGATCAAATTGAAGCTACGGCTATTATTCGTATGAAGAAAGACAGTATTGTTTGGATGAATATTAGCCCTGGGTTAAATATTGAAGCATTGCGGGTGATGTTTACATCTGATTCTGTTTTTATAGTTAATAAAATAGATAAAGTATATTCTATTTATACCTATGATGAATTGAGTAGAAAAATTAATCTCCCTATTAATCTTCATATGGTGCAGTCTCTTTTATTAGGCAATACCATTCCTCTTTCGGATGATTCAGTTAAATGGCTGAATAGGGATGATTTTCATGTTAAAGCACAGAAATATGTTTCCTATATCCTAGATAGTTATATTAATTCACATACGTTTAAGGTGGAAAATTTTTTTTTATATGATTCAATGTATACGTTTTCAGTTTTATACACAGATTTTCAATCAGTAGATCAGGGTCAAATGGCGCCATTTAAATTACAAGCTAATATTAATTATAAGTCTAGAGAAGATTATTATTTTACGAATGAATTAATTGTCGATTATAAAAAAATAGAACTTCATCAGCATGCGTTGCGTTTTCCTTTCTCTATCCCTCATAAATATGAACGTAAGCAATAAGATAGCTAGGTGTATTGTATTTTTTTTGTGTCTTATTTCTTATAATCTTTTCTCGCAGAAATCGCGTGATCAGCTTGAGAAAGACAAAAAAGATAATTTAAAAAAGATAGAAGAGGTTAATAGCATTCTTCAAGAAACATCACAAGATAAACACACATCGATTGGTCAGCTTCAAGCTATTAAGCAAAAGATTGCAACGACTCAGCAAATTATTGAGTCTATGAATGAAGAAATTCTATTGCTAGATGGGGAGACAAGTGAGCTAGGCTCTATTGCTTTTTCACTGCAAAAAGATTTAGATACGCTGAAACAAGAGTATGCGGAAATGGTTTATGTAGCATATAAATCTAGTAATGCCTATAATCGACTATTATTTATTTTTTCTTCTGCTGACTTCTATCAGCTTTCGCGACGTTTGAGTTACTTAAACCATTATTCAGAAGAACGTGTGCTGCAGGTTAAGCAAATCAATAAAGTAAAAAATACATTACTCAAGCAGCATGATTTATTACGTGCAAAGATGGAAGAAAAAAATAGAGTACTTGCTCTTCAACGAAAAGAAAAAGAAGGATTGGAGGAGTTGAAAACTCAGCGGGCGACTCTTATTAAGTCTTTGTCATTAAAAGAAAAAGAACTTAAAAAGGAGCTTCAAGAGCGAAAAAAAGCTGTTCAGGAGCTCGAAAAAATGATTGCTAAGATCATTGAAGAAGAAATCCGGGCCGAAGCAAAACGTATTGAAGCTGAGAAACAAAAAGCGAAAGCAAGTAAGGTTAAGAAAGTACCTGAGCCTAATCAGTTGGCGACATCATTTGAAGCTAGTAAATCTAAACTGGCTTGGCCTGTAGCCTCTGGGTTTATTTCTCAAAAATTTGGGGTGCAAGAGCATGCTTTATTGGAAGGAGTGAAGTTAGATAATTTTGGAATAGATATACAAACTAATAAAGAAGAGCCTATTCGTACTGTTTTTGATGGGAAAGTGAAGTATGTTGGTTTTATACCTGGGCTTGGACATACGGTTATGCTTCAGCATGGTGTTTATTTTACAGTCTATGCAAAACTATCCAGCGTTACTGTTAAAAAAAATCAATTAGTTAAAGCCAAAGAAATTATAGGTGAAGTGCTTACAGATAAGAATGGGATTTCAGAATTACATTTTGAAATTTGGAAAAATATGGCTCGATTAGACCCTGAACAATGGCTTAATCGCAAGTAATTGTTTGGAAATTGTTGTATATTTGTATAAGGTCAATTTTTTCAATGGTTGTTCTTTACAACAAAAAAATCATAGATATTGTCAATCAGGATTATACATCTGCTGCTGTGTTGTATTATTTTGGGATTGACTTCTGCCAGGATGCAGATTTAACACTAGAAGAAGTTTGTCGTGTTAAAAATATTACACTTGAATCAGTAATGGATCGCCTTCAAAAGCCAGCTCATGCTAGCTTATCTATAGATACCGTACTTAAAGAAACACCGTTGCATTTGTTGATTGCTTATTTAAAGCATCAGCACCATGTCTTTATTAAGCAACGATTAACGTACGTAGAAAAGCTTATATCTAACCTCATAGAGCAAGGTGTTACCGCATCATTAGAAAGAGACTTAAAATTTGTTTTTCCTTTATTTAAAGAGGATTTTATTAAACATGTATTTCATGAAGAAGACACATTGTTTAACTATATACAAGTTTTAGCAGAAGCTGAATCTTCTCCTGTACAATTGGGTAAAGCTTATTTGCTTATGCAGCGTTATTCAATTCAAAATTTTTCAGATGAACACCATACACAAGAGCATGAAATGAAAGGTGTTCAAACGATTACATCTAATTATGCACTACAGGATACTTATAGTTTGCAACTTAAAGTCATCGTTTCAGAACTTAGCACATTTGATATGGAGCTAGCTGTTCATGCCCAAATCGAGAATGATATCCTGTTCCCTAAGGCATTGGCATTAGAAAAGAGGATACAAAAACGCATTCATCATATTGCTGTTTTAAATTAATGGGCAGAATTCTTGCTATTGATTACGGCCGTAAGAGGGTAGGTATAGCAGTCACAGATCCTCTTCAACTTATTGCTTCTCCTCTTCAAACAATAGATACACCTAAATTAATTCCTTTTTTAGTAGACTATGTTAAAAAAGAGAAAGTGGATGAGCTGGTGGTAGGTTTTCCTAAAAAATTAGATAATACATTTACGACTATCACCCAAGAAGTTCTTGATTTTGCTAAAAAATTAGAACTCCTGTTTTCTGGTAAAAAAATACATCTTTGGGATGAACGTTTTACGTCTTCTATGGCTTTGCAAGCATTAATTCAATCCGGGGTTTCTAAAAAAATGAGAAAAGATAAAGCAATGGTGGATAAGCTAAGTGCTACTATTTTGCTTCAGTCATTTTTAGAAAAAAAACAATAAATTTGTAAAAAATTATACACCTTATGAAAACAACTGTAAAAGAAGTCGAAGATATGATCGATCGCTATGTGGCGGAAGTAGGTCTTAAGAAAGAGGATGTTTATAATCCCCAAAATAAAGCCTGGTATTGGACATTAGGGTCTGCTCGAATAGAGGTTTTTATCACTGAAATTAAGTTTGAAGATGGGCATGCACGCTATTATCTAAGAATTTTTTCTCCTATTGTTAAAGTTCCAGGTCAAAATCAGTTGGCTTTTTTTAAAAGGCTTTTAGAGTTAAATGATCAATCATTAGGAGTGAAGCTGACATTGATGGCAAATAGCGATCAGGTTTATGCTACATTTGAACGTGATATACAAGGCATGGATTATGAAGAACTTCGAACAGTTATTTATGATACAGAATGGTGGTCAGATTATTTAGATGATCAATTGATAGGAGAATTTCATTCAGGAAGACCTCCACAAGCGTAGTTTATTTTAATAATAATAAATATATATTAAAGAGGCTGTTTGTAATTTATCAAACAGCCTCTTCTATTTTTGTTTTTATATTAACTTTGTATATGATTTATCCTATTGTTGCTTACGGTGATCCTGTTCTGAAAAAAAGAGCCCAGGATATCGTGAAAGGAACTATTGATTTAGACAAACTTATTTCAGATATGTTTGAAACCATGTATCAAGCACATGGCGTGGGGCTAGCTGCACCTCAAATTGGTATAAGTAGTCGCCTATTTGTTGTAGATGGCGAGCCCTTGAATGAAAAAACAATGCGTGGATTTAAAAAAGTATTTATTAATCCTATAATTGAAAAAGAGTTTGGAGAAGAGTGGGCTTATGAAGAAGGATGTTTAAGTATACCTGGTATTCGAGAAGATGTATTTAGACATGAAAGTCTTATAATTAAATATGTGGATGAAAATTGGAATACTCATCGAGAAGAATATACTGGATTGAAAGCGCGTATTATTCAACATGAATATGATCATATTGAAGGGATTCTTTTTACAGATCACTTATCTGCATTTAAAAAAAGATTAATAAAAGGAAAATTGCTGGATATTGCGAAGGGGAATATTAATCTTCTCTATAAAATGAAATTTGCTATCCATAAAAAATAATTTGAAGGAACCACTACATATCAGTATGATTCAAACTGACCTTCATTGGGAGCAGATAGATGCTAATTTAGCTATGTTTGAAGAAAAGATATGGAAAATAACATCCTCGGTTGATCTTATTGTCCTTCCTGAAATGTTTACTACCGGATTTACAATGAATGCATCTCTGTTGGCAGAGCCTATGAATGGGAAAACATTTCGTTGGATGAAACAGCAGGCTAGTCAATCTCAAGCTGTAGTAGTAGGAAGCTATATTGTTAAAGAAAATAATCTATTTTATAATCGGCTTATCTGGATGCAGCCAAATGGAGTATATGATTATTACGATAAACGTCACTTATTTAGACTTGGAGGAGAGCACTCTATTTATACTTCAGGCTCAAAAAGAATATGTAAAACTATAAAAGGATGGAAAATTTTTCCACTCATCTGCTATGATTTAAGATTTCCTGTTTGGAGTCGTTATCAACTTCCACGATGCGAATACGATGTGCTCGTATATGTTGCAAGCTGGCCAGGAAAAAGAGACTATGTGTGGGATAGCTTATTAAGAGCGAGAGCTATCGAGAATATAGCTTATGTTATAGGTGTTAATAGAATAGGAATAGATGGGAGTGGGGAAGTATACAAAGGAGGATCGTTAGTGCTTGATTACAAAGGCGGCCCATTGTGTACTACCAATGATCATGATTTTATTTTTGAAATGACATTGAATAAACAAAATTTGGATGATTTTAGAATTAAATTTCCTATCCATCTTGATGCTGATACATTTTATTTAGATAATATCTAATTTGATTCTATATGAGTAGTTTTAAAGTAAAGGTAATTGTTTTTTTAAGTACTGTATTTTTTTTCTATAAAGCTGTTGGGCAACAACGTGCTAAAACAGAAAAAGGAGATCTGGTTATTTTACATGATGATGGTCGATGGGAATATGAAAAAAAACCAATGATCTTAGCCACACCAAAAGAATATAATAAACCTTCTAAATCTAAAAAATTCTTAAAAGGAGATAAGGATGCATATGGTATTTGGTATGATGATAAAAAATGGATTCTTCAAGATTCACTACCCACACGCGATGTGACGTTTGCATTTAGTCATTTAGGAGGGGAAGGTTTTGCATTAGTGATTGCTGAGCGTGTAGAGTTATCCAGAGATAAGCTTAAAGAAATAGCTTTAAAAAATGCAAAAGAGGTTGCTCCTGATATTAAAATAGTCAATGAAGAAATCAGAAAAGTAAATGGATATGATGTTTTGATGCTACAGCTTAAAGGTACTATTGAGGGCGTGACATTTGTCTACTATTCGTATTATTATACAGGCAAAATTGGTGCTGTTCAATTTATTACCTATACTAGCGATAATTTATTCTCAGAGTACCGAGATGATTTTGAGGATCTATTAAATGGATTGGTTATTCTTAATTAATTTTATGATATGTTTGTTTTAGTAGAGCATAATTCCATTGCGAATCAATTTTTAGCAGAACTTCGAGACAAAGTGATACAAAAAGATCGCGCTCGTTTTAGAAAAAATATGGAACGCATAGGTATGCTTTTAGCCTATGAAATTTCTAAAACACTTTCTTATAAAAATCAGACTGTAACAACACCTTTAGGAGATGTTGTTACACCTGTTCCTGCTAATAGTCCTGTTATTGCTACTATTTTGAGGGCAGGCCTTCCACTTTTTCAAGGTGTTTTAAGTTGTTTTGAACAAGCTGATACGGCTTTTATTGGAGCCTATCGCAAGCATACAGATTTACACCATACGGATTTTTCTATTCAGCTTGACTATATTTCAACTCCTTCATTAGAAAACAAGGTGCTTATTGTCACAGATCCTATGTTAGCAACAGGTAAATCTATTGCCCAAACAATAGATGAATTAGCAAAATTTGGAAAACCTGCTTGTATTCATTTAGTTGCTGTTGTTGCTTCGAAGCATGGTGTTGAATTTTTGAAAAATAAATACCCTTCTTTAAATATATGGACAGCAGCCATAGATGAGCGACTCAATGATAAGTTTTATATTGTTCCTGGTTTAGGTGATGCCGGTGATCTTTCTTTTGGGGAAAAACTATAATTTATCTTCCGTATCCTCATCAGGTAAAATTTCGATATCCTGAATTAATACTTTTTTGGCAATGAGCTTACCCATTGGCGTAGCAGCTAGTCCTCCTAATGCTGTTTCCTTATAACGTGTTTCCATACTTTGACCAATTTCGCCCATAGCCATCACACATTCATCTACTGGAATAACAGAGCTTACATCAGCGAGTGCTATTTGCGCTGAAGAATAAGCAATAGCAGCTCCACTTGCGTTTCGTACAATGCAAGGAACCTCTACCAGGCCAGCAACGGGGTCACATACTAGTCCGAGCATACATTGAATAGTAATGGCTACGGCATTAAACACCTGGTCAATAGTGCCCCCTAAACAATATACAATCGCACCAGCACCCATAGCAGCTGCACTTCCCGTTTCTGCCTGGCATCCTCCAACGGCTCCTGCTAATGATGCATTTTGTTCAATGATAAGAGCAATGCCCGCGGCTACAAGCAATCCTTCTATTATTTTTTTATCATCTAATTGGTGAATGTCTTGAAGTGTAGTTAAAATACCAGGTAAAATTCCCGAAGCTCCGGCAGTAGGTGCAGCTACAATACGTCCCATGCAAGAGTTAACTTCTTTAGCAGCTAATGCTCGTGAGATCAGTTTTTTAAAATCAAGAGATAATGCAGATACCGGATGATGGTATACTTTTTTTGCACCATTATTTACCATTCCTGATCTTGACTCCATAGGTTCTTCTAATCCAGTTTTTACCGCTTCTTTCATAACTTGATAAGCTTCTTGTAGTCCTTTCCAGATGTCATCTTCTTTTTTTCCCTTTTGTTCTATTTCATATTCAAGTACAGGTTCAAAAAGTTTCTGATGACTATCTTCACAGTATTTTTTCCAACTTTTAAAATCGTTAAAGAGTAAACTCATAAGGCAATAGTAAACAGAAATTTATTTTTCAGTGATCTAATTTACAGACTATTTTTTTAATAATAAGAGTATAAAATCATTTTTTTAAGTAATCCATCATTAAACACGCTGTCTTTTCAGATACATTTGCATCTCCAAGTAATTCTTTTATTTTTTTATATTCTTTAATTTGATTTGATCGATACGCATCAGTATGGAGTAACTTATCGAGTTCATTAGAAATAGCAGTAGTTGTAAAATTGTACTTTATGAATTCTTTTACAACCTCTTTTTCTGCTAATAAGTTGACAAGAGATATAAACTTTACTTTCAGCAGAAGTTTACCCAATATAAAGTTTAATAAGCCTGTTTCGTAACAGACTAACTGTGGAACATCTAAAAGGGCGGTTTCTAATGTGGCAGTACCTGAAACGACTAAGGCTGCTTTTGATTCATGGAGTAAATCATAGGTTTCATCATACACTACTTTAATGCCATGCTCGATGGCTATATTAAAAAGCTCTTTTGGAAGATGGCCTACACCAGCAATAACAAAAGTATAGTCAGGGAATAAAGAAATAACTTCAATCATTTTTTTTAAATTTTTTCTTACTTCTTGTCTTCTACTTCCTGGAAGAATAGCTATTAATAGTTTGTTAGAAAGATTATGTTTGATTCTGAAATCAGTATTAAATACGTATTTTGAAACCGCATCTACAACAGGGTTCCCTACATAGTCTACATCATAATTAATTTTTTTAAAAAAATCTTTTTCAAAAGGAAGTATTACAAAAAGCCTATCTACATATGTTTTGATTTTCCAAGCACGAGATGTATTCCAAGCCCAGACCTTAGGAGATATGTAATAAAATGTTCTAAAATGGTGTTTTTTTGCAAAACGGGCTATTCGCATATTAAATCCCGCATAATCTACTAAAATGATGACATCTGGATTATACTCTAAAATATCCTCCTTGCACTGGTTGAGGTTATGAAAGATTTTGCGTAAATGAAGAATAACATCCATAATACCCATAAAAGCCATTTCATTATAGTGTTTTACCAGATGCCCTCCTGCAGCTTTCATCATATCCCCGCCCCAACATCTGTATTCAGCGTTGATATCTTTTTTATAAATGGCTTTTAATAAATTAGAAGCATGTAAGTCTCCTGAGCGCTCTCCGGCAATAACATAGTATTTCATTATTTATGTATGGGTAAATTAACTTTTAAATTTCTGAAAAACAATTGGATTATAAACTTTAACTTTTTGTCATATAGGCTCCACAAACCTGTACTTTGAAAGATATATTTTATAATAGTACCATTTGAATAGAAAAAAAAAATTCATATCTTTGCACTCCAATTGAGGGTTTATTGGGGAGATAGCCAAGTGGCCAACGGCAACAGACTGTAAATCTGTCCTCTTCGGAGTTCGGAGGTTCGAATCCTCCTCTCCCCACGTGATAAATTTGGTTGGATACTAAATAAGCGGGAGTAGCTCAGTTGGTAGAGCGATAGCCTTCCAAGCTATAGGTCGCGAGTTCGAGCCTCGTCTCCCGCTCTTTAGATAAGCCGATGTAGCTCAGCTGGTAGAGCACTTCCATGGTAAGGAAGGGGTCGTGGGTTCAAGTCCCATCGTTGGCTCTGACATAAATTTTGTAATTATATTTATAACGTTTATATATTTTTAACTTTTTTAACATGTACATTTTTTTAACTTTTTAATTTAGGATTATACAACTATGGCTAAAGAAAATTTTAATCGTACCAAACCACACGTTAACATTGGTACTATCGGTCACGTAGACCACGGTAAAACAACTTTGACTGCTGCTATCACCAAAGTGTTATCTAAAAAAGGACTAGCACAAGAAAGAGATTTCTCTTCTATTGACAATGCTCCGGAAGAAAAGGAGAGAGGTATTACTATTAATACGTCTCACGTTGAGTATGAAACAGAGAAAAGACACTATGCGCACGTTGACTGTCCTGGTCACGCTGACTATGTAAAAAACATGGTAACAGGTGCTGCTCAAATGGATGGCGCTATTCTGGTAGTTGCTGCGACAGATGGTCCAATGCCTCAAACAAAGGAACATATTCTATTAGCAAAACAAGTAGGCGTTCCAAAAATCGTTGTCTTCTTAAATAAAGTAGACATGGTAAGTGATAAAGAACTTGTTGATTTAGTAGAAATAGAAATTCGTGAAGAATTATCAAAACGAGGTTATGATGGAGATAATGCACCTATTATAAAGGGATCTGCACTAGGGGCATTGAATGGTGAGCCTCAGTGGGAGGCAACAGTTCAAGAACTTATGGCTGCAGTAGATGAATATATCCCTATTCCAACACGTCTTGTGGATAAACCATTCCTAATGCCTGTGGAAGATGTATTTTCTATTACAGGACGAGGTACAGTAGTTACAGGTCGAATTGAAAGAGGAGTAATTAAAATAGGGGATCCAATAGAGATCGTTGGAATGGGAACAGAAGTTCTAGTTTCAACTGTAACAGGCGTTGAAATGTTTAGAAAAAACTTAGATCGTGGTGAGGCTGGAGATAATGCAGGACTTTTATTAAGAGGTATTGAAAAAGATCAAGTACAACGTGGTATGGTTGTTGTTGCTCCTAAGACAGCTGCTATTCATAAAAAATTCAAAGGAGAAATATATGTATTGAAAAAAGAAGAAGGTGGAAGACATACTCCATTTATGAATAAGTACCGCCCACAGTTTTATTTCCGTACGACAGACGTAACAGGTGAAATAACCCTTCCAGCTAATGTGGAAATGGTAATGCCTGGAGATACAGTTACAATCTCAGTTGAGTTAATTGTTCCAGTAGCTATGGAAAAAGGATTGCGATTTGCTATTCGTGAGGGTGGAAGAACAGTTGGAGCGGGTCAGGTAACTGAAATTTTAGGCTAGATTTTTAATAAATAATTAATTTAAAAATGCGTTTCAAAAATATTTCTTGAAACGCATTTGTTTATTAAAATGAATATTTGTACCTTTGCAGTCCATTTGCGGACTTGCATCTACGGGTGTAGCTCAATTGGTAGAGTAGCGGTCTCCAAAACCGTTGGCTGGGAGTTCGAGTCTCTCCACCCGTGCAATAGGGTGTAAAATAGTAAATAGAGTATAGGGTTTTTTATTAATATATGAAGAAGTTTTTTGGGTTTATAAGGGAATCGTTTGCTGAGTTGACCACTAAGGTCACCTGGCCGCCTTATAATCAGCTTCAATCAAGTTCTATATTGGTATTAGTTGCAGCTGTGCTTTTTGCATTGCTTGTGGGGTTGATTGATTTTGCTATTAGAAATGGCGTAACGACTTTTTATAACATGTTTTAGGTGTAGTGGTGATGGGAGAAGTAAAATGGTATGTTATACGAGTGGTAAGTGGGCAAGAAAAAAAGGTGAAGTCGTATTTGGAAAGTGAGATTTTGAAACAAAATATGTCTACATATATTACTCAGGTGCTTATACCAACTGAGAAAGTATATGAGATGAGAAATGGTAAGAAAAAGGTGAGGGAGCGAAATTTTTTCCCAGGCTATGTTATCATTTCAGCGGATCTTTCACATGGAGAAGCGTTACATTTAATTAATGATGTGCCGGGTGTTTTAGGATTTTTAGGTTCGGGAGAAAAAAAATCATCAAAAGTACCTGTACCACTTAGGCAGTCAGAAATTAATAGGATATTAGGAAAGGTGGAGGATGAAGATTTGGCTGATGAGCGTATGATAAAACCGTTTATTATTGGAGAAACGGTTAAAGTAATGGATGGGCCATTCCATGGATTTTCTGGAACTGTGGAGGAGGTTTTTGAGGAAAAGAAGAAGTTAAATGTAATGGTTAAGATTTTTGGTAGAAATACTCCTGTAGAGTTGAATTATACTGAAGTTGAACGAGTTGATTAGAAATTTTTAATAACAATGGCAAAAGAAGTAACAGGTTTTTTAAAAATACAAGTAAAAGGTGGTTCAGCTAATCCAGCTCCTCCAATAGGCCCAGCACTTGGAAGTAAGGGCGTTAATATCATGGAGTTCTGTAAGCAATTTAATGCGCGTACTCAGGATAAAGCAGGTATGGTTCTGCCAGTGGTTATTACAATTTACTCAGATAAGTCGTTTGATTTTATTATCAAGACACCACCTGCGGCCATACTTTTAATGGAGGCAGCTAAGGCTAGTAAAGGATCTGCTGAATCAAATAGAACAAAAGTGGGATCAGTAACGTGGGATCAAGTAAAAAAAATAGCAGAAACAAAAATGCCTGATTTGAATGCATTTGAGCTAGACTCTGCTATGAGTATGGTAGCAGGAACAGCAAGAAGTATGGGTATTACTGTCACAGGTAAGGCGCCATGGGAAAATTAATAAAGTAAGAATCGTGTTATGACAACAAAATTAACCAAGAAACAAAAGCAAGCTCTTACTAAGTATGACCCCACTAAAGTATATTCTTTAGAGGAGGCAGCTAAAATTGTAAAAGATATTACATTTACTAAGTTTGACGCATCGGTGGATATAAATGTCCGTTTAGGCATTGATCCTAAAAAATCAGATCAAATGGTGAGGGGGGTAGTTGCTTTGCCGCATGGTACAGGAAAGAAAACAACTGTTTTGGTTTTATGCTCTCCTGATAAAGTACAAGAGGCTAAGGATGCTGGAGCAGATTATGTAGGTTTAGATGATTATATTCAAAAAATTGAACAAGGATGGACAGATGTAGATGTGATCATTACCATGCCTACTGTTATGGCAAAGGTTGGAAAACTTGGAAAAATTTTGGGACCACGAAATTTAATGCCTAATCCTAAGTCAGGTACAGTAACACTTGAAGTAGGGAAAGCAGTTAAAGAAGTAAAGGCTGGTAAGATTGATTTTAAAGTAGATAAATCAGGTATTGTTCATGCAGGTATTGGTAAAGTATCATTTACCCCTCAGCAAATTCGTGATAATGCTATGGAGTTGATTAATACCATTGCTAAACTTAAGCCTTCCTCTGCAAAGGGAACTTATTTTAAAAGTATTTATATGTCCTCTACCATGAGTGGTGGACTTTGTATTGATAAAGCTTCTTTAGGCCTCTAATGTTTATATGACAAGAGAAGAAAAAAATAAAATAATAGAAGAGTTGGCTGTAAAATTTAAAGAACATAGTTTCTTTTATATTACAGATGCAGCAGGTCTTACGGTAGACCAAGTTAATACGTTTAGAAGAATGTGCTTTGAAAATCAAGTGGAGTATAAAGTTGTTAAGAATACACTGATCCAAAAGGCATTACAGGCATCAAACTTTCAAGATACATCGTTTAGTGACAATGTATTAAAGGGGTTTTCTGGTATCTTGTTTTCTAAAAATTCAGGAAATGCACCTGCTAAGGTTATAAAGAAGTTTCGTGAAAAAAGTAATGGGGCGAAGCCCGTACTAAAAGGAGCTTCGATAGATGCAGAGTTATTTATCGGTGATCAACAACTTGAATCTTTGGCAGCACTGAAATCTAAATCTGAGTTGATTGGAGACATTATAGGTCTTTTACAATCTCCTGCTAAAAATGTATTGGCTGCTTTACAAAGTGGAGGTAATAAATTATCAGGTATTGTTAAAACACTATCAGATCGAAAAGAGTAATAAATAGTATATAAATAAATAGTTAATTTTTTTAAATTTTAAAAAACATAAATAAAAATGGCAGATTTAAAGGTTTTTGCAGAACAATTGGTAGGCTTAACTGTTAAAGAAGTTAATGAACTAGCAAAGATTTTGAAAGAAGAGTATGGTATTGAGCCTGCAGCTGCAGGTGCTGTGGTTATGCAAGGTGCAGGTGGTGGAGCAGATAATGCTAGCACAGCAAAAAGTACTTTTGATGTAGTGTTAAAATCAGGTGGCAACGCTAAATTAGCTGTAGTAAAGCTAGTGAAAGAGTTAACAGGCTTGGGTTTAACAGAAGCCAAAGCATTGGTTGATGCTGCACCAAAACCAATTAAAACAGGTGTTTCTAAAGAAGAAGCAGAAACACTGAAAAAGCAATTGGAAGAGGCTGGAGCAGAAATTGAGCTTAAGTAAGCTTCTGAGCTATACTCATAATTTTAAAGTAAATTCCTTTCTTTTTGCCGAAAATAATTTTCGGCAAAAAGAAAAAGACCTGATAGAAGTGGGTCTTTTTGGCATTTAAATAAAATTAAGTATTTTTTGCAAGAAAAATGAATCCGTAAATAGGAGACATGGTTTTTTTTAATCCTTTAATGTTCTACTAAGTTGGCTACAAATAAAAAAGAGAGAATAAGCTTTTCTAAAATTAAGTCGATCATAGATTACCCTAATTTTCTTGATATTCAACTTCAATCATTTAGAGATTTTTTTCAGATAGATACGCCTTCTGAAAAAAGATCACAGGAAGGCTTGTTTAAAGTTTTTTCTGAAAATTTTCCGATTACTGATTCTCGGGATAACTTCTTGTTGGAGTTTATGGATTATTCAATTGATCCACCTAAATATTCTATAAATGAATGTATAGAAAGAGGATTGACTTATTCTGTTCCGTTGAAAGCTAAATTGAAATTATCTTGTAAAGATGAAGATGATAATGACTTTCAGACAATTGAACAAGAGGTTTTCCTTGGAAATATACCATATATGACTAATCGTTGCTCTTTTGTTATCAATGGAGCAGAGAGAGTAATTGTTTCACAACTTCATCGTTCCCCTGGCGTATTTTTTGCTCAAAGCAAACATACGAATGGGACTAAACTTTATTCTGCCAGAATAGTTCCATTTAAAGGATCATGGATGGAGTTTGCAACAGATGTCAATAATGTGATGTATGCCTATATCGATCGTAAGAAAAAGTTTCCAGTAACGATGTTGCTTCGGTCAATAGGATTTGGTAGCGATAAGGATATACTTAATATCTTTGGATTATCTGAAGAGGTAGAAGCTAAAAAAGCTAATTTAAAGAAAGTAGTTGGTCGAAAATTAGCTGCAAGAGTTTTAAAAACATGGACTGAGGATTTTGTAGATGAAGATACTGGAGAGGTTGTTTCAATTGATCGTAATGAGGTTCTTTTAGAGAGAGACTCCATTATTACAGAAGATGATGTAGAAACAATTATTAATGCAGGTGTTAAATCAGTTATTCTTCATCGTGAAGATGTTAATATAGGAGACTATACTATCATATATAATACTCTTCAAAAAGACAACTCTAACTCTGAAAAAGAAGCGGTAGAGCAAATTTACCGTCAGCTAAGAAATACAGAAGCCCCAGATGAACAAACAGCTCGTGACATTATTCATAGTTTGTTTTTTAGTGATAAAAGATATGATTTGGGAGAGGTTGGGCGTTATCGTATTAATAAGAAACTTGGTCTACAGATAAGTAGTGATATCCGTGTTCTCACCAAGGAGGATATTATTAGTATAGTAAAATACCTTATAGGGCTTATTAACTCCCGTGCAGTAGTGGATGATATTGATCACTTAAGTAATCGACGGGTTAAGACGGTTGGTGAGCAATTGTATACTCAGTTTGCAGTTGGGCTTGCTCGTATGGCTAGAACTATTCGTGAGCGAATGAATGTTCGTGATAATGAAGATTTTAAGCCTATTGACTTGATTAATGCACGCACACTTTCATCTGTTATTAATTCATTTTTTGGAACATTGTATTCTTTATTTTGGGAATCATTGCTGTGACCTTGTTTGCACTGGGAACTG
>CAYQLY010000004.1:64060-189744 GCA_964418605.1 uncultured Cytophagales bacterium
CTTTCACAATTTATGGATCAGACTAATCCATTAGCTGAAATTACACATAAAAGACGGGTTTCTGCGTTAGGGCCTGGTGGATTATCTAGGGAGAGAGCAGGTTTTGAGGTTCGAGATGTGCATTATACACACTATGGAAGGTTATGTACTATTGAAACACCTGAGGGGCCTAATATTGGTTTGATTTCTTCTCTTTGTGTATACGCTAAGGTTAATGGAATGGGATTTATTGAAACTCCTTATAGAAAGGCATCAAAAGGGAAAGTAAGTAAAGATATTGTATATCTTAGTGCTGAAGAGGAGGATACACATAACATCGCACAAGCTGGTGCTGTACTAGATTCTAAAGGAAATTTTGAAATAGATAAACTGAAAGTTAGATTTGAAGGAGATTTCCCTATTGTAGATACTGAAAAGATATCTTACATGGATGTTGCTCCAAACCAAATTGTTTCAGTAGCAGCTTCTCTTATTCCTTTCCTAGAGCATGATGATGCTAACCGAGCTTTGATGGGCTCCAATATGCAACGACAAGCTGTTCCTCTTTTAAGACCAGAATCTCCTATTGTAGGAACAGGTCTTGAAAAACGAGTGGCACTGGATTCAAACACATTGCTTGTTGCTGAAGGTGATGGCGAGGTAGACTATGTAGATGCTAAGAAAATAATTGTTAAGTATGATCTATCTAATGAAGAAAAGCTTGTATCATTTGATGATGAAATAAAAACGTATAGCCTAATTAAGTTTAGAAGAACGAATCAAGATACTTGTATTAATCTTCGACCTCTTGTACATAGAGGACAAAAAGTAGTTAAAGGTCAACCATTATGTGAAGGCTATGCAACAGCTCAAGGAGAGTTGGCATTGGGAAGAAATCTGAAAGTGGCATTTATGCCATGGCAAGGATATAATTTTGAAGATGCCATAGTTATATCTGAGAAAGTCGTTCGCGATGATATCTTTACATCAATTCATATAGAGGAATTTAAGTTAGAGGTAAGAGATACAAAACGAGGTGAGGAGGAACTAACGTCTGAAATACCTAACGTAAGTGAAGAAGCTGTTAGAAACTTAGATGAAAATGGGATTATTCGAATAGGTGCAGATGTAAAAGAAGGTGATATATTGATTGGTAAGATTACACCTAAAGGTGAGTCAGATCCAACACCTGAAGAAAAATTATTAAGAGCCATTTTTGGGGATAAAGCAGGCGATGTTAAAGATGCTTCTTTGAAGGCACCTCCATCATTGAAAGGAGTTGTTATTGATACAAAGTTGTTTGGCAGACCACGAAAGGATAAAGATTCAAAGTCTAAGCTAAAAAAAGAGCTAACTATTCTGAAAAATAAGTATAGCAAAGATCTTTCTGCCCTTCGATCAGAGATGATTAAGAAAATGGTCAGTATATTGGATGGTAAAGTTTCTAAAGGAGTCCATCATAAATATGGAGATGTACTTATAGCTAAAGGAACAAAGTTTAGCTCTAGGAATATTTCTGATAAGTTATTCCCAGATAAAAATAGCTATAGGGATGAAAGTAACTATAGTGTCCCTGAAGAAGTTAATTTGATAGCAGATATCATTATAGATAAGTGGACAGATAGTGAAAAGGCAAATAAAAATATTGAGCTATTGATTAAGAATTATCTCAGAAGAAGAAACGATATAGCAGGTATTTTTAAAAGAGAGCGGTTTGCATTAGAAGTGGGGGATGAGCTTCCAGCAGGTATTATGAAACTAGCCAAAGTTTATATAGCTAAAAAACGTAAGCTTAAAGTAGGTGATAAGATGGCTGGGCGACATGGTAATAAGGGCGTTGTTGCTAGAATAGTAAGAGAGGAAGATATGCCATTTCTAGAAGATGGTACACCAGTAGATGTTGTATTAAATCCACTTGGAGTGCCTTCTCGTATGAACCTTGGTCAAATTTATGAAACGGTTTTAGGATGGGCTGGTTTGAAGTTGGGTAAAAAATATGCAACTCCTATCTTTGATGGAGCGACTGAAGAAGAAGTCTCAGCTGAGTTAGAAGCAGCAGGTCTCCCTGAGCTTGGAAGAACATACCTTTATAATGGACTTACAGGGGATCGGTTTGATCAAAAAGTAACGGTAGGCGTTATTTATGTTCTTAAACTAGGACACTTAGTAGATGACAAAATGCATGCTCGATCTATTGGTCCTTATTCACTTATTACGCAACAACCATTAGGAGGTAAAGCCCAATTTGGAGGTCAGCGTTTTGGTGAAATGGAGGTATGGGCACTAGAAGCTTTTGGTGCTGCACATATTCTTCAAGAAGTTCTAACGGTTAAATCAGATGATGTCATTGGTCGTGCAAAAGCGTATGAAGCTATTGTAAAAGGAGAAAACATGCCTAAGCCTAATGTTCCTGAGTCATTTAATGTTTTAGTTCATGAATTAAGAGGGCTAGCATTAGAAATTACAATGAGTTAGAAAAAGATAAATAAAAAAGAATAACGATATCTTTAACATTATTAAAAAAATAAGATGGCTTTTAGAAAGAATAGAAAAATAACTAGTGACTTTTCCAAAATAACAATTAGCTTGGCTTCGCCAGAGTCTATTTTGGAAAACTCGTATGGGGAGGTTACACAACCAGAAACTATTAATTACCGAAGCTATAAACCAGAGACAGGCGGCTTATTCTGTGAAACCATATTTGGTCCCGTAAAAGATTGGGAATGCCATTGTGGTAAATACAAACGTATACGGTATAAAGGTATTGTTTGTGATAAGTGTGGAGTTGAAGTTACAGAAAAGAAAGTTCGTAGAGAGCGAATGGGTCACATTCAATTGGTTGTACCTGTTGCTCATATTTGGTATTTCCGATCCCTTCCTAATAAAATTGGATATTTACTTGGGCTACCTACCAAGAAATTGGATCAGATCATTTACTATGAACGATTTGTGGTTATTAATCCAGGTATAAAATCCGAAGATGGTATTAACTATCTTGACTTTTTAACAGAAGATGAGTACATTGACATCTTAGAGAAGCTGCCTAAGGAGAATCAGCTGCTTGATGATACAGACCCTAATAAGTTTATTGCTAAAATGGGTGCAGAGGCTTTAGAGTCATTACTCTCAAGATTAAATTTAGATGAGCTTTCTTATAGCTTAAGACATGCAGCTGCTAATGATACATCACAACAGCGTAAGGCTGAAGCCTTGAAAAGATTACGTGTTGTTGAAGCATTTAGAGATGCAAGAACACGTATTGATAATAGACCGGAATGGATGATTATTAAAATGGTTCCAGTCATACCACCTGAACTTCGTCCGTTAGTACCATTAGATGGTGGAAGGTTTGCAACCTCTGATTTAAATGATTTATACCGAAGGGTTATTATTAGAAACAATCGTTTGAAGCGCCTTATTGATATAAAGGCACCAGAAGTTATTTTGAGAAATGAAAAACGAATGCTTCAAGAAGCCGTTGATTCATTATTTGATAATTCCCGAAAAATTAATGCCGTCCGTTCAGATGGTAACCGTGCGTTGAAGTCATTGAGCGATATGCTTAAGGGAAAACAAGGTAGGTTCCGTCAAAATTTATTAGGTAAGCGTGTTGATTATTCAGGACGTTCTGTAATCGTAGTAGGACCAGAGCTTAAACTTCATGAATGTGGATTGCCTAAGGAAATGGCAGCTGAATTATTTAAACCTTTTATTATTCGAAAGTTAATAGAAAGAGGAATTGTTAAAACAGTTAAATCTGCGAAAAAAATAGTAGATAAAAAAGACCCTGTGGTTTGGGATATTTTAGAAAATGTCTTGAAAGGCCATCCTGTTTTACTAAATCGGGCACCTACATTGCATCGACTTGGTATACAAGCATTTCAGCCAAAGCTGATTGAGGGAAAAGCCATTCAATTACATCCATTGGTTTGTACTGCTTTCAATGCTGATTTTGATGGTGATCAAATGGCCGTACACGTTCCATTGGGTCAAGAGGCTGTATTAGAGGCATCATTATTGATGTTAGCATCACATAATATTTTGAATCCAGCTAATGGCGCTCCTGTTACAGTACCTTCTCAGGATATGGTACTTGGTTTGTATTATATTACAAAAGGTAGAAAGAGTACAAAAGAACATCCTATAGCTGGAGAAAATAAAATATTTTACTCTGCTCAAGAAGTAATCATTGCCCTAAATGAAGGGAAAATATCTAAACATGCTCACATTAAAGTAAGAACTGCTATTCGAAATGAGAAGGGCCAACTTGTTCCAAAAATTATTGAAACAGTAGCAGGTAGAATCTTATTTAATCAGCATGTTCCAGAGGAGCTTGGGTTTATTAATGAGTTGTTAACTAAGAAAAAACTTCAAGAAATTATCGCTCGCGTTTTTAAGTATGCAGGTGTTTCTAGAACAGCTAAGTTTTTAGATGATATTAAAGAGCTTGGATTTCAATCGGCTTTCAAAGGAGGGTTATCGATTGGTTTGTCTGACATTATTATACCTGATAAAAAGTTCGACCTCATCAAGCAAGCGCAGAAGGAAGTAGAAACTGTTTGGGGTAATTATTTAATGGGATTGATTACGGATAATGAACGCTATAATCAAGTGATTGATATTTGGACTCGTGTTAACTCTCAAATCACAGAGAATTTATTGACTCGATTAGAAAGCGATCAACAAGGATTCAACTCTATTTATATGATGATGCATTCTGGTGCTCGAGGATCTAGAGAGCAAGTGCGTCAGTTAGGTGGTATGAGAGGGCTGATGGCTAAGCCACAGAAAAATTTACAAGGCTCAGTAGGTGAAATTATTGAAAATCCGATCATTTCTAATTTTAAAGAAGGGTTAGATGTAACTGAATATTTCATATCTACACACGGTGCTCGAAAGGGTCTTGCAGATACTGCATTGAAAACGGCTGATGCTGGTTATCTAACGAGAAGGCTTGTAGACGTAGCTCAGGATGTTGTTATTAATGAAGAAGACTGTGGAACGTTAAGAGGTCTTTTGATTAGTGCGTTGAAGGATAATGAAGACATTGTAGAGCCACTTTCTGAACGAATATTAGGAAGGGTTTCGGTTCATGATGTATTTGATCCTCTTACTAATGAGTTAATTATTAGTTCAGGTGAAGAAATTACAGAAGAGGTTGCCAGAAGAATTGATGAAACAAGTATTGAGTCTGTTGAAATTCGGTCTGTATTAACTTGTGAATCTAAACGTGGGGTTTGCGCTAAATGTTATGGACGAAATCTTTCGACTGGAAAGATGGTACAAAAAGGAGAGGCTGTAGGAGTTATCGCAGCTCAATCTATTGGTGAACCTGGCACACAGTTGACGTTAAGAACTTTCCACGTTGGAGGTACTGCTTCGAATATTGCCGTAGATGCAATGATTAAGGCTAAGTTTGATGGCATCATTCAGTTTGAAGATATTAGAACAGTCATTACTGTTGGTCAAGATGATAAAAAAGTGCCAGTTGTTATGGGTCGTTCTGGTGAAGTCAAGATTGTAGATGCTACAGGTAAGGTACTTATTAGCAACCATGTTCCTTATGGGTCTTATTTAAAGGTCACAGAGAAACAAAAAATAAAGAAAGGCGATGAAATCTGTTATTGGGATCCATATAATGCTGTTATACTTTCTGAGATTGATGGTGTAGTAGCTTTTGATGCTATTGTAGATGGGGTTACATTCCGTGAAGAGTTTGATGAGCAAACAGGCCATCGTGAAAAAGTAATTGTTGATACAAAAGATAAATCTAAGAATCCTGCTATAGTGGTTAACTCTAAGGCAGATATTTCTAAATCTTATAATATGCCAGTAGGTGCACACTTAGCTGTACAAGATGGCGATAAGATTAAAGCAGGTCAAGTGCTGGCTAAAATACCTCGTGCAATTGGTAAAACAAGAGATATTACAGGAGGTTTACCTCGTGTAACAGAATTATTTGAAGCCAGAAATCCATCTAATCCTGCTGTGGTCAGTGAGATTGATGGTGTAATTACGTATGGTGCTATTAAACGAGGGAATCGAGAAATATTTGTTGAGTCTAGAGATGGCGTAAAGAAAAAGTATATGGTGCCTCTCTCTAAGCATATCTTAGTTCAAGATAATGATTTTGTTCGTGCAGGCCAATCCTTATCCGATGGTGCTATTGCTCCTTCTGATATTTTATCTATCAAAGGACCTACCGCAGTTCAGGAGTATTTGGTGAATGAAATTCAAGAGGTCTATAGACTACAAGGTGTTAAAATTAATGATAAACATATTGAGGTTATCGTACGTCAAATGATGCAAAAAGTAGAGGTGGTTGATGCAGGTGATACGATGCTTTTGCAAGGTCATCTTGTGGATAAATTTGTATTTAGAAGAGAGAATGATGCCATAATGGATAGCAAAGTAGTAGTAGAACAAGGCGACTCTCAAACAGTACGACCAGGACAAATTATTACTTCTAGAAAACTAAGAGATGAAAATTCTATTCTAAAAAGAAAGGATTTGAAATTGATTGAAGTGAGAGATGCACTGACTGCTGTTTCACAACCGGTGCTTCAAGGAATTACTCAAGCATCGCTTGGTACAGAAAGCTTTATATCTGCCGCTTCTTTCCAAGAAACTACAAAAGTACTTAGCGAGGCGGCCATCCGTTCTAAAATGGATCAACTGCAAGGATTGAAAGAAAATGTAATTGTAGGGCATTTGATTCCTGCAGGAACAGGGTTAAGAGACTATTCTAAGTTATTTGTAGGCTCTCAAGAGGAATATGATGAACTCATGAAGTCGAAGGAAGAATTTGTAAAAGCAAATAAGAAAAAGAAAAAAGGAGAACTTCAAGAGTAAATTAATCCTGAAGATAAAACATAGCCTGGTACTCCAGGCTATGTTATTAAATAGTATATGGTTTAATAATATCCATTGCATCATGTCAGAAGAAAAAAAAGAACCTGTCCCTAATCAAATCAATATAGAGCTATCAGAAGAAATAGCAGAAGGTACATACGCTAATCTAGCCATGATAGCTCATTCCAATAGTGAGTTTGTCATAGATTTTATTCGATTGATGCCAGGCGTTCCTAAAGCAAAAGTAAAGTCTCGAATTATTATTACGCCGGAACATGCTAAACGATTGTTGATGGCTTTAAAAGATAATATAAAAAAATACGAAGAATCTTTCGGATCAATTAAACAGGTCGAAGAAGGATTTAATTTGCCTTTGAGTTTTGGAGGTCCGGGCGGAGAGGCTTAAAATGACAATATAGTACTAATATGGCAAAAGAAAAGAAAGAAGCGGAGATTGTCTATAATCAAATAGCGGATAAGTATAAGCAATCTAAAATACTTCCATTCCGTATTCATGTAGAGAAATACTCATTTTTTAAATTACTCGGTGATCTGACTCATAAAAGTGTTCTTGACTTGGCTTGTGGTGAAGGCATTTATACAAGAGAAATTAAAAACAGAGGAGCTGCACTTGTTTATGGAGTAGATATATCTCCGAAAATGATTGAGCTCGCTCAGAGTGAAGAAGAAAAAACTAACCTTGGGATTGAATATAAGGTGATGGATGTAGCCACGATGGGCAAGATACAGCCATTTGATATCGTTTGTGCAACTTACCTATTAAATTATGCAAGGACAAAGGATCAACTAATGGCTTTTGTTCAGTCTATTTACGATAATCTCAAGCCAGAAGGAAGATTCATTTCTATTAATGATAATGTAGCTCAACCGGTGGAACTTTATTCTCTTATGAGAACGTATGGGTTTGTTAAATCTTCCGTCTCTACTCGTCAAGAAGGGGATGCTGTTACCTATACCTTTTTAGATGAACAAGGGAATGATGATTTTTCATTTAATAATTACTATCTAAAGCCAGAAACTTACCAAAGTGTATTTCGTGAGATAGGCTTTTCATCATTTAAATGGATTGCTCCTCAATTATCGCCTGAAGAATCGATAAGAAATAACAAAGATGGCTTTTGGGATGATTTTTTTAAGATTCCCCCTATTATAGGAATAGAAGCTATTAAATAAAGCCTTTTCCCCTTGCATGATCCAGCCTTTTTTTGTACTTTTGCATTCCAAAAAAGTAAAGTAATAGATTTTTTGAATGCCAACCATACAGCAATTAGTTCGAAAAGGTAGAAAAGTTTTACCTTATAAGTCGAAATCTCCAGCGTTGGACTCGTGTCCACAGCGCCGGGGAGTATGTACGAGAGTATATACCACAACGCCTAAAAAACCTAACTCAGCTATGCGTAAAGTAGCAAGGGTACGTTTGACTAATGGAAAAGAGGTAAACGCCTATATTCCTGGAGAAGGTCATAATTTGCAAGAGCACTCTATCGTGCTTATTCGAGGAGGACGGGTTAAAGATCTTCCTGGAGTACGTTACCATATTGTACGTGGTGCTCTTGATACAGCAGGTGTCAATGGTAGATTACAAGGACGCTCTAAATATGGAGCTAAAAAACCAAAAGCAGGAGCTGCTCCGGCAAAAGAAAAGAAGAAATAAAATACGATTTTTTTAAAGTATGAGAAAGTATAAACCAAAAAAACGTCAACTACTTCCTGATCCTAAATTTAAGGATGTGATGGTAACTAAGTTTGTGAATGTATTAATGTATGATGGGAAGAAAAGCACAGCTTATGATATCTTTTATGGTGCATGTGACATCGTTGAGAAGAAAACAAACGAAAATGGATTGGAGGTGTGGAGAAATGCATTAAATAATGTGACACCATCTGTAGAAGTGCGAAGTAGACGCGTGGGAGGTGCTACATTTCAAGTTCCTTCTGAAGTGAGACCTGATCGCAAAATATCATTGGGAATGAAATGGCTTATTTCTTATGCTCGCCTTCGTGGTGAAAAAAGCATGACAGAGAAGCTGGCGGGTGAAATTATAGCAGCATCAAAAGGAGAGGGTGCAGCTGTTAAGAAAAAAGATGATACACATCGAATGGCAGAAGCAAATAAAGCGTTCTCTCATTTTAGATTTTAAAGAATAGATAGACTTAAGTGAATGGCACGTTTTGATTTAAAATTATTACGCAATATTGGAATTATGGCTCACATCGACGCTGGTAAAACAACGACGAGTGAACGTATATTGTACTATACAGGAAAGACTCATAAAATTGGCGAGGTGCATGATGGGACAGCTGTGATGGATCATATGGTTCAAGAACAAGAGAGGGGAATTACAATTACTTCAGCGGCTACTCATACACAATGGAATTATCCTACAGATCAAGGGAAAGTTATTAGTGGTGTTTCTCAAACCTATGAAATTAACTTAATTGATACACCTGGTCACGTTGATTTTACAGTAGAGGTAGAACGTTCTCTTCGTGTGTTGGATGGAGCAGTGGCTTTGTTTTGTGCTGTTTCTGGAGTTGAACCTCAATCTGAAACCGTTTGGAGACAAGCGGATAAATATCATGTGCCTCGTATATGTTTCGTTAATAAGATGGACAGATCTGGCGCTGACTTTTTTAATGTTATTAAGGAGATTAAAGAAAAGTTGGGTGCTAATCCTGTACCTTTACAAGTACCAATTGGGGCGGAAGATACCTTTAAAGGTGTAGTGGATTTGATTACGAATAAAGCAATCATTTGGAATGAGGAAGATGAAGGTAAAACATATAAAGAAATACCTATCCCTGATGATTTAAAAGATACAGTAAACGAGTGGAGACAAAAACTGGTGGAGAGTGTGGCTGAGTATGATGATAAACTCATGGAAAAGTTTTTTGAAAATCCAGACTCCATTACGAAAGAGGAAATGATGGCTGCTATTCGAAAGGCAGTAATTGATATGTCTTTTTCGCCTGTTATGTGTGGCTCTGCCTTTAAAAATAAAGGCGTACAAGCATTGCTTGATGCAGTATGTTCTTATTTGCCTTCCCCAATGGATCTTCCTCCTGTAAAAGGAACTAATCCAGATACTGGAGCAGAAGAGTTACGTAAGCCAGATGATAATGATCCATTTGCTGCATTAGCATTTAAGATTACGACGGATCCATATGTAGGAAGACTTTGTTTTTTTAGAGTATATTCTGGAATGCTGGATGGTGGGTCTTATATTTACAATATGAGAACAGGTAAAAAAGAGCGTATCTCGCGACTGATGCAAATGCATGCCAATAAACAAAATCCAATTGAAAAGGTATACGCTGGTGATATCGCTGTGGGCGTTGGATTTAAAGATATTAAGACAGGCGATACGCTTGTGATGGAGGATAAGAAAATTGTTCTAGAGGCCATGAGCTTCCCTGAACCTGTTATTGGTTATGCGATTGAGGCTAAGACACAAGCTGATGTAGATAAGCTATCTAATGCTATAGCTAAACTAGTAGATGAAGATCCTACGCTTCGTGTGAATACTGATACCGAAACAGGTCAAACTGTATTACGAGGAATGGGCGAGTTACATCTTGAAATTATCATTGACCGTTTGAAACGAGAGTTTGGCGTTGAAATTAATCAAGGTGCTCCACAAGTTGCTTATAAAGAGGCTCTAACTAAAAATGTTGAGCATCGTGAAGTGTATAAGAAGCAGTCAGGAGGTCGTGGTAAATTTGCTGATATTGTATTTGAAATTGGTCCGAGAACGGATGGTAAACAAGGATTGGAATTTGAAAATGACATTGTAGGAGGTGCTATACCAAGAGAGTTTATACCAGCAGTACAAAAAGGATTTGAAAAAGCCATGCAAAATGGTGTCCTTGCAGGCTATCCAATAGAAGCGATGAAGGTTCGTTTATTCCATGGCTCATACCACGATGTCGATTCTGATTCACTTTCTTTTGAATTGGCAGCTGAAATAGGATTTAAAGAGGCCGCAAAAAATGCGGGTCCGAGAATTATGGAGCCTATTATGGCAGTAGAGGTTACGACGCCAGATGAGTTTACAGGTCCTATTACAGGAGATTTGAATCGTCGAAGGGGTATCATGAAAGGCATGGATGCAAAAGCAGGAGCACAGATTATTAAAGCGGATGTTCCTCTTTCAGAATTGTTTGGGTATATTACTGATTTGCGAACAATGTCTTCTGGACGAGCAGTAGCTAACTTAACATTTGCTCACTATGAATTTATACCTCAAAATTTAGCAGAAACGGTTATTGCAAAGGCAAAAGGATTGGTAAAAACATAATTTATTATATAAAATTTAATTTTGAATAAAAGATATGAAACAAAAGATTCGTATAAAATTGAAATCATACGATCATCAACTGGTAGATAAATCCACTGAGCGTATAGTGAAAGCGGTAAAGTCTACGGGAGCTATGGTAAGTGGTCCTATTCCTTTGCCTACAGAAAAAGAAGTGTTTACTGTACTACGCTCGCCACATGTGAATAAGAAAGCACGAGAGCAGTTTCAGCTCTGTACTTATAAACGTTTGATTGATATTTATTCTACAAGCTCTAAAACAGTAGATGCTCTGATGAAGTTGGAGCTACCAAGTGGAGTAGAGGTGGAGATTAAGGTGTGATTATTTATACTTGTATATTATAATAAAAAAACCAATCAATGTGTGAGATTGGTTTTTTTATGTCATTTTTTATTTTACCTTAGAGATGGAAAATAAAAAACTTATTCATCTTTCTGATTGTTTAATAGTGCAGTAGGCAAAGATTTGGTTGTTTTAGCTCCTAGCTTTTTAATTTGTTCGGCACGATTTATTAGATTTCCTTTGCCTTCGTGGAGTTTATTTTTTGCAGCCTCATAGCTATTTTGCGCACTTTCTATTTTTTTTCCAATATCTAAGAGGTCATCTACGAAACCAACGAATTTATCATAAAGATCTCCACTTTGTTTGGCGATTTCAAGTACATTTCGGTTTTGGTATTCCTGACGCCATATAGAAGCAATGGTGCGCAGGGTGGCTAGAAGTGTAGAAGAACTTACCATAACGATATTTTTTTCCCATGCTTCGTTAAATAAGGCGATGTCTTTTTGAATAGCAAGACTAAAAGCAGGTTCTATAGGTATAAAAAGTAGGACGAAATCTAAATTGGCCAAATTATATTCATGTTGGTAGTTTTTACTTCCTAATAACTTAATGTGTGTACGCAAGGATTGGATATGTTCTTTGATCTCTTTTTCTTGTTGAATTTCATTTTCTGCAGAGGAGTAGCGCTCATAAGCAAGGAGCGATACTTTAGCATCAATAATGATGTTTTTATTTTCTGGAAGCTTAATGATGATGTCAGGCTGTAGTTTACGTCCATCATGCGTAGTGACAGACTCTTGCACCATGTACTCACGATTTTTTACCAATCCTGATTTTTCTAAAATACGCTCTAGGATAATTTCGCCCCAATTGCCTTGTACTTTGGAATCGCCTTTTAAGGCTTTTGTTAAATTTTCAGCTTCTTTATTTATTTTTTGATTAAGATCTTTTAATGTAATGAGTTGCTCTTTGAGTGCTGTATTCCATGTTAAGTTTTCTTTCGTGGATTCATCTACTTTTTTCTCGAAGCTGATGATCTTTTCTTTTAATGGAGTAAGTAGCTCTGAAATACTTGTTTTATTTTGTTCTGTGAATTTTTTACTTTTTTCCTCTAAAATATCATTTGCTAGATTTTTAAATTGAAGTGTAAGCTTTTCATTTATTTTTTCAATGTCATTTTTTTGTTCATTGAGTTTTTCTTCTATGGTTTTGAATTGTATTGTTTTTTCTGAAAGTTTTATTTTAAAATCAGTAATCTCTTTTTCTTTTTCGTACAACTTAACCTCAAGTTGTTTATAGGATTGAATAGATTCTTGGTGTTTTTCTTGAATAAAGCTATATCTTGTCGTTAATTCGTGATAGTCTTTACTTACTTTTGACTTGGTTATTAAATAGCCAATTAATAATCCTATCAAAATACCTCCCAATGCCGCTAGTAGTAGTTCCATAATTCTGTTTAATCTGACCAAGATACAGAAAAAAGAAGTCCTAAAAAAGGCATAAAGTTTTAAAAAACACGAATGAGTTATTTAAAAAATGCCTTAAATTAGCTACCTTTGCAAGGTATTAATCAATAAAACTATTTATCGATCGTGGACTTATTTGAGAAATTAGACAGCCGAAAAACACCAATTGGGCAACATTCCAAACCATCGTTTCATAACTATTTGGTTTTTCCTAAACTCGAAGGAGAAATTGCTCCTCACATGACGTTTAGGGGTAAGACTGTTTTGACGTGGAGTTTGAATAATTATTTAGGTTTAGCTAATCATCCTGAAATTAGAAAAGTAGATGCAGAGGCGGCAGCAACCTATGGTTTAGCCTATCCCATGGGGGCTCGTATGATGTCTGGGAATTCAGATTTGCATGAGAAGTTTGAAAAAGAATTGGCAGCGTTTGTCCATAAAGAAGATGCTACATTATTAAACTATGGTTATCAAGGCATGGTTTCAATCATAGACTCATTGGTAGATCGTCACGATATCGTTGTGTATGATTCCGAATCGCATGCTTGTATATTGGATGGTCTTCGTATGCATATGGGTAAGCGTTTTGTATTTCCTCATAATGATATGGAAAACTTAGCTAAGCAGCTAGAGCGAGCTGATCGTCTGAGTAAAGAAACAGGTGGGGGAATTTTGGTTATTACAGAAGGTGTTTTTGGTATGGCAGGGGATATGGGGAATTTAAAAGGCATTGTAGCTTTAAAACAAAAATACAAGTTTCGGTTATTGGTAGATGATGCTCATGGGTTTGGTGTGATGGGAAAAACTGGTGCCGGAGCAGGTGAGGAACAAGGTGTACAAGATGGTATTGATTTATATTTTTCAACATTTGCTAAGTCGATGGCAAGTATAGGCGGATTTGTTGCGGGTCCTAAAGTGATCATTGATTATTTGCGGTATAGTTTGCGTTCTCAGATTTTTGCTAAGTCATTGCCTATGGTATTTGTGATAGGTGGCCTTAAACGTTTAGAGCTGTTACGTACACAGCCTGAGTTAAGAAAAAAATTATGGACTATTACAAATGCTTTACAAAAAGGCTTGAAGGAAAAAGGATTTAATATTGGCTATACACAAAGCCCTGTTACCCCTGTATTTTTAACTGGAGGTGGTGGAGTGCCTGAGGCGACTCAACTCACTATTGACCTGAGAGAGACATACCATATCTTTTGCTCAATTGTGGTTTATCCTGTTGTGCCTAAAGATGTGATTATGTTGCGATTAATACCAACAGCTGTGCATACAATTCAAGATGTGGAAGAAACCATCTCTGCTTTCGAAACCGTTTCGCACCGGTTAAAAGCGGGGGATTATCAGAAGTCACAACTTATGGTATCGGTGTAATATTTTACACAAAAGAATTGGTATTTTTTTTAAAAAAGGATTATATTGCAAAGCGAAATATTTAAGTCACATAAAAAAAATAAAAAAGTATGAAAGAGTTTAACAAATTGATGATGCATCTTCAGTCTTTACAAGGAGATTTTGAAAAGTTTTATGATAAGGAAAACCAAGCAGCAGGTACGCGTGTACGAAAAGGAATGATGGAGCTCCGTAAAATGGCTCAAGAAATCAGACTCAATGTACAAGAAAAGAAAAACTCTGCGAAAGCAAAAGCTTCTAAGGTAAAATCAAAGACTGTCGGTAAGTAAAAAAGTATAAATATTTTTTTTGAAAAGAGGAATAAATTTATTCCTCTTTTTTTATGTTTGAACTTATAATCTAATAGAGGAGGCTGCTTGAGCTGGTTTAAGTGAAGCAAGCCATGTAACAGTTAGTACAACGCCTAATGTATAGACTATGTCTGTTGTCATTAGGCGTATTGGATAACTATTGAAAATATCAGAATTATCTAATCCTATTTTTACAAATCCGAATTCTTGTTGCAATAGACATATGCCTATACCTAGTACAATACCAATAATACTTCCGGAGAACGATAGTAGTCCACCTTCTAACAGGAATATATAACGTATTGTTTTTTTTGTTGCACCCATTGAAAACAATATAGCAATGTCTTTTTTCTTGTCTATAACTAACATTGTTAGTGCAAAAAAGATATTTAAAGATGCAATTAATAAAATAAATGAAAATGTTAAAAATCCTACTAGTTTTTCTATTCGCATGGTTTTATAAAGAGAGCTATACTGCTCATCTCGGTCTAAGATACTAAATCTATTTCCTATTCTTTTTTTTAATTCCTGTTTAACGGCTGATGTATTGGAATTGTTTTTAATAGTTACCTCTAAATAGCTTAGCTTAGAATCATGTTCATGGCCCATTAGTCGTTGTGTGAATGATAGTGGTGTAATAATATAATTATAGCTACTTGATGTATTGATTACTCCTCCAATTCGAATATATTCTTTATGGAGAGATTGATTGGGATCTACCTGTAATGACATATTATGTTTAGGGTACCATATTTGTAATAAATAAAAATCATTTTTAGCAGAGGCATTTAAAACATTACCAATCCAATCACCAATGATGGCTTGTTCTTGTTTCTTGTTATAGAGTATAGGTTCTCCTTCACTGATAAAAGGTTTAATACGATGACTGTAATTAGAGCTGGCTCCTTTTACTTTTGCCACAACTTCATTTTCATTGTACTGTACGTAGGCATTGTCTTCAAGTATTTCTGTTATTGTTGTAATTTCTGGAATAGCAAGTTGGGTTATTATATCTTTTGAATAAACAAATGTTTTTCCCTGCTTTGGAACTATTTTTAAATCTGCATCCCATTGGTTGTGTTTAGATCGTATAAGATCATTAATGCCATTAAAAGCACTAAGCACAATAATTAAAGCCATTGTACTTAATGCAATAGCTATTACAGATAGATTAGATATAATGTTAATAAAGTTTCTTTTTTTTCTTGAGATAAAATACCGTAGAGCAAATAAGAGAGGGATAGTTGTCACAGTAGTAAAGGATTAATTTTTTTTAGAGTCATCGTCATTGGGGAGAGGGGGTATATCTAATTTATTGATGAGTTTATTCATTTTATCAGCATATTCGGCACTATCATCGATATGAAAGTCAAGCTCTGGAATAGATCGGCATTGTTTTTTTATACGTTCACCTAATAGATGGCGAATTTGCTTTGTTTTTTGTCGAATATCCTCTAAAACTTTATTTTTGTTTGTTGAAAGCATGATGCTAAGATAGATTTTGGCTGTTTTTAAATCGGGTGTAACACGTACCATGGTTATGGTGATAAACAGATCACTGCCTATAAAGTGCTTTTGGTTTTTTAAGAATAGAATACTTAACTCTTTTTGAATGAGTTTAGCGAATTTTTGTTGACGTGTGCTTTCCATACGATTGTGCAAATTTGAATTATTTTATGAAATTATTATATAGTTTTGAATCTAAATAGATATTCTGTTGTTAACTTATTTATCCATTAATAACCCGTATCGTGTACTAATAGTAGGCTTTATCCTTTTAGGTCTCATTATTCCTTTAATGATACAAATGCCTTTAATGAACGCAGAGCTTCACTATATGCTTTTGGCTGAGCGCACAGTCCATGGATTTCTACCTTATGCTGAAACAATAGATAGTACTTCCCCGTGTTCGTTGCTTGTATATGTTGGTATGTATACAGTTGTAGGGAAGGCTTTGTTTTTTTATCGGCTAGGAGCATTTTTTTTAATATTGATTCAGGTTTTTTACCTCAATAAGATTTTTTCTACAAATGATTTTTTCCTTTCAAAAACTAATATTGGTGCGTTAGTAACGGCACTTCTATATGCTTCTTTTTTTGGGCTAATTTATTTGTCTCCTGTTTTAATAGCACTTACATTTATTATTATTTTTTTAGGTTATTTACTTAAAGTTCAACTTCTTCCATTGACGGATCAACAGGTATACATGTCAGGTATCTATTTGGCGTTAAGTGTGCTTTGTTATCTCCCTTGTATTGTATTTGGGATTTATTTTATTTGGATATTAGCAACGTCATCATTTATTAATAGAAGAAGATTTGTTTTGGCTTTGGTTGGGTTTTTACTTCCTCTTTTAGTTGCAGGTATAGTATTGTTTGTGATTAATATATTGGATGATTATGTATACCTTATTTGGAGGACATTATTCCTCAGTTCTTCTACCGAGATAGATTTTAGAGACTTGTTTATTCTATTTTTTATTCCTCTTATTTTTTTTGGAATTGCTCTAGCTAGGGTTCTTATATCTAGAAGATATGTATCTAATCAACAGAAGATACAATGGTTGATGTTTTTTTATATCTTGGTAACATGTTTTTGTTTTTTATTTTATGTAGAATTTTGGTTACCTAATCTGTTATTACTAATTCCTGCATTTGCATTTTTCACTACTCATTATTTTATGTTATTTAAAAATAAACTTATTGCTAATTTTACATTTTATATATTTTTTCTATTTATCCCTCTATTTAATTATGGTTTTACGAAAGGTTTTTTTTTAAAGAATGGAACACAGCGTGATATATTCGTAGGCCCAAGTCCGTGGTCTGTTTCTGGCAAAAAGGTACTTGTGCTTGGTGATGATAAGCGATATTATCAATCTAATACATTAGCTACGCCTTATTTAAACTACTCGGCTAGTCTCTATTATTTGAATAGGCTTGATCGCTATCAGATAGTAGTTCAAGTTTTTGATCATTTTCAAAGGGATTTACCTGATTATATTGTAGATTTGGATAATCAAATGAGCAGTCTTTTCACCTTTATTCCTTTTTTAGCTACTATATATAGCTCTGAGGATGGAAAATTATATAAATTAAAAAAATAAAAAAACGAATGCATAGTAAACAAATAGCTCTTCATGATGTTCATGTTGCTTTAGGCGCTAAGATGATCCCTTTTGCAGGATTTAATATGCCTGTTCGTTATTCATCAGATATTGATGAACATCTTGCTGTTCGTCAGCGTGTTGGAGTCTTTGATGTATCCCATATGGGAGAGTTTAGATTAAAAGGAGATAAGGCGTTAGATTTATTACAGTTAATTACAACTAATGATGTTTCTAAACTAGTTCATGGTAAAGCCCAGTATTCTTGTATGACAAACAATGAAGGTGGAATTATTGATGATTTAATTGTCTATTGCTGGGATAAAAATGAATACTATGTTGTTGTTAATGCATCCAATATTCAGAAAGATTGGGATTGGATTAGTAAGCATAATCACTTTGGTGTCGAGATTGAAAACCTATCAGATCAGTTAGGCTTATTGGCTGTACAGGGTCCACAAGCTATTCATGTATTACAAAAAATCACATCTATAGACCTATCATCCATTCCTTATTATTCATTTATTACAGGAAAGATAGGAGGTATTGATGATGTTATTATATCTAATACAGGTTATACAGGTGCAGGTGGCTTTGAGCTGTATGTTTGGAATAAAGATATAAAAGAAGCTTGGGATGCTATTTTTAAAGCAGGAAAAGAATTTAGCATTCAGCCGATAGGTCTTGGAGCTAGAGATACATTAAGACTGGAAATGGGATATTGTTTATATGGTAATGATATTAATGACTCAACAACTCCTTTAGAAGCAGGATTAGGTTGGATTACAAAGTTTGATAAATCATTTATTGCTTCAGACCAATTAAAAAAACAAAAAGAAGTAGGAGTCAAAAAAAAGCTAATAGGTTTTGAGATGGTAGATCGTGGTATACCTCGTGGCCATTATGAAATTTGTAATACCTCTCATGAACAGATAGGAGAGGTAACATCAGGTACTCAATCACCTTCTTTGGGAAAAGGTATTGGGATGGGGTATGTTAAAGTTGATTATAGTAAAGTGGGTACAAACCTGTATATTAATATACGAGGTAATTATGTAAAAGCACAAATTGTAAAAATGCCTTTTTATCAAAAATAGATTTTTATAAATATGCGTACAGTCGAAGTTTGTCTTTCTCCTCAGTTGCTTCCACTTTATAATCTGGAAAATAAATTAGTTGTTGTTGTAGATATTTTACGAGCAACGTCTTGTATGACCACAGCTATTGCACATGGTGTAAAAGAAATTATTCCAGTAGCCTCTGTAGAGGATTGTCGTGATTTACAACAAAAAGGATTTTTAGCAGCTGCTGAGCGAGATGGCATGAAAATAGAAGGCTTTGATTTAGATAATTCACCGTTTAGTTATATGCACCAGTCACTTAAGGGAAAAACAATAGCTGTAACTACTACTAATGGTACACAAGTTATTGCTCAGTCTAAGCATGCTTCACAACTGGTTGTAGGATCTTTCTTGAATGAAAAAGCTTTGCTTGACTATATATTAAACCAATCATTAGATATTGTTATTGCTTGTGCAGGCTGGAAAGGCAAATCCAATTTAGAGGATAGTTTATTTGCTGGATCATTAGTTTGTTCTTTAAAAAGGTATTGCGTTATAGATTGTGATGCTGCATGTATGGTTGAACAAATGTATCAGTCTGTTAAGGATAATAAACTTTCTTTTCTTGAAAAATCATCGCATGTCAATAGGTTGAAAAGATTGAATATTAGAAAAGATATAGAGTTTTGCTTACAACCAGACTTGTATGACGTTATTCCCATATTGAGTAAAGAAGATAAAATTATTAATTCTACCCATCAACTCGCTTTAAAGGAATCTTCTCCTTTGACGAAGTAATTAGAGGTACTTTTTCAGTGCTCACTAGTCCGCTATCTAAACCAAAAGCTCGAGCATCTGATAAACTGAACCAACGTAATATCTTATATATGCTAATAATCCATTCATCAAAGAAGGACAACTTGTAGTCGTAGTTTAAAAAACGATCAATCACGATATATTGAAAATCACCTTTGATTTTATATTTATGCAGTGATTCATATCTGCTTGTAGGATCTATTTCTTTATGCTCCTTCATGTCTTCGATCACTTTTTTCATAAATAAGTTAACCCGAGGTTGTATCCTAAAGCCTAATCTGAATTCTACTTTAATAACTTTTTCGGGCACTAATATATTAATCTTGTATTCTTGTGTATGAGGTTCATCTAGATAGTGAACGTGAACAAACCAATACACGTCAGCACGTTTAGGTCTTTTGTTGAAAATAGAATAAATAATTTTTGACTCTACTTCATTAAGATTATCAGCACTCGTCATATAAACAAGGTGCGTGGCATATTTAGGTACCTGTTCATCTTTTGCAAGATCGTTTAACATGATGAGGTATTCTGATAAATTCACAAAGTCATTGTATCTGTTCTTTATTTTCCGTGCGTTATACCATACAAACATGACAGTAATTAAGATAAAGCTAACTAATAAGGTGACCCATCCACCATGTGGGAATTTATCTAAGTTGGCAATTAAAAAAGCAATTTCTATACCTATAAAAACAAATATGATAGGAATTATAAAAATGCGTTTTGTTTTTCGAGTTTTTAAATAAAAGCCAAGAAGAATACTAGTGGAAAGCATAGTTACGGTGATCGCTAAGCCATAGGCGGCTTCCATAGCTGTAGATTCTTTAAAGTATAACACCATAATAATACAACCTATCATTAACATAAAATTAATGCTTGGGATATACAGCTTTCCTTTTTCAATTGTTGGATAGTTTATTTTTACTTTGGGCCATAGATTAAGCTGAAGTGATTCACTAATTAATGTATAAGAACCACTAATGAGAGCTTGACTAGCAATAATAGCTGCACACGTAGCTAGTATAACAGCAGGTATAATCATTGATTCTGGTAAAATAAAAAAGAATGGATTTTTACCATCTAGCCTATAACCTTCATGTTGTATCAGCCATGCGCCTTGACCAAAATAATTAAGTAGAAGTGATATCTTTACCACAATCCAAGCAATTTGAATATTTTTTCTTCCGCAATGTCCTAGATCAGAATAAAGTGCTTCAGCACCCGTCGTACAAAGAAAAATAGCACCTAATAACCAAAATCCTCCGGGGTATTTAACTAATAAGTTATATCCATAATGAGGATTAATAGCTTTTAAAATTTCAGGATGTCCATAAATTTGAAATCCTCCAGCTATTGCTAATGTCAAAAACCATATGAGCATGACAGGTCCAAATGTTTTTCCTACCACACTTGTTCCTAAACGTTGAAAGCTAAAGAGAATAACAATGATGACGATTACAATAGGTACAATTGGAATGTGAGGACGAATAATCTGTAGTCCCTCAACTGCTGAAGCTACCGAGATGGGAGGAGTGATCATCCCATCTGCTAAAAGAGCAGCAGCTCCTACAATGGCTGGTATAACAAGTAATTTATAGCGTTTACGAATTAAAGCATATAATGATAGAATACCCCCTTCACCGTGATTATCAGCTCTTAAGGTAAGTAAAACATATTTGATTGTAGTTTGCAAGGTAAGTGTCCAAAACACACACGATAATCCTCCATATACTAAATCCTGACTAATAATTTTTTCTCCAATAATAGCTTTGAATACATAGAGTGGAGATGTGCCAATGTCTCCAAATACAATTCCTAGTGTAATTAAAACCGATGCAATACCGATTTTTTTAGATAAATCATGTGTATGGCCCATAATCCAGAAAGGTGGGGCAAAGTTAGAAATTTATTATATATAGCAGATGATTAAAAATAAGTTAATGGATTTGTGCAATATATGGTTATTTCTTGATAAACTTTAATTATTTGATTTTCAATAAGTTGCATATTTTGATCTGGCATTTTATAAAAATAATATATAAAAAGTTAAATAAAATATTATTTTATTTATATGTTTGCATGGCTTTTTAATTAACGCTTATCAAACTATAACATAAAAATGAGAAAACTATACAAGTTAAGTCTTATCGCTGTGGTTGTATTTTTATCCACATCTGCATATGCGGTAGATCCCCCTACAAATTTAACATCAGGAACAATTACTTATTCTACAGTAGCTTTAAATTGGACAGCTCCTATGACGGGGGTCGATAATTACCGCGTTGTTTTTAAACCAGGTGCTACAGCACCTACAACCATCACTGATGGTGGATTTAGAGATGTGGGTAATGTAACAAGCTATACTGTTACAGGTCTACCTACAGGTAGACAATATTCTTTTGCTGTTTTTGCGAGTAATGGGGGCACCTATAGTATGACAGCCGTAACCATTACTAAATCAACATCAGTATATCCTGATGAAACATTTGTAAATGAGCAAGCAGCTTCATACATCTTGGGTCAATCTTCTATGGAAGCAGAAGGTCTTGCTAACGAGGGAGGTCTCGCAGGAAATACATTGTTTGCGCCAGAAGGGGTATATATTATGGATCTACCAGCCTCACCTTTTGTGGATGGGAAGATTATAGTTTGTGATACTAAAAACAATCGTGTTTTAATTTACAATTCTATTACGACACCAACTATTGATAAAGTAACACCTGTTCTTGTATTAGGTCAAGCTAATATGACAAGCAATGGAACTGGAAATAGTTCTTCACAGATGAATGAACCTGTTGGAGCTGTAGTTTATAATGATACAAAGTTGATTGTAGCTGATAGGGCTAACCACCGTATCTTAATTTGGAATACATTTCCAACTATGAATGGTCAAGCTGCTGATGTGGTATTAGGTCAGGCTGCTTTTGGAGTTGGTATGGCTAATAGAGGAGGGGGAGCTACTCCTGCTTCTAATACACTATATTCACCGCAAGGTGTAGCTGTTTATGGGACCAAGCTTATCGTTGCTGATTATGATAATCACCGCGTGTTGATTTGGAATACTATTCCAACTATGAATGGTCAAGCCGCTGATGTAGTGTTGGGGCAAGCTAATTTTACTTCTAGCACATCTCCAGGAATGGATGCCTCTACGATGGCCACATTAAAATTCCCAACAGGTGTAGCCGTGAGCTCTACAGGTAAATTGGTGGTATCTTCTGAGTTTGAGCATCGCGTGTTGATTTGGAATACTATTCCAACTATGAATAACACTGCAGCTGATATTAGACTAGGCCAAGGTTCTAATAATGGCAACCAATATTCTGGAGTAACTTCAGCAACTCGAATAGGGTATCCTAAAGGCGTATCAATAAGTTCTTATGTATCTGATAAGTTAGCCGTTTCTGAGAGTGCTGGTCGTATTATGGTATGGAATACATTCCCTACAACTAATAATCAAGCTGCTGATGTGGTGTTGGGGATGCCTAACTTTACGGCAACGAATTCTTCTGCGTTTTCTAATAATAATAAGGCAGGAGCTTCTTATAATGCCAGTAGAATAGGTTATCCTTATGGAATTTGTTGGACACCTGCAGGTAATCTATACATTGCAGATAAAAATAGAAACGCCGTACAACGATTTGATAGTGGTGATCAACCGCTTATTGGCCCAACAATACTTACTGTAATATCTACAACAGATAAAACAGCAAGTCTATCATGGAGTGGTGGGAATGCTAAAAAATTTAGATTGGTAATTAATATTGGTTCTTATAATCCTACAGATTCTACAGATCTGATAGACAATAAGTATATGGTTATTGATAACCTCACCGGAAGTTCGACAACGCTATCAAATTTGGAATGTAATACAGCTTATACTATTCGGATTTATGGAAAAAGAGGGGTGAGGTTAAGTACCTATCCGACATATACGGGTAACCGTGCTTATACAACAGCCGGTATGGCGTGTAAGAACTTACCTATGGCGGATGGGTATGTTACTGCTATGGATGTATATGGGAATATGCTCTACATAGGAGGTGATTTTACATCAGTAGGGAATACGCCACGTAATGGTTTAGCAGCTATTGATTTGACTACGATGCAGGTGACCTCATGGGACCCTGGATTAACTCGTGCTGGATTTGCACCACCGCAGGCTATCGCAAAGGTTCTAAAGGTTTCTCCGGATGGCCAATATGTGTATGTAGGAGGAGTTTTTGATAAGGTAGGTGCTAATACTGCAGTTTCTTTGGCAAAAATTGATGCTGCCACAGGTATGTCTATGAGTTACCCACAAACAAATGATCCATTGTTTGGAACAGTTGAAGGTATGGCCGTTTCTCCGGATGGCTATGTATTTATATACGGTCCATTTAATAAAGTAGGTGCAGAAAATGTAGATGCGCTTGCTGGAATTGATCCTATGGGAAATGTATTAACAAATTTTAAACCATTACGTTCTGGGGATGATTCTAAGTTACGATCTATGGTAGTAAGCTCAGATGGTAGAATGCTCTATTTGGGAAATGGAAATGCAGGCTTAACCTATTATGATCCTATGGGTAATCCATATTTTCGGCAAGGATTTGTAGAGATCGATATTACATCTGCTACGCCTACTACTTTTGATCCTTATCCAGATAGTAGAGGTGTTTTTGGTATTTTTCATAAAGCTAAAGTATTATGGATATCAGGCTCTTTTGATGCAGTAGGTGGATTTATGGGGACTCCTCGTAGACGACTGGCGAAGTTTACATGTACAACGTGTGATGGAACAGATTGGACATTAGATGCTACGTTTGCACCTACGGATAAAACTAATGCGCCTAATGGTAAACAATCGTTAGGGGATGGAGGTGCCACTATACGTGATATTTGGTTGGATGGCACAACGCTTTATATGCGTGGTGATTTGACAAACTATGGAGGTATTCCACGTTATGGGTTGGCTGCTGTAGATGCGAATACGGCTTCCCTTATTACGTCATTTAATACTGGTGTAGCAGAGCTTGATGCTAGTGCGCGGGTTAAACTTGTTGGGTCTGCTACATTTAAAAAACTATTTGGCAGCAATGGTCAATCAGGTGGTGCTTATGGTTTCTTAACTAGAAGACCTGTTGTTGGATATTTTGTAGGTGATTATGCTTCTACACCTGTTGTAGCCTCAGTGGATAAGATTGTCACAACGTCTACAATGGATAAGACGTATGATTTTGGTGCATTGACAGCAGTTGATATTATGTTTCCTGCTAATACTGTTAATACAGATGGCAGAGTAACGGTAGAGCGCTATAGTAATAAAGCAGTAAATGTGGTTGGAATAGATCCTACTCAAATTTATCAGAGTAAATATGGATTTGTTATTCATCGTCCAGATCCTGGTAAACCTGATTTTACAACAGCTGAAGTTCGGTTTGATTTAGATGAATTAGGAGGTGGTCGAGGTGGTATCCTTCCTGGCCAAGAGAATACAGTAAAAATTTATAAGCGTTCTACTCCTGGTTATGGAACATTTAAAGATTGTGGTACGGTGACATACGATAATATGACACATGAGCTGAAAGTATCCGTAACTAGTTTTAGTGAATTTATTTTTACAAGTACAGATGCTGTGCTTCCTGTTGAATTAATAGGTTTTAAAGCGATCGTGATTGATAATAAGTTAGTGCAACTGAATTGGGCAACAGCTAATGAAATAAATGCTTCTCATTTTGTTGTTGAACGGAGTAAAGATGGATCTAGCTTTGAAGCGGTTAGTGAATTAAATGCGCTAGGCAATAGCTCGAATGGATCTAGCTATACACTGCAAGATGAGCATCCGTATCAAGGTGTATCTTATTATCGGTTGGTTCAAGTTGATAAAGATGGGGTAAAAAGATATTTTGATATGGTGAGCGTAAGCTTAACTGGCGTACTGACAGATGTTGACTTTGTAGCTTATCCTAATCCATCTACAGGCAAGCACGTGCAGTTGGCATTATATCAACTAGCTGGTCAGCAAGTTCAAGTTAAAGTAGTTGACTTGGTGAAGGGAACAGAGCTGTATAATGTGACGCTTTCTGTTCAACAAGATCAAGCGAGTATCGCTTTGCCTGGATTAAGTCTTCCTTCAGGTATCTATTTGGTAAAGCTAATAGATGCTCAAGGAAAAATTAAAGCAAAGAAATTAGTGGTACAATAAACTAAATGTATAAATGTAAATAAGTTATTAATTAAAACAAGTTGTAAAAAAAATCCGGCTTTGCCGGATTTTTTTTTATTTAAAATGGAATAAATAAAGAAGTGAAATTGGTTTAATTCCAACTGTAAGGATAGCGCTCATCCACATAGATAAGTGCTTCTTCTGTTAAGAAAAGAGGCTTAAATGTATCAATCATCACAGCTAATTCTTCTGTAGCTTTTGCACCTATACTTGCCTCAACTGTGCCTGGATGTGGGCCATGAGGTAATCCACCTGGATGTAATGTAAAAGAACCTCTATTAATTCCTTTGCGGCTCATAAAGTTTCCTTCCGCATAGAATAGAACCTCATCTGAATCGATGTTACTGTGATTATAAGGAGCTGGGATGGCTAAAGGATGATAATCAAAAAGTCGAGGCACAAATGAACAAATAACCATTTGTTGTGTTTCGAATGTTTGATGAACAGGAGGAGGTTGATGAATACGTCCTGTTATAGGTTCAAAGTCATGTATACTTAAGGTATAAGGATATAAATAGCCATCCCATCCAATGACATCAAGAGGACTGTAGTCATATACATATGAATGAAGATAACCTCCTTTTTTTATTTTTATCGTATGGTCGCCTTTTTTATCTTCTATGATAAGTTCTTTTGGAGCTTTTATATCTCGTTCACAATAAGGAGAATGTTCTAAAAGTTGTCCTAGCTCATTTCGATATCGACTTACCGTTTCAATAGGAGTGGAGGATTCAACAATCAGTAATCGAGGGGTTTCATTAAATTGAAGTTTATAAATAGTTGTTCTCGGTATAACGACATAATCACCTTTAGTAATAGGTAATCTTCCAAATTGAGAAATTAACTCGCCACTGCCTTCATGAACAAATAAAACCTCATCTGCTTCTCCGTTTTTATAGAAATAAGTCATTGTTTGGGATAGAGGATTGCAAATAGCAATAGAAACATCTTGATTGACCATTAAATAGAGTCGTGCATCTAAGTAATCATCGCCTGTTTCGGCGATTTCACTTGTATTTAGATGTGTTTGTTTGAGTGGATAGTCTTTAGCTATACTAGGCTTGTAAGGTTTTGGATCATTGACCTGTTTTACATTTGTTGGTAAATTAATATGATATAAATTAGAATAGATACCACTAAATCCTTTTGAGCTTACTAGCTCTTCTTTGTATAGGCTTCCATTGGGCTGTTTAAATTGGATATGCCGTTTAGATGGAATTTGGCCTAATGTATGATAATAAGTCATAATATAGTATTGGTTTTATTTTTTATCTAATAGCGTTTTTGTTTTATCAAATAATTTTAAGGCTTCCTGAAATTCATGATCAAGTTGATGGAAGATAGGATAAGCCTGTTTATTGCCCCACACCGTTCGTGCGATAATCGCTTTTACTTGATTTTTAATGAACTCTTTTGACTGCTCAAATTCTTCTTTTCTGAATTCTACCTTGTTTTTTTCTCCGAGTTGAATGATTTCTTTGAGCAGCTGATCTGTAACCTGAAAATTCTTTAGAAAATTATCATATTTCATTTTTTCAAGTGACTTTTTATTTTTAAAAGCATAGTTCAATGCGAACTCGCGTATATTATTACTTGCTACTAAGCTGATAAGGTATTTAGAGATCATGCTTGTATCTCTTGGAACAAAGTAGTCAGGCATAATACCTCCTCCTCCATATACGATACGTCCTTTTTTAGTGTAGTATTTTAAGGAGTCATTAAACTTGGTGCTATCTGCTGTAAAAAGCTCTCCGTGTTTAAATCTCTTATATACTTCCATTTCATAATCTTCTAGTTTGCCACTGGTGTATGGCTTTTGTATACTGCGCCCACTTGGAGTATAGTATCTAGAAATAGTAAGTCTTAGTTCGGAACCATCTGTTAGATTAATAGGAAGTTGAACGAGTCCTTTACCAAAGGATCGTCTTCCAACAATCAATCCTCGGTCATTATCTTGAATCGCCCCTGATACAATTTCAGAAGCTGAAGCACTTCCCTCATTGATTAGTACAATGATAGGCTGAGTTTGGAAGTTGCCTCGGTCAGTTGCTTCAAAACGTTCATCAAATCGGCCATCTTTACTTTTAGTGTAAACAATAAGGTTGCTCTCTGCTAATAATTCATCGCAAATGCGTATAGCTCGATCAAGTAGTCCACCTGGATTATCTCGTAAATCTAACATGAGTTGAGTCATTCCTTGGTCAGTTAGTTCAGTAAGCGCTTTTCTGAACTCGTCGTACGTAGTTGAAGAAAAATGAGACATTTTAATGTATCCTGTTTTATGATCAACCATATAACTAACATCAATCGAGAACTGAGGAATTTTATCACGTGTAATTTCAAATGAAAGTAGTTCTTTGATTTCTTTTCTTAAAATTTTTAATCTTACCTTGCTTCCTTTAGATCCTCTTAAACGATCAAAAACACCTTTATTGGTAATACCAACGCCTGCTACATTTTCGTCATTTACTTTGATGATTTTATCACCTGATTTTATACCAACAGATTCAGATGGCCCGCCACTAATAGGAGCTACAACATAAATGGTGTCTTTGACAAGGCTAAATTCAATTCCAACTCCTTCAAAACTACCTTTTAACTCTTGATTTACAGCCTCTACTTCTTGTGCAGGTATATAAACGCTGTGTGGGTCTAATTTCTCTAGCATTTTGGTAATAGAGTAATCAACTAATTCCGTGGTGTTCACTGTATCAACATAGTTTTGATCAATGTAATTTAATATATCACGGTATTTGATGGCTAATTTTAATGGATCACCATTTTTGGATGAGTTCGAAGACTTTCCAAACATTGTAGCTCCTATAAAAACGCCTGCTGCGATAGCAATAGAGAGCAAAAATGGTAGTTTGATAGCGAATGGCGAACGATGGTGTTTCATGAATTTATAATTGGTTTGATGTTATAAATATACTATATTTTTATAATGGATGAGAAAGCTAATGTATGATTTGGCTCAGTTCAATCGATAAATCTAAAAAAGTAATTTTTCCATTCCCATTCCGTTCGAGGTGATAAATAGCTTGATTTAGTTTTTCAGATAGGTTATGTATTTTCTGAACTGTAAGAACCTGACTGAATTTTTTTATAAATTCTATTTCTTTCTCAGAGGTTCGTAAGAGGGGTGAGCAATTGGTTATCACGAGCAAGCATTCACGAAAAGTATGAAGTCCATAGAGAAGTAGATTTTTCTGATCTTGCCGGGCCAGTCCTTGAAATAAATCAGCCCATTCAATAAGTTGGGTGTAGTCTTTGCTATAACATAAGCGCATCCAATCTCTAAATAGTTGATGATGATCGGCTTCTACTTCTTGTGCAAGTTGAATAGCTTCATTCAAATTGCCATCTGCTAGGTAAGCGACTGAAGCTGCTTTTGTTGATGCGAATTGGTATTTAGTTTCTAAAATGGTTTTAATTTCATTGGTAGAATAGGAGGGGATAGTAATAAGTTGTGTGCGGGATAAAATAGTAGACAATATATTTTCGTAGTCATGCGAAACAAGTAAAAATAAAGTATGTTGAGGAGGCTCTTCTAATACTTTTAAAAGAGCATTGGCAGCACTAGGATGCATCGATTCGGGGAGCCATACAATAAATAAGTTGAATGATGCTTCGAAAGGTTTTAGATAAATATCTTTTATAATTGTTCGGCTCTCTTCTTTACTAATTTGACATGTTTTGTTTTCAACCTCAATAGAGGTTGCCCAATCTTTTAAACCGCCATATATATTTTCGTGTAGAAAAGTCCTCCATTCGGTGTTAAACAAAGAAGAAATAGGCTCCTTTGTTATTTTTTTAGTTGTGGCAACAGGAAAAATAAAGTGTATATCTGGATGGATAAACTTACGACTTTTACTACATGCTGCACAGGTTCCACAAGCATCGTCTTCTAATTTGTTTTCACAGACGAGATAACTAGCAAAAGCCATGGCTAATGCTAGATTAGGAGATCCAGGTTGACCTAAAAAGAGTTGTGCGTGTGGGATGTGATTTTTTCCCACAGCATGCAATAGTATTTTTTTAATGGATTCTTGTTTTTCAATATCTCGAAAAAACATGTGGTTTGTTTAATTTACTCTATTTATTTTTAGTACGTTAGTTCTTAGTTTTTCTTGAATAGGCATATTGGTTGTGATAATATAGACATCCCCTTTCTGTAAGTGTGCTTTTTCTTGTAGCATGCTTTCAATATCTTCAAATGTTTGATCTGTAGATACAACTTTATCATAGTAAATAGCTCTTACACCCCATACAAGTCCAAGTGTGTTGAGTAATCGGTGATTGTCTGTGAATACAAAAATATTTGCTTTAGGTCGATGGCTAGCCACTTGAAATCCGGTATAACCTGATCGGGATGTGCCAATAATCGCTTTTGCATTTGTTTCTTTAGCTAAGATGCATGCTGCCGAGACCAGACTATCATTATAAAATAGATCATCTTTATTATCGAGCTCATAGTATTTATCATAAATGAGCATAGTATTAGCTTCTACAGAGTGTATTGTTTTTCGCATGCTTTCCACAGCCAATAAAGGATAATTACCTGAAGCTGTTTCAGCACTTAGCATAAGTGCATCAGCACCATCCATTACAGCATTAGCAATATCATTGGTTTCAGCACGTGTAGGGCGTGGATTCGTGATCATACTTTCCATCATTTGTGTAGCGATGATAACCGGTTTTGCCGCTTTATTACATTTAGCGACAATCATTTTTTGTGCAATGGGTACTTCTTCCATGGGTATTTCTACGCCAAGATCACCACGGGCGACCATTAGTCCGTCAGAAAGCTGAATAATTTCATCTATGTTTTTTAAAGCCTCTGGTTTTTCAATTTTAGCAATGACTCGTGCATGCGAGCCACGTTTAGCAATAATATCTTTTAAATGTTGAATATCTTTTGCTGATCGTACAAATGAAAGTGCGATCCACTCTACATGATGATCCATCCCAAATAAAAGATCTTCATAGTCTTTTTCAGTTAAAGAGGGTGCTGAAACAGCTGTGTCAGGAAGGTTAATCCCTTTTTTTGATTTCAGTGCTCCTCCATAAATTATTTTAGTTGTTACCGTTTTCTCAGATTTGCCTGTTACTTTCAGTTCTATTTTTCCATCATCAATTAATAGTGTATCTCCAATTTGTACATCTTTAGGCAAGCCGGAGTAGGTACAGCTAATCAGTTGTCGTGTACCTATGACTTTGTCAATTGTAATTGTTAAGGTTTCCCCTGGGATAAGCTCTACTTCATTATTTTCTATTTCTCGGGTTCGTATTTTAGGTCCTTGTAAATCTTGAAGTAAACAAATGTTTAAACTGTATTCTGCATTCAGCTCTCGGACCAGTTTTATTACTTTTAAATGATCATCATGGCTTCCATGAGAAAAATTTAATCTAAATACATCAACACCAACCTTGATGAGTTCAAGTAGTTTCTCTTTTGTGTTACAGGCTGGGCCAACGGTGGCGACAATCTTTGTTTTGGTAAAAAATGGATTGCTTTGCATAGGTCTAAAAAAGGAGATTTTCCCTAGATGGTAAATTTTTGACATCTATTTCTCCGGCAAATATAATACAGGATGCTGTCTTTAAAAGCTCTAATGTCTGATTTGGATTAATTAATTCAGATATATCCCCTAATAATAGAAGATAGTCGTAGCTCTTTAATTCTGGAATTAGGTAATGGGGAGTAGACGGCCTGGCCTCGTAAGGCTTATTTCGCATAAGTCGTATAAAGCTATTTTTTGTCTCATACAAAAAATAAGATACACTTATAGACATTTTATTTAAAAAATCAATACCCCAGTCGTCTTGTTTAACTAAATTAATATGAAATAACTGATTGATTGTCCAGGCCAGTTTATGCTCCTTGGCGGAAGAAACTATTCCAGTCAGCTTAAAGTCATAGGTTGGTTCAATAACAAGTTTGGTAATTTTCATTAACTTTAGGCCTAAATTAATTCTTAATTTATTTTGATAAAAAAGGTTGACAATATTGATTGAAATATCTTTCTTTGCAAAAGAATTTAAAATAAAATAATTAAAACGATGTCAGAAATAGCAGAAAAAGTAAAAAAGATTATTGTTGAGAAGTTGTCTGTAGAAGAGTCAGAGGTTACGCCACAAGCAAGCTTTACAGCAGACCTAGGTGCTGATTCATTGGATACAGTAGAACTTGTTATGGAATTTGAAAAGCAATTTGATATTCAGATTCCGGATGATCAAGCTGAGAAGATAGCTACTGTGGGTGATGCCATTAGTTACTTAGAAAAAAATGCAAAAAAATAATACCTTTACAAAGTAAGGTTTTTAAAAGTAAGATCACTGGTTCATAATGACATTGCGAAGAGTAGTCATAACAGGGATGGGCGCACTTACGCCTATTGGTAATAATGTTCAAGAATATTGGAATGGATTATCAACGGGCGTAAGCGGTGCTGTGCCTATTACTAAGTTTGATGCGAGTAAGTTTCGTACTCAATTTGCATGCGAGCTTAAAGGTTTTGATCCATTTTCCTTTTTTGATAAAAAAGAGGGACGTAAACTTGACCCCTTTGTTCAATATGCCCTTGTTGTAGCTGAAGAAGCTATAAAAAACTCCGCTATTGATCTTACTAAAACTAACCTTGAGCGTGCAGGCGTTATTTGGGGATGTGGGATAGGTGGTATTAAAACCTTTCAAGATGAATTGCTTGGCTTTTATGAAGGCGGTAAAACTCCTCGATTTAATCCATTCTTTATTCCAAAGATGATTATTGATTTGAGTGCGGGCCATATATCTATAAAGTATGGGTTTAGGGGGATTAATTTTTCCACTGTTTCTGCCTGTGCTTCATCTACTAACGCCTTAGTAGATGCGTTCAATTATATTCGCTGGGGCAAAGCTGATCTTATGATATCTGGTGGCTCTGAAGCCGCTATTACAGAGTCAGGCGTAGGAGGGTTTAATGCCATGAAAGCACTTTCTGAACGAAATGATTCACCACAAACAGCTTCTCGTCCGTTTGATAAAGAAAGAGATGGATTTGTATTAGGTGAGGGAGCTGCCGCTGTAATTTTAGAGGAACTAGAACATGCTAAAGCTCGAGGTGCAACCATTTATGCTGAAGTGATTGGTGGTGGGATGTCATCAGATGCCTATCATATATCTGCACCACATCCGGAAGGATTAGGTGTGATTCAGGTGATGAATGATGTATTAAAAGATGCAGGAATTCAAGCATCTGAAGTAGATTACATTAATGTTCATGGAACTTCAACATCTTTAGGAGATATCAGTGAGGTTAAGGCTATCCAACATATTTTTGGAGATCATGTATACAAGCTAAATATTAGCTCTACCAAGTCAATGACAGGCCACCTTTTGGGTGCTGCTGGGGCTATTGAAGCAGTTGCTTCTGTATTGTCGATACAACATCAAACTGTTCCACCAACCATTAATCATTTTACAGATGATGAAGCCTTTGATTCCAAAATTAATTTCACGTTTAATAAAGCACAAAAGCGATCTATACGCGTGGCTTTAAGTAATACGTTTGGATTTGGTGGGCATAATTTTTCTATTCTGTTTAGAAAATACGAGCCCTAATTCTTGATCCGTTCATTTGTAAATTTACTGGAGAACAAAAAGAAACGAGCTTTTGCAACAAGCTTGAAGTTGATTATTGGTTATACACCTCGTAACACCCATATCTATAAATTGGCTTTAAGTCATTCAACATTACTCCATCCTAATCAACATCAAAAGGAATCTAACCAGCGTTTAGAATATTTAGGCGATGCTATTTTGGGCGCTATTGTAGCAGAATATCTGTTTAAAAAATTTCCTTATAAAGAAGAGGGCTTCTTGACAGACATTCGATCCAGGTTGGTGAATCGGGAAGTTTTGAATGGACTTGCTGTTAAGATCGGATTGAGTAAGATGATTCAAAGTCTTTTTAAAATGCCTGTGCCTACACGAACGGTCTATGGAGATACATTGGAGGCCTTGATAGCAGCTATTTATTTAGATAAGGGATTTCAAGCATCTAAAAAGTTTGTATTGACTAAGTTGTTGCCTCACTATGATATAGAAGAGGTCGTACAAACCAATAGCAATTATAAAAGTATTGTGATCGAATGGGCTCAAAAAAGTGCGAAGAAAATTAGGTTTGAAATTATTGAAGAAGTCTCCATCGGTATCAAAAAAGAGTTCACAGCGCAAGTTGTCGTTGAGGAGGAGCCAGTTTGCATAGGCAAAGGGCTTACCAAAAAAAAGGCAGAACAAGCCGCCGCATTGAAGGCTTGTGAGCTGTTGAGGATTATGTGATAGCTTAAAACTCTCTTTGAATAAGCGTATTGTTAATTAGGATTAAAAATATAATCCAAAAAAAGGCGTAATTAGAATTAATTTAGTATATTTGATTTCAGTTGAATTCAAATAAATAGAGAAGATGAAAAGCGTACGACCTGTAACCCCCGGATTAGTTTGCTCCATTACCAGCTCAAGCACTCACCTGTGTTAGTTGAATTAATTTTTTTAACTTTTTAAAAAAAACTCAGATGTGTGTAAAAATTTATATTGTTCTATTTATTCTACTTTTGAGTGCAGGGAGTTGTATTCGAGAGAAGTGTTATAATAATTCTAAGGCCGACTACCATTACCTAGACCCGGCTACGTTGCCATGGTTTGGGATGTTTAAAGATGGAAGCTGGTGGGTGTATGAGGAAGAAAAAACGGGACTGAGGGATAGTATGTATGTGAAAAATTACCATCATTCTTTTTATGGTATGGGTTGTGAGTTTAGAGAGTTTAATGAAGGTGAATTAATATCTCAGTATGTGCTTAAAAATAGTCAGTTTTTATATAGTGTGGAATCTGATATAAGGACTGGTTTTGACACTGGTTTCTTTTTGTCACTTTATTATGATTCAGAAAATGATTTTTTTTACTATAAAAGAAATGATACAATAATAAAGTTAAATTATCTTTCTAAAGTTAAGTCGTATTTTAATTTGCTTCCACTGATTTTGAATTCTGATACAATCTTTTTCGCAAAAGATATAGGCATAGTTAGGATAGTAGATGAAAAAAATAAAAGAAAATTTAATTTAATAAAGTATGAAGTTGTTAAATAGATGGGTGTGGGTTGGTATACTGGTTGCAGTATTCAAGATGGATGTGTTTGGGCAGAGCTGGGGTCTTTCCGGCTCATGTAATCTCAATGTGAATGGCCCCGCATGGTCGAGTGAGTATGATAATGAGAAGAGGGCCGTATTTAAATTCTCATATAAAGATTTAGCCGGTAAAGGATGGGGTTGCACAGGGATGTTGATCAACCAGTATGTCCCTGAAGGCAGTAGCATTAGACGGTACTTTATCACTGCTCGGCATTGTACCGTAGATGCTGATTTGAACAGCTTTGTCTTCTATTTTAATTACCAAAGCCCGGATGCAAGTAATGAAAGTGTGCCTGATATTAAAATTATGGGTAATGATACTATATTTGGTAATCAAGGTAAATCAGCTAGTTCTAAGGAATATAGATATATGCTCAAAAGCCCTGTACGTCGCATCAAAGAAGTATGGGGTCCGGATATTTCCTTGATGGAAATTGTGAATCCCATTCCGGCACATTTTAATGTGTACTATGCCGGTTGGAGCCCGCGTAATCCACATCCGGAGGTTGATAATCCGTATGTGGGCATCCACCACCCGAAAGGGGACATCAAAAAAATTTCCATGACCTTTGATGTGATGCCTATGCGTAATCCCGTGGCTACGGGTTGTCGTACGATCACCAAGGTGATTGATGCAATCATTAAACTTTTTGGCGGGAAATCAACGACAGAGGTGGTATGCAATTATGTCGATATACCCTATATGGCTGTACGAAGTTGGGCGGAAGGGATTACTGAACCGGGATCTTCAGGCTCACCGCTGTTTAGTACCAGAAAGCGTTTGTTGACGGTATTGTCTAGAGGAGTAAGTGCTCCGAGTTGTACTTTTTTTACTTTTCTTACGGATGGATATGGTAAATTTGTTACCGCTTATGCTACACCCAGTTTTCGGTGGGCATTGAATCCGAGTAATGTGATTGATGTCAATCTTTTTGGCATTGGCGGTCGGCAGCCCACATGCCCACCGGACTTGGAGCTGACGGGTAAATTTTTTCCTGCAAAAGATTATCAACGCGATAATCAAATCGTGCTTTCAACATCCGGTGTAGCTAATTTGCATCATTTTACGATGTATCCCGGTTCGGATTTGGTGGTTACAGGCGCACAAGGTGTGAGTACGGGTGTTGGATTTTCTGTGTTGAGTGCGTTATTTAAATCTCAAACTGTGCGTTGCTCGCCGGATGGGTATTATTCCTTGACTACAGGTCTGGAAGACTGGGAAAGATACTATGTGCCTACCAACTATCCGCATTACTTTCGTGCAGCAGATGCATCTTACGACGATGATATGGTTGTGTTTCCTAATCCAACGGTGGATGGAAAGTTAGTGGTGGCTTATGAGGTGCGTGAGCTCGGTTCTGTGCAGTTGGATGTGTATACGATTCATGGAAAACATATACAGAATTTATTTCGTGTGAACGATCACCAAGTTGGGTATACACAGCAAGATGTTGTGCTGGAAGGAATAGGGGCAGGAATATATTATATGGTGTTGCATACACCAACTTATACTGTTCATAAAAAAATAATCATTGACCCTCGTTAAAAATAAAAACAGATGATGTGTTATAAAAGATATATACAAGTAAGTGCTGTCCTAGTCATTTTTTTTTCTAGTTTTTCCTCAATAGCACAGCCCGGTTGGGTTGATGTATTTGATTCGAAAGATCGGATGTCGTTTAAGATTCCTCGTATCCATGAAGAGGTGGATACATTGGATATACGTATGTATGCTGCTCAAAAAGACAGTATCACGATAGAGGTTCATGCGGTCGATACTAAAAAATACATTGGCTCTCATGTGCATACCTTAGGTCCGCTGACTTCAGCAACGGATACCTTAGCAGTGTGTATAGATATGTTGCTGCATGTTACACAAGGTACACTGAAAAGTCAACGAACAATAACTCATGATGGGCGCGTTGGTAAAGAAACAGAAATAAGTTATGAGGATTATGGCCAGTCTTTAATAATGGTTAATCGATTTTTTTGGTTTAATAATCGGTTAATAACATTTACTGTTACAGGTAAATCAACACGTTCAGCAACGATCTCGAGCTATAAGACGATTGTATTTAATTCTATACTGTTCTATTAAAAGATAAGTTTTAGCTGTTTATTTTTTTTGAGGATATAAATTACTAACTTTCACCTCTTAAAAGTAGTGTGATTTTTGTCCATGCATCTTTCTTTTTACAAATATGAAGGCACAGGAAATGATTTTATCGTGATAGATAATCGATCGCTATCATTCCCTCATCAATCTGTGGATTTGATTAAAAGGTTATGTGATCGACGATTTGGTATTGGTGCGGATGGGTTATTACTCATAGAGCAGTCATCTACTGTTGATTTTCATCTTCATTATTTTAATTCAGATGGATCATCCAGTTTTTGTGGCAATGGAAGCCGTTGCGCTGTTCATCTGGCGCATCAATTAGGGATGAGTAAAGATCAAACGTTATTTACAGCTTTTGATGGACTTCATGAAGCCTACATTAAAAATAATTTGATTCATTTAAAAATGGCTGATGTGAAGACTATAAAAAAAGGAAACGATTTTTTTGAACTTTACACAGGCTCACCTCATTATGTTAAATTTGTAGAAGATGCATATGTAGTAGATGTTGTTAAAGAAGGCAGAGCTATCCGCATGCGTTCAGAGTATAAAGAACAAGGAATTAATGTTAATTTTGTTCAACGTATAGATGACCATTCAATTTTTGTGCGTACCTATGAGCGCGGTGTGGAAGATGAAACACTTTCTTGTGGAACAGGAGTGACAGCATGTGCATTGGTAATAGGTATGTTAGGTTGCAGTTCTCCTATTCACGTTCATACGAAAGGAGGTGAGCTACAAGTTATGTTTTTTCAAAAAGAGATGCTATTTGAATCTATTTATTTAATAGGTTCTGTAACATTGGTATTTACTGGACAAGTGGAATTATAGTTTTATAATTAAATGGCTATGCATTGGATTCAATTACTTTCTCCCAGTCGCTTGCATGTATCTGCTAAAGCTTCCGTGGGAGATATTCGCAGTGAGTTTGACAAAGATTATGATCGCCTTATTTTTTCTAATCCATTTCGTCGATTACAAGATAAAACACAAGTGCTTCCATTTCCGGAGCGTGATTTTGTACATACGCGATTAACACACAGTCTTGAGGTTTCCAGTGTTGGTAGAACATTAGGGAAGTTAGCAGGAGAATATATATTAAAAACGTATCCAGAATTGGTTGATAAAGGATATACTTCTCAAGATGTTGGAGCTATTGTCGCTGCAGCTTGTTTGGCGCATGATATTGGAAACCCCCCTTTTGGTCATGCTGGAGAAGATGCTATTTCTGAATTTTTTCTAAAAACAAATATACTTTCTTCACTTTCATTAACACCTAAAGAAATGGAAGATATGACCCACTTTGAAGGTAATGCACAAGGTTTTCGCATCTTGAATAAATCGCATTATCAAGGATTAAAGCTTACATCTGCAACGTTAGCAGCATTTACAAAATATCCATGTGAATCGTTGTTGCATGATAGAGATGTTAAACGCAAAAGCCAAAGAAAATATGGATTTTTTCAGACAGAGCGCCATGCATTTAACAAGCTGGCTGATGAGGTAGGTTTGTATCCACTTGCTCATGCCGCCGATGAATATGTTTGGTGCAGGCACCCATTGGCTTTTCTGGTTGAGGCAGCTGATGACATTTGTTATAGTATCATTGATTTAGAAGATGCTTGTCGGTTAGGATTTATCCCATTTGATGAGGTGTATGATTTATTGATTGAAATTTTAGGTAATGATTTTACACCGGCTAAGTTTAGTCGTGTCAAAGATCAAAATGAAAAAGTAGGGCTGCTTCGGGCGCTGGTTATAGGTAAATTAGTAGATCAAGTAGCTAATACTTTTTTTCAATATGAATCTCAGATTTTAAATCATCAATTTGATCGTGCGCTAACAGATTTGATTGAGTCTCGTGATGCGTTGAAAAAAATTATAGAGGTTTCTGTTCAAAAAATATATAACGCACGCATTGTAATAGAAACACAAACGGTTGGCTATGAGGTTATTCATGGGTTACTAGAGATTTTTTGTGAAGCAGTAATAGATGCAAAAAGAGGAGAGGGAAGAAGTTTTAAAAATAAAAACATTATTAAATTGTTGCCTCATCAGTTTAAGGAGCAGTTGGAAACGGAATCTGATTATGAAACTATTCTTGCTATCACTGATTTTATTTCCGGGATGACGGATAGTTATGCTATTTCATTGTATAGAAAGATAAAAGGAATTCATTTGCCTATTATGGGAAGATAAACAGTATGTTATTAAAAGATATTCTTTATAAAGTTCCGATTATTTCGGTGTCAGGTAGTACAGATTGTTTGATTAAGTATGTTTCGTCTGATTCTAGAACTATTCAATCTGAATTTTTATTTGTGGCGATTAAAGGCACACAAGTTGATGGTCACCAATTTATAGATCAAGCTATTGTTAACGGAGCTGCTGCTGTCGTTTGTGAAACTATTCCTGAGAAAAAATCAGATGCTATAACTTATGTTCAAGTTAAAGATGCAGCTTATGCTTTTGGTATAATCTCCTCTAACTATTTTGGTTCGCCTTCAGAAAAAATACAGGTGGTTGCGGTTACTGGTACAAATGGAAAAACCACAACAGCTACCTTGTTGTATCAGCTTTTTAAAGATTTGAAGTATAGTGTTGGTCTGCTCTCTACAGTTCACAATAAGATTAATGATTATATATTGCCTTCTACTCATACTACGCCTGATGCATGGAGGTTAAATGAACTTCTTCGTAATATGGTGGATGAAGGCTGTGACTATTGTTTTATGGAAGCAAGCTCACATGCTATTGTACAACATCGTATCGCTGGCATTCGATTTGCAGGTGCTATTTTTACAAACATTACACATGATCATTTGGATTATCATGGTACTTTTGAGGCTTATATTGAAGCTAAAAAGAAATTATTTGATGGTCTTCCTTCTTCTGCTTTTGCATTGGTTAATGTAGATGATAAGCGTGGTTTAGTTATGCTTCAGAATACAAAGGCAACTAAAAAAACATACTCTTTAAAAAATCCGAGTGACTATAAAGCGAAAATTATTTCTGATACGTTGGAAGGACTAGAACTATATATCGATCATCGTTCTGTCTGGTTTAGGTTAATCGGAAAATTTAATGCCTATAATTTAATGGCTGTGTATGCTGCAGCCATTCTATTAGGCCAGGATGCTCAGGAGGTATTGACTGTATTGTCAAGAGTAGCTCCTGCTCCAGGCCGATTTGAACAATTACTGTCTCCTTCTCATACGATAGGGATTATAGATTATGCCCATACACCTGATGCATTGGAAAATGTATTAAAAACGATTCATTCATTTAAGGGTAATCAACAAGTGATTACTGTGATAGGATGTGGAGGGAATAGGGATTCTAGTAAACGTCCAATTATGGGATCAATTGCATGTAAATGGAGTGATCATGTTATTTTTACATCAGATAATCCACGTCATGAATCGCCTGATGATATTATTCAGCAAATGAAATCGGGTGTATCTATTACAGACATGAAAAAAGTATTGACAATTGTTGATCGCAAAGAAGCCATTAAAACAGCTTGTGTATTAGCAAAACCATACGATATTATTTTAGTTGCAGGGAAGGGGCATGAAACATATCAAGAAATTAAGGGTATTAAATATCCTTTTGATGATAAACAAGTTTTACAAGAGCTGTTTACTATGCTAAGCAAATAACAAATCAGTTAGAATATAATGCCTCAAGCTGTTTTACTAGAGCCACATTATTTCCCATCGTTAGAATATTTTTCAGCTTTGAGAGAAAAAAAAATAGATCTGGTTTGTATCGATGTGCATACACATTATGAAAAACAATCCTACCGTAATCGCTGTTATATTTTAAATGCTAATGGGATTCATTCGCTTTCAGTTCCTATTCAACATGCTCATCGAAAAATAATTTTTAAAGATGTTAAAATTGATTATACTCATCATTGGCTTCAAATACATTGGCGCTCCATAGTTTCAGCGTATGGGAAGGCTCCTTTTTTTATTCATTACGCTGATGATATTCATAAAATTTTATATAGGAAGCATACATTTTTGGTAGATCTTAACGTTGATATTTTAAAAGTGTGTTTCAAACATTTAGGTTTTCATATTCCTATTTCTTTATCAGAGCATTATATAAGCAAAAACGATTATTCTGATTACAGATCACGGATTCATCCTAAAAAAAAATATGGTGATAATTATATTTACTTTCCATATCCCTATATTCAATTATTTGGATCTAAATTTTTTCCTAATTTAAGTATTCTTGATTTGCTTTTTTGTGAAGGCAATAACGCATGTGCGATACTAGATAAATCAGTACAACTAATCTAAATACAAAAAGAATATTTTTTATTTACTGATCTCATTCCAAATGAGTGCTGCTGCTCCTAATACAGCTGCATTTTTGTCCATGAGTTTAGAAGGAATTAATTTGACTTTGTTTTTATAAACCTTAAACATGTTTTTTTCCATGTGGTAAAGTGTTGGGGTGAAAAGCAATTCATTTGCTCGTACAAGTCCTCCGAATAAAATAATAGCCTCTGGACTTGTATGGGCTACAGTATCTGCTAGCTTCATTCCTAATATACGAGCAGTATATTCAAATGCTTCTAATGCAATCTTATCTCCACGTAGTGCAGCATCCGTGATCATTTCAGCATGGAGTTCATTAAAACTATACTTTCGTAGTTCACTATAGTCGGTATGGTCAGCCAATAGTTTATATACTGTTCGCTTAATTCCTGTTGCAGATACATATGTTTCTAAGCAACCTCTTCGTCCACATCCACATACTCTGCCATTTACATTAACCAGCGTATGCCCAATTTCGCCTGCAAACCCATCTGAGCCATATATCAATTGACCATTTGCTACAATTCCACTTCCGAGTCCAGTGCCTAACGTAATGACTATAAAATCCTTCATTCCTTTAGCAGCTCCATACATCATTTCACCTAATGCCGCCGCATTAGCATCATTGGTTAGAGCAGTAGGAAGTTTAAATTGTCTTTCAATAAGTTGTTTTAAGTTGATAATATTTCCCCAGTTTAGATTTGGGGGCATTTCCACAGTACCTTTGTAGTAATTTCCATTAGGTACACCAATCCCTATCCCTTTGAGCGTAACAGTTGATTTTAGTTTACTCCATTTTTCTTCGATGCTTTCATAAAGTCGAGGCAAAAAAGAAGAGACATCCTCTTGTGCATTGGTGGGAATAGATCCACCTTCCATGTAATGTCCTTCATTGTCTACAAATCCAAAGGTCGTATTGGTACCGCCGATATCTATTCCAATAACATAGTCTTTTTTCATATGCTTAATTTTTTCGATCAATGACAAATGTGTGCTCGTATTTTTTTAGTCCAACTTTAGGATAATAATCAATAGCATTAGGTGCGGCTAATAAAATTAGCTTAACTTGGTCGCCTAGGTGAGATTTCGTCAACTCAATGAGTTTTTTCCCAATACCTTTATTTTGAAACTCTTTTTTTACCGCTAAATCTGATAGATAACAACAATAACAAAAGTCGGTGAGGGAACGTGCTAATGCAATAGGTTCTTCGTTTTGCCATGCTGTGACAATAATATCAGCTTTTTCTAGCATTTGTTGAATGCGTGTGCAATCGTATGTGGGGCGTCGAATACCCGAACTTTCAAAGATAGAGATAGCTTCTTGTGCATTAATAGGTTCGTTTATTTTATAGTCAATTGAAGGCATTTTATGCTATATTTAAAAGGATTAAATTTAACACAAAATTTCGTCTTTTTTTTATATGAAAAAAATAATAAAAACAGATGAGGAATGGGAAAAACAGCTTACTTCTGAACAGTACCATGTGGCGCGTCAGAAGGGCACAGAGCGAGCATTTACAAGTCCTTATTACACATCCAAAGAAAAAGGTATTTATATATGCGTGTGTTGTAAAAATGAATTATTTAGTTCAGAACATAAATTTGAGTCGGGAACCGGTTGGCCAAGTTTTTGGGATGTGATTGATCTATCTCATATTCAAACGCATGAGGATCATACCTATGGAATGAATCGTACAGAAGTAACTTGTGCCAGATGTGATGCTCATCTTGGGCATTTGTTTGATGATGGGCCAGTACCAACTGGGTTGCGTTATTGTATTAATGGGGTTTGCCTTTTTTTTGTAAAATCAGTAGGCAGTTAATTATAATGGTGCTTTCTTAGGTGGCTTATTTTTTTATGGCCTTGTTTTTTTTATTCCATGGTGCTCTGGTTTTAGATGCAAAGTCAATTGCGAAGTAAATCATAAGTAATGTAAATAGAACTGCAGCAAATAAAAATATTTTTTTTGATTTTTTCATACGTTTAAATTTAAATAAAAAAATGAAAGTTATTATTGAAACGATTGGCTGGATAGGAGGAGTAGAGGTATTAGTAGCTTATTGGCTTGTTTCAGCTAATAAGGTAAAAGGGACTAATGTATATTATCAGGTACTTAATTTAACGGGTGCTATTTTTTTAATTATTAATACAATTTATAAAGAAGCTTATCCTTCCACATTGGTTAATGTGGTATGGGTTGTTATTGCTGTGATTGGCCTGTTGCAAAAAAATAAAAAATGATTTTACATATATTTTTTCCACCAATATTGAAATACAATTAATCCCCAGATTTGTGCATGCACGTCTTCTGGATTTTTTGAATTTAGTTTTTTCTTCAGTTGTTGAATGTTTTCCAGGTTAAATAACCCTTGCTCTTTTATAAACGTATCGTCGAGTAAGTCGTTAGTAATAAGTGATTTTAACTCATGTCTAAACCATTTTAGGAGAGGTACTTCAAAGCCTTGTTTTGGGCGATTGTATAGTTCTTTAGGAAGAAGGTTGCGAAAAGCATCTTGTACAATTTTCTTTTTCATTTTGTTGTCTATTTTATAGTGTACAGGTAATGAAAAAGCAAAATTAACTACACGATAGTCTAAAAAAGGAACACGCACCTCTAAACTATTAGCCATCGACATAAGGTCAACTTTGGTTAGCATGTCATTGGGTAGGCCTAATTTAATATCAGATAGAAATACATCGTTTAATGTGCTATCATTAGTGAGATGTTGTAAGATTATTTTTTTTCTTTTTTTATATTCATGTTTATTTAAGGTTGATTTAAGATACGGATAAAATAAGTCTAATGCTTCTTGTTCATCAGCATAGCTCGACCAACGCCAGTAGCGATCTGCAGGCGAAAGTTTTGCTCCTTTTGCAAAGCGATCCAGCTGTCTTGCTTTATTGGTTAAAAATGAATTTCGTGATTTTGGGAATAGCTGTGCTAGTGGAGATATAGTTTTTAGAACTTGTGTAGATAAATTTTTGCTACGGATTTTATACTCAGCCAAATGTTTATTGTAGCCACCAAAAAGTTCATCTGCTCCATCGCCTGATAAAGCCACAGTGACGTGTTTTCGTGTTTGCCTACTTAAGATAAATGTAGGTATAGCTGAAGAATCGGCAAAAGGCTCGTCAATGTAGTCTAAGATCTGAAACACATGCTCTAATAAATCATGATTAGTTAATGAAAATACAGTATGATTGGTTCCTAATTTTTTAGCTACCAAATTGGCATAGCTGGTCTCATCAAAAAAAGGTTCATCTTTATAGCCAATGGAAAATGTATTTAAATGTGGTGTATGGCGAGAGGCTAGAGCTGCAATGACGGATGAATCAATCCCTCCACTTAAGAAAGAACCAAGAGGTACATCAGAGATAAGTCTTTTCTGAACGGAATCATCTAAGAGTAAAGCTAATTGTTCTTGTGCTTTCTCATAGCTGATAGAGGTATCAATAACTCTATTTTCTTCATATGGGATAGTATAGTATTTTTTTTCAACTACTTTTCTTTTCTCGATGGTGAGATAATGACCAGGTTGTAATTTTTGAACATGTTTAAATATAGAATTTGGATAGGGGATATAGTTAACTTGTAGATATTGATAAAGCGAAACATAATCAATGTCTTTTGCAATGCCGTATGCTAGTAATGATTTCATTTCAGAAGAAAATAAAAATTTATCTTCATCGCTATAATAAAGTAATGGTTTTATACCATATCTATCTCTAGCAATAATTAATTGGTCTGTAGCTTGATCATAAATAGCAAAAGAAAAAAAGCCATTTAGTTTTGTTAAACATTTTTCTTTTTCAAGAATAAAAAGCTTTAACAAAACTTCTGTGTCAGAGTTTGAGAAAAAAGAAATTCCTTTGTCTATTAATTCTTTTTTTAACTCTTTAAAGTTGAATATTTCACCATTGAAAACGATGGTATATCGTTTGCTTTCATCAGACATAGGTTGGTTTCCATCAGACGTTGTGTCAATAATAGCTAGCCGACGATGCCCTAATCCTATGCGCTCTGTATTAAAAATCCCTCTTCCATCCGGTCCTCGTTGAGCGAGTTTGTCCGTAGCTTCGGAAAGATTGATCATATGAAATCGACCGATTTCATTGAAAGCCATAATGCCAGTGATCCCACACATATCGTTTGCTAATCTAAGGTTTAGTTAAAGTCTGTATAGATAATATATTTTTTTCGTATTTTTTTATATTCAATTAAATCATGACTCCATGTTTCTCTAATTTTTTTCTCATCCCATCCTTCTTGAATCTGCTCTCGTAATTTTTTTGTACCCACTAGCTTTTCAAAAAAAGGAGTAAAAAATGAATTTTTATCTTCAGTGAGTTTGTAAAGTTCAATAATATAGGAGAGTGTAAATGGAGGTATAGGCTTTATATGTCGCAAATCTTTTCCATAACATAATTGCCCTTCATATGGAGGATGCTCAGCTACGCCAGGTATGGATACAGGTGTGAATGAAAATGATTTATTTTTAAAATCCGGTGAACCAATCACTTGAAAAGGGTAAGGTGTTCCTCTGCCTACACTTAGTGATGTGCCCTCAAATAAACATAAGCTTGGATAGAGTCGAATGGACTGATCATTAGGTAAGTTTGGTGAGGGACGCATCGGAAGTGAATAATGTAAGCGATGACTATAATTTTTAATAGGAATAACTTGAAGTAAACAGGTCATGCTATCCTTTAGCCATTTTTCACCATTAATCATTGTAGCCAATTCACCCACTGTTAGTCCATGAACAATAGGAATGGGATGCATCCCTACAAACGACTTGTAGTCATTTTCTAAAACAGGTCCATCTATGTAATTTCCATTAGGATTAGGTCGATCGAGTACGATAAGTAATTTATTATTTTCAGCACAAGCCTCCATGATATAGTGCAAGGTGGATATATAAGTGTAAAATCGCACCCCGACATCTTGAATATCAAATACTAGAATATCTAAATCAGCGAGTTGTTCAGCACTTGGCTTTTTAGTTGCACCATACAAAGATATAATCGGAATCCCTGTTAGTGAATCAATCGTATTGGATAACTTTTTGCCTGCTTCTGCATCCCCACGAAATCCATGCTCAGGTGCAAAAATGGTTTTGATAGTTATCTGTAGTGCACGTAAGGTGTCTACCAAATGTGTTGATTGAATTCGTGATGTAGGATTTACAATTAATCCAATCGATTTATTTTTTAAAAGAGGAAGGTATAGGTCAGTCTGGTAAGCTCCCGGAGTGATTTGTGCATAACAGCTTGAAATACTAATTACTAAATAACCGAATTGTATTATTCGCGAAAGCCTTTTCATTAAAGTTGCTCTTTTATCAAATAAGATAAATATATTTGCTTTAAATATACATATCTTTTGATAAACGAAGAGGAGTGAACATATCGTACTTTATATCTCGAAAAATAGTTAAAGCAAACCCTGGGTCATTCTCTTCTATCGCTAATAAAATAGCCATTGCGAGTATTGCTATAGGACTTATGGTTATGATTGTCGCTTCTTCAATCTTAGAAGGATTTAAGGAGGTTGTAACGAGTAAACTATATCGTTTTTCTGGTCAGTTAGAAGTCATTAACTATACACAAGATTATTTATTTGATCCACATCCGGTTCGTAAATACACTAATTTTTCTGTAGGATATAAATCTATTTCAGATATTGCTTATCTTCAACGTGTAGCGTATAAATTTGGATTGTTGAGAACAACAGAAGAAGTATCATCTGTTATTTTTAAAGGTGTGGGAGATGATTTTTATAGGCAAGATTTTCAAAAAGCTATCGTGAAAGGGGAGTTGCCTGTTTTTAAAGACAGCTCTTCTATTAATCAGGTAGTCATTGGTAAAAAGATGGCTGATCAATTAAAGTTAGATGTGGGAGATAAGATTGTTTTATACTTTGTTCAAAACCCACCTCGTTTTCGTAAACTTCAAATCAAAGGCATTTATGAAACAACTATTGATTTGTTTGATCAAGAATGCATGATTGGAGATATTCGTCTTGTACAAAAAATAAATGGATGGGGAGATACGTTAGTTGGAAGTTATGAAATTTTCTTAAAACATAAGGCATCTGTTGATCAGGTGCGTGATCAAGTCTTTGATCGCATAGACTTTAATTATTATGTTCAAAAAATAAGTGATAAATACCAAAGTGTTTTTGATTGGTTGAAAATCATTGAGCGCAATGTTGTTATTTTTATCGGACTGATTTTAATTGTCGCTTGTTTTAATATAGGTGTTGTACTCCTCATCCTTATGATCGAACGAACACCCATGATCGGTATCTTGAAAGCATTAGGTGCAACCAATAAACTTATTCGTAAATTATTTTTCTATAATGGTATTATCTTAGTTTTGAAAGGCCTTCTGATAGGAAATCTGATTGGAATAGGGCTTTGTCTTATTCAATATTGGTTTCATCTTATCCCATTAGATCAGGATAATTATCATGTGAATACAGTTCCTATTGCTTGGGATTTAGGTTGGCTCGTTTCGCTTAATATCTTGGTTATTTCTATTTCTGCTCTTTTCTTAACTTTTCCTACGATAGTCGCTGCGAAGATGAATCCGGTTAAAGCCATTCGATTCGATTAATTTTAGTACAGAAGAGTTATGTTTTCATAACTCTAAAAATTTGACCCTCAGTTAACTCAAAAAAATAGTATTTTAAACTATTTTTGTCTATAATTTAAAGCAATGAAATACAACGAATACAAACAGCTTGACTATGTAAAAATAGCAGAAAATATAGCAGAATATTGGAAAAATAATCATATTTTTAAAAAATCGATTGATAGCCGACCTGCTGAACGCCCGTTTGTATTTTATGAAGGCCCACCTTCAGCTAATGGCACTCCTGGCATTCATCATGTCATGGGCCGAACGGTGAAAGATATTTTTTGCCGATACAAAACGCAACAAGGATTTCAAGTGAAACGAAAAGCAGGATGGGATACACATGGATTACCTGTTGAACTTCAAGTTGAAAAAGAATTAGGAATCACGAAAGATGATATTGGAAAAAAAATATCAGTTGAAGACTATAATCAAAAATGCCGTGAAACGGTAATGAAATATACCGATCAGTGGAATGAGCTCACCGAAAAAATGGGATATTGGGTTGATTTAAGTGATCCGTATATCACCTATAAAAATGAATACATCGAATCACTTTGGTATTTATTAAAAGAATTATATAAGAAAGATTATTTATATAAAGGCTATACCATTCAACCGTATTCGCCTGCTGCTGGAACAGGATTAAGTTCACATGAACTTAATCAACCTGGATGTTATCGCGATGTCAAAGATACGTCCATTGTTGCCCAATTTAAAATTCAAGGAACAGAGAATGAGTATTTTTTAGCGTGGACAACGACACCATGGACATTGCCTGCGAATAGTGCTTTAGCTGTAGGAGAGAAGATTGATTATGTAAAAGTAAGAACGTATAATCCATATACCCATGAACCTATTCAAGTCATTTTAGCTGAAGCATTAGTTTCAAAATATTTTCAAGAGAAAGCCAAAGAAATTTCGTTACAAGATTATAAACCAGGCGATAAACTCATTCCTTGGGAGATTGTAAAAAAATACAAAGGAAAAGAATTAGAAGGTATGAAGTATGAACAATTGATGCCATATATTAAAACTCGCAAAGATGCTTTTCGAGTAATTATTGGCGATTTTGTAAGTACCGAAGATGGAACAGGAATTGTGCACATTGCACCTACTTTTGGTGCAGACGATTTTCGGGTAGCTCAAAAAAATAATATTCCCTCTATTCTAGTATTAGATGAAAATGCGAAATGGGTTCCTGTTGTAGATAAACATGGAAGATATGTAAAAGAGATTACAGACTTTTCCAATGAATATGTAAAAGAAGAATATCTCACAGAAGAAGAAAAAGAAACAGAACGAAAAAAACAAGAAATAACATTAAAAGGAATTGTTTCGAAAGTAGATAAGTATTTAAGTGTTGATGAACGAATTGCATTAAAATTAAAAATAGAAAACAAAGCATTCAAAATTGAAAAGTATGAACATACGTATCCACATTGCTGGCGAACAGATAAACCGATTTTATATTATCCATTAGAATCTTGGTTTATTAAAACAACAGCTTGTAAAGATAAGTTAGTTGAATTCAACAAAAAGATTAATTGGAAACCAGAATCCACTGGTACAGGACGTTTTGGAAATTGGCTCGAAAATTTAGTGGATTGGAATTTATCTCGATCTCGATTTTGGGGGACCCCGTTGCCAATTTGGAAGTTTCTAAATGATCAAAAAGTAGTGGGCTCTCTTAACGATTTTGAAGAAGAAGGGTGGTATTATTTTGGAGGACCTAAGTTTGAAGAATTTAAAAATAAGGTTAAAGAATTAGAAAATATAAAAGATTTACGTGGCCCAGCGGATGAAGGAAGTTTTATTCATAAAATATGTCCACGTTTTGCAGAGCACGGATACGATGGATATGATTATGGAGTTATACCTGGATTGATTAAAGGAAATTTTTTACCTCAAGCTTTTAAAGAATCACAAGCAATTATTGGGGATTATTTATTAGAATATTTAATTCCAGTAAAAGAAGTTATAAATTCTCCTGAATTTGATTTGCATCGACCATTTGTAGATAAAATTGCTTTTATTAAACCTGGGACTGGAAAACTATATTTAAGAGAACCTGATCTCATCGATGTATGGTTCGATTCGGGTGCGATGCCTTATGCACAATGGCATTATCCATTCGAAAATAAAGAAGAGTTTAAGAAAAATTTTCCAGCTGATTTTATTGCCGAAGGAGTGGATCAAACGCGTGGATGGTTTTTTACTTTACACGTATTAGCAGTCATGTTGTTTGATAACGTTGCATTTAAAAATGTGGTTTCCAATGGATTGGTTTTGGATAAGGATGGAAATAAAATGTCTAAACGTGTAGGCAATGTAGTAGATCCATTCAAAACATTAAATACCTATGGACCTGATGCGACGCGTTGGTATATGATTTCCAATGCCTTGCCTTGGGATAACCTCAAATTTAATGTCGATGGAATCGTAGAAGTGCAACGTCGATTTTTTGGAACATTGTATAATACCTATTCATTCTTTGCCTTGTATGCTAATCTGGATAGTTTTACTTACCAAGAAAAAGAAGTCCCATTAGAAAAAAGAACGGAGAGTGATCGATGGATTCTTTCTCGATTAAATTCGTTAATAAAAAATGTAACTGCATCTTTTGATAATTATGAGCCTACATCTGCTGCACGATTGATCGAAGATTTTTTATCGGATGATGTTAGTAATTGGTATGTACGCTTAAATCGAAAACGTTTTTGGAAAGGAGAGTACAATGAAGATAAAATAGCAGCCTATCAAACATTATATACCTGTTTGGAAACGATTGCTAAGTTAGCTGCACCTATTGCTCCATTTTTTATGGATCGGTTATTTTTAGATTTAAATAATACAAGTAAGAAAGAAAAAGTAGATTCTGTTCATTTAACTTCTTTCCCAATAAGCAACGAAAAAATAATTGATACTGATTTAGAAGAACGCATGCAATTGGCACAGCGTGTTTCTTCATTGGTGCATTCACTTCGAAAAAAACATTCGATTCGAGTTCGACAACCATTATCTAAATTATTAATTCCTGTTTTACAAGAAAAAATAAAAAAACAAATTACAGCGGTTCAAGATTTAATTTTAACAGAAGTAAATGTAAAACAGATTGAATATATCGATGATACCTCAGGTATTTTAGTAAAAAAAGTAAAACCTAATTTTAAAAAAATAGGCAAAGAATATGGCCCATTATTAAAAGAGGTAACCACTAAAATAGGAGAGATGGATCAACAAGCCATTGCTGAGATTGAACGAACTCATAAATATGAAATTAAACTATCTTCTCAAACAGCTATTCTCACGTTGGAAGATGTAGAAATTTTATCCGAAGATATTCCGGGATGGCTTGTTGCTTCTGAAAATGGATTAACGGTTGCCTTGGATATCACGATTACGGAAGAATTACAAAAAGAAGGCATTGCACGTGACTTTGTCAATCGTATTCAGAATTTACGAAAAGATAAGGGATTGGAAGTGCAAGATAAAATTTTGATCACCGTACAGCGATTAAATGAACTGGTCAATACAGCTTTGCAAACCCATCGTGACTATATTTGTTTAGAAACACAAGCATTAAAACTCGATTTAGTCGATCAGCTTTCGAATGGATCGGAAGTGGATATGGATGAGTTTAAGTTGTTGGTGAAGATATAAATTAAAAAGATCAATGCTTATTTAAGTGCATTGATCTTTTTTAATAATTCCTCCGTAGATTTATAATCTACTCCTTCTTTTTTAGCTAGTTCAATAGCTTTTTCAGCAGCAGCTTTGGCTTCTTTCTTTTTACCTAGTTTGTAAAGAATAGACGCATAAGTGTCGTTATTAGCATAGTTGTTTTCTAATTCTGTGCTGTGTTTAGACCAGCTTTTTGCTTGAGTAAGAGACGTTTGATCTTCTATATGCTCAAAATAAGTCCACGCTACAAGATTCAACTCTGATGCATTTTCTTGATTGTATTTAGTGATATAGATGAAGGCATTTTTTGTATACTTTTTCCAATCTTGTTTTTGTATACTTATATTCATCTCAACACGTAAAACTACTTCTTCCATGCCCCAGGATAGAACTTGTTTTTTAGCCTTCTCGTAGCTAATAGAGTCTTTTTTTGAAAGTGCATCACCTAGTGTGTTAATACTTATCTTTTTTAAATAAGTATTAACTTCTTTTTTAGAAAAAATTTTTTCAAATAGTTTCTTGTTTTTAATTACGTATTGAAATTCTCGTGATTCAGTAGTTGAAATTAGTTGAATTAATTTCCAGTTATAATCTTTGATTAAGTCTTCTTCTTTTTGAGTTAAAAAATAATTGGATAAATATTTATTATAATGTAAGTCTTCTTCTGGTTTTAATATAGCTAAATATGAATAAAGCTCTTCAGGATTTGTCACTCCTTGATTTAGTTTTTGAATAATCTTATCAAATTGTTTTTCAGGATCTAATGCATTTTTTCCCTCTTGAATAAATAAAGAAGTTGGTTTGCGACCGAGTGTAGTATAAATTATTTTTCCTTGATCGTTAATGAATAAAAAAGCAGGAAAACTATTTACATTATATTTTTTTTGTATTTCTTTTCCTTCTCCTTTTTCCATGTCAAATCTAGCACAAATAAAATTTTGATTATAAAAGTCGGCTACTGTATCGTTGGTAAAAACGTTTTTATCCATCCATTTACAAGGTCCGCACCACGTGGTAAAACAATCTATGAAAATAATTTTATTTTCTTTTTTTGATTTATCCAGAAGCTCTTGAAAAGATAAGTTTTCAAATTGAATGGATCGATTTTGTGCAAAAGAAAAATCAACTAGAATAAAAAAGAAGATGACAAAAATAAGGTTTTTGAACTTCATAATTATTAAACTATTTTTTTATTAGATATATAGCAAATATAAATATATAAGTTGAATAAATTATTTTTAGTGATGTTGGATTTTACTCTCCTCTTTATTATAGAGAATGCCTATTTTTTTTTAACTTCGCGTCTATTTTTTAATAACTGTGAAATACATTAAATATTATTTACTCGCTATTGGAGTTATCTTGCTAGACCAAGCGACCAAATTAATCGTTCATTTTACAATGAAAATGGGGTTAGACGGTCAAATTAAATTAGTAGGGAATTGGCTTAAGTTGCATTATATTACCAATCCAGGCATGGCTTTTGGTATTGAAGTAGGTACAGGAGGAGGAAAGTTGTTCTTAACCATTTTTAGATTAGTGGCGATGGTTCTGATCGCTGTTTATTTATATCGATTAGCTAAGAAAGAATCGACTCATCCAGGTGTGTTGTGGAGCATGGCAGCTATTTTAGGAGGTGCCGTCGGTAATTTGATAGATAGCGTGTTTTATGGGGTATTGTTAGGAAATGCACCTGTTAATGCAAAAACACCTTGGTTTCATGGCCAGGTTGTAGATATGATTTATGTTGATATATGGGAAGGCATACTTCCTCGATGGATTCCGTTAGTAGGTGAGGAGTATTACTCATTTTGGCCGATTTTCAATGTAGCTGATTCTTCTATTTTTGTTGGGGTAGCTATCTTGCTCTTGTTTCAACGTCGGTTTTTCAAGAAAAAAGAAACGGCTTAGTTTTTCTATTATAGGAAACTTCGAATCTTAGTGGCTATTTTTTCAAGCTCCTCTTCTTTCATTCTCATTTTTGGTCTGTCGAAGTTAATATCGCCTACTCTATTGAGAGGCACTAGATGAATATGTGCATGTGGTACTTCTAGTCCAATTACGGCAATACCGATTCGCTTGCAAGGAATGGCTTTTCTCATAGCAATGGATACCTTTTTACAGAAAATCATACTCTTCTTTAAAAGTGTATCTTCCAAGTCAAATAAATAATCAACTTCCTTCTTGGGTACAACAAGTGTATGGCCTTGGGCAACCGGCATAATGTCTAAAAACGCAAAAAAATGCTCGTCTTCTGCGATTTTGTAGGAGGGAATATCTCCTCGAATAATTTTACTGAAAATAGTAGTAGCCATATTTTATTTCGTAATAGCTAGAATCTCAAATTCTACTACACCTGCAGGCACTTGTATTTTTGCTGTTTCGCCTACTTTTTTACCAAGTAAGCCTTTTCCGATAGGTGACTGAACAGATATTTTTCCTAATTTAAGATCTGCTTCCTCTTCTGATACCAATGTATAGATCAGTTCTGTTTTATTTTTTTTGTTTTTGAGCTTTACTTTTGATAGTATAGATACTTGTGATGTATCAATCGTAGACTCATCAAGAATACGAGCATTAGAAATGATTTCTTCTAGTTTCGAAATTTCAAGTTCGAGTAAACCTTGTGCTTCTTTGGCGGCATCGTATTCTGCATTTTCACTTAAATCACCTTTATCGCGAGCTTCAGCTATTTGATTAGCAATTTCGGTTCGCCCTTTTGTTTTCAGCTCGTTTAGCTTATTTTTTAAATTAGCAAGGCCTTCTTTGGTATAGTAAGATATTTTTTTCGCCATGATGAATGGGGATCTCTGTAATAGTAGTTGAGAATAAAAAATTCCAAAAAAGGCTTTTTTGCCTCGTTTGGAACAATAATAACTATGCAAATATACGACATAATTGATCTTTTTACAACTTTTTAACGTTTGATTTCATTCTCTGCTGTGAAATAATTCGTATTTTTGAAAGCCATATGAAAAAGTTGATTTTATTGCTTTTAAGCATAGCTTCAGGTGCTGTACAAGCACAATTAGACACCATACAAATGGTAAAACCGGATAGTTTGCGTATGGACGGTCTCCCGTTAAATCTTGCCTATAAATCGATTGAAAATAAGAGCTTTCAACGTGGTGAAGTTTTAGAATATTCTATTGAATATGGTTTCATTAATGCCGGCAAGGCCAAAATTCAAGTGAATCCAAGTTTATATAATGTAAATACACGTCCGTGTTATCGGATCGATGTGTATGGCCATACGACAGGCGCTTTAGATTTTATTTCGAGTGTTCGGGATAATTGGGGAACATATTTGGATACAGCTGCTATTATCCCGCATATTTCATACCGTGATGTTAAAGAAGGAGGGTATACTAAACGCGAGATTGTACGATTTGATCACATCAATCATATTGCAGAGACTAAAGTTTTTAATGAAGAGATTAATAAATTTGATGAGCCTACTTATCATCAAATGCTTGCCTATGAATCTGGCATACAAGATATTGTATCGGGTTATTTTTATTTGAGGACCTTGGATTTTTCTAAAATGAAAGAAGGGGATACAATTAAAGTGTATGCTTTTTTTGAGAATAAAGTATATGATTTTAAAACAAAGCTTACACAACGCGAAGAATTGGAGACGGCGTTAGGCATAGTGAACGCATTAGTACTGGTTCCTATTATGCCTGATAATAAATTATTCTCAGGTCCAAATTCAGTTAAAGTATGGATCTCTGATGATGATAATAAAATTCCTTTAAAAGTGAAAGTAGAGCTGTTTATTGGTTCTGCTGAAATCAATATCGAAAAAGTTTCAGGCTTAAAAGGAGTTACTAAATTTAAGTCTAAGAAAGGCTAAGGGGTTCCTTAGTTGATCTCTAGAAGTTTCTGAATTTTCTGTACAATTATTTCATTAATTTTATAATAGGATTCATTACTCCACCCTGCTACATGAGGTGTGAAGATTACTTTATGAGATTGGGTAAGGTACTGAAATGCATTTTCTTGTTCTTTGGAAAATGTACTTAGTTTTTCATTTTCAAGGACATCTAATGCTGCTCCACGTATTTTATTTTTCTCAATAGCCTCTTGAAGAGTACTCATTTTGATTAACTCTCCTCGCGAAGTGTTTACTAAGTAAAATGGTTTTTTAAAATTATAGATATAGGCTTTGTCAATAAGATAGGTGTTTTCTTTAGTTAGTGGTATATGAAAAGTAGCTATATCAGATTCATTATAAAGTTCATTTAAGGACACAGCTTTGGCGAAATCATCAGAAAATTCTGTTTTATATTTATCATAGGCTATAACTTTACATCCAAAACTGCTAAGTCGTTGAGCTACTGCTTTTCCCATGGTTCCGTAACCAATGATACCAACTGTTTTTTCTTTTAATTCTACTCCTCGGCAGTATTCTCGATCCCATAATTTATGTTTTACTTGTTCACTACCTAGTACTATTTTATGTAACAGGGATAATATAAGGCCAATGGTGTGCTCTGCTACCGTATCGCTATTGCCTTCAGCAGCGTGTATCACGTGAATGCCTCGCTTCGTTGTTTCTTCTAAATCAATATTATCTAAGCCTGCTCCAGCGCGCGCAATAAATTGAAGGCGCTGTGCTTGATCTAGTAAATGGTGATTGACTGATAATTTACTTCGTAAGATAAGCCCCTCATAATTAGAGATGACTTTAGGTATCTCATCGATCGGTAAATGAGGAAGATAAGTTGTTTTAATACCGCTTTTTTCTAACATAGGCACAATCGATTCATGCATTGTGTCAATGATGAGGCATGAAATAGGATATTTTAACGGTTTATTTTTCATATATTATCTGGCACAAATCGTATTTTTGTTTTTTTATCGATTAAAAACAATGAAACGGAAAAGTGCTAAGTATTCTGTTACCCACGAATTTAAACGAAAAGCACGACAATGGGCTAGCCAATTCTCTGTTTGCTGTTTTACTGAATCTAACTCTTATACTTCCCCTTTTAGTGCATTTGATACAAGAATAGCTGCGGGTTGTTATCAGTCTATCTCTATGTCTGTGGGCAATGCGTTTTCTTCCTTGCAAAGATTCCATCATACACATCAAGACTGGTTATTTGGGTATATGAGTTATGATTTAAAAAATGAGATTGAAAAACTGTCTACATCTAAATCAAATTATATTTCATATCCTGACTTATTTTTCTTTGTGCCGCTTCATGTGATTCATTTTTATGAAGACTATATTCAGGTTGATTCTCTAAAAAATCCTGATGAGGTTGTTCAAGATATTAATGCTGTAGCACTTTATACTAACTATCCAATTTATCCTAAGCCTATTATAGTGGCACAAGAAGATGAGCAGCACTATACTGAAATCGTCAATCAGTTTAAGGAGTATATTCGAGAAGGAGTAGTATATGAAATTAACTATTGTATTGATTTTTTGAGCAAAGATGTTTGTATTCCACCATTGCATGTATTTGAACAGTTGATGAGCGTATCTCCAATGCCATTTGCTTCTTTTCTTAAATTAGATCATCAATATATTATAAGTGCTTCACCAGAGCGATTTTTAAAGAAGATAGGAGATCAGTTGATTTCTCAGCCGATGAAAGGAACTATAAGAAGAGGCATCAATGAAGAAGAAGATCTTTTTTTAAAAGATCAACTACAATCGAGTGAGAAGGATAAAGCTGAGAATTTGATGATTGTTGATTTGGTTCGTAATGATTTGGCTAGATCATCGCGCGTTGGATCCGTACATGTGGAAGAGTTGTTTGGTATATATAGTTTCCCTAAGGTTCATCAAATGGTTTCCACAGTTGTTTCTACAAAACGTCCAGAAACAAGTTGGGTAGATTGTATAAGAAATGCTTTTCCGATGGGTAGTATGACTGGTGCTCCTAAAATTAAAGCTATGGAGCTTATCGATGTATATGAATGTAGTTCAAGAGGTGCTTTTTCAGGTGCATTAGGTTATGTTACTCCTGAAGGTGATTTTGATTTTAATGTTCTTATTAGAAGTATTTTTTATGATGAATTAGCAAAGATTTTGTTTTTTAAAGTTGGAAGTGCTATTACATATGATGCGAATCCACGTGATGAATGGCTCGAATGTTTATTAAAAGCAGAAGCTATTTGTCAGGTATTAACGCAGCGTTGACTTTTTTGTGTTTTTTGCTCTTGACTCAATGAGTGAGGATGTGGTTGTTTCTAAAATATCAAAAGCAGATTCAGCCATCGTATTGAGGCTATCAAGTGTTGGATTGACTTCTACCATTTCCCAGCAACATACTTTTGGATCTTGAATAAGTAGGCGATTAATTTCTAATGCCTCTTGAACAGTTAATCCATTATCAACAGGTGTTCCTGTTCCACCTGAAACAGTGGGATCCATGCTATCGACATCAAAGGATATGTAAATGAGGTCACACTCAGCTAAGGTTTGTAATGTTTCTTTAATGAGTGCCGGTATCCCCATTGTTCGTATTTGCTCCGTTCGAAATACTTTAATATTATTTTTTTTGATTAGAAAATCTTCTTCTTGTTCTGTATCGCGAAGTGCGATATAAACTAAATCTTTTGGTTTAAGCTTAGCTCCTCGTACACCGATGCGTTTAATTTTATTCCAGTAATCAATGGTATTTTGGCTTAACTCATTCTTTTTGCATTTTAGATTATCTTCATTTAAAGACATAGCTAAAGGCATGCCATGCATATTTCCGGAAGGTGTTGTATAAGGGGAGTGCAGATCAGCATGGGCATCAATCCAGATGACACCAAGACGTTTACCTGGTCTGGCGCTTTTTATGCCGGCAATGGTACCTGCTGCGGTAGAGTGGTCCCCGGCTAATATAATGGGGAAGAGGTTTTCTTCTAATGTAGAGGATACTGTTTTAGATACCCGTTTAACCATTGTATAAACGGCATCGATGAATTTGGCATGTGTGTATTTTGTTTCTACCCCTTCAAATAGAATATCGTTCATATTTTCTACTTCTAAGGTGTCATATTGTATAAAATAATCAGATTTTTTATCCATGCAAGCGGTTTTTAAAGCATCAATACCAAGGCTTGCGCCTCGTGTACCGGCTGCTATCTCTGATTTTACTTCTATGATTTTTACAAAATCCATATATACTTTTAATTTTCTGAAAAGGTATTTAACTTATTGATAGTGAGAAAATTAAAATAAATTTATAAGATCTTTTTTAATAAAGGATATCTTTTCAGACTTGCAAATATACAAAAAAATATATTCTTACTATCATAACCAATTGATCAAATTAACTAAAATAAAGCCAATTTACCAAATAGAACAGTTTTTTATGAACGTAGAGTAGGATTGTATTTTTTTATTAAAGTTTAAAATTAGTTGCTCTGTAAGTTGTATTTTGCTCAGTTTTAGTTTTTTTTTGTAAAGCAGTATTTCAGCAAACAGATAATTTTTAGTTAAGATATGAAAACATATATTGATCTTATTGAACAGACGTTTGAATTTCCTACGGAGGAGTTTAAAGTAGAAAATAATAACTTACTGTTTAATAATGTTTCATTGGTGGATATTATTCAAAAGTATGGTACGCCATTGAAAATCACGTATCTTCCTAAAGTAGCCGATCATATTGAAAATGCAAAACGCTTTTTTTCAAATGCGATTAAAAAATATAATTATAAAGGCCATTATACGTATTGTTATTGTACGAAGTCGTCGCATTTTAGATTTATATTAGAGGAAGCTCTTAAAAATGATGTGCACATTGAAACTTCTTCCGCTTATGATATTCCCATTATACGTGAATTACATAAAAATAATAAGTTGCAGAAAGATATTTATATTATATGTAATGGATTTAAACGCACTTTATATACGCAGTATATTGTTGAGCTCTTAAATGATGGATTTGAAAATTGTATTCCTATTTTAGATAATTTGAATGAGCTAGATTATTATGAAAATGTAGAACATCCATTTAATTTAGGCATACGTGTTGCTGCTGATGAAGAACCTAATTTTGAATTTTATACTTCCCGTCTAGGTATGCGTTATAGCGATATCATGGAATTTTACAAAAACCGCATAGCCGGAAGTGATAAGTACAAATTAACTATGCTGCATTTTTTCATTAATACAGGTATTAAAGACACAGCTTATTATTGGAGCGAGTTGAGCCGGTTTATGTATAAATATTGCGAATTGAAAAAGATATGTCCGGACTTAGAAGCGATTGATATTGGGGGTGGATTTCCTATCAAAGCATCATTGCAGTTTTCATATGATTATCAGCAGATTGTAGATAGTATTATTGAAAACGTTCAGTGGATTTGTCAGAAAAACAATGTGCCTGTGCCTAATATCTTTACAGAATTTGGAAGCTATACCGTAGGGGAGAGTGGTGCAGTTATTTATTCTGTTCTTGATCAAAAACTACAGAATGATAAGGAATTATGGTATATGATTGATGGGTCATTCATTACACATTTGCCAGATGCATGGGGTACGAATCAAAAGTATATTATGCTTGCGATTAATAACTGGGATAATGTTTATCATAAGGTCAACTTGGGAGGCCTGACGTGTGATAGTATGGATTATTATAATTCAGAAGCACATATATCTGAAGTTTTTCTACCTAAAATAGAACCTGATGAAACACAGTATATTGGATTTTTTCATACGGGGGCTTATCAAGAGTCATTAGGAGGTTATGGAGGTATTCAGCATTGTTTAATTCCCGCCCCTAAGCATGTGATTATTGATCGTGATGAAGATGGAAATAATGTAACGTCCTTATTTGCTCCTGAGCAGGATAGTAATTCGATGTTAAAAATACTGGGTTATACGTCTTAAAAAAAATAGTAACTCTATAAATTACTTTTTTCTAAATGCACAACGGGTATAATAATATATTTTTCTTTTTCATATAAATTTTGTTTTCCAATTATTTAGTTCTACTTTTGATCTAATTAACCCTTATTTTTCAGAGAAATGAAGTTTATAATAATCAAAAATAAACAACTTGTTTATTTAACGATTAGTTTGCTTGCATCTGTTTTATGTAGTTCTTTTTCTTACTCCCAAACCTACCCTCTGCAAGGGAATCTCGTTTTAAAAGCCCCTCACTCGCCGTATATAGCGGATTACACCTCTGCAGATCATAATACATTGCTGTTAACGTTTGTTTCTACTGATCCATCTACCTCTGTTTCTGATATGGTGCTTCGGATGAGCATCAAAGCGGTAGGTCTGACGATCCAGACCTCACCTTCAGCCGTACGTATTCCTATTTCATTTACCTCTCCACTGCTGCTCTCAGGTTCTGATCTAGCATCTTATTTTTCCTCTTCCAATCTTTCTTTTTCGGGCTATTCTAAAACACAGTATGAACAGAAAGGAACATTACCGGAAGGACTGTATGAGTTTTCCTTTCAAGCTTTTGATGCGAGACGGAATGATATAGCGGTATCGAATGTAGCCAGCTTTATGTGCTGGATTCAACTGCACGATCCTCCCCAACTGATCTTTCCTAAAAACCAAAGCACAGCCGAATCTAAAACTCCCCAACAAGTCAGTTTTCAGTGGCAGGGAACAACCCTAACGAATGTGACGTATGAGTTGGAACTGTATGAACTGAGAGTGACTGACAAACGCGATCCGAATGAAGTGATCCGGGGAGCGTCTCCTATATTTACTACTGCAACTAAAGCTAGCACCTATATTTATACCATCAAGGATCCACCCCTACAAGATGGAATGAACTATGCCTGGAGGGTGAGAGCTAAAACGGATACCGATAAAGAACTCATTAAAAACGGGGGCTATAGTTCGACCTTTACGTTCACCTATCTTCCCATCTGTAAAACACCGAGCTTGGTTAAAAGCCTTCCGAATAAAAACAAGACAGCCCTGATCAGCTGGGCTGGAGAGGGAAAAGAATATTTAATTCAGTATCGAGAAGAAGGACAGACAGATTGGTATGAAGAACTATCCTTAACGCAAAGCTTAACCATTACCCAACTCAGACCAGGAAAGAAATACGAATACCGGATCAAAAGTATCTGTGAATACAATTACAGCAATTATACCAAGACAGATACGTTCAGTATTCCTTATGCAACGAGCACCACACCACTCACTCCTCCGGCAGGAGGCTATCCCGGAATAGTACTAGATAAGAGTACGTATTTAGAAGAAGTAGCTGAAGGGATGATCATTAAGGTGAACTACTTTGAGATGAAGATCATTAAGGCGGTCAAGAATGAACAAACCAAACTGTGGACGGGAACGGGGACGATGTATTTTCCATCACTGAAAGCTAATGTGCTGATGGAGTTTAAAGACATTCACATCAATAAAGATCAGAGACTGGTGGCAGGCCATATCCATAGTGTACGTGCCCCCAAACTGATGACCAAAGTCAAACTACCCCCGGTAAAGCAAGCCAAGAAGATCTGTTTGACCTACGGACCAGATGGGTACGATGAGGAAGGGTATAATAAAGAGGGCTACGATAGAGCAGGGTATAACAAAGAAGGAAGAGACAAGGAAGGCTATGATAAACTAGGGTACAACGCACAGAATGTAGATCGGAATGGCAACCCGAAACAAACCCCACCAACCAATCCAACTCCTGGCAACCCAACCGCTTCTAGTGGAACGAATACGAATGGAAATAATACGACACAGACGGGAACGAGTGGAAGCACGAGCGGACAAGGAGGAAGTGGAGGAAACACTACGAGCACAGGAACCAATGGAAACAGCGGCGGAGCAACGCCAACAACTAGCATAGAAGAAGATGCATTCACGCTGGAGCTGGTCAGCTACTATGAGCAGGTGATTGTAGCCTACTTGACGGAGCATCCAGAACTCAAAGGCAGCGGTCCGGAGCCATGGTATGGAGGAAACACGACACAGCTGCCGCCATGTTTAGAGGATCATAAAGAAGATATAGAATACATACGTCAATATCTGTCTGTAAGTAAAAACGATAAAGCCAAACGAGCAGAACTTATCCAAAAGATGAAAAGCAATGATTCATTTATGAGTTTTTTTAAACAAGCCTTAGATGAAAAAAAGAAAACAGGCAATGAAAGCAAAACATACAAAGAGCTTCTCTCAAACACAGACTGGATCAAACTGGCAGAGAAAACATGTAATGAAATTTATCAGGTAGCCGGAGAGCATTATATTAAAACGATTGTCTCTGATTTAGTGAGCAGTGAGTGTGCTAGCAGAGCAGCTCAGAAAGCAATTAACAGATTTAATCCTTTAAAGCTTTACAGTTATGGCACAGCAACACTGGCGGCGATCACCGAAGCGTGGCTCTGTGCAACCGAGCAAGATAAATGTGAAGGAAGAGATTACTGGACACAGTACAGTTATGGAGTACTTCATGCGGTGATTGAACAGGCTGATTTGCTAGCGATGAGTGATGTATTAAAAGAACTCTTTCAAAGCCAATACCAAAGTCGGATGAGTTGTCTTGGAAAAGAAAGTGATATTAAAATCAGAGCCGTACAGGAGACAGAGACAGAAGAGGCCATTCATCAGGCATTGAAGTGTGTATTAGGGATTGATGTTACGGTAACAGAACTAGAGCAAAGATATGCTTTAACGAAAAGCTATATCGAGAAGAACTGGCAGGAGCCTTACTTTAGAGGAGAGGCTACGGTATTAATTTCCACGTTGATCGTACCTACAGCGAAGGGTGTTTCTCTTATCCGAAAAGGAATACTTGCTAAGTTCAAGAAAGCTGCTACTTTTTCTAAAGAGATAGCTACGCTTGAAGCACTAGAAGCTACCAATGGAAAGATAGATGATATTGCTAAAGTGATGAAGGAAAGTAATGTAGGAAAGCTATTTACAGTAGCTGAATTGAAAGCCTTAACAAGATCGAAGCTAGCAGATTTTGTTAAAAGTAATTTAGATAACTTACTTACAGATGCTAATAGAAATACAGTTTGGTCTCTTACGGATGAAGCGACAGGACAGTTTAAGCGGGGCGATTTAATTGAAGAGATATTTAACCAATGGGGAAATAAATACAAAAACTATCAAAATTTAAATGATATCATACCAAATTATCCTACTTTAGATTTTGATGGTATCCTAAATAATGTCAGTGAGGTTGTTTCATTAAAAACATTCCATCCCACATCTGGAACTCCAAAAACGTTAAACTTAATTACAAGTAAAATTGATAGTTATGCAGGTAAATTATCATCTGCTACTTTAGCTACCAATCATGCAGGTAAAAAACGTATTTTAGATTTTGTAATAAAAAAAGGTGAATGGACTGGAATGATGAATGATATAAACAAAGCAATTTTTAATATTCAGACTAAATACAATAATAAAGTAACAATAATATTAACTGAGTTTTAAATATGGAATATTTATTATCTATGTCATTAAAAGAATTCTCGTTTCGAAACGAAATGACAAAATTTATTTTAGAAACATTTAAAGTTAAATCTATTGAATATAACAAAGATTTTGAATGGTTTAGAATAAATAAAAAAGATGTATTTGAAGTAGAGACTGATCAAATTCAATTTAATTTAACTGAAGAGGTGCAATTAGTTCTTCAAAATATGAACAATTCCTTGCCTAGAATTTATGGCGGTAAAATCGATTTTGATAAAGTGAATTTGATTTCAAAAAAAGTAGAAAAAGAATTTACAGATTTTATTGTTTGTGGACGTATTCATAATTATTTAGATTCTGGTTTACAAAATACAGATGAATTAAAATATTGGAAACTATTCGAAAGAACAATTCCCTCTTACGCTCAGATAATACCAAATCCAAAATATTCAGAAGGGCCAGGTAGTGATATGATACCTAAAGAATTTATCAGTATAGAAAGTTTGCCAGGGCATTCACATCAAATGGGTTATGATGAAAAGCTATGGTTTGGGAGCTGTTGGCAAATGTATTTTAGTCCAGTTTATTACAAATACATTCCAAAATTCCTGTTTGATAATTTTACAGACTGCTATGAAAACAACGTATTTGAAAACGGACTTAGAAGAATTACATTGTATAAAAATATTGAAGAGTATGATTTACCTGAAAGCCGAGCTAAACAATGGGCATTTCGTAGAGCCGTAGGCATTGATAGCATTGCTCATGAATTAACCAAAGAAAGCAATCGAATAGAACCGGAAAATCTGCCCGTAAAAATCACAAAACAAAATTGTGTAAAAGGTACAACAAGAGTTGAATTACATTATAAAGATAGAATAGAAATTAAGGAGTTTTTAGATGATGGGATTACAATGGTTTATGAAGAAATTAAGTAATATAAATCCCTAACTAGGCGTAGTTTACAACTACGCCTAAATATAAAATGAATATAATCCAGCGTAGTTACAAACTACGCTGAGAAGAGGCGATGGGGGTGGAATTCAATTTGAAATATTAGATTGGAAAAATATCCCTTTAAGCAAAAAGCTTAATTGGTTTAAAGAAGTAGCAAAATTTTAAAATATGTTTAGTTTCGAAAAGAATCAACTTTTAATTTCAGGTGACATTAAAATTATTTTGCCTGATAATATTATTGAGGTATTAAGTTTAGATAATTATATACTTGTTTGTATTGATTATCACTATAATAAACAGGAGGAAAAATTTAATTATGAAGGAGGAAATGTCTTTTGCTATGATAGTTATGGTGATTTAAAATGGCAATGGAAATCCAAAGGAGCAACTCGTATTTGGATTGAAAAAGATGGCTTTCATATTTACGATACTACTAGTTTAGGTTATGATTGTTTGGTCAATGTAGAAACAGGAGAAATAAAAAAAATGACTCCAGTGAAATAAAATTTAATGTATTCCTCTACTGCCGCAAGTTTAGCGAAGCGTAACTTGTGGCTAGGTTGGAATAAGAGAAAAGAACATGAGTAGAGATTATAAAATAGGAGATGAAAATAATAAAAAGCCACAAGCTGAAAGCTTGCGGCAGGTGATGAAGCTGCTTTGCAGATCGGAGTAGGCTTGATGGCTTGGCTGGCCATAGAAGAGTTAAACTATTGATTATATTTTTAGTATAAATCTCAGCAAGGATGTTATAATTGTATTTACCAAAAAACAGTTTAGCGCTTTTGGATAAAATCTTTTTATGTTAAAAACCAACTATGACGGAAAAGAAAAATATACTTGTAATTATTGGAAGCGCAAGTCAAGATTCTGCAAACCAAAAACTTGTCGATAAGTTTGCTAGCTTAACAAAAGATGTCTTTAATCTAACCATAGTCCGTGATTTAAAATTATTTCCCCATTTTGATCCGGCATTAACTATCAACAACCCACCAAAAATAATTGTAGAATTTAGAGAAACTATTAACAAGGCTGATGGGGTTTTAATTTCCACACCAGAATACATTTTTAGCATTCCGAGCGGATTAAAAAATGCAATAGAGTGGTGTGTGTCAACAATCGTTTTTTCAGATAAACCAGTCGGACTTTTAACAGCTTCAGCTGATGGACAGAAAGGACATGAACAATTACAATTAATAATGAAAACTGTAATGGCTAAATTTACTACGGAAACAATATTATTGATACAGGGAATTAAAGGAAAAATGAATGAACAAGGAGAAATAATAGACAGTAAAACGATGGAACGTCTTACGAAATTTATTAACGCATTTAAAGCGCTTGTAAAAACAGATAAAGTATTAAATTAAAATTTTAGAATAACAAGAAAAGTATAACTGTTTTAATTCTCCTTAAAAACCACCATGTAAACCAAATATAGGATTTCATATAAAAAAAATCCTACTAATCATAAGCAAAAAATTAGTTATAAGACGTATATTTACCACCTATGTCTTCATTTCCACATTACCATCAGCTTGATCAAATGGATTGCGGTCCTACGTGCCTCCGCATCATTGCCAAATATTATGGAAAAACATATTCCCTCGGCTATCTTCGTCAACAATCTTTTCTAACACGAGAAGGTGTTTCATTGCTCGGTATCAGTGAAGCCGCTGAAGATATAGGCTTTAGAACATTGGGTGTTAAATTATCTTTTGATAGCTTAAAAGAAGATGCGCCATTGCCATGTATTGCACACTGGAATCAAAATCATTTTGTGGTTATTTATAAAATTAAAAATGACCACGTTTATATTTCTGATCCTGCCTCTGGAATTATTAAGTATACTAAAGAAGAATTTCTAAAAAGCTGGGCATCAGATGAGGAGAAAGGTGAGCCACAAGGCATTATTTTATTAATAGATCCCACACCTGACTTTTATAAAAAAGAATCAGAAGAAAAAACAACGCGTAAAAAAGGACTACGCATCATTTTTCAATATTTGCGTCCGTATAAAAAACTTATTTTCCAACTCTTCTTGGGATTATTGGTTGGAAGTATCATTCAACTCATCCTTCCTTTTTTAACACAATCCGTTGTTGATATTGGGATTAACACCCAAAATCTGAATTTTATTTACCTTATGTTGATCGGCCAGATGATGTTGTTCATCAGTCGTACAGCTATTGATTTTATCCGACGATGGATATTGTTGCATCTGAGTACACGTATTAATATTTCGCTTATCTCCGATTTTCTTATCAAGCTGATGAAGCTTCCTATTCCTTTCTTTGACACGAAAATGATGGGAGACTTACTTCAACGTATCGATGATCATAATCGTGTTGAACGGTTTTTAAGTACATCAACATTAAATATTTTATTTTCCGCATTTAATCTTATTATTTTCGGCATCGTATTAGCTTTTTATGATATTCCTATTTTTGCCGTTTTTATTATAGGAAGTATTGTATACGTTTTATACACTCTTCTATTTCTTAAAAAAAGAAAAGAATTGGATTACAAACGGTTTAATCAATATTCTTCCAATCGAACGAATGTGATGCAGTTGATTAATGGAATGCCCGAAATCAAACTTAACAACTGTGAAAGACAAAAACGATGGGAATGGGAACGTATTCAAGCAAAACTATTTAAGATTAATGTACAAGGTACAGCATTGGCTCAATACCAACAAGTAGGAAGTATATTTATCAATGAATTGAAAAACATCATCATTACGTTTATGGCCGCTAAAGCGGTGATTGATGGGCAAATGACATTGGGTATGATGTTGGCTGTTCAATACATCATCGGACAACTTAACTCGCCGATTAATGAATTCATTGAATTTATTCAAGAAATGCAAGATGCAAGAATTAGTTTAGAGCGAATCGGTGAGATTCATGATCAAGAAAACGAAGAAAAAAAAGATGCTGAACAACTTAATCTTGATTTAGAAAGTAAGGACTTAAATTTAGTTAACCTTAGTTTTAAATACGATGGATTGTCACCTTATGTACTAGAAAATATTAATCTCAATATCCCACAAGGTAAAGTAACAGCGATTGTAGGAACGAGTGGAAGTGGAAAAACAACACTAATGAAATTATTGTTGAAGTTTTATAAACCTACACAAGGCGAAATCAGATTACAGGATACTAGTCTGGAAAACTTTAGCAGTCGTATGTGGCGAAGTAAATGTGGTGTAGTTATGCAAGATGGATATCTTTTCTCAGATACAATCGCTAAAAATGTAGCTCTTGTAGATGAACAAGTTAATAAGAAAAAATTAGTGCATGCTGTTACGGTTGCCAACATCAAAGAACATGTTGATATGCTTCCATTGGGTTATAATACTAAAATAGGAAATGATGGTGTAGGGTTAAGCCAAGGACAAAAACAACGTATTCTTATTGCACGAGCCGTATATAAAGACCCAGATTATTTGTTTTTTGATGAAGCCACCTCAGCATTAGATGCGAATAATGAAAAAGTGATCATAGAAAACCTAAATGAGTTTTTTAAAGGAAAAACGGTTGTCGTTATTGCACACCGGCTAAGCACCGTAAAAAATGCAGATCAGATTATTGTTTTAGAAAAAGGTAAAATTATAGAAGTTGGTACACACCAAGAATTAACCGCAACTAAAGGAGCATACTATGAATTAGTTAAAAACCAGTTGGAGCTCGGAGATAGTTAATTGTGGGAAATTAAAAATCGGTCTATATTCATCGGTATGAAAATAGCATTTGTTGCTAATAAAGCATGGAATATCTATAACTTTCGAAGAGGAATTGTAAAAACTCTTTTAAATACTAATTGTCAGGTAATAGTTATTGCCCCAGAAGATGAATCTGTTCCCAATTTATTGGCCATGGGATGTCAATATATTCCGCTTGCTGTCGATAGCAAAGGTGGTAATCCATTTAAAGATATATATTTAATTTATCGTCTTTATAAGGCATACAAAAAAAATAAACCAGATGTTGTACTTCATTTTACAATTAAACCCAATATCTATGGTTCATTTGCGGCAGGTTTAGTAGGTATTCCTTCAGCAGTTACAATCTCAGGTCTTGGTACTACTTTTTTACATTCTAATTTTAAAACAGGATTAGCTAAATTGCTCTATCGATTCTCGCTTCGGTTTTCTAAAAAAATAATTTTCCAAAATGAAGATGATCGTATACTTTTTATTACTAAAAAATTAACAAAATCCGATAAAACAACACTTGTTCCAGGATCAGGTGTTGATACAACACAATATACCCAACAACCATTTAAACGTCATCAGCCATTTCGGTTTCTTCTCATTGCGCGATTAATTGAAGATAAAGGGATAAGGGAATACATAGAAGCTATCCGACTACTTCGGTCCAAAGGTGTTTTACTTGATTGTCAATTGTTAGGATTTACTGCTTTCGATGATAAGTTAGGCATATCTCAATTAGAATTAGAAAGCTGGATAAAAGAAGGCCTTATTGATTATCTTGGTCCTGCTGAAGATGTAAGGCCTTATATGTCTGAGGTAGATTGCATAGTTCTGCCTTCTTACCGTGAAGGAACTCCGCGTACACTTCTAGAAGCAGCAGCTATGGGCAAACCATTGATTGCCACCAATGCAGTTGGTTGTAAAGAAATTGTAGAAGATGGAATAAATGGTTTACTTTGTCAGATAAAAAGTGCAACAGACTTAGCTCATAAACTAGAATTAATGATATCCTTTTCAGATGACAAACTGATCATGATGGGCAAAAAAAGTCGCGAAAAAGTAGAGAGACAGTTTGACGAGAAAATAGTTATAAAACACTATATAGATTTTATTAAAGACATCAAACATGAAGTTTATTAAAACAAGTATACCTGATCTTATTCAAATTATCCCTGATTTTTTTATCGATGAAAGAGGTGTTTTTTTTGAAGCCTATAACCAACGGGTTTTTAAAGATAACAACATCGATGTTGTATTTGTACAAGATAACCAGTCATTTTCATTTAAAAATGTGTTACGAGGCCTTCATTTTCAACTTTCCCCTTTTGAGCAAGGAAAATTAGTGAGTGTGAGCAAAGGGCGCGTACTAGATGTAGCTGTAGACTTGAGAAAAGAATCTCCTACATTTGGATCTTATGAGGCATTTGAATTAAATGGTGAAAAGAGAAATATGTTGTATATTCCACCTGGATTTGCCCATGGATTCGTTGCATTGGAAGATAGTGTGTTGGGCTATAAGTGTACAGGTTTTTATAATAAGGCATATGATTCAGGGATTATTTGGAATGATGAAAATATTGGTATAAATTGGGGTATTAAAAACCCCATACTTTCGGAGAAAGATAAAAATTTAAAAACATTTCGTGATTATATTAATTTAATCTAATGATGAATATAGTAAAATTACTAATTATAGCTTCTTTTTTTTCGTCATGCGGCATGTATAAGCAAAATATCATGTTCAAAACAAAAAAAGAGTATCGAACAGAAGCTCTCATGGCAGCAGCAACGCAGGCAGATAAAAATTATGTGATTCAAAAAAATGACTTTCTTGCTATTAACGTTTATACAAATAAGGGTGAAGTCATTATTGATCCTAATTTAGAATTGGTTAAAGAACGCGGAGCAACAAATACTGTAGTTGTCGAAAAACCAAAATTTATAGTTCAGCCGGATGGATGTGTTCGTTTTCCGATGATTGATCCGGTTAAGTTAGAGGGCTATACACTCCTTCAAGCAGATAGTGTTTTACAATTAGCCTATGATAAATTTTATACCGATGTATTTGTAAAAACGAAATATCTTAATAAACGAGTTATTGTTTTGGGAGGGTCTTCTTCTATCTCAGGAGGAAAAGTTATTCCTTTAGAAAATGAAAATATGAATATAATCGAAATCTTAGCCATCGTTGGTGGCATAGGAAATGATGCACGAGCGGGTAATATTCGATTGATACGTGGTGATTTAAAAAACCCTACCGTATTTATTATCGATCTTAGAACGATTGAAGGTATGAGAAAAGCCAATCTAAAAGTAGAACCTGGAGATATTATTTATATTGAACCTGTACGACGTGTAGCCCTTGAAACATTACGAGACATTACACCATTTTTAAGTTTTATAACAACGGTGCTGACATTGATTGTTCTTATAAATAGTAATCTTAATAAATAAAACCTATTTCTAAATGATTAATTCAACAAACAGTTTACCATTATCTTCATCCCCTGTTTTACAATCAAGTACCGGTGATTTAGATTTTTATAAACTGATTAAAATTCTGCGAAAACATACTTGGTGGATGTTTATTGTTGTCATAATAGCAGTTATAATGGCTTTTTTGTATTTGCGCTATACAAAACCTATATATCAATCATCCTCTGTTTTAAAATTAAATATTAAAAAACAAGCTGATTTTTTTGGTTTTTCATCCAAGGCAAGAGAAAAAGAAGATGTTAGTAATTTATCTGGCGAGATAGAGCTTATCAAATCAACTATGCTTTTAAATAAAGTGATAGATAAGCTCAACCTGAGTGTGAGTTATCACATGTGTGGAAAAATAATGGATAGTGAGGCATATAAAAGCGCCCCATATACGATTAACTATACTATTCTAAATGAAAATTGTTACGACAAGCTTTTTTACGTAAACATAATAAGTGCGCAAACATTTGAATTAACATATACAATTAATAATCACCACTTTAAGGAGACTCATCATTTTGGAGAGCGTGTAAAAAATAATTATCTTGAATATACTCTATCGCTTAATTCGTATTTTACATCGGTAGATGACATTTCGTGTTCGTACTTTATTATACATAGCAAACCAGCGCTTATTTCATATTTAGGTAGCAATATGGGCGCGGATGTTATTAATACCTATGCTAATACTATACTTATTTCATTTAAAGACCATAACAATTTAAAAGCAAAGGAAATTGTTGCCGAAATTGACTCTGTCTATTTGCAACTTACCTTGCAAGAGAAAACAAAAGCCAATAAACAAAAAATTACTTTTTTAGAAAATCAACTTAAAGATACAGAAGAAAAACTAGAAGAATATGAGCGCTATTTTGAAAACTTTGTTATTGAAAATAAAACCAATGATGTTCCGGCAGATATCGTAAAAACAGTAGATGAGTTACGCTTACTTCAAAAGAGCAAAAAAGAACTTCTCACGGAAATCACAACACTTACATCGATACAAAAGCAACTTACACAGGGGGCCATATCCCTTATAATACTGCCGTTCTCAGAAAATGTAAAAGATGAAAAAATAGACCTTCTACTAACAGAGTGGAATAAGTTAGTAGAAGATAAAAAACGAATCGCCTCTTCTTACAAGGAAACATCTTTTGTTGTAAAACAAAAAATAAATCAATTAAACGATTTAAAAGAGGAACTGCTTAAACAATCAGATGAGGCCAAAGGTTTTTTATATGACAAATTAAAAGAACTTACCGATCAAATACAGATTTTAGAAAATCGGTTTACATCTCTTCCATTTAAAAACACCCAATACTCTAAGAATAAACGATTCTATGATCTATATGAAACGTTCTATTTATCGATGATGCAGAGAAAAGCAGAATATAAAATAGAGGAAGCTGGAACAGTTCCTGAATTTGTGGTTCTTTCTCCACCTACTCTACCAACTGCTCCTGTTTTTCCTCAAAAGAAAATAGTATATGGAATAAGCATTATCTTAGGTCTTTTTTTTAATGCGATCTTTCTTGTTATTTTATATTTATCTCATCATACAATTGATAATACAAAAGACCTTGAAAAATATACTCATGTTCCTTTGCTAGGGGCTATTCCTAAATATGAAAAAGAAATGACCTTCTCAAAATTAGTGGTTGATAAAAATCCTAAATCAGCTATTAGTGAGGCATTCCGTTCTATTCGAACGAATTTAGAATTTTTAATCACATCGGATAAAAAGAAAAAAACCATATCGGTCACATCTACAATTAGCGGGGAAGGAAAAACATTTGTAGCTGTTAATTTAGCTGGTGTTATTGCTCTTTCACAGCAAAAAGTTATAATTCTCGATTTGGATATGAGAAAACCAAAAGTACACCTGGCTTTCGAAAATGATGATAACTCTCGTGGAATGAGCACTATTTTAATTAATAAATACACGTGGAGCGAGTGTATTAAAAAAACATCTATTTCTACGCTTGATTATATATCAGCTGGACCTATTCCACCTAATCCCTCAGAGTTAATTATGGGAACTAAGTTAACAGACCTTATAACAGAGCTTTATCAAACCTATGATATTGTTATATTAGATACACCGCCTATTGGTTTGGTTACAGATGGCGTTATTATTATGAGCCAAGCAGATATCCCTCTTTATATTGTTCGTGCAGATTATTCCAAACAAAACTTCATGGTGGGTTTAAATAAACTATATACAGATCAACGGTTTCATAAGACAAGTATTATTTTAAATGCTTTAGGGTCTAGAGAAATAGGTTATGGCTATGGCTATGGCTATGGCTATGGCTATGGATCATCTTATTATGAGGAAGAGCAAAAAACATCTTTATTAAAAAAATGGATTAAAAGGTGGATTGGCTAAAAAATATATTTTCAAATAATCGTCAAACAAAAATAGAGCAGTTTCTAGAAACAGATATACACTCCCATATATTGCCTGGTCTTGATGATGGGTGTGCTACACTTCAGCAATCTGTTGAGCTAATCAAAGAGCTTAGTAGACTGGGATATAAGAAACTAATTCTGTCGCCTCATGTTATAGCAGACTATTATCCAAATACACCTGAAGGTATTAAAAATAGCCTTGAGATTTTAAGAAATGAACTTGTTAGATATAATTTAAATATAAAATTAGAAGCTATTGCTGAATATTATGTTGATAATCATTTTATAAATCTAGTTTATCAAAGATCATCACTACTTAATATCCAAAACTATATTTTAGTAGAAACAGGTTTTATGAATCTACCCACACAATTAGATGATATGTTTTTTGAATTAAAAACACAAGGATATAAACCTATATTAGCACACCCTGAACGTTATTTATATGCACAGCAAGATTTTAATAAATTAAAGAAAATTTTTGAAAAAGAGGTTTTTTTTCAAATTAATATCATGTCGCTTACAGGCCACTATTCTGTACAGGCAAAACAGGTATGTGAAAAATTAATTGATAACAAGATGGTTCATTTTGTGGGAAGTGATTGCCACCATTTGAAGCATATATCTATTATGGAAGCCGCCTTTAAGAGTAATTATTTTAAAAAATTATCTAATCTTGCAATTCTAAATCATCAACTTGGATAAAGTATTAGTCACCGGCGCTACAGGACTAGTTGGTCAGTTTGTTGTTCAACAATTAGTAGAACAAGGCTATTTTGTAAAGGCATTTTTTAAAAATAATGGATATCCTTTACCTCGTTCTTTAAATCACCCTTGTATCGAATGGGTTGAGGGCGATTTACTTGATCAGTTGTGTTTAACTAAAGCATTGGAAAATATTGATTATGTTATACATGCAGCGGCTTTAGTCTCTTTGAACCCATCCAAGAAAAAAGATATTTTTAAAGTTAATGTTGATGGTACTGCACAACTTATTAATATCGCATTAAACTATCCGATCAAAAAATTTATCTATCTCAGCTCAATTACAACATTGGGGTATTCCAAGAATGCTATAGAAATCAACGAAAGTAAAAATGCATCTGTTTCTTTATCCTCTCTTCCTTATGCAAAAAGTAAATTTCTGGCAGAAATGGAAGTATGGAGAGGTGCCATGGAAGGATTACCAATTATTATCGTTCATCCAAGCACTATTTTAGGGCCTGGTAATTGGACAAGAGGAAGTACTCAGTTATTTAGATATGTTTGGAAAAAACCTTTGTTTTATATTGACGGGATATGTAATTATGTAGATGTGAGGGATCTCGCAAAAAGTATTTATTTGTTGCTGAAAACAAACTATCAAAATGAATCCTTTGTTATTAATGCCGGAACGATTTCATATAAAAGTCTTTTCAGTAAGATAGCTAAAGCATTTAATGTAAGGCCACCGTGTTATAAAATTTCTTTTCAATGGATGAAAATAGGTGCTTTTATTGGATGGGTTAAATACGCCTTGTTTAAATCGAAAAAAGACCCTATTATTACACAAGAATCTATCCTGGAAGCGGCTAACAAAGGCATATATAGTAGCCGAAAGCTACAGCAAGCAATACCAATTACATTTAATTCAATTGATGAAACGATTCAATGGGTTTATACAGAGTTGAAACTAAAATATAAGCTATAATAGAGCACTTTTTAATGCTAAAAATCGTTAACTAAAAAAGCTGTAAATGGCATCTTTTAACAAACATAGGGAACAACGTGAGCTTATTAAGCAATTCGAGGAAATGCTTCAGAAAAAAACAATGTCCTTTTTTGAAGTAGATGTTTTTGAAACTATTATTAATCATTACTTAGACCTAGGAAAAGCAAAAAAAGCACTAACTGTATGTGCGATTGCCAGTCAACAACATCCCTATTCAGTAGATATTATACGCTATAAAGCCCAAGTGCATGCTCAAATGGGCAATACAAGGTTAGCTTTAGAAGCACTTGAACAAGCAGAAAATATTCAACCAAACGATTGGGAAACATTGCTTTTAAAAGGATCTATTTTCTGTATGATGGGTGACTATGAAAAAGGCATAGACTTATTAGAAAAAATACTTTCCTCCGTTGATCAAGCAGAAAAAGATCAGGTTTACTATCAACTAGGTTCAGCTTATCAACATATGCAGAAGTATGATGAAGCTGTCAAGTATTATAAAAAAGCACTTGAATCTAATTTGGATAATGAAAATGCATTATATGAATTAGCTTTTTGTTTAGATATGAAAGGCGAGTTGGAAAATAGCATTTCTTATTATCAAAAATTTATTGATAAAGATCCTTATTCACACGTTGCTTGGTATAATATGGGTGTGATCTATACCAAACTGGCCAAATACAGTGAGGCCATTCAGGCATTTGACTATGCGATTGTCATCAATGAAGAATTTGCCTCTGCACACTATAATTTAGCAAGCTGCTACATTCATACGGAGCATTATGAAAAAGCACTCGAACATTATAAAAAAATCCTAGCATTAGAGGATGCCACAGTAGATGTTTTTTGTGGAATAGCAACCTGCTATCAAGAGCTTGACCGTCATGAAGAGGCTATCCATTGGTATAAAGAAACATTGAAGATCAATGCACAGTATGCTGAAGCTTGGTATGGTATAGGTGTCTCATTAGATTTTAAAGAAAAATGGATAGAAGCTATTCATCATTTTCGTAAAGCTATAAAGCTAGACCCTAATCAATCGGATTATTGGTTAAGCTTAGCTGATGTTGAATATAAAGTAGGTCATGTGCTATCTGCATTGGATGCTTATGAAGAAGCTAGTATCCTTCATAATTATCACCCGGATGTATGGCTTAATTGGTCTTTTATATTATATGAACAAGGTGACTATGAAAAAGCAGTTGCTCTAATCTTAACGGGTATTGAAGAAATGCCTGAAGAAGCAGAGCTCTATTATCGACTAGTTGTCTATTATCTTGCATCAGGCAGGTATAAAGAAGGATTTCAATCTTTAGAAAACGCATTATCATTGGATTTTGATAAGCATACTGTTTTGTACGATTTTTTTCCTAATCTTGAAATACAAAAAGCGATTTACGCTATCATTGAAAAATATAGAACTAAAAATTAATTATGCATTTCAATTTAACACAACTTCCTGAACGAACCACCAAGCCCAGAGAAGCAGGTTTCACGATGGCTATGGATAAAGGACTTAGCTTACGAGAAGTCGAAGACTTTATGGAAATGTGTAGCCAGCATGTCGATATTGTAAAATTAGGATGGGCCACATCGTATGTTACACCTAAGTTGGAAGAAAAATTAAAATTATACCGTGAAGCAGGTGTTCCTGTTTATTTTGGTGGTACATTATTTGAAGCCTTCATTGTACGTAAACAGTTTGAAGACTATAGACGTGTTTTAGATAAATACAATATGCAATACGCAGAAGTATCTGATGGATCTATTGAATTGCCACATGATCAAAAATGTGAATACATTCGTAATCTATCCCAACAAGTAACCGTTTTGTCTGAAGTGGGATCTAAAGATGCTGCAAAAATCATACCGCCCTACAAATGGATTGAACTCATGCAAAATGAATTAAGTGCTGGTTCATGGAAAGTTATTGGAGAAGCCAGAGAAGGTGGAAATGTGGGTTTGTTTCGTTCGTCCGGAGAAGTTCGCGAAGGGCTCGTTGAAGAGATTCTAACAAAAATCCCTTTTGAAAAAATAATCTGGGAAGCTCCTCAGAAATCACAACAAGTTTTTTTTATAAAATTATTAGGAGCAAATGTTAATTTAGGAAATATAGCACCAAATGAAATTATTCCATTAGAAACAATTCGTTTAGGATTGCGTGGTGATACATTTAGTCATTTCCTCGATAAAAACTAAACGATTGATTTATGGATTACGTTTATAAAGCAGTTCGTTTTTTTTTACATATTGATAAACACCTCAATGGTCTTATTGCATCTTATGGATTACTTACGTACGGTATTTTATTCGCCATTATATTTATAGAGACGGGCATTGTGATTATGCCTTTCCTTCCCGGTGATTCTCTTCTTTTTGCAGTTGGTGCATTAAGCGCTCTTCCAGAAAATCCACTTGAAATCAAAATATTAGCCATTACCCTTTTTTTAGCCGCTTTTTTAGGTGATATGCTTAATTATGCTATTGGCAGTTACATTGGACCAAAAGCGTTTGAAAAAAATTACCGTTGGCTAAAAAAAGATTACCTCACTCGTACGCATATATTTTATGAAAAATATGGTGGACCTACTATTATTATGGCTCGTTTTATACCCATTATTAGAACATTTGCTCCTTTTGTAGCTGGTGTAGGTAAAATGCGATATGGTCGTTTTATTTTATTCAATATGATTGGCGGGGTGATATGGGTAGAATTATTTTTATGGCTCGGCTATTATTTTGGTAATCACTCTTACGTTAAAGCAAATTTTAGTTTTATTGTTTTAGGAATTATTCTTATTTCTGTTTTACCGCCCTTAATCGGTTTGATAATGAGGTGGGTAAAAAATCAAAAAACGAACTCAGAAAGATGAATGAATATGGATTGATTGGCTATCCATTAAGCCATTCATTTTCAAAAAATTATTTCGAAGAAAAATTTGAACGTGAAAAAATCACTAATGCATCGTATAGTTTGTTCGAATTAATATCTATTGAAAAATTTCCACAACTTATTGCTCAACATCCTTATCTCAAAGGATTAAATGTAACGATACCTTATAAAAAAACCATTTGTTCTTTTTTGTCTAAACTTGATCATTCTGCCCAAAAAGTCGCCGCTGTAAATGTTGTGGCGTGTAAAAAGAAAGAGCTTATTGGATACAACACCGACTATCTTGCTTTTAAAAAATCGCTAGAAAAGATTTTGAAAGCAGCTCCTTATATCAAGCAAGCACTTGTCTTTGGTAGTGGTGGAGCTTCTTTAGCTGTGCAAACAGCTTTACAAGATTTAAATATTTTATATCATGTTGTCTCTAGAACAGAATCATCAACCACTGTGACCTATGACTATCTATCCCAAACCGATTTTTTACAAACACACTATTTGTTGATTAACACAACTCCTCTTGGAATGTATCCAGGTACACAGACCTATCCCGATATAGCTTATCATCATATTACACCTCAACATATTTTATACGATCTAGTCTATAATCCATCTGAAACACTATTTCTAAAAAAAGGAAAAGAACAGGGTGCTATCATTAAAAATGGTTTGGAAATGTTTCATACACAAGCAGAACTATCTTGGAAAATATGGAATTTGGTGTAAAAATTACATTTAGTAAAGAAATATGTTATTCTTAATTCCCATTTTTCTATTTTGTGCGAATAATGATACCATACCTGTTGGTGCTGAAAAAATTATTAAAAACTATCCGGGATTAGTTGTGGACTATAAAAATAATTATATTTTTTTTAAGGATGGAACCTCCTTGTTATATGATGATAAAAAAGAAAAAACCAAAGATCAACTACTAAACACACCTGATATAGAGGATCAGTTTAGGTATGATTATCCATTGGGAAAACTGGAATATAGCCCATTGAATGATGCTGGTAGAATTAGGAATGAGCTGTTCTTTAAAAAAATATATGGAAAATCGGTAAAAGAAGTTCAAAAAAATCTAGTCGAACTAAATTGGTGTCCTAAGTTAATAGGGCAAAAAATTCTTGTCACGAAGATTAATGGCGTTGATAAAGCGATGCAATTAATCTCGTTAGAACTAGATGAGCTCCCAGAGTTTAAAGATTATTTGATCAATAGTGGTGGTACGTTTAATTGGAGACGTATTGCCGGAACAAAGAGGTTAAGTATGCATAGTTTTGGAATGACTATTGATCTTAACCCTAAACATGCTAACTATTGGCAATGGGATTGTAAGTGTACTAATGAAGATTCTATTTTGAGATATAAGAATAAGATTCCACAAAAAGTAGTCGATATATTTGAAAAACATGGTTTTATATGGGGGGGCAAGTGGTATCATTATGATACTATGCATTTTGAATATAGACCGGAACTCCTAAAATAATCTATTCTAATAGGTGTTTGTATTTAAAAATTTTTAGCTCAATACTGTTTTTTCACAGAGTCTTTTATACAGCGACATAAACCACCTTTTTAGTTTCAAAAAAAGGCTCATTGAAAAAATCAGACAAAGAGTGAATCTCTGAATGTTTTTTTAATTCGTTTAATTCTTCAGTTAAATCTCCACCCTTAAGCACATAAATGCCTGTTTTTAATGAAGTAGAAGAAATAATCTGATTGTGAATCCAACTATAAAAAGGTGTTAATCGTGTGACAGCTCTACTGACTACAAATTCAAATCGATCTTTAATTTGTTCTGCACGAATTTGTTCTGCTGTTGCATTTTTAATATTTATGTTTTGGATAAGCTCTTTTACTACGCTAATTTTTTTTCCGATAGAATCAACCAAATGAAATTGAGCTTCTGGAAATAAAATAGCTAAAGGTAAACCAGGTAATCCTCCCCCTGTTCCAATATCAAGTATTCTGCTTCCCGATGGAAACGAAATGACTTTAGCAATTCCTAATGAATGTAAAATATGTTTCTCCCAAAGGTTGGTTACGTCTTGTCTCGACACAACATTGATGCGTTCGTTCCATAGACGAATGCCCTCTTCTAATTGTGAAAGTTGTTTTAGTTGAAATGAAGTTATATTTGGAAAATAGGATTGAATCAGTGCGGCACCACTCATGAATTATTTTTATAAAGAAGGAATTAAGATGGGTTCTGTTTCAATGGTATTGCTTTCATGTAGAGCTCGATCCTTTATTTTAAGGATAAATTTGATTCGTGTATTTCCTAGTACTGCTTTTAAGCCAAGCGATACTTCATACCCGTAAATTAATACACCTTCAAGTGGCCGGGGTTTATCAGGATCACTGGACTGAGGTGTGAGCCGAGGAAATCGCCCATAAAATGTAGGTAGACCTGATGGAAATATATACTTTTCAAATTGTCCAGGTGACTTTTCATAATATAAGTCAGCCAGATAATTAAAATAATGAGGGCCTGCTTGATCGAATGGTGGGCTTAATTCATTAGGATTTAAGCCTAAGTCGCCATCACCATCTTGAAATGAAATGCGTACAAGAATAGAATCTTTTGTACCTACTTTATATTCAATTTTTTCAAAACCGATAGAAGGTTCTTCAGGAAACGATGGTTCACGAAAGCATCCCGCATTTCCTAAAACTAGTAATAAAAGTACAAACCATAACCTGTACATGGTACAATAATACGAAATAAAATGCAGGTCGTTGACAGAAATCAATGAGCGCAAGTTTACATAATCCTTAAACTGTAAGTTATTTTTTTAGTCCAAGGCCCGATTCAAAAACCGACAAAAGGGATACATTGCTTTGAAGACTTTTGCTGTATAGGTTTCAATATTTATTTTTAACATTAATTCATCCGGGACCTCATGCATAACGGTATAGCTTTTGAATTTTAGCAACTCTACTTCTGGATGATCGGCAGGATAACCTTTTGGAGCTTTAGCCAACCTCTCTCCTCGTAATTCACCAAAATAATTCTTAAACTCTTTTTGATTAAGTATTTTTTTAAGCTCTTTATTATTATAATCGATCTCTTCACGTATTTTGGATAGATTTTCAGTTGCTGGCATATATAAGCCACCGGCTATCATCGATTTATTGTTGGGTTCAAGATGTAAATAGTAACCTGCTTTTATAGATTTTTTTCCACCCTCTACAATATAGGCACCGATGTTGGTTTTATACGGAGCTTTGTCTTTTGAAAAACGAACATCACGGTTAATGCGAAATACACACTCTTTAGCCGTGAGCGCCGCTATAGAAGAATCAAAAGTTGTTACTTTTTTTATTATTTTTTCTATACTTTCATGAAAGTTTTTTTTCACATCCTCGTATGTTTCACGGTGGTTATCAAACCATTCTTTTGTGTTGTTTTTTTTAAGTTGTTTGAGAAATAAAAATGTGGCTTTTATATCCATGGTTTATAGAATTAAGTATATTGATAAAATAAATATAAAAAAACCCCGATATACATTTTATGTTTTTCGAGGTTTTTATTATAACTTCACCACAATATCATGTGTTAATCCATAACACGTAACATAAAACTATTGTTTAAAACAACAGTTGATAGAAACTCACTTCCCCCATTAAAATAATAAGGCCTTGTAACATAAACCTTAATAAGATAAGTGCCAGTAGGTGTTGTATAGTCCGCATGAATAAAGCCTGTATACTTGTCTATAGTGATTCCACTACCGGCATTGATGCTAAATTCATAGATCTGATTGTTGTCCGCAGAGTAATCTGGAATAGCCGCTTGATATCCCTTTTTTATATCTATATTGCTTTTATAACTTACACTTCCTTTAAACTCTGTAGATGGAAAGTAAGAGAAGCGAATTGGAAAAGAGGTTTTTCCTTCATCATTCTCCGCATAAATGGTAAGTGTATATATTCCTGACTCAGCCGCTGGCTTAATTCTAATAGACCCATTTTTAGGATTTATGGTTATCCAGCTGGTAGCTTTATCTTTTTTCATTCCGTTAAGAGCCACATCAAAGTCGAATTTGATAGGAAGTGAACCTCCGGTTATTTTTATTATGTTTTCCATAATACAGTCCATTCCATTTTTTTCTAAATTAAAGTTATTGTTTTCAAATTCAATTTGAGGTAAGGCCGGAAGCACCACGTTAATGGTAAGTGTGGTTTTGGCTTTACCTACACTATTAGCTGCTGTTACATCCAATAGGTATGTTCCGGGATTAGGTAATCCAGCGATGGAAAAGCTACCATTTTCAAGCATAGTGATGCCAGGCACAATTTTTCCAGTGGTCTTCTCAATGTATGAAAAAGCTACGGGTTCTGTAGAAGAATAGGTGATATTGGGCTCAGATATAATTTGAGCTTGATTAACTTTTAGGCTGAACGTGTTAGGCGTATAAAAAAAATCACCTGGTGCTCTTTTTGGAGCATTCATTTTAACAATAAGAGCGTTTTTAAATACAGCCTTTCCTGCTGGATTAGTAGCCGTGATGGTTACGTTATAAATATTTGGCAGCAGATTTTTACTAGTTGTAATAATTCCTTTTTCATCTATAGTGATCTGATCAGATGATGGGGTACAATTTAATTGAAAACTTACAGGCCCGGGCCCTGTAAATGATAATGGACCAGAATTTACAATCTGATTTTCCTGAACATATAGTGTATCTTTTTCATACTTCAGGTTTTCTACTTTTGTTAATGAAGGTTCAACGATGCGTTTTGTACAAGCTGCTATTAAAACTAATGCACTTATACAGAGTGTGTACTTGGTTTTCATAATTAAAGTTTGTTTTGTTTTAAGTTTGTTAGGTGCTAATCTAATAATTAAGATTGATACTTTAACAAAACTACTTTTTTATGATTTTTAAAAAACAGTATTTTCAAGCCTTCAACACACATACTTGTTTTTCTATTAAGCATAAAATTATATTTTTATTAAAAACACAAGATGTTTTCAACATTTATACGTGTTTTGTGATTTTTAAGGCACAAAAACAGAGATATATCTTTTGAACAATTTAGACAATTTTATTTATAGAAGCAATTATATATTATGCTTTATAGCTTCTTGAAACAACTCTTCCTTTTTGATTGGAACAACTCCGATGTGTTGGCAGACTAGTCCACCTCCTAAATTAACGAGAGCAGCCATCCGATGAGCAGGAATGCGCAAGGCTAAAAGTAGAGCAGCTAGTGCCGTTACTGTATCTCCAGCTCCTGATACATCAGTTATTTCTCTTTTATGTGCAGCAATTAAATGTTTTTCTTGTTCATAGTCGATGAATACACCATGTTCAGAAAGAGTTAGTAGTACACCTTCCACATGAAGCTCATTTTTCAATTGACTTACAGCGTGTTCAATACTTTTCAAATTATTCGGATCAATATCTGCTTTTAATCCCTCTTTGATTTCTTTTAAATTAGGCTTAAATAATGTAGCCTTGTGGTAGTTTAAAAAATTTCTTTTTTTGGGATCTACAATGGTTGGTATTTTTTTAGTTATAGCTTTAGAAATAATGGATTGAATTACAAATGGAGTTAATACACCTTTATCATAATCTTCGAACACAATCGCATCGATACCAATAAGCAATTCATCGATTTTTTTAACCAAGCTTTGTTCTTGTTGATCATCAATCTCATAATCAATTTCAGAATCAATCCGAAGTAATTGTTGAGCGCCACCAATAATCCGTTCTTTTACCGTGGTTGTACGTGATGGATCTAGAATAATACCATTAGATGAAATAGTGTTTTTGGTAAGAATATTTATAAATGAATCCCCGGCATCGTCCTTTCCTATCACTGAGCAAAGAATTGGTTTTGCACCAAGTGATTGAATATTTAGTGCTACATTAGCGGCACCACCTAAACGTTGTTCTCTTTTTTGGACATGTACAACAGGCACAGGTGCTTCGGGAGAGATACGTTCAACTTTTCCCCACACATATGAATCAATCATTACATCTCCAACAACTAAAATAGTTAAGTGATTAAATTTTTCGAAAAGTGTTTTAATATCCATGATTACTGAAGCTGGGCTAAGGCTGTTTTTATGCGATCAAATGCTTTTTGTAAATTTTCATCTGATGCCGCAAAAGATATGCGCACACAATTAGGTTCACCGAAAGCTTCACCTGTTACAATAGACACATGCGCTTCATTTAATAGATACATACATAAATCTGTGGCGTTGCGAATAATTTGATCTCTATATTTTTTACCTATGTATGAACTAATATCCGGGAAAACATAGAATGCACCATCTGGTACAGTCGTTTTTATTCCAGGAATTTGTTTTAATAGCTTGATCACCAATTCTCGTCGTCGAAGATACGCTTTCGTCATCTCGTGTGTTGGTGTTAAGTCTGATGTTAATGCTGCTAAAGCAGCACGTTGTGCAATAGAACATGTTGCTGATGTAAATTGACCTTGGATTTTATCACATGCATTAGCGATAGCCAGAGGGGCTGCAAGATAACCTACACGCCAACCGGTCATAGCAAAACCCTTTGAAAAACCATTGATCGTGATCACCTGGTCTTTTATAAAATCTAATGAACCAATACTAAAATATTCTTCTGTAAAGCAAATGTATTCGTAGATTTCATCCGCAAGGATATATATAGATGGGTGTTTAGATATTACTTCAGCTATAGCTGTAAGTTCTTCTTTTGAAAATATAGCTCCAGTTGGATTGCAAGGCGATGAATATATAATAGCTTTCGTTTGAGATGTAATTGCTTTTTTTATCTGATCAGCCGTTACTTTGAAATTATTTTCAAAACTACCATGAACAATTACAGGGATACCTTCTGCGAATTTGACCATTTCTAAATAACTCACCCAATAAGGTGCAGCGATGATCACTTCATCTCCAGGATTGACTATGCATAATAAAGCATTAATGATAGCTTGTTTAGCACCTGTAGAAACAACTATATTTTCGGCTTCAACCTTCAATTGATTATCTCTTTGTAGTTTTTCAGCAATAGCTTTTCGCAAGTCAAGATACCCAGCAACTGGTGGATAAAATGTATATCCTTCATCAATGGCTTTTTTAGCGGCCTCTTTAATGTGTGATGGAGTTTGAAAATCAGGTTCTCCAAAACTGAGGTTAATGACATCAATGCCTTTGGAGGCAAGTTCTCTAGCTTTTTTAGCCATGCCGATGGTTTGAGACTCATTCATTGTCATCAGGCGATCAGCAAGAATAGGTGTTTTCATATAGTCCTAAATATACGGTCAAAAATACAGATTTTATAAGAAGCTGAATTTATATTTTCTCTGCTATTATAATTAACCGATCGGAAGTTTCGGGATAGTACGGTTCTAGAGTATAAGAACCCATAATATCAAGTAATTTAAATGAAGATTGTTTTAAATAGTTCTCAAAATCAGCCGATGTAATGAGCTGTACTTTTTCTGAAAAATGGTAGTTTTGCATACCATCTGTAACGTCTATTGTTTTTATAATAAAAGATTGTTCAATTTTTTTAGTGATTAAGAATTCAACACCTTGAAGTGTTTTTTTTTCTTGTGCAACAATGTTCCTGCTTATTTTTACAGGATTAAAAAAATCGATAACCAATTTGCCGTTTTCCCTCAAGGCTTGATGTGCTGATTGAAGAACTTGTATATTTTCTTCTTCTTTTTCAAAATACCCAAAACTTGTAAATAGATTAAACACATAGTTAAAGGTGTTTATAAAAAGAGGGTAACGCATATCATGTTTCAAAAAAAGCAATTGATCATTGGCAAGCAAGCTAGCATGTTGAATATTTTGAGCTGATAGGTCAATGCCTACCACGTTGTAGCCTTTCTGATTAAGATAAACGCTATGCCTCCCTTTTCCACAAGCTAAATCAAGAATACGATCAGTTGGTTGGATTTTAAAATAAGAGATCAGATGATCTATAAGGCGTTTTGCATCTTGTATATCATGGTGTTGATATAAGATATGGTAATATCGTGAATCAAACCATTTTGAAAACCAGTCTTCTGATTTCATATCGTAAACAAAAATTCCTTCAAAAAAGTATTCTCTTTTCTGAAGGAATTAAATTATAAAAAATAATTTTTATTTCAGTTGAGAAAGCTTTAGTTTTTTAGCTTCGACTACTTTTTTTACCTTTTCTACTTCTGTAAGGAGCGCAGCTTTGTCAAGCTTGTTTTGTTCGATAGCTTTTTCTAACTCTATTTTTTCAATTCCATTTTGCTGAAGACTTTGCTCCAGTTTTAATTTTTCTTTTTTATTGTCTTCCAGGTCAGCTTGTAATTTTTCTCCTCCTGTTATTTTTCGTTGGTATTCTTTATTGGTGTTTAAAATCACAGATTCTGCTTCTGAAATTTGAGTTTCGAGATCCTTTTTATACATATCTAAACAAAAATTGTAAACAAACTCTTTTACGTTTTTGGCATTTTGTTTAGTTCCAATCCATATAGAGGTAGCGCCTGTTTCAGATGTTAGTTCCGCATATACATCGATAAGGTCTGATGAGAAAGAAGGAATGCTGGCACCTATGACTACATAGGGTGGTCTGTTTTTTTCTACTTTACCATATTTTTTTAGTTCTTTTAACAATGCACTTTCAGTAGTTGTGAAATCAAATAGTACTTTTGCAGAAGCTCCTTTCATATCATAGCCTTCTATTTTTCGCTTCCCTTCTGTAACAGTTATTTTAACCTCTTGAGCTATGCCACTTACATGAAGAAGCATACTTACTATAAATAAATTAATTATTTTCATGTTTTTAATATTTGCTGGATTATGTTTGTAAATATAACAAGTCGTTTTAACATTTCAACTATTTGATGAAGAATGTATTGATTACCGGTGGAACCGGACTTGTTGGAAAACGTCTTGCAGTGATGTTGATTGAGAGAGGTTATAATGTCTCTGTCTTGTCTAGAAAAAAGAACAGTAAACCTCAACCTGGCCAACCCGTATCATTTTATTGGGATCCATCAAAAAGGGAAATAGAAACAGAGGCATTATCGTCAGCTACTTATCTTATTCATTTAGCAGGTGAAAATATTGGAAAAAAAAGATGGACAAAAAAACGTAAAGAAGAACTTGTAAAAAGTAGAGTATGGTCTACGCGTTTTTTATGCGATCAATTAAACCAATCACGTCATACTATTCAAACAGTTGTCTGCGCATCAGCTATAGGTTTTTATGGATTAGAACCTGAAGGTGTATGCACAGAAAATTCACCTGTTGGGATTGATTTTCTTGCAACACTTACACGTGATTGGGAAAAAGAGATGGATTTATTTAGAAGTACAGTTAAACAAGTGTCTATTCTGCGCACAGGTATTGTATTAAGTCGCGATGGAGGTCTGTTGCCTCAATTAATAAAAAGCTTTGTTTTACGCTTAGCTTTTCTTCCACATAAGAAAAACCCTTATCTTTCATGGATTCATATCGATGATTTATGCCAGTTAATTGTATATCTAATAGAAAATAAAGCCTCGGCTGATGTATACAATGCTGTCGCACCTCAACCGGTTACGCTGCGTGAGTTTTTAAAAGAAGTTGCTCGTGTGATGAGTAAAAAGATTTTTTTTGTTTTGCTACCTAGTTGTTTATTAGAATTTCTATTAGGTGAACGTGCATGTTTGTTCACAGCATCAGCTCGTATAAGCAGTCAGAAAATTCAAGAAACAGGATTTTCTTTTCAATGGAAAACAATTCAGTCTGCTTTGAATAATTTATTTTCAAAAAAATAAATCAAAGAAACAACTTTACAGATTCATCATAGACTATTGCTAAATATAAATAAAGATAAACAAAAATTTATCCTTGTTTAGAAACAGGAGCTATGGGTTTTTTATAGAAAAGTCATTATAAAACCCTATCCTTTATATAAAGACAGGGTTTTATAATTTAGATTGTAGATGGAATTATCTTTTATCACAAGGTTTATAAATAGCACCTGTGGCAAAATCAACTATAATGCCTGGCCAGAATAATATAGCATCTGCAATAAGAGCACCTACGCGAACTTGTCTGGAAGGTTTGCCTTCTGCAGGTCTAGTTCTTTGGCACTCACTTATTGGTCCCCCAAAAACTGTTGCACATGAGCTTAAAGAAGCTGCAATTGCAACTATTGCTGTAAATTTTAAAATCATTGTTTTCATAAAAAAAGAGTTATAATTTTGATCAAAGTTAAAATTAAAATTGAAACGAAGATAAATTAAAAAGGTTTTTTTTAGGACAAAAATATATATAAGCCGTGTTTGCAACATGGTTGCTAGTTTGACCTCAAGTAACTTAAAATCTATATATTTTGTTTGTTGAAAAATCTAAAATCTTCTCTAAATTCGTCCCTGTTAAATACTATCATTCATGAACTATCGCATCGAAAAAGACACCATGGGAAACGTACAAGTTCCTGAGGATGTCTACTGGGGGGCACAGACACAACGCTCAAAAGAAAATTTTACTATTGGAGGCCACCTGATGCCTATTGAAGTCATTCGTGCATTTGCTATTCTTAAAAAAGCAGCAGCACAAGCCAACCATGAACTAGGTGTGTTAACAAAAGATAAATTGGATATTATCGCTAAGGTATGTGATGAAATTTTAGCTGGTCAACTGGATAACCAATTCCCATTAGTTGTTTGGCAAACTGGATCTGGCACACAAAGCAACATGAATGTAAATGAAGTCATTGCTAATCGAGCCCATGTCTTGTTAGGTGGAAAGCTTACTGATGAAAAGAAAAAAATTCATCCCAATGATGATGTCAACAAATCACAATCTTCTAATGATACATTTCCTACGGCTATGCATATCGCAGCCTATCAGCTTATTATTCAACATACTATTCCACATATACAAAAGCTTCGGGATACATTACATGAAAAAGCAAATACATTTAAATCTATTGTGAAAATTGGCCGTACGCATTTAATGGATGCTACACCTGTTACATTAGGTCAAGAATTTTCTGCTTTTGTAGCCCAACTTGATTATGGTATAAAAGCATTAAAAAACACATTGAGTCATCTTTCAGAACTAGCATTGGGTGGTACAGCTGTAGGCACAGGATTGAATACACCACCTGGTTATGCTGAGTTAGTTGCTAAAAAAATAGCTATACTTACTGGATGTCCTTTTATAACGGCTCCTAACAAATTTGAATCTCTTGCCTCACATGATGCCATGGTGGAGACATCCGGAGCACTTAAGCAATTAGCTGTAAGCTTGTTCAAAATCGCCAACGATATTCGTTTGCTTGCTTCGGGGCCACGTTGTGGTATTGGTGAAATCTTAATTCCTGAAAATGAACCGGGTTCTTCCATTATGCCAGGCAAAGTTAATCCCACTCAGTGCGAAGCTATGACGATGGTTTGCGCCCAAGTTATTGGCAATGATGTAGCCATTTCTATTGGTGGCATGAATGGCCATTTTCAATTGAATGTATTTAAGCCTGTTATCATATTCAACTTACTCATGTCTGCTCGACTACTTGGTGATGCTTGTGATTCATTTAATAAACATTGCGCAGCAGGTATTGAACCTCATGTACAGGCGATTGATAAAAATTTAGAAAACTCGTTGATGCTTGTCACTGCACTTAATACTCATATTGGCTATGACAATGCTGCAAAAATTGCTAAGAAAGCACATCATGATGGAACAACACTGAGAGAAGCAGCTATTGCATTAGGATTAGTAACGAATGAACAATTTGATCAATGGGTTATTGCTAAAGATATGGTAGGAGGCTTAAAGTAAATTTTTAGTAAAAAATTTTATTTTTTACAATATATTTATGTAGATTGCGTAACTGATTAAAATTTGAGTATATGAAAAATAAACTTTTTATAGTATGTGTACTTGTGGTAAGCTATTTGGCTTATGCACCTGAAGCATTTTCTAAACTATCAAAGGCAGAGAAAAAAGAAGCAAAAAGACTTCGCAAACAAGCTAAAGCATTGATCAAAAAAGATCCATTTGCTTTTAAAAAGATGACGGAAGAAAGCAAGTCATTGCGTGGAGAAGTAGCTTCATTAACTGCACGGGTTGAAGAATTAGAAAATCAGATTCAAGATAAAGACAATCAATTAGCGGAGTCTAAACGAATTATTGAACAACAAAGCAACCGTTTGAATGAAATTCAAAATGAATCACAAAACATAAATGCCAAGTACATCAAAGGACTTGTATTTAGAGTTCAAATTGGCGCATTCCGAAAAAAAGATTTGACAAAGTATTTTGATAATAATCCCAATTTTGGAGGAGAAGTAGATGCGGATGGGATAAAAAAGTATACTTTGGGTTATTTTCGGGACTATTGGCAAGCAGATACATTCAAAAAGTATCTCAGAGAAATGGGTGTAAAAGATGCTTGGATTGTGCCGTATCGAGATGGTGTACGCATCGAAATGAAAGACGCATTAAACGGACAACCTATCAAGAAAACTACTGAAGAGAGTACTTTCTAACAAGTAATTTAAAAGCATAAATAAAGAGCAATATAAAACACATATTGCTCTTTATTTTTTATCTTTGGGCACTATAAAAAACTTCTATGCAAAAAAGATGGATTTGTTCACCTTCTCCAAAAAACGCAATAATAGAAGAACTATCGCAAGCCATTCGTGTCAATCATACACTTTCTTCTATCTTAATTCAACGAGGCATTTCTACATTTGATCAAGCCAAGCATTTTTTTCGCCCCTCGCTTGATCAACTTCATGACCCGTTTATGATGAAGAATATGAAAGAGGCTGTTGATCGGCTTCAAAAAGCGATTGATAAAAAAGAAAAAATTATAGTGTATGGTGATTACGATGTGGATGGTACGAGCTCTGTTGCATTGATTTACTCTTTTTTAAAATCCATTTATTCTTCCATTGATTTTTATATACCAGACCGACAGGTAGAAGGATATGGCGTCTCTTTGCAAGGTATTGAATGGGCAAGCCAGCAAGGTTGCTCTTTACTCATTACAGTAGATTGTGGTATTAAGGATTTTTCCGCTATTCAGTATGCGTCTTCATTAGGTATCGAATCTATCATTTGTGATCACCACATACCAACAGGTGATTTACCACCAGCAATAGCTATTCTTAATCCGAAGCAACCCACATGCCCGTATCCGTATAAAGAACTCTCTGGTTGTGGGGTTGCCTTTAAACTTCTATCTGCATTTTGTCAAGAAAACAAATTAGAACCGAATTCTTTGTATAAGTTATTGGATTTGGTAGCAGTAAGCATTGCTTCAGATATTGTTCCTATTACAGGTGAAAATAGATTATTAATGTATCATGGCTTGAATGCATTAAATACAGCTCCCTCATTAGGCTTAAGTGCGTTAATGGCTATAGCCGGATTACATTCACCAATAGATGTCAGCGATATTGTATTTGGTATAGCTCCTCGTATTAATGCCGCTGGAAGACTGGGACATGCTTCACAAGCTGTTCAACTACTTCTTGCTCAAACAGAGTCTGAGGCAAGTGTTCTTGCAAAAAAACTTCATGAACAAAATGCCGTACGTCGTACATATGATCTTCAAATGACCCAGGAGGCGCTTGCGCTTATTGAAAATAATAAAGAAAAAAAAGAAGCAAAGTCAACCGTTTTATTTAAAGAAGACTGGCATAAAGGCGTAATTGGTATCGTGGCATCACGATGTGTTGAAAAATATTACCGGCCTACAATTATATTAACTGCTTCTAATGAAAAAGCTGTGGGTTCAGCACGTTCTGTAGACGGATTCGATATTCATGAAGCAATCACAGCATGTTCAGATCTATTGGAAAAATACGGCGGGCATCAATATGCAGCAGGGCTTACGTTGCCTATTGATCGAGTAGATGATTTTAGTAAACGATTTGAAGAGGTTGTTTCTAATACAATTGCAGAAGAACAACTTATTCCTTTAATTGAGGTTGATTTGCTTATTCAACTCAAACTTATTAACAGCAAATTTTATACTATTCTTCAGCAAATGGCGCCTTTCGGACCTGGAAATAAAAGACCTGTATTTGTGGCTGAAGATGTTTTCTGTGTCTCTCCACCTATTGTGTTGAAACAAGAGCATTTGAAGTTAAGAGTTAAACAAGATGATTCTTATACATTTGACGCTATTGGTTTTGGTCTTGGTCATTATATAACAGTATTACAATCCGGCAAACCATTTGATATATGCTTCACAATACAGGAAAATACATTTAATGGAAATACAAGTTTGCAGCTTAGTATAAAAGATATTCGAACAAAATAAACACATTTCGTGTTTAAGATATAAAAACTGTATCAACTCATATAAAACACCTAAATTTATAACCTAATCATTTTACAGTTTGATCCGACATGCTACTTTGCGCAGAAAATCTCTATAAAAAGTACAAATCTAGACTGGTTGTCAATAATGTATCCGTTCAAGTACAACAAGGTGAAATTGTTGGATTGCTAGGGCCAAATGGTGCAGGAAAAACCACCACCTTTTATATGGTAGTTGGTTTAATTAAACCTAATGCAGGAAAAATTTTTTTAGATCAAGAAGAAATTACAGAATTGCCTATGTACAAAAGAGCTCGAAAAGGTGTAGGTTATTTAGCTCAAGAAGCTTCTGTTTTTCGAAAATTAACAGTTGAAGAAAATTTAATGGCTGTTTTAGAAATGTCAGATCTTACTAAAGCAGAGCAAAAAGAAAGAATGGAAAGCCTCTTAGAGGAATTTAGTTTAACACATGTTCGAAAAAACTTGGGTATTGTATTGTCTGGTGGTGAACGACGTCGAACCGAAATAGCTCGAGCACTAGCTGTAGATCCAAGCTTTATTTTACTGGATGAACCTTTTGCAGGAGTAGATCCGATAGCTGTGGAAGAAATCCAAACTATTGTTTCTAAATTAAAAAATCGCAACATAGGTATTTTGATCACAGACCACAATGTGGATGAGACACTTTCTATCACAGATCGTGCGTATTTATTGTTTGAAGGCAAAATTCTAAAAGCAGGTACTGCCGAGGAGTTGGCAGCTGATGAACAAGTCAGACGTGTTTATTTAGGGAAAAATTTCGAGTTGAAAAAGAAAAACTTAACAACGGAAACAATTAAATAAACCTATACTTCTTTCTCTTTAATTAAACCTAAAATAAGTATCTTTGACAACTTCTGCTAATCAGAAGTCTTTTATTTTTATGGCAGAGATAAGACCTTTTCGTGCATGGCGATATAATAAGAGTTTATCTACTCAGCTTGACGAGCTCACCTCTCCACTTTTTGATGTTATTTCCTCCAAACAACGCGAAAGTCTTTATAAAAATCCATACAATAGTATTCATCTTTCTGTTCCTAGAAGCATTTCTGAGGCAGTTTCCCTCCTGAATGATTGGAAAACAAAAGGCATATTAGTTCAGGACACCTTACCTACACTATATGTGTACTATCAGTATTTCTCTCTTTCAGGTTCGACAAAAGAATATTGTCGAAAAGGATTTATAACACATATTAAAGCATACGATTGGGAAGAAAAAATCGTTTTGCGTCACGAAAACACCATTCCACATGGTGTAAACGATCGTTTGAAATTATTAGAGACACTACAAATGGATACAAGTCCTACGCACGGACTGTATGAAGATATAGAAAAAAACCTAGAGCCATACATGGATGAGGCTATTCAAAGCCCATTATATGAAACGGAAGACTATCAAGGTGTTCGTGAGGTAGTAGCTGTTATTCACGATGTGCTTGTGATTAAAAAATTTATAGACACATTAAAAGATAAAAAAATAATTCTAGCCGATGGACATCATCGCTATGAAAGTGCTATCGAATATAGAAAAAAAATGCGATTGGCTAATCCTCATCATACAGATTATGAATCGTATAATTATCATCTTATGTATCTTACTAATTTGTCCTCTGAAGATATACGAATATTGCCTACTCATCGCTTAATACAACATATCTCTTTGCCGGATGAAAAAGAGATAATTAAAAAAATAGAAACTTATTTTACATGCAAGGCTGTAGATAATGTGTATGATCTGCAAGAAATTATTTTAGGAAAAAAATGGGCATTTGGATTAGTTCTGAAAAACAATTGTTATAAAATACGATTACGGCCTGAGCTTTTTTCAACCATGAGTTGGAATTTTCCAGATGTCATAAAAGAACTCGATCTTACAGTGCTTCATTATTTCATTATTGAAAAAGTATTAGGTATAGCTGGAAAAGATCAGCGTTCCTCCGAAAAAATTGCTTTTAATCGAAGTTTACCCGATTGTTTACATTTAGTAGAGGAAGGAAAAGCCCAAATGGCATTAATCACACAAGCTGTCACCATGGAGGAAATAAAAAAAGTATGCCTTACGGGGTATACTATGCCTCAAAAATCCACTTACTTTTATCCTAAAGTTATTGCTGGATTTGTATTTTCGTCTTTAAAATCTGATGAATTTGAATCGTCCTTTAATTCTAGCTTCTAAATCACCGCGTCGCAAACAGCTTCTGGAAGCCGCGGGTTTTACATTCACGGTGAAAGAAAAAGAAATTGAAGAAATCTATCCTTCTGATTTAGAATTAAAACAAATTCCAGAATACTTATCGAAACTAAAAGCCTCCGCCTTTCAACATGAATTAAAAAATGAGATAGTTATTACCGCTGATACGATTGTTATTATAGGAAATCAATCATTAGGTAAACCAAAAAATAAAGCAGAAGCCATAGAGATGTTACATTCCCTGTCTGGAAAAAAACACCAAGTTATAACAGGTGTTACACTTTTAACCTGTCAATCCAGTCATACATTTAGTGAAACAACAGACGTCTATTTTAAAAAACTATCTACGGATGAAATTATGTATTATGTAGAGACATATAAACCATTAGATAAGGCTGGTGCATATGGTATTCAAGAATGGATTGGGTATATTGGAATTGAAAAAATAGTTGGATGTTATTATAATGTGATGGGGCTTCCTATTCATAGGGTATATCATGAATTAAAATTAGTTTAACATGAAAAAAAATCATTATGAGGATAATGAACTATTCTTTTTTGTATTTCAATTATTTCACTATCCTCTCATAATGATTCGATTTGTAAAATAAACTATCTCGCAGTTTGAATTTATTGAAGACTTGCGGAAACTATTCAATCTAACATCGACCACTTTGCATTTCCACACATACATTGTTTTTATTAACTATTGATTCTGAAAAACCGGAATTCTTATCACCAATAGTTACGATATAGGTTAAGCCTGTTTCCTCCCTTTCAATTGTAATAGCATGTAATGGGACTTGAGCTTTTTCGAGTATAGCATGTAATTGTTTTTGACTTCGTTCAATTAAAAACCAATTAAAAAAATATTCTAATGGAATTCGAAAAGGGTTACCTTCAGCGATATTCGTAAATATGATTTTTCCATTCTTGGATAAATTAGATTTAATTAGTTTTTTTAAAATAGCGGTTATGAATTTATCGGATACATAATCAAAAACCCCGCCAATCAGTATGAGGTCATACTGTTGTGAGATCTGATGGAGAATTTTATAAATATTACCTTGTTGTATAGTTAACTGATCTTGAATGGTTTTTAATTTTTCTTTTGAATAGTGAAGAGCATCGTAATCGATATCGATAAGATGAATTTGTGCCGTGCTATTCTTGATCTCTGTTTGTGTTTGATAAACATCTTCTGATGTTCCACATCCAATGGAAAGTATTCGTGCAGCTGGGTTTTTTTTAATAACACTGCTAATTTCCGCTTGTTGTTTCTTTACTTTATTACGATGTTGTTGAGAAATTGGAGCGTATAAAAAATAGTCTTCAAAAACATAACCCCATGTATAGGGCTTAGCTGTATTTTTACATTGAATGATACGTTCAATAGTTTCAAAATCACCTTGGTACTTACGTGGCCAATCTTGAGTGCGTTGAATCAATGGCGACTCTCGAATAATGGAGCGAAGCAGACTTATCTTTTCAAGAATTTCCGCTCGGCTGTGAGTTTTTTCAAGTTCTTCTATTTTGCTGGTGATTGTTTTGCAGAATAAACCTAATTTTTTAGTTAACTCTGCTAAATGGGTTGTTTTTACATCTTGCTTTTCTAAAAAAAGCGTAATGTGTGAATGTAGCTTTTCCATGTGTAGTATAGGTTTTGTTGCTGCAAATTACTAAAAAATAGAATATAAACAAGAAGGCCTCTATTTTTTTTAGTGTTGTGATTAGTGGTTTACACGTGTGCTTTACCAGCCACGAAGAGGTAAGAAAAAACTAACCTTGTCAGCTTTTGACGAGCCCAAAGTGACAAAAAATTTGGCGATGGTTTCTTTTTATTTAGTTAGTTATACCCGTTGTGCATCTAGTCTATATATTTTTTCTATCTGAATGTTTAATTGTTTTAACACTAAATTTCTTAATTATCTAAAAAAAGTCATAAAAATATTACTAAATTCTATTTATGCTGTTGACTCGCCTATATTTTTGATGCTATCTTGCAACAGTTTAAAACAATGAAAACAATAAAAATTACTATTGAAAACATTAAAGGTGGTGGGGATAGAGAATCCAAACCTACTCCACCGCCATGAGAATTATTTTTTTACTTTTTTTATATTATTATTTCAATTTTTTAATTAGCTCAGTTATGAAGAAAAAGGCCTTAATACCAACTCTAATACTCTATTTTATTATATTGTTCGCCTGCGACAAACAAGAGAATAAAGTAGTAGAACAAAAAAATCATTCAAATGAAAGCAAGTCAGATGTAGTTAAAGCCTTAGAGGGTGACTCAAAAGAATTGTATGATTTAGCTAAGAAATATATTAATAAGGACAATGATAATGTTGTGTATTTTGCTAATCAACTACTGATTGTTTCTGTAAAAAAAGGAGATAAAAAGGGAGAGCTTTTAGCACATTACATTCTAGGGTATGTCTATGAGTTAAATAAGTTTTATATCATGTCATTAACTCATACTTTTCAGTCTTTAGTTATTTGTAAAGAATTGGGTGAAGAAAAACAAATGGCAGATTGTTATAGAACAATAGGTATTATTCATCATAAGGTTGGTTTATATGAAAAAGCGATTAAGTACTATAATAAGTCCTTAGATCATATGCCAAAAGAAAATCAGCAATATAATATAGCCCAGTTATATTGGGATCTTGGTAAAACCTACCGCGAAGCTAAACAATACAAAGAAGCGGAGGAGAACTTTGTAAAGTCAGCCGGTATACAAAAAGAGTTAGGGAATCAAGAAGAGCTGGCGGATGTGTATAATTCTTTAGGCAATTTATTTAAAGAAACCGGTGCGTATGAGAAGGCCCTGAATTATTTAAGCCAATCGCTGGCGATCAGTGAATCGATTAATCATGCCGAGCTGAGGACACTGGCCTTGCATAATACAGGGTATGTGCTCTACCAACAAAAAAAATATACAGAAGCGAAGGAGTATTACACGAAAGCCTTGGCACAAAGCGAGAAGGTAAGCGACTTTCCGGAATTGCTTATCTGGATCCATCGAGATATGGGCTTGAATGAGCTGGCTTTAAAGGATGCCGAAAAGGCTATTCCGTATTTAGAAAAAGGAGAAGCGATTGCTCAAGGGAGCAAACAAACTAAACTTGAAATTGAGTTAACGGCTATTTTATCACAGGTGTATAAAAAACTAAGAAATATAGACAAAGCATTATATTACTCGGAAAAAAGCAGGTCAATTCAAGCAGAGAATCTAATACCAGAAATAAAGAGGCTTGGGGATGAGTTTGAAAAGAAAAACACAATCGATGGATTTAAAGAAAACTCTATACAAAAACGGGAGGGGGATTCGAATAGGTTCTTTTATATTGTTTTATCTAGTCTTATAAGTTTATTAGTTGGAGGGAGTGGCATCTACTTTATCAAGCGGAGACAAAATAAAACTATGGGTGGAAAGGGTAAGCTGGTAGAAATAGAGGAGAGGTTGGAGATGGTATTAACAAAAGTAGCAGAAGTGATGAAAAATAAATCATCGTACAGTCAGTTGATTCAACAAGAAGCACAAGCCATTTATGCTAAGATGCAAGAGATCGAAGCACATCAACAACATATCAGTAAGAGAGGAATTTCTAAACGCAAATTAAAAGAGCTTTGGGATATGCTTCAGAATTCTAAATCATTTTTAGCCTTAGCCAATCAACAGAAGGCTAATTCAATAGATCATTCATAAAAAACACCAAACATATACTATAAAGTCTCGGAAATGTTTAAAATTTCCGAGGCTTTATAGTTGTTTAAATAAATATACAACGTGTTTATTGATACACAAATTCACCATAGGATGATTGAATAGTTACTTTTTTTATTGTGCTTTTTTCCACGCGCCCAATAATACGCGCATCTAAATTAAAAGTAGTAATAAGAGGTAAAAGTTCTTCAGCTGTTTTTTCAGATACATATAGTTCTAATCGATGACCCATGTTAAATACCTGATACATTTCTTTCCAAGAAATAGAACTGTTTTGTTGAATCAACTTAAAAATAAGAGGTGGCTCGTATAAATTTGTTTTTAATACATGCAGCGGACTCATGCTATGGAGTACTTTCGTTTGACCACCACCTGTACAATGCACTAGACCGTGAATAGCTTTACGGTATTCTTTTAATAAGACATGCATCACGGGTAGGTATGTTCGTGTGGGCGATAAACAAAGTTGCCCGACCGTCATCGAAAGCTTTGGTATCGGATCTGTTAGCTGATGTGTTCCTTGATACACCAAATCCGATGAAAGATGATTATCAAAACTTTCAGGATAGAGTTCAGCATAACGATTTAAAAAAAGCTCATGTCTTGCCAATGTCAACCCATTGCTTCCAATCCCACCGGTGTAGATTGATTCGTACGTCGTTTTTCCGAAAGAACTTAAGCCTATAATCACATCACCTGGCTGTATGCGTGCATTATCAATCACATCCTCTCTAGCCATTCGTGCAGTGATCGTGCTGTCCACGATGACTGTTTTTACTAAGTCGCCTACATCTGCTGTTTCGCCACCACCACTTTGAATCTGTATGCCATGCTTTTCAAGATTTGCGATGAATTCTTCCGTTCCTTCAATAAGCGTGCGAATGACATCACCTGGAATAAAACGCTTGTTTCGTCCAATGGTAGATGAAAGTAATAACCGATTTGTAGCACCGACACAAATTAAATCATCGGTATTCATCACCACAGCATCTTGTGCAATGCCTTTCCATACCGATAAGTCGCCCGTCTCTCGCCAATAGATATAAGCTAAGGATGACTTCGTTCCTGCTCCATCTGCATGGATCAGTTGGCAAAACAGATCATCCCCATCGCTATCGGGTAAGATTTTACAAAAGGCTTGAGGAAATAATCCTTTATTTATATTTTGAATCGCTTCGTGTACGTCTTTTTTATCGGAAGAAGCACCTCGCTTTGAATATTCGTCACTCATAATTTAGTTTTTGTTCTACCGTTTGTCCATTCCAAAGTTTGAATAAGATGTACGATATCTTTTTTAATGTATTCAATGATAGGAGCTAAGGAATCATTTTTTGTCGCTGTTTTAAAATATAAAGCACCTCGAAAAAAATGCATCGTACTATCGGTCATATAAAACTGAAACTGACTAGGCACCTCACCTTCAAGCTCTGCTATAACGGCTGTTTTACCTGAAGGTGTTTTCAATATACTTTCTTCTATACCGTATGCTTTGATTTGGTGTTTAGAGGTTAGGCGATAAGCATCTTGAATGTATTCTTTGTAGAGTTTTTCTTTTCCTTGTATAGGCTTATAGGTAATTTGAATACACGCATCAAATGTCGGATAACAAATATTAATCCAGTGTGGCTCTGCTAATCGTGAGCTATCTCTAAAAATTTGCGCATACTTGGAATATTCAAACGTGTATGGATGAGTTTTATCTAAATGTTGATAGGCAGATTCTGGTAAGTCAATGCGATTATACCCGTGAGGCTTGGGAAGGTAGTTTTTTTTTCTGCAACACACACTTATGGGTATGATGACTATGACCAGAAAAAAAGAAAATACATGTATTCGTCTGATTTTTAACCCGTGTTTCATTTCACCAAATTTACATTAAATTCATCGAGTGTTTTTTTATTGTGTTTTTTTTATATTTTTTTGCATTTTTAATTATCTCATTATCAACAAGATAGACACTATAAGGTAAAAATAATCGAATCCTAAATAAATAGTTTGCAAATTTTTTTTTCTTCTCTGAAATTTTTGCTAAATCGCGATTGAATTTTATTAATTACTTTAAAACCAAATAGATCAAAGAATTATGAAAAAGGCATTACTTTCTTTCATACTTTGTGCAGGCGTACTAGGTGCGGCTATGGCGCAAGGAGATGGAATCACCACTAAACGAGACAAAGGAAAAGGATACACTATCCTTCCTGAAGCGGGAGATTGGGGAATTGGATTCAGTGCAGATCCATTTCTTAAACCAATGTTGAATTTATTCAACAATACTGTAAATAATGATCCATTCAAAGCAGACTGGATCGCTAAGCCTATGAAAATAGCATTTTATATGGCACAAGATGATGAAACGTACTATAGAGCAGCTGTACGTATTGGTTTTGTTTCCCACACGGATCGTTTTCCTAATGGAACTAGCAACACCAATACATTAAGCCATACAGGTTTCACTATTGGTTTAACAGCAGGTATTGAAAAAATTAAAACAATGCGTCACCGCTTACAAGGTTACTATGGTGCGCAAGTTGGTATTGATGTACTTCCTTATGAAGACAAAGTTAATATCGCAGGTAAAGATTATGCAACTTATGGCTCTGTGAAATTTACAGACGCTACTGTAACAGCTAATAACTTTACAAGAACAGGAGGTGGTACATTTTCTTTTGGTGTTGCCGGTTTTCTAGGTGTTCGTTATTTTGTAGCTCCAAAAATATCTTTAGGTGCTGAATACATGTGGGGTCTTGGTATTGCTAGCAAAGGCAAGCGTACACAAACAATAGGCTCGAATCCTTCTATTGTTACAGATTCTGGATCATTTGAATTCAAAGCAGATACTAACATAAGCGGAACATTAGTTTTAGCATTCTGGTTCTAAGAAACACATTAAACTAATAAATTAAAAAAGGTTGCTTATAAGCAACCTTTTTTAATGCGTTGTCTTTAAGAAAACAGGTAATAAAAAGCCCACGACTAGGAATCGTGGGCTTTTCAATATGAAGTCTAAACAATTAGATAACTAGGTTTAAGTTATTTTATTTTTTTATTCTAAAATACGGTATGTCAGTTCTACATAATTTATACCACCAGACATTGTATAGTAAGGTTTTTCATTGACATAAATAACAATATATTTTCCGGCAGGGGTGCGTGCGATATGCACCTCACCTTGAGTAGGTGCGTCTGCTCCAGCTTTGATTCCATAATATTTGGGATTAGCATTATAATCAACCTTAGCTTGCTCTAGTGCCATCTCCTGGAAGTCAGCGAAATTAGCACCTGGAATGTAAGCAAACATAGTTCTGTTTTCAGCTGTTTGTAAATTAAAATCATAACCACCCGCTCCAGCATAAATGGTTGTTCTATTTGAAAGTAAAAAAGCCGCAATATCTGCTTTAGATTTATTGCTTGAGTAATTACTTACATAATCCAATTCATCAAAACTAAAGCCTGTTTTTGTTCCATTGAAAGGAGGTGTATTTATATCATATAAACGCACGGTATGTTGCGCACGCACTATCCACTCTTCACTGTAATCATTGAAAGCAACTTTATATTTAACTGGTTTAGAGAAATCCGGAGCATTACTTGAAAGAAGTGTAGCTGTGGCGCCAGATGGCATATTAAGTTTGACTGTATATTTTTTAGGGCTTATACCACGAAAATTAAATGTGATGGTTCGATTGGTAAGATTAACCACTGGTTTATTGGTCATACTATCTGCTGTGATACCGCTTACAAGTCGAGCAGCTTCAATAGTCCAATTTTGCGTTGTTCCTGTATTAGTTACTTGCACGATAATAGGATTAGATAAGTCGTATGTTTTTCCAACTTCAACTATACTATTGTTGTATCTTGCAGATGTCCCATCTGATGTTTTTAATTTAGTTATAGTCGTTTGACTTAGATTAGTATTAGAACCAACTAAAAGAGTAACCTTATGATTTTGTGCATCAATAAGTGTTGATTGTGGAATTTGGTCTTTTAATTCCAGCTCAAGAATGCTTAACCATTGCTGTTGAGGGGATGGTGTGGAAGAAGAGACAGAGGTGGTTGGTTTGTATGGCTCCACGTTACCGCCATTTCCTGTACAGGCCAATATATTGACTGTAATAGGAATAATCCATGAAAGTTTAATTTTTTTCATATTTTGAGGTTTTGTTTTTAATTATTAAATAAAGTAGTGCGCAAGTATAGCTACTTAATTTTGATTTTGTAAGTTTTTTTTGAGATAAGGTTGTTCAAATGATATCTCTCCTTCTTTTTGTTGAAGATTACGTTAAAATGAAGGGTTGTGGTTATTATCAGATTTTAATCAACCAATTAAATTTATCTTGCTCTTTTCCTCTCCGTATATTTTCAAGAGTTACGAGTGCTTTTTGAGAAAAAGAAGATGAATTTCCAACCGGAATAGTGTATTTTTCATTTTTGTAGCCAATCATTCCAATGGGTGCAATGGTTGCTGCAGTACCTACACCAAATGCTTCTTGTAATCGATTTTCGGTGATGGCTTTTATAACTTCGCTGATTTTTACTTTACGTTCTTCAATCGGGAGTTTCCATTCTTTAGCTAATGTAAGTATACTATCCCGTGTAATACCTTGTAAAATTGTTTCAGACAGAGCAGGGGTTATAAGGATATCATCTATTACAAATATAATATTCATCGTTCCAGCTTCTTCCACATAAAGATGCTCATGACTATCTGTCCATAGGATTTGATGATAACCTTCTTGCATAGCTAAGGCTGTTGGATAAAAAGCAGCACCATAATTTCCTGCACATTTTGTAAATCCAGTACCTCCTTCCGTTGCACGGGCATATTGCGTTTCTATTTTGATGTTCATGGGTTGAAGATAATAAGGATTGGCTGGAGAGGTAAAGATGATGAATTTATAACTTTCAGAAGGTCTTGCTCCCAAAAACTCATCCGTCCCAAACATAAAAGGACGTATATAGAGAGAATCCCCCAATTTAGTAGGTATCCATGATTGATCTATACGAATAAGTTCTGTGAGCCCTTGTATAAATACATCTGCAGGGATTTCAGGCATACACATCCGTTTAGCAGATCGGTTGAAACGTTGAAGATGATCATAGGGCCGGAATATAAATGCGTCATTATGTTCATTTCTATAGGCTTTCATTCCTTCAAATATAGATTGACCATAATGTAAAGCTGAGGTAGCTGGACTTAGAGATAAGTTTTTATAAGGACTGATTTGGAGATTCTCCCATTTTCCATTTTGAAAATCAGCGAAAAAAAAGTGATCAGCACATATTTTTCCGAATTTAATAGCACTGAAGTCTACTGTACCTAATCGGCTTTGAGTAGTTTTTTCAATTAAAATAGATGGTTTCATTATAAATAAAAAGAGTAGAGGATATTAAAAATGTAGCAATTCTAAGAGTTTTTTTCGAATACGGTCTTCAGGTAAAAAAATTTTTTCTAATCCTGGTGAAAAAGGAATAGCTGTATCAAGACCACCCTCTCGCATGACAGGGGCATCTAAATATTGGAAACAATATTCTGAAATCCAAGCAGCTATCTCAGCACCTATACCGCCGGTTATGCAATCTTCATGAATGATGAGTGCCTTGCCTGTTTTTTTAATACTTTCTTCCACTAACTCTTTATCCCAAGGTAAAAGTGTTCGCAAATCAATAATATCAACATCTGCACCTAATTCATCTGTAATTTGTTTTGCCCAATGTACACCTAATCCATAAGTTATGATGGATAAATCATTGCCCTTTTTAATATAGGTGCCTTTTCCAATTTCAATGGTGTAGTATTCATCCGGTATTTCTTCCGTAATGGAACGGTACAATAACTTATGTTCAAAATACATGATGGGATTAGGGTCTTCAATAGAAGCATTTAAAAGACCTTTCGCATCATATGGTGTAGAAGGATATACAACTTTTAATCCTGGTGTGTGGAAAAACCAGGCTTCATTAGATTGCGAATGAAAAGGGCCTGCTGCTACACCAGCTCCTGTTGGCATTCGAATAACGACATCAGCCTGTTGACCCCATCGGTAATAAATTTTTGCCAGATTGTTAATGATTTGATTAAATCCACAGGTCACAAAATCTGCAAATTGCATTTCAACCATGGCTTTATACCCTTTAATAGAAAGTCCAAGTGCCGCGCCAATAATAGCTGATTCGCAAAGTGGCGTATTACGTACACGTTGTTTTCCAAATTTTTCTATAAAACCTTCTGTGATTTTAAACACTCCGCCGTAGTCAGCAATATCTTGCCCCATCAGAATAAGTTGCGGATATTTTTCCATGCTTTGCCGAAGTGCATCGCTGATGGCATCGACTAATCGTTTCTCAGATTTATGTTCTTTGATTGGAGAAATCGATTTAAACTGAAATGGTGCATACATATCATATAGCTCTGTATGTTCATTTCCGATAGGCATCTCTTCCGCGAAAGCGATGGCCAACCCTTCTTCTATTTTTTCTTTGATTTCTTTCCGAATGTTTTTAGCTTGTTTTTCCGAAAGAATTTTTTCTTTTACTAAATAGGCTTCATACGTTTCAACAGGATCTTTTTTAGCCCACTTTTCAAAAAGTTCTTGTGGAACATATTTAGTGCCCGAAGCCTCTTCGTGGCCACGCATACGAAATGTAATCGCCTCTACAAGCACAGGGCGTGGTTTTTTGCGCATACTTTTAGCTAATTGAGAAATGGTATCGTAGATCTCGAGGATATTATTTCCATCGACCATCACTGCTTCCATGCCATAACCTGGCCCTTTATCAATGAAGTTCTTAAATTTAAATTGTTCTTCACTTGGTGTTGATAAACCATAACCATTATTTTCAACTACAAAAATTACGGGAAGATTCCATACAGCTGCTACATTTAATGCTTCATGAAAATCTCCTTCACTGGATCCGCCGTCACCACTAAAGGAGAGTGTTACTTTTTTATGGTTAGATAAAACATCGGCAAGTGCAATGCCATTGGCTACAGTAAGTTGTGGGCCAAGATGGGATATCATGCCTACGATATGGTATTCATTTGTGCCAAAATGAAAAGATCGATCTCTGCCTTTGGTAAACCCAGATAGTTTGCCTTGGAATTGTGCAAATAGTTTTTGTAATGGTATGTTTCGTGATGTAAAAACACCCAGGTTGCGGTGTAGGGGCAAAATATATTCATCTTTTTCTAGAGCCATTGTGGTGCCTACCGAAATAGCTTCTTGTCCAATCCCTGAAAACCATTTGCTGACTTTGCCTTGACGAAGAAGAATGAGCATTTTTTCTTCGATCAATCGAGGAATTAAAAGACCTTCGTATAATTGGATTAGTGTATCATTGGAATAGCTTTTTCGATCAAACTTCATATGTAAAAGAGTTGTCTTGATTTAGGATAAGAAGGCAAAGTTACATGGATTATTTATGAAATAATAGCGTATAATAGGCTTGTCGTCTGTTTTTACAGAAATTAATTAAAGTATGAGTTTTTGTTTTTTTGCAAACATTTTGATAAAAAATAGTTTGAATTGGCCGGGTTTTATTTTTGTGCTTTTTAAATAGCTTTCACACCAACTATTTTTTTTAGATTTGAATAAGCTAAGATGGGTAAAGTTTCTACAAAATCCGATCTCACAGGATTTGAACATATTGAGGTATATGGTGCACGGGAGCATAATTTAAAAAATGTAAACGTACTTATTCCGCGCAACCAATTGGTGATCATCACAGGTATTAGTGGAAGTGGAAAATCATCGCTGGCTTTTGATACGATTTATGCGGAAGGCCAGCGTCGATATATGGAAAGCTTTTCTGCTTATGCCAGGTCATTTATTGGCAATATGGAACGGCCTGATGTAGATAAAATCAATGGCTTAAGTCCTGTTATATCTATTGAACAAAAAACAACCTCACGAAATCCTCGATCAACAGTTGGAACGATTACAGAGATTTATGATTTTATGCGTTTGCTTTTTGCCCGTGTAGGCGAGGCGTTTTCATATGTGACAGGTGAAAAAATGATTCGTCAATCTGAAGATCAGATCGTTGATCATATATTGAAAGCATTTAAAAATCAAAAAATTATGCTTTTGGCGCCTGTTGTAAAAGGAAGAAAAGGCCACTACCGTGAGCTCTTTGTTCAGATTAGAAAAATGGGGTTCATCAAAGCACGTGTGGATGGTTTAATAAAAGATTTGATACCTAAGATGCAGGTGGATCGTTATAAAACACATGATATTGAAGTGGTCATCGATCGTCTTCATGTAAAACCAGAGGAACGTTTTCGATTATCTCAATCTTTGCAGAAAGCCATGCAGCAAGGAAAAGGTATAAGTTTGGTTTTAGATGAAAAAGAAAAGACATATCATTTCTCTAAATTTTTAATGGATCCGATATCTGGTATATCGTACGATGAGCCTGCACCAAATACATTTTCATTTAATTCCCCCTATGGAGCCTGTCCGGAATGTGGTGGACTGGGTGAGATAGAACGCATTACTAGAGAATCTATTATACCCGATGAATCACTTAGTATTAGTCGTGGTGGAATTGCACCATTGGGTGAATACAGAGATATTTGGATTTTTAAAAAAATTGAATCTATTTTAAAAAAACATAAACTAAGCTTAGCTACACCTATCAAATCTATTCCTGAGAAAGTTGTTTCTATTTTGCTTTATGGGGCTGAAGACAAAGTGCCTGTTGCCTCAGTTAAATATCCAGGAACAACATACCATTCTACATTTGAGGGCATTATTCATTTTTTACAAAAACAACAAGAGTATGGATCTGAAAAAATGCAGGATTGGTTAAAGGATTTTATAGATGTAAAAAAATGTACTGAATGTAATGGTGCTCGATTAAAAAAAGAATCGCTTCACTTTAAAGTTGGAGATAAAAATATAGCTGAACTATCCGCTATGGATATCGGACAGCTTAAAGAATGGTGGAATAACATAGAAAAAAAACTAACAGAGAAGCAGCGAATTATTGCCGAGGAAATTATAAAAGAAATAAAAAAGAGAATACATTTTTTAACTAATGTAGGATTAGATTATTTAACACTTGATCGTCCTTTAAGAACTCTATCCGGAGGCGAGGCGCAACGTATACGCTTGGCTACACAGATTGGTACACAATTAGTTGGAGTGTTATATATTTTGGATGAACCAAGCATTGGGCTGCATCAACGTGATAACGGCAAGCTTATTAAAGCCCTGAAAGATTTGCGTGATTTGGGAAATTCTGTATTAGTGGTGGAGCATGATAAAGATATGATGCTTGAATCAGATTATATTTTAGATGTTGGTCCTGGTGCAGGTATACATGGCGGGTCTATTATTGCACAAGGAACACCAAGTGATTTTCTAAAGCAAACAACACCAACTGCTGATTTTCTTAGTAATAGAAAGAAAATTGAAATACCAACGCAACGCCGAAAAGGCAAACAACAGTTGGTTTTAAAAGGAGCTCGTGGGAATAATTTAAAAAATATAACACTTACTATCCCTATAGGTACATTTACGTGCATCAGTGGCGTATCTGGAAGTGGAAAATCGTCTCTTATTCATGAGACATTGTATCCTATTTTGAGTAAACATTTTTACAAATCAAAACGAGAGCCGCTTCTTTATGATAGTATACAAGGATTAGATTACTTAGACAAAGTAATAGAAGTAGACCAATCACCTATTGGACGAACACCACGGTCTAATCCAGCAACATATACTGGTTTCTTTGGAGATATTAGAAATTTATTTACAGAACTTCCTGAAGCAAAAATTCGAGGATATAAAGCAGGGCGATTTTCTTTTAATGTAAAAGGTGGGCGTTGTGAGACTTGTGAGGGGGGCGGAATGAAAACTATTGAAATGGAATTTCTTCCTAATGTATCGGTGCTTTGCGAAACCTGTAAAGGCAAACGGTATAATCGTGAGACTTTAGAAATACGTTTCAAAGGGAAATCCATTGCTGATATATTAGATTTAACAATTGAGCAAGCAATTGATTTCTTTGCCAATCAACCGTACATCTTGAGAAAGATACAAGCTTTGTATGATGTCGGCCTTGGGTATATGACATTAGGCCAGCAAGCGACCACATTATCCGGAGGAGAAGCCCAGCGTGTAAAGCTTGCTAATGAGCTAGCCAAAAAAGATACAGGTAAGACGATTTATATCTTAGATGAGCCTACAACAGGATTGCATTTTCAAGATATTCAACAACTGCTTCAAGTGTTGCAAAAATTGGTAGATAAAGGCAATACCGTATTAGTTATTGAGCATAATATGGATGTTATCAAAGTTGCTGATCATGTTATTGATCTAGGATCTGAAGGAGGAGAAAAAGGTGGAAGAATTTTATGCCAAGGAACACCAGAGGAGGTTAGCCAGAATAAAGAAAGTCATACCGCTTATTTTTTAAAAAAAGAATTAACAGTATAAAACAATAGTAATGAAATCAATTCTTAAACTTGAAGAGCTAGCCATGTGGTTAGGTTCCATGTATTGTGTTTATTTACTTCATTTTGATATTGCTTGGTGGGCTTATATTCTTTTATTTTTCACCCCTGATATAGGTATGATGGGTTATATTGTCAATCCTTATGTAGGTGCGATAACTTATAATTTATTTCACCATAAAGGAATAGCTATTCTTGTGGGAATGATAGGAATAGTTTTTGCAAACAGTTATTTACAATTTGGCGGATTAATTTTGTTTTCCCATTCTTCTTTTGATAGAATAGTAGGTTATGGGTTAAAATATATTACAGGATTTAAAAATACCCATTTAGGAAGAATAGGATAATAAGTTAAAAAATAAATATAATAAAGGCAAGTTAACTAATATGCAAATTCGGGAGATGTTAAAACCACTTTGGCTTTATGGCATATTCCACCAATTGGCGGATCAATCTTGGCAATAGCTACCTGAATACCTTTAATAGCTGCATTCATACTGAAAAGATGATCCATTATTTTTTGTGCCAAAGCCTCCATCAAATGAACAGGATTATTCATTAAGTCTTTAATAAGTTGGTATGCTTTCTCATAATCAACTGTATCATTGAGTTGATCAGTGGTACAAGCTTTAGTTGTAGGCAACTGTATGTACACATCAACCATAAATCGAGAACCTAGTTTTTTTTCTTCTTCATAATGTCCATGGTAGGCGTAGAATTCGAGCCCCTCTAAAGAAATAGTTGTTTGCATTGTATTTAAGAAATAACAGATTGAGGTTGTGATACAGTTAGTTTTTCAATTTTATGTAAAATGCCTTCTGCTAAATTTTTTAAATCTAGAAGCTGATCATCTCGATAATGTTCAATGGTTTTGTAGTTGATTTCTATTTCTTTCAATTTGTCTTTCATTTCTTGAAGTATTTTTTCAGCTTTACGCTCAGCTTCTTCAATAAGTTGTTTGGCCTTGAATTCAGCTTCTCGTACATGCAAGTCAGCTTCTTTATTAGCCTGATCAATAACATGCGCGCTGGTTTCCTCAGCTGTTTTAAGGGCTTTGTATAATGAACTTTCTACTTCACGTAATTTCTTAACTTCTTTTTCAGTTGAATCTAGCTTGTAAGCTAAATCTTTATTTTCGTCAACGACTTTTTCCCATTCTTGAGAGAGCGCGAATAAAAATGCTTTGACTTCTTCTTTATCATAGCCGCGAAAACGTTTTTGAAAAATAGCTTGTCTGATTTCTAGAGGAGTAACTTTCATATAAGACTAAATTTTAAATTCCATATGGATACATGACGATCATCGCTACAGGAAATAATCTGATCCTGGTAGGTTGACCAATATACATTATTAATAGATGTCGCATGGCCCGCATAACGTGCACGGTCAATAACTTTAAGCAACTTAAATTCTGATGCGTCCCAGAGCTTGATGGATTTATCCATGCTACAAGTTAAGAAAAATTGCCCGGATGGGCTATAGGTAATATGATTAATAGCATACATATGTGCAACGATAGATTTATGTAATAGGTATGATGTGTTTGTGTCCCAAATTTTTAAGTGTGCATCTCGACCAGCGCTTAGCAAAAAGCGATAATCCGGTGAGTAAGCTAATGTAAATACTGAGTTGGTATGCGCCGGCCATTCTAATTTAAGTTCATGTGTAGCAAGATCTACAATCCGAATAGAGTGATCGCTGTAACCTATTGCTATTTCTTTTTTGATAAGATTGATAGCTAAACAGCGTGCACTTTTAGAACTATAAAGGAGTTGATCTACAAGTTTAAATGAAGAATAATCTACTACGTAGATTCGTCCACTGCCTGTCGCTACCCATAACAAATCATCTATATGCTGGATGTCAAAAATAGCATCAGCATCAGGAAGGCGAAGTGAATGAACTTCCTTTTTAGTCTTAAGGTCAATTAGGTGAATGCCTTCGAAATTTTGTCCAATAACTAATTCATTAGATGCTGGAAGATAACGTAGTGCATATACCGATGAAGGTATTTGAACAAGCAATTTTCCTAATTCAGGTTGACGTAAATCCCAAGCTACCACCATACCATCGCCACCTGCTGAGAAAATGACAGGGTCATCCATGGACCCTTCCAATCCGTAGATGCAGTCTCGATGACCTGTTAAGGTTGCTACTCTTTCGACGTCTATCTTCAAATGATCCTAAAAAATATATTCAAATTTAATATTTTTCATAATTAGTCTTAATTTATTGCTCCTCTCACCACAACGCGGCAACCTATTTTCGCTTCTCCAAAAAAATACAAAAAAGATTTGGTTTTTGTATTTTTTGAATGTATATTTACTTCCAACATTGAAAATGTTGAATTTGATTATTAAAAAATGATTAAGCTCAATCAAGAAAAAAGTAAAAATGTAAAGGGGGGAGGGGATTACAGAAGATATTAAATTTTTTTAACAATTTAATATGCAAATGGGGTGTAATCATTTTATAATAACAAAGCGAGATTAAGGAGATTTATGGTTTAAAATATAATTTTTTTATGATAAAAAAGAGATTAAAATCAGTTTTAACTTTACTTTTAGTAATTTCCTTGTTTTCTTGCAACAAAAAAGAAGCTTTTGATCCGTGTCAGGACTATCAAGAAAATTTTCGTGATGCTATATCCACTCCCCCGCCGTATGACATCATTAAGCTATATGAAATTATCGATCAAAATATTAATACCGACTATGTAAAAACAAAATTTGCTATTGATAATCTTTTTCGTACATCAAAAATTTTGAATTACCAAGAAGGTATTGCTAAGACCTATTATTATACAGGTTGCTTGGAAGATGCACATCGTACGATGCGTTCGGATGCTATCTTAGATAATTATGAAGAAGCGCTAGCTTGTTATGAAGAAGTTGGAAGTAGAGAAGGGGTTGCATTATGTTATATGCGCATAGGCATGGTGTATGCACGTCATAAGCTCTATGATGCGGCTTTATTAAGCTATAACAAATCCTTAGCTTGGTTTAAAGTGATTGAAAATAAAGAAGAAGAGGCTACTGTTTTAAGACAAATAGGATTATTATATTGGAATAAAAAAGACTATGACTTAGCTATTGCTAATTTTAATCAATCGCTTAAACTCTGTGAGGCAAATGGCGATAAGAGAGGTATAGCAGAATTATATAATCATCTTGGTATAGCTTATGAAGACAAAGGTGATTTGAGCCAAGCAAAAATGTACTATGAGCAATCAATAGCTATAAGTCAAGAAATTAACGCTCAAAAACAATTAGGCAACTCCCTAAATAACATGGGTTTAATTCTCAGGAGAGAAAAAAAATATGAGTTAGCTATGGAGTGTTTTATTAAAGTGTTGAATATTGATGAAAAAACAACAAATCCTTCAGGACTAGCCCGAACTTATTCATCCATAGGTTTTACACATTTGGAGTTTGGCAAATACACAGAAGCTATCGAATGGCTGATGAAAGGTAAAAAAATAGCTGAAGACAAATTAGATGATAAAAAGCTAGTGATAGATATTAATATAGATATAGCCACAGCGTATGAAAAGCTGGGTAATGTAAATCAAGCACAATCTTTCAAACAAGAGGCCGAAGAGCTGCGCGATGAATTTGAAAGTGATCAAAAACGGCTGATGCGCAGAGAAAATAGAATGCAAAAGCGCATTGAAAAAGAGGCACACGGCTTTATGTACGATGAACAACGCAAATCTTCCTGTGATACGATGTTCCAAAAGATCAATAACCAACGTCCGTTGTTTAAATTTGTAAATTAAAATCAAATAGTTATAAGAAAAGAAAACGGCTCTTGTAAATGGTTGAGAAGCTGTTAGACGGTTGAAATCTATCACCTAAATACTCTATTTTTATTTTCTAATCTTGTAGCAGGTTTGTATTTTTTATACTATTATTAGTTATGCCATTAATCAAAACGGAAGCTATCAACCGCTCTGCTGCGGTGGCTTTATGGAAAACAGAAGAAACAATAGAGGAGCTTAAAGAACTGCTCGATCTATCTTTGGAAAGAACAGAAGAATTTGAACGTATTCTTCACGAAGGAAAACAAAAAGATTGGTTGGCGGGTCGTTTAGCCATGAGGCACTTAGCTGATTTTTGTGGTATATCGTATAATGGCTTGTCAAAAGATGAAAATGGAAAGCCGTATTTGAATAACCACCCATTTCATATTTCTCTTTCTAACTCTTATAAATATGTTGCTTGTATCATTCATAAATCAAATCCGGTCGGTATTGATATTGAATATATAAAATATAAAATCAGGGATATTAAACATAAATTTCTTTCACAACAAGAGCTGGATGAAGTCCAAGGCAATGTAAAAGCGATTACAGAATATTGGTGTGGAAAAGAAGTGCTTTACAAAATTAATGGCCGACGAGGGATGACTTTTTCGAGCGATTTTTGGATTGAGAAAGTAGGTCCTGATGAATTAGTAGGTCATATTAAAACAGATGAACTGGATGCATCGTACCCTATTCGTATTGAAAAAATAGATAATCATATTTTAGCATATAATATGGAGTAGAAAACAATCTCTTTTTAAGAAAAAGATAAAATCTAATTAATTACCTCCTCCCATGTAGCCTGGGTTAGTATTTTTAATACTGTTCCTTTTTCATGTCCTTGACGATAAAGACCATTGTTGTCTTTCTCCTCCTCTGTAACGGTTTGTTCTTTAAGAATACCTCTTACTTTTAGTCTTTTTTTATATAAACTTTCCCAATTGGATTTGTTTTCTATATAGAAAAGTTCATTTGTATCTGTTATAATAACGGCACCTGACTTTGCATGTTCAGCCAAGCCAGTTACGATGGTTTCTTTTTTCATGAACCTTTGTTTTGTTTTTTTTGAAAAACTGAGATGTGCGATAAGGATAAATGAAGTCAGAATAAAAAAACGCAGCATAGACAACTTAATCTACATTGTCATGAAGAAACCGATTATTTGTTGTCAATTCTCCATCTTCATTGAGTTGATAATGAGAGATATTTTTTTCAGATGAATGCGGTAATTGTTGAAAGATTACCTTTTTTCGAAGATAAGCTGGAGTTTCAAGTTGGTCTTTATACTCATCTTGTTGTGAGTTAAATGTGCCGCTCAGGTTCTTCAATTTTTTTATACGCTCTTGTACCTTGTCATCCAATAGCTTTTTTTTCAATTCTTGATCTTTTTCTATAATATCAGATGTGTTTTTTTCAAGCTGATCAATAATACTATCTTCTTCAAGTTGATAGATTTTTTTTTCACCAGTTGAATTTGTTTTAGTTATTATAGTATCCTCAAACAAATCAATTTGTTTTGTTGATTCGAGATCATATACTTTCTTTTTTGTTTCGTAGTAATTGTCATGAAAGCCTGTTGCAATAACAGTGACTTGAATATGATTTCCTAATGTTGGATCTATGCCATGGCCAAATATTACTTCTGCATCATCACCTGCTTTCTGTTGAATATATTCTGTGATTTGAGAAAGCTCATCCATTTGAAGTTCTGCCTTCTCACCTGACATGATTGAAAGAAGGATGCGTTGTGCACCATGAATATTGCGATTGTCTAATAATGGAGAAGATATGGCTAGCTCAGCTGCTCGGATAGAACGTTGATCCCCTTCTGTTTTAGCGGAACCCATCACTGCAGCACCAGCACCTTTCATTACTGTTTTTACATCTTCAAAGTCCACATTGACATAACCTGGTACAGTGATAATTTCTGCTATACTTTTTGCAGCGGTTGTTAAAACAGTATCAGCTTGAGCAAATGCTTGACTTACAGGCAGGTTTCCGTAGATTTCACGAAGCCGATCATTAGGTATAACTAATACTGTATCGCAATATTCTTTTAACTGTTTAATTCCTTCTTCGGCTTGAGCCATTTTCTTTTTCCCTTCAAATATAAAAGGTGCTGTTACGATGCCTACTGTAAGAATATCCAACTCTTGAGCAACTTTTGCAATAACAGGGGCTGCTCCTGTGCCTGTACCACCACCCATTCCGGCTGTGATAAAAATCATCTTTGTTTGTTGACCTAACAGTTCGCGAATGTCTTCTTTACTTTCAATGGCTGCATTTCGGCCTTTTTCAGGGTTAGCACCTGCACCTAGTCCTTGTGTGAGGTTAACACCTATTTGTAGCTTATTAGGAACTGGGCTGGTTCGAAGTGCTTGAACATCTGTATTACATACTACAAATTCCACATCTTTAATCCCTAAATTATACATGTGGTTTACAGCATTACTCCCACCTCCACCTACACCTATCACTTTGATGATTGATCGATGGTGAGCGGGTATCTCAAATTTGTAGCGATTTTCTGCCATGTGTTTTTTTAGTTAAAATACAAGCTAAACTTAGTATAAAAATACGAAAAGCGTAACATTTTATTATAATCCATAATCAAATTTTATCACCTGGTGAACAGATGAATCCAAACTCAATGCAACAGGACAAGTGTGCGCCGCATTCTCCAGTTTTTTTCGTTGCACATCTGTTGCTTTTATTTTTTTCATATCAAATGTGATTTGTATCTCCGCAATTTTTCGAGGATGATTAGCCATAATCTTAATCGTGTCAAATGTAACAGAGGTTAAGTCTATTTGTTCTCTGTCAGCAAGGATGCCCATCAGGGTCATCATACAGTTGCCCAACGCTACACATACTAAATCAGTAGGCGAAAAAGACCGGCCTAAACCTTTGTTGTCAATAGGGGCATCTGAAATGAGTGTGACTCCGGATGCCATATGTGTAGCTTCTACACGTAGTTGGCCTAAATAAGTAGATCGAATAGTGGTCATAGGATAAGCTATTTATGTGTAAATTTACCTCGCTATTTAGAACTATAACATGCGAAAAGCATTTATTTTTTTAGTATGTATGGGAATATCTATAACCTATTCCCTTTGCCAATCTCAAGAAGAAGAACAAGAAGACCCATACAATGGTAAACTCTCTTATGGTGTTTTTTTTTCTACCAATGGGGGGTTGATAGGTGGGTTTACATTAAAAAGTTATAAAAAATTGACTGAAAAATGGTCACGGGTACTTTCCTTTGATCTTGCTAATATTAAACATCCTAAAGAATCGCGTCAAGGTTCTGTTATCACAGGGAGTTCATTTATTCCTGGAAAACAAAACTATTTATATTGTTTTCGCAGTCAATATGGTCGGGAATTAATCGTATTTCGCAAAGCACCTGATGAAGGAGTAGAGATAGGTCTTTCTCTGCTTGGCGGATTAAGCTTGGGTATTGTTGCACCTTATTATATTGAATATGCTTTCAGCACATCAGATATACGAAAAGTACCTTATAATCCGCAGACGACGCCTGATTATAGTTTAACTCTTGGCACAGGAAATTTGTTTCAAGGGCTTGGCGAATCCGCTGTGAAATTAGGGGTGAATGCAAAAGCTGCATTAAGTTTTCAATTTTCGAGCTTCCGTGAAAATATAGGAGGGTTTGAAGCGGGTGCAATGGTAGATGCTTTTGCACAGAAAATATCCATTCTTCCTTTAACGGACAATCGTTCTATTTATCCTGCATTTTATATTACGTTATTTTATGGGTTCAAAAAATAAAAAATATGATTGAACTTCCTGTAATTACATCTGATACACCATCCAAAAAACCAAGTTGGTTGCGTGTGAAATTGCCAATTGGAGAGAATTATGCCATGGTCAGAAAAGTAGTAGATGACAATAAACTACATACTATTTGTCAAAGTGGAAATTGTCCTAATATGGGTGAGTGTTGGGGAGCAGGCACGGCTACATTTATGATTTTGGGAAATGTATGTACACGGAGTTGTACATTTTGCGCAGTAGCCACAGGAAAACCTAATGAGTATGATGCTGATGAGCCACGGCGTGTTGCTGAGGCTATTAAACTTATGGGTGTGAAACACGCTGTGATTACTTCTGTTAATCGAGATGAGCTTAAAGATCGAGGTGCTGCTATTTGGCATGAAACAGTGAAACAAGTTAAGTTTTTATCACCCACTACAACTATTGAAACACTTATTCCTGATGTGAAGGGAAATTGGGAAGCACTCATTACTATGATTAGTGCCGGACAAGAAGTAGTCTCTCATAATATGGAAACGGTAAAGCGCCTTTACCGTCATGTACGACCTCAAGCTAAATATGAACGTAGTTTGGAACAAATTAAACGAACTAAAGAATACGGGAAGCGTACGAAATCAGGCATTATGCTGGGCTTGGGTGAGACAAAAGATGAAATTTATGAAGCTATGGATGATTTGCTAGCCCACGGATTAGATGTGCTTACACTTGGTCAGTATTTGCAACCTACCAAAATGCACTTAGAAGTAGCAGAATATATTCATCCAGATGTATTTGCTGAATTAAAAGAAGAAGGTCTTAGACGAGGCATTCCTTATGTTGAGTCTGGCCCATTGGTGCGTTCATCGTATCATGCGGAAAGACATGTATGAGTTAGTTTTATTTTTCAAATTCACCTTCAAGTAATAAGTTTATAGAACGGTGCGCATTTAATATTTTTGTATTTTTTTCTTTGTTAATAGTTGCTCCATCTAGTATTAATGCTCGCAACTGTTTCACGCTAAGATTTGGATTAATAGCCAATAATTTAACTGCAAGATTTGTGACTTGAGGACAGGAAAAGGAAGTTCCCCATTGAATTTGTGTTTGTCCCTCGGGTAATTGTGCTAAATCGTAAGAGTTGGCATAGATATTAATATCTTTTCCTATAGCACTAAAATAGTTAACATCCCCAGTACAATCTACCCCACCAACTATAAGCACATTAGGTAAATCAATATGAGATAAAGCAGAGGCGGTAAAACTGACATCCGCATTGTTGTTACCTGCTCCTATGATAAAAAGAATTTCTGGTGATTTAGAAAAAATTTTTTTACAAGATTCATTAAGATTTTGAATGTAAATCCCAGTCAGTTTGTTAGCCAAACAAACATCTAGACTGTTTTTTTGCTCTGAGTAAAAAAGAGGCAATAGTCTATAGAAATCCATATATAGGCTAATATTTATTATTTGTACGCCCTTTTTTTTGTTATAGTCAATCATTTGATCTAATGTTTGAATCCAGGCGTTAAATGAATTCAGATTAGTAAAATCAACATCGTAGGCTGTAAAAATTTTATTTGGAATTAAGATAGCGGTAGGGTTATGACGTAAGATAATGGCTGCTGTGCTTGTTCCACGACTACCATCTAAAAATTTTCCTATTTCTCTTAAATTTTTTATATAACTTTTGTAATCTTTATTTTTAATAAGGTGAGTTAAAGCATATTCTGCATCCGGTGTGTGGTATTGAAAAATTTTTATATCATAAATACCTTTTCGAATTTTGTTTAAATGTATGTGCTCATTAAGAGAGTCAGTGAAGTATAGTGAAGGATAAGATTTTTTGCTGGGTAGATCAACAGAGTCAAATGCGATACCATGATAATCATCTATAAATCCATTGCGATCGTTATCTTTACCATCAATTGGATCGGCTTTATTTTTATAGATCTGATTAGTATTAAACACTGTTGTGTCTATCCCTAAATCTATCTGCCCAACAAGTACAGGATAAAGCATGGATGTGTCTACGTAATTAGGAAAAGTAGCCTCATTACATCCTAAATAATAGTCAGGAAAAAAAGGTGTATGTTTTTTTAAATAAGTATTTAATACAGGAACAAAACCGTTGGTGATTAAATTGATATATTTTTTAATTATAGTTTTTTGAATAAGATCATAAGCTGTTTCGCTCGCAATCTCTTTTTTATAATTCATTTGATTTTTAAATCTATCAATTTCTCTAGTTATGCGATCATCCGTAACTAGTAATGTTTGATAGTGCTCATTTTCAAGTACATTATGAGTAGATTTCCATTCTATACTTTTTAAATCCGACTTGAGTTGTTTCTGAAAAAAATCTAATTTCAGGTTTTCTTTATCTACGCTTTCCGTCTTAGCAATAGTTCTGTATAATAAACCAAAACATTGCTTGTAACTATCTTTCCATTGAATAGATTTTGCTTTTTCTATGTATTCAATAGACTTTTCATATTCTTTTTTTAAAATATGAATCTGTGCTAACGTGAGATAATAATTGGATAAGGTGGTAAAATCTTCTATTTGATATGTTTGAAGCGTATAATTAATGTCTTTTTCAACCTCATCAATGAATTGACTGAAAGCAGGCGTAGTAATAAACTTAGTAATCGAAGTATCTATTTTATAGCTATAACAAGGAAGATCATACACGTAATCTATTTTTTGTTGACCTTTTGCAAATGAATAAATAATGAGAAAAAATAATAGAAGCAGATGTCTTTTCATGTTTTGGTTTTTTATAAATTAGCGCAATATATTACTTTATCAAAATCTTTTATTTTAACAATAATTATACTATTAGAATTTTATTCATTCTTCGATTCTATTTTTACACTATCAAAAAAAGCTTTTATATCCTCATAATTTAAATAAATATGATCGAGTTGTGCATCTTCAGTAAGTATGATTGCATTTTCTGGAACACTATATACAATTACTGTGCGAGGTCTTTTAGGATTATAAAGAATATCAACCGTGTCACCTGTACGGTAAGATCCGATTTTACATGTAAAATGAAAAGCATAATCATAATCCTCTAATGTAAAATAAGCTTTGTGTCGCATCACCCATTTATATCCTTCTTTTCCATGACGAACGCGTGTTTTTTTAGAAGAAATAATTTGAGCTTGTGCAGGCAAATATTTTTTAACAATACTTGGTTGTTTTTCTGCCACTAACCACCCTATTGCACTTCCAATTGCAATGATTAATACCATAGATATCCCAACCCATTTGTTGTTTTGTTTTTGATACATAAAAAATAATTTTTTACCCGAATTACTTTTTAGATTGAAGTGCTTTTCGCACACTTCCATGTTTTTTTAAAAGTTGTTCTGCTTTTTTTTGAGAAATACCTAATTCATCCATTAGCATTCTAATACCTCTATCAATAAGTTTATGATTGGTGAGTTGCATATCAATCATTTTATTTCCTTTTACTTTACCCAATTTTATCATGAGTGACGTAGAAATCATATTGAGTACAAGTTTTTGAGTCGTACCAGCCTTCATGCGCGTGCTTCCTGTGAGCACTTCTGCACCTGTAGGTATTTCAATTGCTATGTTAGCAATATGTTTTAATTCGGTATTTTTATTACATGCTATTGCAGCTGTAAAAATGCCTTGACTAACACAAGTTTTTAATCCTCCAACTACATATGGTGTTTTTCCCGAAGCTGAAATTCCAATGACTACATCTTTCGACGTAATCTTGTGTTTCTTTAAATCTTTCCATGCTTGATCACGATCATCTTCTGCAAATTCAACAGCTTTACGGATAGCCTTATCACCACCAGCTATAATGCCTATAACCATACCATGGCCTAAACCAAATGTGGGTGGAAGCTCTGATGCATCTACAATAGCTAATCGACCGCTTGTGCCTGCCCCTATATAAAAAATTCGACCACCTTTACGAATTTTTTCTACCAATACGGTAACTAATCGTTCAATAGTAGGAATGACTTTTTTTACAAGAATGGCTATCTTTTGATCTTCTTTATTAATAGCTTCTAATACCTGTCGAATCGATTTTTTTTCTAAATCTTTGTACAGCGAATTAGATTCTGTAGAGTTGGTTTTAATCATAAATTAATGTTAAATATACAATCTGTTTCTTAGATTCATAAAAGTAATACATGTTTCATTATATAAATCACAATGATATTGATCAAAAACAATGGGATGAATGTATTCAAAACTCTTCTTGTCCAATTATTTATGCTTTTTCTTGGTATTTAAATATGGTTTCGCCTGATTGGGATGCCATCATTGGAAAAGAGAATGGACAATATACAGCAGTAATGCCTATTCCAAAAATAAGAAAATGGGGAATTTCTATTGTTCAACAGCCTGCACTTTGTCAACAGCTTGGTGTTTTTTACTCTAAACCATTGTGCTCAAGGGAGTGGGAAGAGCTATTTAGTTTACTTGATAAAACATTCCGTTATATTTCCTCTTATCATTTCAATGAATTTAATACGCCTTACGTTCAGCAATTCGGAAAATCTTTTTTAGTTAAAGAAAAACGAAACTATATTTTGTCTATTGAAAAAAAATACGAAGTGCTAAAAAAAAGTTTTGCAGTGAATCGTACAAGTAAAAGAGGTAAAATCGATTTTTATGTAGAAGAAACTAATCAGATTGACTCGTTGATCAAGTTGTTTAAAAAACACACAGAAAAAAAAATATATGGTGGTGTGAAAAATAAAGATATTGAAAGATTAAAAACTATTTTTAAGTATACGCATTCTAAAAATCAAAGTAAAGTATATGAGGCTGTTTATCAAAATACGGTTATAGCTAGTACTTTATTTTTGTATTTCCAAAAACGAATTTATTTCTTTTTTTCCTCAGCTGATTATACAGGCAGAAAAAGTAATGCAATAGCTAGCATCATTGATGATGTTCTTAAAAAAGAAGCAAGTCAGCCACTACTACTCGACTTTAAAGGAGCTGACAATGCTTCTATTGCTGAATTTTATACAAGCTTTGGAGCTTCTTCTGTTTCTTATCTTCGGATTTCTAAAAACAACTGGCCTATTGTCTTGCAATTAGTTCAAAAGTGGAGAAAAAAAATAGTTGAGTTTATTCTTCGTAAGCCCAATCTACTCCTTCTTTCCCATCTTTAAATACAACACCATATTTTTTAAGCTCGGCACGTAAAAAATCTACTTCGGTATAATCTTTTCGTTGTTTTGCTTTTTTATAAGACTCTAAAACAAGTTGAATCATATTTTCCATTTCAGCAGATGTTTCATCAATTAATCCTAAAATAGTTTCTACAAATGAAATACAAGTTGTTTTCATTTTTTCAAAAACAGATTCGCTAATTGAATTGATTGCAATCTGTTTGGTGTGAAATGAATTAATTTTTTTAATCAAATTAAAAATAGAAGCTAGTGCTAGTGCTGTATTAAAATCATCATTGAGTGCCTCATAGCAAGCATTGCACGAAGAACTAATTTCTTCTTCTAATTTTTTATCAATGGAAATTTCGGATGTTGAATTGTAATTCATTTGTTTCAACAAACGCATTCCGTTCATCAATTTTTTATACCCTTTTCCAGCAGCCGTAAGTGCCTCATTAGAAAAATCCAATGTGCTTCGGTAGTGTGCTTGTAAAACAAAAAAACGAAGGGTCATAGGGCTGTAAGCCTTATCTAATAATGGATGATTGCCTATAAACAAGTCTTTTAAATTAATTCCATTATTCAATGATTTAGCCATCTTTTGTCCATTAATGGTAATCATATTATGATGCATCCAATAGCGAGCTGGCTCTAATGCCTCTTTTGTACTTCCTACTATTTGTGCTATTTCGCACTCATGATGCGGGAAAAGCAAATCCATACCTCCGCCATGAATATCAAATGTATTGCCTAAATACTTATTGCTCATGGCTGAACATTCAATGTGCCACCCTGGAAAACCATCCCCCCATGGCGAAGGCCAACGCATGATGTGTTCAGGAGTCGCTTTTTTCCAAAGAGCAAAATCAGAAGGATATTTTTTTTCTTCTTGCCCTTCTAATTCTCGTGCTTGTTCCCCAGCACCAGCTAAAAGCTCATCAATTACCCGTCCTGATAATTTACCATAGTTATGACCATCTTGATGATACTTTCGTACATCAAAATAGACAGATCCATTTACGACATAACCATAGCCCTGTTTTATGATTTTTTCAATTAATTCTTGTTGTTCAATAATATGACCTGAGGCTAAAGGCTCAATTGTAGGGTCTAGAATATTTAATTTGCGTAGTTCATGATGATACGCATTGGTATAAAATTGAGCTATTTCCATAGGCTCTAGTTTTTCAAGACGTGCCTTTCTGGTAATTTTATCTTCTGTATCATCGGCATCATTGATTAAATGACCAACATCGGTAATATTTCTAATGTATTTTACTTTATAGCCTAAATGTATAAAATATCTATGCACGACATCAAAAAGAATAGGCCCCCGGCTGTGCCCTAGATGAGGATATCCATAAACTGTAGGTCCGCACACATATAGCCCTACTAAAGAAGGATTTAGGGGCGTAAATAGCTCTTTTTGACGACTAAGGGTATTATAAACAAAAAGTTGTCTTTCCAACATAAACAAGAAAGTTTTACACGAAAATAGAGTAAATAACTGGTGAGAAAAAGGCAGTAAATAAAAAAACCAGCTGAGAATAATCAACTGGCCTTTTCAAGCAAACAAATTATTAACTAAACTAAATTTCCCAATTGTTTCAGGAATATGAAAAACGTGAAACGTTAAAGAAAAATAGAAAGCCCGAATTTCGAGTAGTCCTAAGGGCTATATTTTCAAATATAATACATTTGATGCCCCGTTCGCAACAAAAAAGGATTTTTTTTGAATAATTTAGAAAAAACACGCTAAAAAAAGAGTTAATAGTGTTTTTATTCCGAAAAAAGAACTATTTCTATTATTATTTTCACATTTTTATTTCCTAGACCTTCAAAAGAGAATCCTAGTGTAGAGGCTGAAGCTGAAGGAATAATTAAATTAGATAGTGTACGTGTCTCAGAAGTACCTTCGTCTAAAACAATTTCTGTCCGAGCAGTATTTGCAAAACGCCATGTTCCGGATTCTTTTTTGGCCGGAGGGTTTTTGGCATTGCTAGGGTTTAATTGACTGTATGTACCATCTGTATTAAGTTTAAACACAATAGTAGAGTACAATGCTTTATCATCGGGTACATTTGTACTGATAGTTTTAACCTTCCATATGCGGGAAACAGTTTCAATAGCTAGTTCCTCGTCTGTTTTAGGTTTAGCTTCTTCCTTTTTTTTGCAAGAAAAAAGAATTATGGCAAAAGAAAAAAGAATATATAACCACTTCATAGTCATTGTGTTTTTAACCACTGCATGATTCACATGCTTCTGGATTATCTAATGAACAAGCAATAGCATTTTGTTTATCTTCTTTTGAAGAAACAACAGGTTCTAATGCAACTTCTGCTTGTTTTTCAACTGTAAATTTAATCGCATCAGCCGCCGCTTTTGTTCTTAAATAATACATACCTGTTTTTAAGCCTTTTTTCCAAGCATAAAAATGCATAGAGGTAAGTTTACCAAAGTTCGCCTCTGACATATGAATATTTAAGCTTTGACTTTGACAAATATATACGCCTCTATCGGCAGCCATATCGATGATTTTCTTTTGGCTGATTTCCCAAACTGTTTTATATAAATCTTTAATGTGGCCTGGAATCTCAGCAATAGATTGGATAGATCCATTAGCGGCGATGATGTTATTTTTCATCGTATCATTCCATAATCCAAGGTCTACTAAGTCTTTCAACAAATGCTTATTAACAACTACAAACTCTCCTGACAATACGCGCCGCGTATAAATGTTAGATGTATAAGGCTCAAAGCATTCATTATTTCCTAATATTTGTGATGTGGAAGCTGTTGGCATTGGTGCAACCAGCAATGAGTTGCGAACACCATGTTGTTTTACTTCTTTCTTTAAGGTATCCCAATCCCAACGTCCAGATGAAGGTGTTACACCCCACATATCAAATTGGAATATTCCTTTTGAAACAGGTGAGCCTTTGAATGTTTCGTAAGGTCCTTCTTGTTTTGATAAATCCTTAGAAGCAGTCATGGCTGCAAAATAAATCGTTTCGAAAATATCTTTATTCAGTGCAGATGCTTCGTCTGAATCAAAGGGCATTCGAAGTTTAATAAAAGTGTCAGCTAGTCCTTGAACACCTAAGCCAATAGGTCGATGACGTATATTCGATCGTTTAGCTTCTTCGACAGGATAGTAGTTGATATCTATAATCCGGTTTAAATTTTTTGCAGCGATATAAGTTACCTCAAATAACTTTTGATGATCAAACTTTCCATCAATCACATATTTTGGTAAAGCAATTGAAGCTAAATTGCAAACAGCAATTTCATCTGGTGCAGTATATTCCATAATCTCTGTACACAGATTGCTTGATTTTATGGTGCCTAAATTTTTTTGATTAGACTTTTTATTAGCGTGATCTTTATAAAGTATGTATGGTGTACCCGTTTCAATTTGAGATTCTAGAACCTCAAACCATAACTCTTGAGCTCGTACTTTTTTTCTAGCTTTTCCATCTCGTTCATATTTTTCATAGAGCTTTTCGAACTCTTCACCATAGGTATCAGCTAATCCTGGAGCTTCATTAGGGCAAAAGAGCGACCATTCTTCATCTGCTTCGACTCGTTTCATAAACAAATCAGAAATCCAAAGTGCATAAAATAAATCTCTTGCACGAAGTTCTTCTTTTCCATGATTCTTTTTCAAGCTTAGAAACTCGAAAATATCAGCGTGCCACGGTTCTATATAAACAGCAAAAGCACCTTTGCGTTTTCCACCACCTTGATCAACATATCTAGCCGTGTCATTAAAAACACGAAGCATGGGAATGATTCCATTAGATGTGCCGTTTGTTCCACGGATATAAGAACCTGTTGCACGAATATTATGAATACTCAATCCAATTCCTCCTGCTGATTGTGAGATCTTGGCACATTGTTTAAGGGTGTCATAAATACCTTCAATACTATCATCCTTCATGG